>NZ_BAAJLS010000001.1:0-808662 GCF_057539655.1 Alteromonas sp. 4NH20-0056 | reverse complement strand
CCCGAAGGCCCTTTCAATATTTAGCTATTTACGCGTTATTTAAACGTTTATACACGTTCAAATACAGTAGCAATACCTTGGCCTAAACCAATACACATAGTCGCAAGGCCAAGGCTAACGTCTTGTGATTCCATTAGGTTAATAAGCGTACCTGAGATACGTGAACCAGAACAACCTAGTGGGTGACCTAGTGCAATTGCACCACCGTTAAGGTTAATCTTAGTATCTAAGTGGTCCATCCAACCTAGCTGCTTAATGCACGATAGTGCCTGCGCAGCGAACGCTTCGTTAAACTCAGCAAGTTCAATATCGTCCATAGTAAGGCCAGCGCGCTTAAGGGCTTTTTGTGTTGCCGGAACTGGGCCGTAACCCATAATTGCTGCATCACAACCGGCCACTGCCATAGAGCGAATTTTCGCACGTGGCGTTAGGCCAAGCTCTTTAGCACGGTCTGCTGACATAAGTAGCATGCCCGACGCACCGTCAGACAGCGCAGACGATGTCCCCGCAGTTACTGTACCGTTTACAGGGTCGAACACTGGGCGAAGTGCCGCCATGCTCTCTACTGTACTTTCAGGGCGTACCACTTCGTCATGATCAATAAGCTTTAATACGCCGTTAGCATCGTGACCTTCAACAGGCACAATCTCGTTAGCCCAGCGGCCTTCAAGGTGTGCTTTGTGCGCTAGCTGGTGCGAACGTGCGCCAAAGGCGTCTTGTTGTTCACGAGTAATGCCGTTCTGACGACCAAGTAGCTCAGCTGTCATGCCCATCATGCCCGACGCTTTTGCCGTATACTTAGCAAGGCCCGGGTGGAAGTCGATGTTGTAGTTCATCGGTACGTGACCCATGTGCTCAACACCACCAATCATGTAAATGTCACCACGGCCGCTCATAATGCCACTTGTTGCATCGTGAAGGGCTTGCATTGATGAACCACATAAACGGTTTACCGTTACCGCGCCTGTTGTGCGTGGAATTTGTGTTAATAGTTGCGCGTTACGTGCAACGTTGAAGCCCTGCTCTTTAGTTTGCTGAACACAGCCCCAAATGATGTCTTCAATCTCCGCTGGGTTTACGCCAGGGTTACGCGCTAGTAGCGCGGTCATTAGTGCTGCAGATAGGTCTTCTGCGCGCACATTTCTGAAAACACCGTTTTTTGAACGACCCATAGGGGTACGAACGCAATCGATTACGACTACTTCTTTCATTAGTTTTTCCTCCGGGTCTTATGCGAAATACGATTTACCAGCAGCGGCCATGTCACGAACGCCATCTGAAATCTGATAAATTGGACCAAGTTCAGCGTACTTGTCTGCCATCGCAACGAAGTTCGCCAAGCCAATAGTTTCAATCCAACGGAAAATACCACCGCGGAATGGAGGGAAACCTAAGCCGTAAAGTAGCGCCATATCAGCTTCAGCTGCGCTATCTACAATACCTTCTTCTAGGCAGCGAATTGCTTCGTTTGCCATAGGGATCATAAGGCGTGCAATAATGTCGTCTGCGTCAAAGTCTCGCTTGTCAGCAACGTGAGGGGCCATCAATGCATACGCTTCGTCAGCAGCGGTTTTAGACGGTCTACCGCGCTTATCAACACCGTAGTTGTAGAAACCTTTACCGTTCTTCTGGCCTAAACGCTGTTCTTTGTAGAACAAGGTTACTGGGTCGTTGTCTAGGCGCGCCATACGCTCTGGAATACCAGCAGCCATTACGTCTGCGGCGTGATCGCCAGTGTCGATACCCACTACGTCCATTAGGTACGCAGGGCCCATTGGCCAGCCGAAGATTTTTTCCATTACTTTATCAACCGCTACAAAGTCAGCACCGTCGATAAGTAGCTTACTGAAGCCCGCAAAATAAGGGAACAATACGCGGTTTACCAAGAACCCTGGGCAGTCGTTAACCACAATAGGGGTTTTACCCATTTTAAGCGTGGCTGCTACTACTGCATTGATGGTTTCTTCAGACGTCTTCTCGCCACGAATAATTTCTACCAATGGCATGCGGTGCACGGGGTTAAAGAAGTGCATACCACAGAAGCGCTCAGGTTTATCTAGGCTCTCTGCTAGCTGGTTAATAGAGATTGTCGAAGTGTTTGAACAGATAATAGCGTCGTCCGCTACGTTCTCTTCAACTTCTTTAAGTACAATGCCTTTTACTTTCGGGTTTTCTACAACCGCTTCAATAACAAGGTCTGCGTCTTTAAGTGTGCTGTACTCAAGGGTAGGGGTAATTGCGTTAAGTGTTTGCGCCATTTTGGTCGCATCAACTTTACCGCGCTGCATACCTTTACCAAGAATTTTAGCAGCTTCTGAAAGGCCAAGGTCTAGTGCACCTTGGTTAATGTCTTTCATAATTACTGGCGTGCCTTTCACAGCGCTTTGGTATGCAATACCGCCGCCCATGATGCCAGCGCCAAGAACAGCAGTAAGCTTTGATTGCTTAGTGGCGGCTTTCGCTTGCTTTTTACCTTTGCTCTTAACTAGCTGGTCGGCAAGGAAAATACCAATCTGCGCTTTTGCTGCGTCAGTCTTAGCAAGGGCAACAAAGCCTTCGTTTTCAAGCTTAAGTGCACCTTCACGGTCTAGCACAGATGCTTTTTGAACCGTTTCAACCATTTTGTGTGGCGCAGGGTAATGTTTACCCGCTTGTGCAAATACCATGGCTTGCGCGGTAGAGAAGCTCATCATCGCTTCGTTTTTGTTTAGTTGTAATGGCGCTTTCTTAACAGCACGTCGTGCTTGCCAATCAAACTTGCCATCAACAGCGTCTTTCACCATGGAAAGCGCGCCTTCAATTAGCATTTCGGGTGCTACAACAGCATCAACCGCACCTTCAGCAAGGGCTTTTGCCCCTTTTCTGTCACGGCCTGTGGTCATCCACTCAAGGGCGTTGTCTGCACCAATTAGGCGAGGTAGGCGTACCGTACCACCAAAACCAGGCATGAGGCCTAGTTTAACTTCTGGCAAACCAATTGAAGCTGTGGTGTCAGCAATACGCATGTCACATGCTAACGCCATTTCACAGCCGCCACCTAGTGCGAAGCCATTAACGGCAGCAATGGTCGGGAAAGGAAGGTCTTCAAAGCGGTCAAATACTTGCGAAGTGTTCGCAACCCATTCTAATACTTCCGCGTCGTCCATGGCAAAAAGGCCAGTGAACTCAGTGATATCAGCACCAACAATAAAGGTGCTTTTTGCAGAACGTACAACCAAACCTTTAATGTCACCTTTTGCAACAAGCGCTTGGGTTGCTTCGTCAAGTTCGCTAACCGTTTGGCGGTCAAACTTATTTACTGAGCCTTCAGCGTCGAATACCAGCTCAGCAAAGCCGTCATCTAACAGACTGACAGAAAGACTCTTGCCTGTGTATATCATTATCTTCTCCTTCGGCATTGGCCAGGATGTTAGTTTATTAATCCAACAGCAACGTAGGGCAGTAGAAATAAACTAACGCGTTAGGGTGGCTAAATTCTTTACAAAGCCACACAAAATTTCAATGAAAAAAATCAAACGACCGTTTCAATGTGCAATAAGGTAGTGGTCGGATGACTCAATTTCAAGGGGTTCATTGAAATTTGGGGTTCATTTCAACGAGTGTGCTTGTATAATGAGCGTTATTGTCGCAAAGCGCCAATCCAGCATAATAATAGTCTACAATCATCAAGTTGATGTTTGTAAACAACAGCTAACAAGCTGGCACAACAACTTCCATGGCAAGGAGCCATAACGCGTGCACTTTAGGCACCGTAACGTAAACACATCAAGTCGAAGTAATCGGCGTTACATGCATACGTTTGCTGCGTGGATGGGTTTAAATATTTATCAGGGTAGGAGTTTTATTGTGTCTGTACTTCTTAATGCCGAGTCTTTTTTAAGCCGCTATGTATCGCGCTTCCCGCTTGCGTTCTTTGTATTGTCATATTCATTGTTTGTGCAAGCGAGCGTCTCAAATACGTTACCGTCCGACTCGTTTGAAGCACAGCGCCAGCAGTTTCTTACTATTGAAGAAAAGCTTAATACGCTGCCTTCGCGCAGGCTAGACGAACTCGACGGCGCTATTTATTCCTTATCATCGTATCCGCTTTATCCTTACTTGCTACGTAAGAAATTAGAACGAACCCTATCCCTTAAAAGCCGTGACAATATCGAGGCGTTCCTGAACGACTACGCAGGGCAGCCAGCCAGCTATGGCCTTCGTTATCGTTGGTTAAGTTATTTGGCAAGCCGTAACCACCAACAGGCCTTTTTGCATAACTATCGTGGCGGTATGGGGGCAAAGTTAACCTGTATTGCGCTTAATTACCGGTTACAAAATGCTGAAGATGCAGCGACGGTGCTCTCAGAAGTCGATAATCTGTGGTATCACGGGCAGTCCCAACCCGACGAGTGCGACCCGCTTTTCAAAGCGTGGCGTAAGGCAGGCATGATGACGCCTGAAAAAGTGATCAAGCGAATTGAAATTGCGGCAAAGGAAAAGAACCGGGCCATCATTCCTTACTTAAAGCGCCAACTACCTAAAGAATATCACTACATTGGTGATGCGTGGTATGCGGTAACGCGCAATACCAATGCGGTGAATACCAAGCGCTTGTTTCCGTTAAAGCATACTGCCTATGAAGCTGAAATATTAACATGGGCCATCGAAAAGCTGGCATGGAGCCATGCCGAGAAAGCAGCGAAAGCGTATACGCATTATCAGGCCAAATCGGTATTCAGTCAGCCGCAGCAGCATATGATGCGCCGCGCCATTGCCCTTAGTTTTACCCTAGGAAGAAAGCCTGAGTCTCACGAGTGGCTTGAACGTGCCGACATAGAAGGTGCGAATGACGATGTTAAGCGATGGCACATTGCTCACTTATTACGAAATAAGCAGTGGCAAGAGGTTATCGATATCATCAACAGTGCACCACAATACCTTCAAGATGAAGAAAACTACCGTTACTGGCGTGCCCGAGCGCTCGAAGAGCAAGGCAATACCATGCAGGCCACGGTGTTATATACACAACTTGCACAAGAGCGTCATTATTACGGTTTTATGGCCAGTGCACACGTCGGGGCGTTGCCGCACTTAGCGCATGAATCGGCTGTTACCAATAATCAGAAAAAACAAAAAATTGCGCAAACCCCCGCCACACTGCGAGCGCTTGAGTTTTATCGTTTAGCGCGTTTCAACAGTGCGCGCCGAGAGTGGCATTATTTGCTATCCATATTGCCAGAAAGCGATATTACTGAGGCAGGTATATTAGCTTATGAGTGGGGAGTATACGACCAAGCCATCACCAGTTTTGCGCGAAGTGGCGAGTGGGATGATGTTGAGCGCCGTTTTCCACTAGCGTTTAACGATGCCTTTACCCAAAAAGCAGCTGCTTACGATATTGATAAAGCGTTCGCTATGGCTATCGCTCGACGAGAAAGCTCTTTTAGGGCAGACGCGGTGTCGCCAGTGGGAGCTGCAGGGTTAATGCAAATTATGCCGGGTACCGCACAATATCTCGCTAAACAGAAAGTCAGTCGCAATACCTTATTTCAAGTCGATGATAACTTAGAATATGGCGTGCAGTACTTGCGCTATCTCATGGACAAACTTGATAACAACCCGGTGTTGGTATCAGCGTCCTACAATGCTGGGTGGCGAAAGGTGTTAGAGTGGCTACCTGCCAACGAATCGCTACCGGTCGATATTTGGATTGAAAACATTCCATATCGAGAAACCCGCCACTATGTTAAGGCCGTGTTAGCGTACCAGCATATTTACGAGCAGCAATTAGGATTGAACCAAAACATGTTCCCATCACTAACAAAAGAGGTTATTCCTAGTGCAGAATCGGTGACCACGAACCCAGATACCGGGCGCTTGCAGTTAGCGCCGCGCTAATCCCAATGGGGCATGTGTTACACTGTGCTAGAACACAATTAAGTAAAAATAAAAAACGACAGAAAAGAGGGGTTATGTCAGACCATCAGGTAACCTACAAGCAACACATCGAAGAATTACAAGCACGTACCCGAGAGGCGTTGCAGCGCGAAGGGCTAGACGGGCTCGTCATCCATTCAGGCCAAGGTAAACGATTATTTTTAGATGATAATCATTACCCGTTTAAGGTAAACCCACAGTTTAAAGCGTGGGTGCCGGTAATAGACAACCCTAATTGTTGGTTAGTGGTCAATGGCGTCGACAAGCCCACACTGATTTTTTATCGTCCCGAAGACTTTTGGCATAAAGTGCCGCCAGAGCCCAACGCATTCTGGGTAGACAGCTTCAACATTGTGCTGTTGCAACAAGCCGATGCGGTAGAAAAACATTTACCATACGATAAATCGCGTTTCGCTTACATTGGTGAATACATTGAAGTAGCAAAAGCATTAGGGTTTGAAAACGTAAACCCAGACCGCGTACTGCACTACTTGCATTATCAAAGAGCGTTTAAAACCGATTACGAGCTTGACTGTATGCGTGAAGCAAACACGCTTGCGGTTGCCGGCCATAAAGCAGCAGAAGCGGCGTTTAGGCAGGGTAAAAGTGAATTCGACATTAACCTTGCATACGCAGCGGCATGCAGACAAGGTGATAATGACGTCCCTTACACTAGCATTGTTGCGCTTAACGAACATGCGTCGATATTGCACTACATGCAGTGCGATACCCAAGCGCCCAGTGAGTCTCGCTCATTCCTTATCGATGCCGGCGCCAATTATCATGGTTATGCTGCTGACATCACACGTACGTACAGCCAAAACTCTGCCCTGTTTGCAGACCTTATCAGTGCAGTTGACAAGGTTACCGTAACATTGGCCGACGCGCTAAAGCCTGGTGTGGCGTATACCGATATCCACCTATTAGCCCACGATGGCATTGCGCAAATCTTGCAAGACACAGGGTTAGTTAATCTAAACGCCCCCGACATTGTCGAGCAAGGAATAACGCGTACGTTTTTCCCTCATGGCATTGGTCACTTCTTGGGGCTACAAGTGCATGATGTAGGCGGGTTAGTTAACGATGACAGAGGCACGCCTAAGCCTGCGCCTGAGTCTCACCCGTTCTTACGATGTACTCGTATTGTCGAGCCCAAGCAAGTGTTTACCATTGAGCCTGGCTTGTATTTTATCGATAGTTTGCTGCGCGATTTAAAAGCAACGCCAGCATCTAAATACATCAATTGGGACACGGTTGCCGCGTACAAACCTTTCGGTGGTATTCGTATTGAAGATAATATTATTGTACATCGAGCTCGTAACGAAAATATGACCCGCGAACGCGGTTTGAATTAACCATTACGTTGGTGCTATACATCACATGGTGTATACAATTTTAAAAAGCAGCCCCAGGCTGCTTTTTTTATTGCTGCATGCTTACGGGTACGCATTTTGCGTGATAAAAAGTAACTAGCGAACGTAATAGATAACGTAGGAAGTGAACGTGGCACAAGTGGATATCATCGATGTTGTAATAACCGCAACAATAGCAGGTTTAGCAATGCCGGCTGGGGCCTGGCTAGCAACAGTGAATAGCATTCGACCAAAGTGGTTAGAGAAGGAAGTTCGTCACGGCATCTTAGCGTTAGGCGCAGGGGCGCTAGTATCCGCTGTCGCGTTAGTGCTTGTGCCCGAGGGGATGAAAGACCTGTCGTTACTCATGGTATCACTGTGTTTTATATCCGGCGCGCTGGCGTTTATGGCGCTCGATATCTACTTAGCCAAAAAGAAAACCGCTGGCAGTCAATTGGCGGCTATGCTCAGTGACTTTGTTCCAGAATCACTGGCGCTTGGCACTACCGCAGCGCTTGGGGGCGGAACACTGCTGTTGGGAATACTCATCACCGTGCAGAATTTACCCGAAGGGTTTAATGCCTATCGTGAAATGGTGCATGAGAACAAAAAACGCAGTACCACACTCATTCTACTTTTTGCACTAATGGGGTTGCTTGGCCCTATCATGAGCCTTATTGGCTTTTACTATCTATCTCAATACCCCATGGTAATGAGTGGGCTAATGCTGTTTGCGGCAGGTGGCATTCTTTATTCAGTATTTCAAGATATCGCGCCTCAAATCCGCATGGAAAACCATTGGCTCCCGCCACTTGGCGGCATACTCGGCTTTTTAATCGGTATAATAGGGTATGCAATAGAAGGCTAAGCAACAAAAAAGGCGCCATTAAGGCGCCTTTCGTCAAATTATTAAAAGGCTAACTGGTACGTTCAACCGAAATGTGTGCAAGGGCAATAAGTGCATCTTTATAAGCAGAATCGGGGATAGCATCTAAGCTATCAATCGCCATCTGTACTTCTTTGTGAGCACAAGCTTGCGTGTATTCAAGCGCCCCGGTCGATTCCATAATACCCTGAATGCGTGTTAGGTGTTCTAAGCCGTTGCTCTTTTCAATTGCATCACGAATGAGGTGCTTGTCGTCTTCACAATCGGCATGCCACATCGCGTAAAGGAGTGGAAGCGTGGGCTTACCTTCTGCAAGGTCGTCCCCGGCATTTTTGCCCATTTCTTCGCTATCAGCCATATAATCCAAAATATCATCGGCTAGCTGAAACGCTGTACCAAGATGTTTACCATACTCTTGCATGGCGTGCTCAACATCGTCGTTTTGGTCTGTTAGTACGGCAGCTAATTGCGTCGCTGCTTCAAATAAACGGGCGGTTTTACCGTAAATAACGTCGAAATATCGTGCTTCTGTGGTAGTAGCATCGTTACAGTTCATCAACTGCAACACCTCACCTTCAGCAATCTGGTTCGTCGCTTCCGACAAAATCTCCATTACCCGCATACGCTTTAAACTCACCATCATCTGAAATGAACGTGTATACAGGAAGTCGCCCACTAATACCGACGCTTGGTTACCGAACACAGCGTTAGCCGTCTCTCGCCCGCGTCGCATAAGTGATTCGTCAACAACATCATCGTGTAATAACGTGGCAGTGTGAATAAATTCAACAATCGCTGCTAGGGTATGGTGGTCGTTATTGTCAATGCCCATTGCTCGTGCGCTTAGCACTGTCAAAAGTGGGCGAAGACGTTTGCCGCCACTGTTAACAATATAGAAGCCAAGCTGATTAATAAGTGCAACATCGGAATCGACTTGTTGCTGAATCAACTGGTTAACGGCCTGCATGTCATCGTCTGACAACGCGCGGATTTCATTTATATCCATTGGCATGAGCGTGAAAACTTATTTATTTGGGTAAAAACGTATTGTCGGCGATTGTACCTTAATGCAGACGAGTATCCACCACATTGTCTATCAAATTGTCTTAAAAAATCGCGAGTTAACGTTTTCCCATGCATCAAACGTCGTGAAACATCGGTTTCATGTACTATTTATCAGTAAACCAAAGCATGCGGTCACGAAACGAGAGCACGTGAAAACGAAATTACGCGCAATACTATTTCCAATATTTTAGTCCATACCATGCTCAATACAGGGCTGCTTAACGGCGTGATAGCGCTAACACAATTATTTTTGAAGCGAACAGACGAGTACCAAGAAAGAATAGAAAAGCGCAAATAGTGCGTTTATTTCTTCATATCACGCTTTAGAAGCTATTTTGGTCACACTCTGTTCGTTATTCGCCTACGATCTCGGCACGATCTATTTTGATGCGGTGGCGATCATTTTTCGATCCTCAATGACGATCTCATCTAATGTAATAACCGCGAAAACCAACGCAGCGCCCGCGAATTAACGAAAAAATCACGCAAAATTATTGCTTTCTCAAAATCTTAAGGTATAACTTACGCACAAATTAAGGGGGTAAATCAGGCGTTCTATCGCTTTTTTTACCAATGTAGGAAAAATAATCTATTTTTCTGAGAAACGGGGTTGTGGTTTGCAGATGTTTCACGTAGAATTTGCGCCCTGTTTTTTGAATTGAAGCGTCATTGGACGCAGAGCGGAGTTAACTATGTACGCGGTTTTCCAAAGTGGCGGTAAACAACACCGTGTGGCCGAAGGCCAAACCGTTCGTCTTGAAAAAATCGAAGTAGCCCCAGGCGAAACGGTTGAATTTGACAAAGTTTTAATGGTAAGCAACGGTGACGATGTAAAAATCGGCACACCTATCGTTGCTGGTGGTAAGGTGACTGCTGAGGTAGTTACGCACGGTCGTGGCGATAAAATTAAAATCGTTAAGTTCCGTCGTCGTAAGCATTCTCGTAAACAAGCTGGTCACCGTCAGTGGTTCACGGAAGTGAAAATCACTGGTATCAACGCATAATAGGAGCACGAACACATGGCACATAAAAAAGCTGGTGGTAGTACCAAAAACGGTCGTGATTCAGAGAGTAAACGCCTAGGTGTAAAACGCTTCGGTGGCGAATCTGTTCTTGCTGGTAACATCATTGTTCGTCAACGTGGTACTCGTTTCCACGCTGGTGACAACATGGGTATCGGTAAAGACCACACGTTGTTTGCACTAAAAGACGGTAAAGTTCAGTTCGATGTAAAAGGACCGAAGAACCGTAAATTTGTAAGCATCGTAGCTGAGTAAGCGCGAAAGCTTCTCGCCTAACAGGCTTAGAAAAACCCCGCGCTTGCGGGGTTTTTTGTTTTATGAAACCGACAACAGTCCCTTTGTAGTAGTGCATAGCGTTTTCGTTATGTAATAAACTAGGTTTCTTCTTTTGTTATTAATAAACCCTTAGTATTGCATCAAGGCGTAATGGCATTATTTGGTGTAAACTAGGTGTATATATTGGTAAGTAATAACCCAAGGCATTATTGCCCGGAGTGATAAATGAAATTTGTAGATGAAGCTGAAATTCGTGTAGAAGCCGGAGACGGTGGAAACGGCGTAATTGGCTTTAGACGGGAAAAATACGTTCCTCGTGGTGGTCCTGATGGAGGCGACGGTGGCGATGGCGGTAGCGTATATCTTATTGCCGATGAAAACCTGAATACATTGATCGACTATCGCTTCGAACGTTTTCATCGTGCAGAGCGCGGTCAAAACGGTCAAGGCAGTGATTGTATTGGTAAAGGCGGTAAAGATTTAGACGTAAAAGTACCTGTTGGTACACGCGCTACCGACAATGACAC
This sequence comes from Alteromonas sp. 4NH20-0056, assembly GCF_057539655.1. Taxonomy (NCBI): domain Bacteria; kingdom Pseudomonadati; phylum Pseudomonadota; class Gammaproteobacteria; order Alteromonadales; family Alteromonadaceae; genus Alteromonas; species Alteromonas sp. 4NH20-0056. Next base: position 797,615 of record NZ_BAAJLS010000001.1, on the reverse strand, counting down.
CGGCGAAGTACTCGGCGACCTAACTCATCATGGTCAACGTTTAAAAGTAGCGCAAGGTGGTTATCACGGTTTGGGTAATGCTCGCTTTAAAAGCAGTACTAACCGCGCACCTCGCCATAAAACAAACGGTACGCCAGGCGAAATTCGCAACCTTAAACTCGAGCTAATGCTATTAGCCGACGTTGGTCTATTAGGCATGCCTAATGCGGGTAAATCAACGTTCATTCGTTCGGTTTCAGCGGCTAAGCCAAAGGTTGCCGATTATCCGTTTACCACGCTGGTACCTAACCTTGGTGTGGTACGTCAAGATTCGAACCGAAGCTTCGTGGTGGCTGATATTCCTGGTTTGATCGAAGGTGCTGCCGATGGCGCTGGCTTAGGAATTCGATTCCTTAAACATCTAGAGCGTTGTCGCATACTACTTCATGTAGTCGATATCATGCCTGTGGATGAAAGTAACCCAACGGATAATGCTAAAGCAATCGTTGAAGAGCTTGAAAAATACAATCCAAAACTAGCAAGTAAACCGCGCTGGTTAGTGTTCAATAAAGTCGATTTGCTACTTGAAGAAGAAGCAAAAGAAATCTGCGACAAGATTGTTGAAGAGCTTGAATGGGATGGCCCAGTCTATCAAATCTCTGCGTTTCAAAAGTTAGGGCTAGAGCCATTATGTAGAAGCATTATGGACTACCTCGAAACGTTACCGACAGAGTTGGAAACAGAAGACGAAGAGAAGGAAGTCGAATTTAAGTGGGATACGTATCATCGTAATACGTTAGATGCTCACGACGACCTTCATGACGATCTTGATGATGACGAAGATTGGGATGAAGACGATTACGATGTAGACGTTGAGTACCGCCGTTAATAATACATGAATAATAACAGCACGAGCTAAATGACGAACCGCCATTACCTCGTGCTTTTTTATTCCTTTTATTCACTACAGCACACCGCGTGTCGCTGAAAAACGAGAACGTTTTCAATGAAAATAGCCATGATTGCCGCAATGGCAGAAAACCGAGTTATTGGTGCAGACAATGATATGCCGTGGCACCTTCCTGCCGACCTAAAGCATTTTAAAGCCGTGACGTTGGGTAAGCCGGTTATCATGGGGCGCAAGACCTATGAGTCAATAGGGCGCGCGCTACCCGGGCGACCCAACATTGTAATTACATCAAATAAAGAATATAGCCTGTCTGATGCCACTGTGGTTGATTCTCCCGAGTCAGCGTTAGGCGTAGCACACGTCCTCGGTGAAGGCAGTGATGAAGTCATGATCATTGGTGGTGGAACTATCTACCAAGCATTTTTACCACTAGCAGATACGCTTTATTTAACGCATATCGAATTAGCCGTTGAGGGAGATACCCAGTTCCCGGATTATCAGCAAGCACACCAATGGAAAGAAGTAGAGCGTGTTGCCCACACCAATGATGAGAAAAATAAACACAATTATGTGTTTGTTACGTTGCAAAAAGCATAAAAAAACGCCGGAAGGTCATACCGTCCGGCGTTTTACTGTCGATCTGCAAGAATAAACTCAGCAAAAATCACTTCAACATGGCTGCGAGTTGTTATCCCATTTGATCAAACAAGCTCTCGAGTGATAGGCCTTGATGACCCAGCATGTCGCGTAAACGACGTAATGCTTCTACTTGAATCTGACGAACGCGTTCTCGCGTTAAGCCAATTTCTGCGCCTACATCTTCAAGCGTAGAGGGTTCGTAACCTAAAAGACCGAATCGACGCGCTAATACCTCACGTTGCTTAGGGTTAAGCTCTTCAAGCCACCCCACGATATTATTTTTAATATCGCTGTCTTGCAGGTTTTCTTCTGGTCCAAACTCTTTTTCATCAGCCAAAATGTCGAGTAATGCCTTGTCGTTTTCACCGCCAATCGGAGTGTCAACCGACGTAATACGCTCGTTTAACCGAAGCATTTTAGTTACGTCTTCTACAGGCTTATCAAGTGCTGAAGCAATTTCTTCAGCGGTAGGCTCATGGTCTAGCTTTTGTGACAGCTCTCGTGCTGCACGCAAGTATACATTAAGCTCTTTAACCACATGTATGGGTAAACGAATGGTGCGAGTTTGGTTCATTATCGCACGTTCAATGGTTTGTCTTATCCACCAAGTAGCATAGGTTGAAAATCTAAACCCTCTTTCTGGATCAAACTTTTCTACCGCACGGATTAAGCCTAAGTTTCCCTCTTCAATAAGGTCAAGAAGGGCAAGTCCACGGTTGTTATAACGGCGTGCAATTTTAACGACTAACCGAAGGTTACTCACTATCATGCGTTTACGGGATGCGTCGCAGCCTTTAAGAGAGCGACGTGCGAAATACACTTCTTCTTCAGCAGTAAGAAGCGGGGAAAAACCGATTTCGCCAAGATACAACTGTGTGGCGTCTAGGTTTTTGGGTTGGTCATCTTTACTGATTACAGAATCGCTGCTTTCAGTTTCAGAATCTGTGTTTAAGGTTTCGTCAGCTTTTAGTTCAGCCGGCATATCGATGACATCAGCGTCATCTGCTTTTGATACTACGGTTGTATTTACGGTACCCATAGTGAATCTCCTGCTACAAGGTTTACCTTTGACGTTTCTCCTTTAACTTTTATTATTATTATTTATTATTATTTTGATGATGGCAGGTAACGCATAGGGTCTAAAGATTTCCCTCGATACCTTACTTCAAAGTGAAGCTTAACCGAATCTGTACCACTATTACCCATGGTTGCAATTTGCTGCCCCGCCGATACCCAATCTCTTTCTTTTACATCAATCGTATCGTTGTAGGCGTATGCACTTAGAAATGTATCGGTATGTTTAACAATAACTAAATTACCGTAACCTCTTAATGCACTCCCTGAGTAAACAACTTTTCCATCTGCCGCGGCATAAACGGGAGAACCCTTTGCAGCGGCAATATCAATACCTTTGTTCCCAGACTCTGCCTTATTGAAAGATCCTACGATCTTTCCTTTTGCAGGCCACACCCACCGTTTGATCTTACTAGGGAAGGTTTTTGGCGCTACTTTTTTGACACCTGTTGACGGCTTTTTGACGACCGTAACGTTTTGTCCGTTAACATTTTTTTCACTTTCACCATACCCCTGTGTTCGAGGTTGGTCAATGCCTCCTTTGCTCTTAGTTGAGATGGTCGGAGCAGTAGACTGACTGGTCCGATCCGGGGAGGGTGAGGAGGATCTCGCCACGATCTCAGGTGCGGTCATGCGCAATTTTTGACCAGGAAAAATACGATAAGGCGTTGATAAATTGTTATATTTAGCGATGTCTTGATAGTCGTTTCCGGTATACCAAGCAATAGCATAAAGCGTATCCCCGGGTTGTACCTCATAGGTGTCCGAAGAAAAGATACCTTCTTCGTCTTCAATTTGACTATTTAATAATACAACAGGGGCGGGTGCGGTTCTGCTGCCACAACCTTCAATAGTGAGGGAAATAACAATTAAGAGGAGCAGAAAGGAAGGTGATAATTTCATATCACCTCAAAACCAAATATGCACCAACTGCCAGAAGGACTACGGCCCAGCCCAATATTTCTACATATTGCCTAAGGGTATTCTCCATTTTCTCTCCACCCCAACGCATCAGCCCGGCGACAAGAAAGAACCGCGCGCCCCGTCCTACTGCCGATGCCAGTAAAAACGGAAAAAAGGCCATTTGAAGAAAGCCTGCACTTACCGTAAATATCTTGTAGGGAATGGGCGAGAAGCCAGCTAAGAACACAACCCATACGCCATAGTCAGTGAACCATTGCATGGCTTTATCTATTTTATGTGTGTAACCCCATTGTTCAATCAAGGGTGACAGCCATACATCAAAAGCAAAATAGCCTAGCCAGTATCCGGCAATGCCGCCTAAAATCGATGCAATGGTCGTGATTAGGGCAAATCGCCATGCCCGTTCGGGCTGCGATAGCGACATTGGTGCTAGCATAACGTCTGGTGGGATTGGGAAGAAAACAGATTCAGCAAAGCTCAGGCCGCCCAAATACTTCGTTGCATGTTTATGTCTAGCCCAACGTAGTGCAAGGTCGTAACATGCCTCAAAAAGCTTCACATCAACTCTCCAGCGACTAACGGAACAAATCTTACCGACTCAATCGTTGTGGTAACAAGTTCACCCTCTACACGGTCAATGCATAATAACGACTGTTGTTCGTTACCGACGGGAATAATAAGCCTGCCACCTTCTTTTAATTGGTCGCACAAGTCTTGCGGTAAACTTGCTGCTGCGGCGGTAACGATAATGGCATCGTAAGGGCCTTTCGACGCCCAGCCCTTCCAACCATCACCATGCTTCATTGAAATATTGTGCAAATCGAGCTGATTCATGCGGCGCTTAGCCTGAAACTGCAATGCTTTAATTCGCTCAACACTAAACACGTAGCCAAACAATTGTGCCAATATCGCCGTTTGGTAGCCTGACCCCGTACCAATTTCTAACACTTTCTCTGGCTTATTTGGGCTATCAAGCAATAGCTCTGTCATTTTCGCCACAATATAAGGCTGAGAAATAGTTTGCCCCTGCCCAATAGGCAATGCCGTATTCTGGTATGCCTTATGTTTAAGTGCGTCTGGTAAAAACGTTTGTCTGGGCGTACCGGCAATTGCATTTAGCACGTGCTGCGAACGTATTCCTTCGTCATAAAGCAGCTGAGCTAGCGCATCCCCTTTTCTGGAAGCTCTCATGATGTTGCTTGTTATCCTAAGTGTTTGCGATTAACGCTTTTTATTATTTAGCGATCGAATGTTTCGGTCACGTTTTTATAGTATCTAAACTTTGATACGCAGTCATCTCAACGTCACGGGTATCATTTTTCCATCTTCCACTATGCCGCGTTTAGGTGTTTGTAACGGGGGTAAGTGTCTCAACGCACTCCCGTAATACCGACGTAGCAAAGCATCCGCTAGGTAGTGCAAAAGATACCGTGAAGGTATCTTCCTCGCGCTCCCATTGAAGGTCTGAGGGCCATATTTTTATTGCCTTGCGCTCTTGATCAAAACCACATTGGCTAAGAAAATCGACTACGCTTGGGTGTTGGCCTGCAATCTCAGTTTCAAACGCCAATGCTTGCGCATGGGTTGCAAGCTTGCCTTTTCCCCATAACGGAGCTGAAGGGCACAAGTCCTTCGCGTCATAGCGCTGTTGTAGGTTGTCAGCTTTTCCATCGTTGATGAAAAAACTATTTGAACCACTAAGGATGAGAGCGTCGCCTTCAATCACGTTATCAAAATTACCCGCTTGTAGACGGGCAGAAAGCATGTCGTTGAACAACCAGCTTCGCAGTGCCGATAGGGCCATAGAGCGCTTGTTTCGATGGCGAATCGTTTCGCCATTAATCATACGCTCAGCCATCATCAGGTTTCCCCCACGCTGAACATCACCCTCGTCATTCACGCGCATTACACCAAAGCGCTGTTCGCCATAGTAGTTAGGCACACCGTGCTTTGCAATGTCCTGTAAGCGTGCTTCTATCGCGTCTGCATTTTTCACGTCACGTAACGTAATAGTAAAGGTATTGCCTTTTAACTGACCGGTACGAAGCTTTTTATTATGTCTAACTTGTTTTAATACCCTTACCCCTTCCAATTCGAAGGTACTAAAATCGAAATCAGGCTTACCCGGTGCAAGAATGCCAAACCATTGTTGCGTTACAGCATATTTATCTTTGCGACCGGCGTAGGTAACTTGGCGAAGCGGCAACGAGGTAAAGCGCGCCAGTTGTTCTGCAACGAACGCCGTATTGGTATTCGTTTTCTCAACAAAAATAAATTGGTGCTCGCCTTCGCCACACGGCTCGTAGCCTAAGTCTTCAACCACCTTAAAATCGTCTGCGTATTGTTTAAATACCCCAGATGCCTCGGGTTTGCCGTAATAGTACTGCCAGTGTTGCGTGTCTAATGGCTTCATGCTGACACCAGAAGTACAACAGCGTGTGCGGCTATACCTTCCTTTCTGCCTGTATAGCCAAGCTTTTCTGTTGTGGTAGCTTTAACATTGATTGCATCAATGTCGACATGACAATCACTGGCAATGCGTGCACGCATATCGTTAATGTGCGGCGCCATTTTGGGGGCTTGTGCAACAATTGTCATATCAGCATTACCCAGTACATAGCCTTTGTCTTTTATCACGTTCATAACATGACGCAGCAATACTCTACTATCAACCCCGCTATATGCATCGTCAGTATCTGGGAAGTGCTTACCAATATCGCCAAGTGCTGCCGCGCCAAGTAGAGCGTCACACAAAGCGTGAAGCAGCACGTCGCCATCAGAGTGCGCGACTAAACCAAGGTCATTGTCTATTTTTACGCCGCCAAGCGTAATGGGGCCGTTGCCGCCAAATTTGTGAACATCGAAACCGTGTCCTATTCGCATATGTCTTTTGCCTTCATGCGTTGGTGTAAATAAAATTCTGCTAAGGGGAGGTCGGCAGGATGAGTTATTTTTATATTTATTGGGCTGGCATTAATCAGTGCAACGTTTGCGCCCATATATTCTATTGCCGATGCTTCATCGGTAACGGCCACACCGTCTGATAATGCTTTACTCAGGGCCTGTCGTAACAACACATTGGGGAATAATTGCGGCGTAAGTGCATGCCACAAATTGTCTCTACTTTCTGTATGCGACACATAGGCCTTGTTGTCAGTGGAAGCGCGTTTCATGGTGTCTCGAACTGGGGTAGCGAGAATACCGCCAACCACATCATCCCGCGAAATTACCGATAGTAACGAGGAAATATCGTCAAGCGGTACACAAGGTCTTGCAGCATCGTGCACGAGCGCCCAGCTATCGTCGTTCATACTATTGAGCGCATTCAGTACCGAGTCTGCTCGCTCTTTGCCGCCTTCTACCCGGGTAACGTTCGGATGGCGCGCTATATCTAACTGGTCAAAATAGCGATCTTCAGGGCTAAGGGCCACAATAACCTTCGTAATTTGAGGGTGAGAAAGCAAGAGTTCGACGGTATGAGAGAGAATGGATTTACCCGCGAGCGATAGATATTGTTTAGGCTGCTCAGCGTTCATACGGCTTCCGACGCCAGCGGCGGGAATAATAGCGGTAACAGAGGGTAGTGTCATGACGTTCACTTCGTTTGGGCAGGTAATATCCGGTAAAAGGTTTCCCCCTGCTTTATCAGGCCAAGCTCATTTCGGGCCCGCTCTTCTATGGCTTCTAGGCCTATTTTTAAGTCGTTTATATCGGCTTTTAACAGTGCATTTCGTTGAGCAAGGTTGGCATTTTGCTTAAATTGAACCATGACTTCTTGCTCGCGCTTTAAGTAGTCAGGAATACTGTTTTTTCCAAACCACAATCTATACTGCAGTAGCCCGAGTAAACAAACGAGAACAATTGGAAGCCATTTATCTTGCCACACGGTATCACCTGAATATTGATAAGCGGAGATAAGTAAAGAGGGCACGATATCGCCCTCACTAATACCTTATTATGCCGTGATAAAGCGCACAATCAAAGGCGCTTTATTCACCTTGCCCGAATTTTCCTTTTAGCTTGTCAAAAAGCTTATTTTTCTGTTGCTCGACAACACTGCTTAATTGCGTTTCAAGAAGCTGCTTTAATGCATCACTATCGCCCTGCGCAGCGCTTAGCATACTATTAACATCAACCAGTTGGCCCGACAGCGCGCTTTGTTCCCCGGCAATCATTGCATTTAATTTGCTGTTGAGTTCGTCTAATTTATCTTGCTGCGAAGCAGTCAATTGGCCTAATGCCGCTTGAGCCAATTTATTATCTAAGTCCGACTTTAACTTAAAGCCGGGGTTGGCAAGTGAGCCATCAAGCAGCATCGTCATCGACAAATCGGTCAATGATTGAAGCGCATTGGCGATGGCTTGTGTGATTTCCGTATTTCCCGACGCTTCCATAACCAGTTGTTTCAGGTCTACTTCACCGCTGCCGTTAAGCTGGTTATTAGTAATATTCATACTGCCATTAGTGGCCATAAGCGCAGATTTCATTATTGCCTCAAGCGATTCATTACCTTCGAAGTTAATATTCGACATAGTGACACCGGCCAGTGACCAAATTTGCTTTGCGTCTACCCCGTTTTCATCTATCCAAAATTCGCCGCTAGAGGTGAATGATTTTAATAAGTCACCGGCGGCATCAATTGTAAACGTGGTCGGTTTACCAAACACACTGTGGGTATTGGTGATGTTGTTCCACGTACTTTCAATGGTTTCATTTTGCCACAGGACCGAAACATTCGTCTCTTTTACCAAAATAGAAGGGATATCCGCTGGCGCGTCTGAGGTACTGTCACCTTGTAGCAATGGCATAACGATTTGCATCGCCGACATAAGGTACTCGGTGTACTCGGCGGCTTTATCGCCAAATACGAAATACGTTACTTGTGATAAAGCAGCTTGGTCGCCAGCAATAACCCCTTTAAGCAAATCGTAGTCTGCCTTAGGCGCTTGCTTGAGCGCCTGCACGCTGGCACTAAGGGCATCCTTGGCTTCGGTCGCTTTTTCACTAAAGGTGCTAATTAATGCTTTATCAGCACTGATTTCTTCTTTTAGCCCAGTTAACGCAGATTTTGCTTGAAGCAGTGCTTGTGGGTCACGGTAGTCGGTTTCTTTTAATTGCGCGATTTGCGTTTTGTAGTAGTCAATTCGGTTTTTATCAGGCAATGACGCATAGTCTTGTTTTAGTGAAGAAGAGTAGCGCTCATAGGCTTGTTTTGCTTCTGTTACCGCTGCGGTAGTTTTGAGTGGATTGCGCGCTAACAACTCATCAACGGTCGGAACGGCATCTTTAGCTTTACCTTTTATCTCATCAAAGGAAAGCGAACGTTCAGGCACACGGTATACGTCACCCGGGGCGCTGCGCTGTGTATCAAATTGCACCTTCAGTAAATCAAGGTTGTTCACCACCACCTGGTCAGATAGCAAAGGCATTAGCGCAACATCGGCATAGGCTTCACCCACAAATACTTGATTATGAGTAGGTTTGGTAGGGTTGGTCAGTGCAATCCCTTTAAGTGTCACCGTGGTGGGAAACAAAGAATGATCTAAGGTATCAATGTTTACTTCTGCACCGTAAGACTCGCCCAACTTAGACGTTAATACCGCTTTTATAATGGTATTTGCGAACAAGAAATATACGGCAATAAGCACAACAAAAAAGCCTGCTACATACAGTAAAATCGACTTACTTTTAGAACCCGTACTCATAGGAAACTCCTTTTAACCAGCAAACAGGGGGTGAAGGTGATGGGTGTTTGCATAAACTGTTTTTAGCAGTCTAAAGCACTGGGGCATATTGTGCCATAGCTTCACGTCGATGAAGTCGAAAGTGAGGCGATGCAACACACAGATAGCAATGACTAATTGCCACCGCATACCGTTTTGGTATGCGGTATGCGGTATGTTATATGTAGTATGCGGTAGTTACGCGTTAGTCCAGTTTAAAACTCTCTGCAATGGCTTTGATTGCCAAGCAACTTGCGCGCAACGATTGACTGGCACTTGCCAGTTTATCTGCGGTTTTTAAGCTATCGTCTGCGGCGCCCGACAGCGCATTTATCCGTACATTGGCTTCGTTGGCTGCCTCTGCCTGCTGTTCGGTAGCCCGCGCAATTTCACTGCTCATGCTAGCAATTTCGGTCATTAACCTGTCGGCTTCTTGTAAGTCCATATTGGCTTTATTGGCATTATCTACCGTGGTTGCCGACGCTTGCTGGCTGCCTTTTACCGCATTAACCGCTGCTTTTGCATGACTTTGCAGCTTTTCTATCATTGTCTGAATTTCGTCGGTACTTTGCCCAGTGCGACTTGCCAAGGTTCTTACTTCATCAGCAACTACCGCGAAACCTCTGCCTTGTTCACCAGCGCGAGCGGCTTCAATCGCCGCGTTAAGCGCAAGCAAGTTGGTTTGCTCAGCAATACCTCTTATCACATCAAGTACGGCGCCAATACTATCGGTTTGCGCTGCAAGTTCAGTAACCACCGCGCTAACGCTTTCAATGTTTGAAGTAAGCGATTGAATGTCTGATACAGTGCTTTCAACCACCGCGGCACCGCTTCGTACGTTTTGTCGCGCACCGGTGGTACTGTGTTCTGCCGCATCGGTATTTTGACTCACATCTTTAATCTGTGTTGTCATTTCTTCCATAGCGGCAGCAACCTGCATCATGTTTTCGTTTTGCGTGTGCGCTTGTTTATTGCTGTTTTGACTTACGTTATCAACCAGTTCGGCTTGTTCTGTCAGCGCTTCAATATTTGCTCTTATTCCAAGAAGCGATTCACGCATTTTTTCCGTGTATTCGTTAAAGTACCGCGCAAGGCGGGTAACTTCGTCGTGCCCGGTTTCGGGCAGTTGATGCGTTAGGTCGCCTTTGCCTTTTGCAATATCTTTCATCCGTTCTGTCACCTCTTGAACGGGTTTAACGATACTGCCTCCAATGACATAAATAAGCGCAATGACTAAAATGATACTCACAACACAAAAAAGGATAAGCACGTTGCGAAGGTGTGCATATTCTTCCTCTAAATGAATCAAATAAATCCCCGAACCTATCGTCCATCCCCAAGGTTTGAAGGTCTTAACATAGGATATTTTTTCAATGGGGGCGTCTTCACCGGGGAAGGGCCATACATAGTCGACGAAGCCATCGCCATTGCGTCTTGCGCTATTCGCCATATCGACAAAAAACGCCTTACCGTTCGCATCTTTGAACGTGCGAAGGTCACGACCATCTAATTCTGGTTTAATAGGGTGCATCACCATGGTGGGGGTATCGTCTTGAACCCAAAAATAATTAGTGCGGTCGTACCGAAGCACTTTTATCGCGTCAAGTGCCAGTGCTCGCGCTTCATCCTCTGTGATATCGGTACGGGCGGCAAATGCGTCAAGCATGGTGTGGACGACTTCGACAAGATGTTGGTTTTCCTCGTACGACTTGGTTTTTAATGCATCATAATGCCGGTCTAATACTACGGCAGTGAGCACAATAAGTAGCAAAACGATGAGAGCTACAATGATGCCTAGTCGCTGAATTAAACTAAATTTTCGTAACCACATGATACTGTTTCCACCTGATAATTATTGTTGATTCTGTCCTTAAGTGAAATGGCGTGAGGCGTCCTTATCGTTATCATCGACCATTGTTAATGATTTGTTACTTAAAGATAGTTTAAGTTTCGGGTTTTGGGAAAAAGTGGAAGGGACAGTATCGAAATTGAACAGAAAAAAGCCCACTGTAGGGTGAAAAGAAAACGTTCCATTCACGCAATCGAAAAGTTGACAGGTAGGGCTTTGCGTCAGATTGTTGTGTGCTACTATCCGCGCAAATTTCTTCCGCTGTCGTGATCTTCATACGAAAGTAGAAAGTTAAAATACTAATAAGGGTTAAAGAAGCAGAGGTCGACTTTGCTTGTTTTATGAGTGTTTCCATGTAACCGTGAACAGGTTCGCGGCGGAAACGCTTTACAGTTACAGCTATTTCTAAGAAAGGGTTGCAATGCTCATTAACGACACACTTCATACAATTTCACCTCTACGCCAGCGCATTCGAGATTACTATCGCATTAGTGAATCTGTGGCTGTGGATCAAATTCTTCCCATTGCTGAGGTAAACCCTCGGGCACGAAGTCGAGCGTGGGAACGAGCGCGAAAAATGGTGCTTCAAATTCGCCGGGAACAAGAAGGTCACGGTGGTGTTGATGCGCTACTTAATGAGTATTCATTATCTACTGCTGAGGGCGTAGTACTAATGTGCCTTGCCGAGGCATTGCTGCGGGTACCAGACAGAGCGACACAGGATGAGCTAATTCGCGACAAGCTGTCACAAGGCCAATGGACACCCCATTTAGGTAATTCCGACTCATTGTTTGTTAATGCATCTGCCTGGGGCTTATTATTTACAGGCAATATGGTGAACTATGCCGATAAGCGTAAAAAAGAGCAGTTCGGACTATTAAAGAAAACGCTAGGGCGTCTAGGCGAGCCGGTCATCCGACGGGCCATGAATATCGCAATGCGCGTAATGGGCCGCCAGTTTGTCATGGGCGAAACCATTGAAGATGCCGTTGAGCGTGCAAAAGAGAAAGAAACGAAAGGGTACGTGTACTCTTACGATATGTTAGGTGAAGGCGCTCGCACCATGCAAGACGCCGAACGTTACTATGATGCTTACGTTAAAGCCATAAAAGTGATTGGTAAAGCAGCTAAAGGACGCGGACCAAAACGCTCTCCTGGCATATCGGTTAAACTATCAGCCATCCATCCTCGATTTGAATTTTCTCACCGCGAACGGGCAATGGAAGAAATTCCGCCGCGTTTGAAATCGCTGTGTCTCATGGCAAAAGAGTACGATATAGGTTTGACCGTTGATGCGGAAGAAGCAGACCGCTTAGACTTGTCCCTTGATATTATCGAATCGGTATTTAGAGACAGCGACTTGCAAGGCTGGACAGGGTTTGGCCTTGCCGTACAGGCATACCAAAAACGCGCCATCCACGTTATTGAATACTTGCGAGCGCTTACGGTAGAGGTTGGCCGTCCACTCATGGTGCGTCTTGTTAAAGGTGCGTATTGGGATACAGAAATTAAGCTTACCCAACAAGCTGGCCTTGAAGAGTTTCCGGTATTTACCCGCAAATCGTCTACTGATGTGTCTTATCATGCTTGCGCAAACCGCTTGCTTGAATATCGCGACACTATTTACCCGCAATTTGCGACACACAATGCCTATACTGCCTCTGTTATTGTTGAACTTGCTGGCGATGATAAAGAAGGGTTTGAATTCCAGTGCCTTCACGGCATGGGAGATACGCTTTACGACCAAGTGGTGTCGGAAGACAAAATACAATGTCGTGTTTATGCACCTGTAGGTGAACATGAAGACTTACTGGCGTATCTTGTGCGTCGATTACTTGAGAACGGCGCGAACTCATCATTCGTTAATGCCATTGTTGACGATGAGAAGCCTGTAGAAGCCCTCCTTGAAGATCCTGTAGAAAAAACGCAGCGATTAAAAGTACGTTATAACAAACTGATAAAAACCCCACGGGGCTTGTATGCACCAGAGCGTGATAACTCACGAGGTTTAGATTTAACCGACGTCAATGCAGTTGGAGCGTTAAGCCACGAGCTAGCCCGTTGGAAAGAGTACTACACCTTTTCAGATGCTCTGCCCGAAGGCGCTACGCCGGTACGTAGTCCAACCAATCATAATGACATTGTTGGTTATCACCATTACGCCACACCTGACGAAATGCGACATGCACTTGATGTGGTTGATACCGGCTTTGACGCATGGTCTAAACGGGATGTAACTGAACGAGCCGAAATTTTAAATCGCACTGCTGATGCGCTTGAGCGTCACATGGCAGAACTTATCGCCATTTGTATGCGTGAGGCGGGTAAAGTTGCACAAGACAGTATTGACGAAGTGCGTGAAGCGGTCGATTTTTGTCGCTACTACGCGGTACGAGCACAAGAACTGTCTGAGGATCAGCGTTTGCTTCCTCGTGGTGTCGTGCTGTGTATTAGCCCATGGAACTTCCCGCTGGCCATTTTCTTAGGCCAAGTTGCCGCTGCCCTTGTCACCGGTAATACCGTAATTGCAAAGCCTGCCGAGCAAACCAGTATTGTTGCACAGCGCGCTGTCGATATTATGCAGTCGGTTGGGCTTCCTGAAGATGCGTTAAAACTCATCGTGTCACCGGGTAAAGAGGTGGGAGAAACACTACTTCCTGATGAACGCATAAAAGCGGTTATGTTTACTGGCTCTACGCAAACCGGAACACTCATTTCACAAGTGCTCGCCGAGCGTGGCGGTGAGCAAGTACCGCTCATTGCAGAAACCGGCGGTCAAAACTGTATGATTGTCGACTCAACTGCATTGCCTGAGCAAGTGGTCGACGACGTCATACACTCAGGTTTCCAAAGTGCAGGTCAACGTTGTTCTGCCCTTCGCGTCTTATTCGTACAAGAAGATATTGCAGACGACCTCACCGACATGCTGATTGGCGCGATGAAAGAGTTGACGTTAGGCGACCCGGAAAGCCTTGCTACAGACGTGGGACCAGTGATTGATGAAAAAGCATTGAAGAGCCTGACGGATCACCAAAGTGCAATGGAAAGTAAAGCCCGCTTGTTATTCAGAAATGAGTTACCTGAAGGGTTCGACAACGGAACCTTCTTCCCACCAACGCTTTATCAAATTGATAACCTTGACGTGTTGGAAAAAGAAGTATTTGGCCCTGTTGTCCATCTTGTCCGCTTCAAGGCTAATCAGTTAGATGGTGTGCTCGAGCAAATTAACGGCACAGGGTATGGGCTTACTATGGGTATTCATTCTCGTATTGAAGAACGTGCGAATGAATTGGCGGCCAAAAGTCGTGCAGGTAATATTTACATCAACCGCAATATGATTGGCGCCATTGTTGGCGTGCAGCCGTTTGGTGGGCGAGGGTTATCAGGTACAGGGCCAAAAGCTGGTGGGCCTAATTACTTGTCCCGTTTGATGGTAGAGCGAGCTACGCCAAAACCCTCACAGGTTGAAGACGTCGAATCTACCGACTCGGCACTTGTTGGTGACGAGAAAATAGAAGAACGCGCCCGTATCATGATGGACAAGGCGAAAGACGTTGAAACACAGTGGCGCCATATGGCGCTTAACGACCGTATTTCAATGGTACGCCAGCTCCTCGCTAAAATTGCCAAAGTAGATATTGTTGACGACCTTGCCGACGATTTAAATCGCACACTAGCAACGGCTCGCCAACAGATTATTAGCGTAGAGAAAAAACTGGCGAAACCTCAGGTACTTCCTGGTCCAACAGGAGAGTCGAACAAACTTTACCTTGAACCAAGAGGCATACTGGTTTGTTTTGCGGATAAAGACGTAACCTTCGAATATTGGATGTTGTCAGTAGTGACTGCGCTAGCGACGGGTAACCCGGTCGTGTCCGTCGTGTCTGAAATTTTCTACGATGAAGCCGTTGAAATTCAAAATAAGTTTGAAGCAACCGGCGCACCGAAAGGCGTATTTCAAGTTGCTCGCCTCGCGCACTTCGATACATTGTTAATGGACGAAGATTTAGCTGGGGTAGTTGTCGATTCAAGCACCGAACGTACCGCGAGAATTTCAGCAATGCTGTCCTCTCGTGAAGGGGCTATTTTGCCGGTTATCACCGCAGAGTATAATGATAAACTGATACAACGTTTGATGACCGAGAAAACCGTAAGTATCGATACTACGGCATCAGGTGGGAATACATCATTAATGACACTAGTGGAAGACGACGAATAACGTCAGCCATAGAATACAAAAAAGCCCAGAGTATTACTCTGGGCTTTTTTTTACGTAAATTG
This sequence comes from Alteromonas sp. 4NH20-0056, assembly GCF_057539655.1. NCBI lineage: Bacteria > Pseudomonadati > Pseudomonadota > Gammaproteobacteria > Alteromonadales > Alteromonadaceae > Alteromonas > Alteromonas sp. 4NH20-0056. The sequence continues at coordinate 782,236 of NZ_BAAJLS010000001.1, read as the reverse complement.
CTACATCCACTCGTTACTGCGACGCTTTCTTTTGGGTAAATAGGTAAGAATAATACCCAGTAAAATACCGGCTCCGGCAACCATTCCTCCACGCGTGAACCACATCATCATTTCATCTTTATCAGCATTCGCGACTTTTTCGGTTAATACCGAAATTTCGCTTAACTGTTCATCGTTTTGTTGAGTAAGCGTGGAAACACGTTGACGAGACTCATTAAGCTCTTGGCGCAGTCGTGCATTATCACGCTGGGCAGTCTGTAAGCTCGTTTGGCTTTGCGCAAGTTGCTCGGTAAGGATAGGGAGTTGTTCGGCTTGAGACATGGCGGTTGAGACAAATTTACTTTCTACCCATCCTTCTCGGTCATCCCTGTCCTTCACTTTTGTGTAGCCTGTTTCACGGTTTGCCTCTAACACTGAAATGGGCGAGCCGGCTTGTATCGACCCTAAAATACGGTAGTTTCGAGAAGGACCTGTGTGCATAAAGATAAAAAGATCGTCACTGATATAATGTGAAGATGAGGCTTCTACAGTAGAGGTATCTTGAAGTGCGGATACATTGAAAGCACATGCAAAAAGGCCAAGAGCTAACCACTTACGGATCATAAAAATTCCAATTACTCGTTGTAAACATAATGATGGTATTGGTTGACCGCACTAAAGGCAAGTTAGTTTCATTTTTGTCTTAGGCACTTAGGTATTAAAAGTTACCTTTCTATACCACGGTATTTAACGCGAATGCTTAGCCCTTAATGACACTTAGGCTGCGTGTTTCATTGCCAAAAACTACGTTCAAAGGTAAGGTTGCTCCATAATCTGAAGCACACAAAACGACAATGTCAGAAATAGAACTTAAGTTTGTAACCCACCAACATGCGCATCAGCCTTTTACGCAAAACGTGCTGCCTTTATTTGAAAAGAATAATGTCGTGGTGTTATCCCACCATGAAATGCGCTTAGAGAATGATTATTACGACACCTCAAACCTAGCTTTTCAAAACCATAAAATGGGGTTTCGCGTTCGTGGTTGCAACGGACGGTATGAGCAAACACTTAAAACCAATGGCGTGGTAAGTGGAGGGCTTCATCAGCGAGCTGAATATAATGTTGATTTAGATGCCCCAACACCAGACTTAAACCTGTTTGACGCTGATGTATGGCCGAATAATTTCGATATCCTCACAATGAACGCTGAGTTGTCTCGCCAGTTCAGCACGCACTTTACCCGTCATGCCTATATGGTAGAAATAGGTGATAGTGAGGTTGAAATTGTACTGGATTGTGGTGAAGCAATAACCGATAAAGCGCGCTCTCCCATAAACGAGATAGAATTAGAGCTAAAGAAAGGCGAGGTGGGTAGCCTCTTTATATTGGCATCGTTAATTAACAAAACGATGGACGTGCGTTTAAGTGATGTATCAAAAGCGGCGCAGGGGTATCAACTTCTCCATGGCTTTAATGAAAAAATTCGCCCATTGCCTGCATTTCTATCGTTACCAGAGAACACCAGTACGCAGGACGCCTTTATTTTTGCAGTGAACTCTGCATTAGCGCACTGGCAATACCATGAACACCTTTTCATTGAAAGTGGCTCAATAAAAATGCTAGGAGAGGTGGCAAAAAGCGTACGATTACTACTCCAAAGCGTGTCGCTTTATTTGCCAGTTTTACAATGTGCGCAGATGCTCTCGCTTCATAAAAAACTGATCACCCACGTGCAACAGTGGGCGTGGCAAGATGACCTTCAGAGCTTGCGGTATTTGTTGTCGAAAAAAAGCATGTTTCACAAAAATTTAAGTAAATACCCTGCCATTGTAAGTTATCTTCAGGGGCGCAAAGCTGGGTTGCTGCATGCGCACGACCCGCAAAACCTTTTTTACGACAGCGATGCCACTGAAATTAAGTTGCTGGCCATTGGCCTGATGAACAATAAGCCTTGGCAGCATGAAGCGACTGGGTACGAGCTAGATGTGCTTGACCACGCTAAAGGTTGGCTATCGCAAGGATGGCAAACCGTACAGCAGAGCATGCCGATTAATAAAATGATGGCGCCTGCAAATTATTCTTCGGTCGAGGTATTGTTAAGGCAAACTCTGTGGAGTGGTTTCCTACTTGGCGATTTATTCGTTGAAGAACGTGGTAATTTTCGCGCACCGTGGTTAGATTTGCTGACGGGCATCGACGAGCTAAATGCATTATTGATGCTGAAGCAAGCGGTTCATGATGCAGATGATGAGTCGCACGATGAATTAACGTCGTGGACGAATGCTAAGCTTAGTACCTTGATAAAGGTCATGGAACGGACGCGCAACGTTGCAATGCGTAAAGAGATGTATTGGTAGTATCGCGCAGTAATGTGCGGTTAAAAGGATGTTGGTATGACGGTAAGCGGGTCTATTTACGATTTTTTCTTATATGCCATGGTCGGCTTCTATTTCGTCGCATTAATTCGACTAGCAGCTAACTGGCACTTGCTGAAAGAAGCGCGCTGGCTGGGCATTGCTGCCGCTTGTTGGCCAGTGTTTATGCTTGACGAATGGGTAAGGCTGGCAGAGGCTACTTCACTCACATGGTCGTTAGGGGCAACCGATGTGTTTGGCGTATTGTTGCTGTCGTGCTGTTACCGCTTCATTAAATCGATGCTTATTATCACTCCGTCAAAACGTTCACGGCTGTTTTGGCCAGTGGGCGTGACCGCAGTGTTTCAGTTGTCTATTTTTTTAATGCCGCTACAAGAAAAGTCGCAATGGCTCATGGGCTCGCCAGTAGGTGAGCCTCTATTGCTATGGCCTGCGTATATTCCGTCACTGGTGGCAGCGTTTAGCATACTGCTTATTGGTATCTTAGTGACCGAGCATATACAGCTATACCACCGATACCTTCCCTATCAAGTTGTCGATGTGGGCGAATATAAGATCCCGCGATTAGCAGGCTTGTTAGGCAGCACAGTGGGAGTATCGTTTTTAAATATATTGTTAGTCACTGCCGCGATGTTTGGGTTTTTTACCATTCCGTTTTGGGAAAGTCTTTATCATGTGCTGATAGGGGTAGTGCTGCTTGTTGTTTTACTAACATTAACGTCGCCACGCAACACTTCACCATCGCCTCTCGAATATGACAGGTTCGACAAAGGCGAGGAAACGCCTGCGAATATCCGAAGTGTGTTGCAACAGGCTGAACTTGCCGTTATCAATACTAAAGCATACAAAGACATGGGATTAACGCTGCAACAGTTTTGCGTAAGCAATGAACTTGATCCGACATTACTTGCCATCGCGCTTCAGCTCGAACGCAAACAAACCTTCCGCAGTTTTATCTATAAATACCGCTTAGATTATGCAAAGAACGTATTGCTTAACAGCGACGCGAAGGTCGCGCGAGTGGCAAAGCGGTTGGGGCTAGATTCAGAAAAGTTTCTGAGCGATTTTCTGGTTAAACATTTGCGTCGAGGGTCGAAATAACAGGGTAATAATTTACCCGAAACTTCGCCAGTCGTGCAGTATTGCTTAGGACTAGTATTGCCAGCCTGAACAGTATTACGTGTGTTGAAACAAAATGTTTTGCGTAAAGGTTTTACGTAAATAAAAACCACGGGGCCGTGTTTTAATTTTATTTCCTTCTGGCCCTAATGCGTCGGTCAGTACACTACCGTTTGCCGCTTTCGGGCGCATGTGCAGTGCAACGCCTTGCTTAGAGGTTATCGATTCCACGTGTCCGGTCAGTACAGCCTCTGTCAACTCTTCCCAATCTGCTCTTAACACCCTATCTTCTTGCTCGCTCGGCTGCCATAGACACGGCGTCGCCACACGACGCTCTGCCAAAGGAATACGTCTATCCCCTTCAATTGGCAACCATAAAACCTGCTGTAGTTTATTCCTTACGTTCGACGTTTCCCACGTAACGCCTGGCGCCATAAGCAAGGGCGCATAACAGACATACGTAGTTTCGATCGGGCGAAAGTACTCATCAATAGGAATGGTTTTAAGCTCAATGCCCAGTTCGGGAAAGTCTTGTTGGGGCTTTGACCCTGCACTTGCACCTAGCCAGCGCTCAATAAGCATTCCAGGCCATCCTTTATGTCGCTGTAGATTGGCCGGTATATCCACACTAGCCATCTCAGCAAGCTCGCCTAATGCCAGCCCGCCAAGGTTGTTACAGCGTTCAAGAAGCGCCTCGGCAGAGGCGGGGGGAGTCGAAGGTGGTTGCATACAATTCACTATTTTAGGGTTTGAGACCGTCCCAAGAAGAATAACACTATGATTGGAGCATAGTTTGTGGAAGAATGAAAACATATAAAAATAGTGTGTGCCCGGGAGTCTATGTGATAGATGCCGATGGATTCCGTGCGAATGTGGGCATAGTGATTTGCAACAAAATGGGTCAAATATTTTGGGCAAGGCGTTATGGTCAACATTCATGGCAGTTCCCTCAAGGCGGAATTGATGAAGGGGAATCTGCTGAACAAGCCATGTACCGCGAGCTTCATGAAGAAGTAGGGCTTATGCCTAAAGACGTCACTATTCTTGACGTTACGCGGAATTGGTTGCGATATAAGTTACCGAAGCGTTTAATACGTCAAGGTAGTAATCCCGTTTGTATAGGACAAAAACAAAAATGGTTCTTGTTGCAGTTAGATTGCAACGAGCAGGACGTAAACGTATTAAAAACGGGGCATCCCGAATTCGATGATTGGCGATGGGTAAGCTATTGGTATCCGATCCGGAATGTGGTTTCTTTTAAACGCGATGTTTATCGTCGCGTCATGAAAGAATTTTCACCTGTGGTCATGTCGCTACAACACCGACCTCCCCATCGTCAAAGTGCCGCGCCGAATAAGCGTGGGAAAAAGCGAAGACGAGGGTAAGCAAAAGGGGGACCTGTGAGTACAGGAGGTAACAAAGGGGCCATGCTAACGACGTTAAAGCGTATCGTGCAGGAAATGAATCAAATTCCCGCACTCGATACTGCGTTGTTTCGTCTCGCCTCTCGGGTTAAGCAAACCTTAGACGTTGACTCGTGCTCAATTTACCTTGCGGATTATGAGCGACAAGACTTTGTACTAAAAGCAACCGACGGCCTTGATGTTGATGCTGTCGAGCACGTACGCATAGGCTTCTCTGAGGGGCTTATTGGTCTTGTTGGTCAGCGTGAAGAACCCCTCAATATCGCTAATGCGCAAAAACATCCTCGTTTTAAACACTATCCAGAAGTAAAAGAAGAGAATTACAACGCATTCTTAGGTACGCCTATTATCAATCAACGGCGTGTGCTTGGCGTAATTACCCTTCAGCAAAGCGAAAAACGCCGTTTTAGCGAAGACGAAGAAGCCTTTCTTGTTACGCTTGCCGCCCAGTTAGCCCTTGAAGTGACCAATGCCGATATGCGTGGTGCGCTGAATTACTCGGCGACCAATGAATACACAATTCAACAAAAAAATGTTACCGGTATTGCAGGCTCTCCTGGGCTCGCCATCGGTAAAGGGTTCGCCCCAGATAAGTCGGTCAATCTGAAAAACTGGGTAGTTAAACGCACTAAAGCACCAGCGGAAGAAATCCAACGATACCGGCTTGGCGTAGAGGAAACCCGTAAACACGTCGACAACCTCTCAGAGCGACTCGACGACGGCATTCCTGATGACGTTAAATCCATTTTTCAGCTGTACCACCACTTATTAGACGCAAATAGTTTAGGTCGGGAAGTTGAAGAAAAAATTAAGCAAGGTTGGGACGCCGCATCATCATTGAAGATGGTGGTAGAAAGCTACGCCGCGCGCTTTCAGGCGATGGACGACCCATACATGCAAGAGCGTGCCATTGATATTGTAGATTTATCAGACCGTATTCTTGCCAATATTTTGCTTGCGGCAAAAGGCTACAAAGTAAAAGAGAAGTATGCGGTAGAAGACAGCATCTTGGTGGCTGAAGAAGTCTCCGCGACCATGTTGGCAGAGTTTCCTAGAGATAAATTAAAAGGAATTATCTCTATTCGCGGCTCGAATAACTCTCATGCCGCGATATTGGCCAGAGCCATGGGTGTGCCAGCGGTAATGGGCTGTCAAAACGTTTCACCTGCTTTATTAGAAGACAAAGAAATACTGGTTGATGGATACGCGGGCGAGGTTATAGTTTCACCCGAAAGAAACATTAAAAACGAGTTCATTCAATTAATAGAAGAAGAATCGGCGATAACCGAGCGTATCGACGCCGAGGCGGGGCAGCCATGTGAGAGTATCGATGGATGCAGAATGTCTTTATATATTAACGCGGGGCTTTCAGCGCAGGGCGAACTCAGTCCTGAGCACATAGGATCAGGAATTGGACTATACCGAACTGAAATCCCCTTTATGCTGCGAGAGCGTTTTCCGTCAGAACAAGAACAAGTGTTGTTGTACCGCGAGGTATTAGAATCGGCGCCAGAACTTCCCATCACCATGCGTACGCTCGATGTTGGGGGTGATAAACCGCTACCGTATTTCCCTATTAATGAAGAAAACCCTTTCTTAGGCTGGCGTGGTATTCGGCTTACCTTGGATCACCCCGAAATATTTCTTGTGCAAGTTCGTGCTATGCTGCGCGCAAGTGTGGGGTTAACCAACCTGCAAATCATGTTACCGATGATTTCTACGGTAAGTGAAGTGCAAGAAGCGAAACGGCTTATAAATCAAGCGTTTTACGAAATCAGTGATGAAGTTGTAGAAAGTGGTGAGACGCTTAAAAAGCCTAAGCTAGGGATTATGCTAGAAGTACCGTCGGTATTGTATCAGCTTCCACAACTAGCCAAGCATGTCGATTTCTTCTCGGTCGGCAGCAACGACCTCACGCAGTATTTGCTCGCAGTTGATAGAAACAATACGCGGGTGGCGAGTTTGTATAACAGCTATCACCCTGCCGTGCTTGGTGCACTTTACGATATTGTTAAGCAAGCTAATCAAAACCAAGTGCCTGTTACTATTTGTGGTGAAATCGCCGGTGAGCCATCCGGCGCTATCCTGTTAATGGGCATGGGTTATAGAAAGTTAAGTATGAATGCGTTCAACTTACGAAAAATAAATTGGTTAATACGAAAAGTGACATTAGAAGAAAGCCGTGAGCTACTATCGTTAGCAATGACCTGTGAAACACAAGAAGAAGTGTTTGGTTATTTAAATGCCTTTTTAGAAGGGAAAGGCTTAGGTGGTCTTATTCGAGCTGGCGCATAATGTTACCTGCCTGGCGGTGTCTGTCACTACCCTATATGCGCTATCACGCCACTCGTTTGGCCAATACAGCAGTTAACATAATAAATCGCCCTCACTTAGTAGGCTGTCTCATGATAAAAGGGAACAAATGGAACCCATAACCGTCATCTTTTTAAGTTGTTTGTTGCTTGGTACCATTGTAGGGTTACTGGCAGGCATGCTAGGGATAGGCGGCGGGCTTATTATCGTCCCTGTGTTGTCTTATCTATTGGTACATTTGATGGGAATGACAACCGAAACCGTTATGCCTGTTGCTATTGCAACATCGCTTTCCACCATCATATTTACCGGGTTCTCTTCTGCCTATGCCCACTATCGGCTTGGTAACATCGACCGCAATATTGTTACCTATACAGGCGCAGGTATTGCAATTGGGGCAATCATTGGTGCGCAAGTGGCAAGTCTTATTTCAGGAGAGTTGCTGAAGAATGTTTTTGCCATACTCGTTATCGTTATTGCGCTTTACATGATTTTTGGTAAACGAAAAGCGTCAGATAAAAAGGCCACCACTACCGCGCTTGCTAGTGTGGGGGTCGGTACTGGGGTAGTGAGTGCGTTAATGGGCATCGGGGGCGGTGCATTATTGGTGCCCGCATTGGTGTGGTTTAGAGTGAATATTCGCGCAGCAATTGGCTGTGCAGCCTTTTGTGGGCTCATTATTGCGGTATTTGGCACTGCAAGCTTTGTTGTGGCTGGATTAAAACAGCATGAAATGCCACCTTTCAGCGTGGGATATGTTTACCTTCCTGCTACGGTCGGTATAGTAGCAACCTCAATGTTTACTGCAAATATTGGCGCTAAACTAGGTCAGCGAGTAAATACACGTATTTTAAAGGCTATACTGGCAAGCTTGTTGGTATTGGTCAGTATAAGAATGTTAGTAGGAATTGAATAATATAATGGAACAGAGCAGTTTTCTGGTATTCCCAAGTATCGACCCAGTTATTTTTAGCCTTGGTCCCCTAAGCGTCCGTTGGTATGGCATGATGTATCTTGTTGGCTTTATTGCGGCATATTTACTTGCGCAAAAGCGGCTGTCACAAACCTCGTGGTCACGGGACCAACTTAGTGACCTCCTGTTTTGGAGCTTTGTGGGTGTCATTCTCGGTGGAAGAGTGGGGTACGTACTCTTTTATCAGTTCACCATGTTTGTCGATAACCCACTGTATCTCTTCAAAATTTGGGCGGGCGGGATGTCCTTCCATGGCGGATTGTTGGGAGTGTTGGTAGCCTTGTTTTGGCAAGCAAGAAAAATGGGAGCCTCGTTTTTGCAAGTAGGCGATTTCGTTGCGCCATTGGTTCCCATTGGTTTAGGCGCAGGGCGGATCGGCAACTTTTTAAATGCCGAGTTATGGGGCCGTACCACCGATGTACCGTGGGCAATTATTTTCCCTGGTGCAGGCAATGTGGCAAGGCACCCATCGCAGCTTTACGAATTTGCGCTTGAAGGCGTATTATTATTTGTTATCTTATGGTTATACTCAGCAAAGCAACGCCCAACTGGCGCAGTAAGTGGCCTATTTCTATTGGGGTACGGTAGCTTCAGATTTTTTGTTGAATACTTCCGTGAGCCCGATGCGCACATAGGTTTATATCAAATGGGTTTAAGCCAAGGGCAACTTTTATGTTTACCCATGATTGCGCTGGGCTTGGGGCTGATTGTTTGGGCGTATAAAGGTGGCAAGCAGCACCGTGTTGAAAACTAGAATAATATAAGAATAAGAATGAAAGAATATCTCACACTTATGCGTCACGTGCGTGATGCAGGCGTTAAAAAGGAAGACCGCACAGGGACCGGCACGCTTAGCGTTTTCGGCTATCAAATGCGCTTTAACTTACAGGAAGGGTTTCCGCTAGTCACAACTAAAAAGTGTCATCTTAAATCCATTATTCATGAGCTGCTCTGGTTTCTTAAAGGCGAGACCAATATTGCGTACCTAAAAGAGAATGGCGTTAGCATTTGGGATGAGTGGGCTACTGAAGATGGCGAACTAGGTCCAGTTTACGGTAGCCAGTGGCGCAGCTGGGAGCGGGGCGATGGCACAACGGTAGATCAAATTGCCGAGGTCATTGACCAAATTAAAACAAACCCTGACTCACGACGACTTATTGTTAGTGGCTGGAATCCAGCGGTGCTGCCAGATACCGACTATACGCCGAAAGAAAATGCAGCAATGGGCAAACAAGCACTGCCACCCTGCCATACCCTTTTCCAATTCTATGTATTAGAAGGTAAATTAAGCTGTCAGCTATATCAGCGCAGCGGCGACATATTTTTAGGTGTACCTTTTAATATCGCAAGTTATGCACTACTTACAATGATGGTCGCCCAAGTATGCGACCTTGAACCAGGTGATTTTATTCACACCCTAGGGGATGCGCATCTTTATGCTAATCATTTAGAGCAAGTCGAACTTCAATTGAGTCGCACACCATTTGAACGTCCAACCATGAGAATTAATCCTGATGTCAAAGATATCTTTGGCTTCACGTTTGACGATTTTTCATTAGAAAATTATCAATGTCATCCACATATTAAAGCGCCAGTGGCGATATAGGGAGCATTTATGAGTACTCCCATATTAATTTGCGATGACTCTGGGTTCGCAAGGCGTCAGATGGCGCGGAGTATCCCAGATGGGTGGGATGTCGAGATATCCTTTGCAGAAAACGGGGAAGAGGCCATTGCGCTTATTGAACAGGGCAAAGGGGATGTGCTTTTTCTCGATTTGAATATGCCGGTGATGGATGGCTATCAAACCATGGATGCCATTCGCGCCAAAGACTTATCCTGTCTGGTTATTGTTGTTTCCGGTGATGTGCAAGCTGAAGCACGTGAGCGTATGATTGGCAAAGGGGCTATCGACTTTATTCGCAAGCCGATAGACAACGACAAGCTAAGCCATATTCTGTCCTCGTATGGTATCTACAACGGTGATGCAAAAGCTGAGATGCGTGAGGCGACGGTACGTGATGGCGATACGTCTACCGAAGAAGATAAATTAGATGCATATCGGGAAATGGTTAACGTAGCCATGGGGCGTGCAGGAGAAAATCTTGCGCAGTTACTGGGTGAGTTCATCGATTTACCTATTCCCAATGTTAACCTGCTCGAAAGCAATGAGTTATCAATGGCCGTTGCTGATATTAATCGAAACGATTGTGTTTCTGCGGTATCGAAAGGGTTTGCGAGCGCAGGAATTCGTGGTGAAGCGCTGGTTATCTTTAACGACTTCAATTCGCAAAATATTATCGAATTATTAAAGTACGACCAATATAGCTCAACGGGAAGTGTTGAGTTAGAGGCGTTGATGGATGTGTCAAACATACTTATCGGCGCGTGCATAAACGGTTTATCTGAACAGTTAAATGTGTCGTTTAGTCATTCGCACCCCGTGTTACTGGGCAGACACCAAGGTCTAGCGGCATTACTGAGCGAAAACGTAAAGCAGTGGGGCAAGGTAATGGCAATAGAGATAGCCTACGCTATTAAGGCAAAAGATATCTCTTTCGACTTACTATTGCTGTTCCCCAATGATGCGATGAAGCATATTTATGGACGTCTTGTTGATGTGGAAAGGGAAGCGTCGTGATCATATCGAGCAACGAAAATAATACGGTACCGGCAGGACTCGTCGACTCTATCGAAGTCGGCATTGTTATTCTAAACCGGGATTTTGAGGTAGAAGTGTGGAACAAGTTTATGGAGAACCACTCGTCTATTTTGCCTAGAGATATTGTCGGACAGCCCATTTTCACCCATTTTCCAGAAATAGATGAGCCTTGGTTAAGGCTTAAGTCAGAGCCTGTATTTAATCTTAAAAGCCCGGTTTTTGTTATTTGGGAACAGCGCCAGTATTTGTTTAAATTTGGTTGTAATCGCCCGATCACATGTGACGCAAATTACATGTACCAAAACGTGACTATGTTTCCTCTCATTTCTGAAGACGGTAGCGTCGAGCGCTTTTGTGTTCTTGTTTACGATGTCACTGACCAAGCACTCGGTAAACGAGGAATGGAAAGGCTAAATGAAGAGCTTAAAATAGCCAGTCGGGTGGATGGATTAACCGGTTTGTATAACCGTCGCTATTGGCAAGAGCGGTTTGAACAAACCTATAAACTTGCTAAACGGCAGGAAAAATCAAGTACGGCCATCATGCTGGACATTGACCATTTTAAAAAGATTAACGATACCTATGGGCATCAGGCAGGCGATAAGGTTATTCAAATGCTTGCCGCGTTAATAAAGAAATGCATTCGAGAAACCGATCTTGCAGGGCGGTACGGTGGTGAAGAATTCGCGTTGATTTTGACCGACTCAGCAGCAGAAGATGCGCTGGTGGTTGCAGAACGCATAAGACGCTTTGCAGAGCGCTTAAAAGTGGAGCACGAAGGCGACACCATTACCTTCACCGTTAGCTTAGGGTTATCTCAATTTAACAACGATGGCGTCAGTTCGATGGCGTGGTTAGAACAAGCAGACCAAGCCTTATATAAGGCCAAGGAAACTGGCCGCAATCGGTCTTGTGTGTTTTCAGAATAACGTAAGTGACGAAAACGCGGCGGAGTTTGTAGGGCGCTACATTACTGTTGTGCCTTTAGTCATATTTAATAAGTGTCAGCGCTAGTGTATTTTTAAGCTCTTGAAACGTTACAGGCTTAACTAAGTGATAGCGCATACCCACCTTAATTGATTCTCTTTTTTCTTCGTCTCTGGCATTTGCCGTTATCGCTATCACAGGAAGTGAAGGCTGCTTTTCAACGATAATCTTTGCCACATCAATGCCGCTCATATCGGGTAAATTTATATCCATTAACACTGCGGCAAAGTCGCGAGTAGTGATGGCGACAATGGCATCCTCTCCATTGGTTACCACGTAAGCTTCATACCCCATGCAACCCAGCATACTTTGGGTCATTTCTGCATTGATAGGTTCATCTTCAACCACCAAAATTACATTTTTCTGCGTTGTGGCAATATGTTTGTCTTGCGATGAGTTGAAGTGATGTAAGGTATCCACAAACCTATTGGTATCAATAGGTTTAACAAAGGCTTGCGCGATAGTGAGCTGTTGGTTGGCCACAATGTTGGCAACATCAGGCGTGGCGGAGATTAATATAACGGGTGGTGTACGTTCACCGTAAATGGCGTGCAACGTGCGAATAAGCTCAATGCCATTGATGCCCGGCATACATAAATCGATGAAAATTGCGGTGAAATTAAGTAACTCTTCATGCAAGTTGAGTAATTCGTTACCGTTTGCAAAACACTGTGCCGTAAAGCCTTCTCGAGTAATAATATTTTGTAGATGAAGCCGTGAAATCTCTAGATCATCAACGATAGCAAACTTAACAAATCGGTTTACGTCGCTAAGGTGTGTGACGGTCTCTACCGGCGTAATAGGAATGTGAATAGTAAATTCAGTACCAATGCCCTCTTGGCTCACAAACGAAATGGTTCCTCCTAGGCTTTCTACATTTTGCTTTGCAATCGTAAGCCCAACGCCAGCCCCAGGGTAGCGGTGGTTCTCAATTTGTTCAGCCCTGAAAAAACGATTGAATACTTTTATTTGAATGTCTTCACTAATACCGGTACCAGAATCGTTTACTCGCACCACTAAGTATATTTTCTTCTCTTTTACTTCAGTAGTGATACTGACATCTATTAACCCATTAGAAGTGAACTTCACAGCGTTATCTAAAACGTTTGCGATGCTTTTAGTAATCACGGATGCATTACCTAAAATGAAGGACGGCACGCTATGACTACAGTGCATAGTAAAGTCGACCTTTTTGTCTCGTACGCGAACAGAATAAGGCGAAACGATTTCATCAAGCAGCCGAATAAGGTCAATCTCCTCGTTAACGGGCACTGCGTCGTTTTCTTCATCAAAAATATCGACGAGGTTGTTGGTGAGATTAAGTAATCGGTAGCATGATTGCTCAGCTTGCTGAATCAATTTCCCCTGTTGCTCTTTAAGGTTGGGGATAAGCTCAAGGGCGGAAATAATGGCACTAATCGGGGCTCTAAACTCATGGCTCATTAAGTTGAGGAACTGGCGCTTTTCTCTATACAGGCCTTGATTTAACGAAGAGAGGCTTTCGCCGTCGTTAGCACGTAGAGTGTTTAAGCCCGCCACAAACCAAAACCAGCTTGCAATTAACACCAGTAGTATCCCACCGGCACAAAGTAACAAGTTAGTCTGTGTTTCTTTACGGTCAATATTGAAGCGCTCCAGCTTCTCTTGCTCCAGTGCGCGTAACGATTGATCAATAATGTCAAAGGCCCGAGAGGGGAATACAATTTCTTCTACATGCGCCTGAGAACCGAAGGAAAGCACGTGTAAGGCTCTGCCAATATGGAGCAGCTGGTCTTGATTGTCTTGCATAGAAAGTAAAGTAAGGGGGGTATTAATATCATCACTATTCAGGTTCTCGGTATTATCCATGGCCTCGTAAAGTGCGACGTCATCTCCCCACACGCGTGCAATGTGAAACTTCATTTCCTGGTAAAGGGGCTGTAACTTAACTTGAAGTGAAGGAATACGCTCTCTATTTTCAACCTGCTGTATCGCGTCCACAATAGGCTTTGATGTTGTTGCAATATGTTGAAGTGCATTAAGCGCATGAATGTGTTTAGCAATAAGGCTAGGCGCGCGAACAGCACTAAAGATTACAAAAAAGCACACGCTGATGACTACGCCAATGGCCACCAATGAAATAGCATAGTGTCTTAACATAGTAGAATGTGTGGAGCGTTGATTCATTAAGGCTATCCGTTGCGTTGCCAATTTAAGGCGGTGTTATATAGACTTGTTTGAAAACTATTTGTCTTATTTCAAAGATAGAGTAATTCATCCAGAATGCAAAATTAAACCGGTGCTATGTATTACCTTGTTCTAGCGCGCTAATCTTGTGTCTAATGCTGTAAAGAAACAACAGGCTAGGAATGACCATAACGGCGGTTAAGATAAAGAATAGACTCCAATTACCATCTAGGTAATCAACGACAAAGCCGCTACTAGAGGCGACAAACGTCCGTCCAGCGACGCTCAACGACGCCATAAGCGCATATTGAGTAGCACTAAAGGCACGGTTGCACAGAAGCGAGATAAACGCCACCATAGCCACGGTACTCCATGCGCCGGTAAAACCATCGATGATAACCGCAGCGGCTAACAAGCTTGTATCGGGCCCGGTATGCGCAATAAGAGAGAACATCAGGTTAGAAGCCGCCATGGTTATGCCTGCAATCATTAACCCTTTGTAGATGCCATAGCGGATGTTGACCAAACCACCTAACAGAGAAAAAATAATAGTCACCCACCAATTAAGGAGTTTTGAGTAAGTCCCAATATCGCTATTTGAAAACCCTATCTCTTTGTAAAAGACAATACTCATCCGCCCTAAAAAGGCTTCACCAATTTTGAAAAGAAAAATAAAGAGCAGGAAAGAAAGCGCTAGCTTGACACCGTTACGAGAAAAAAATTCGACAAAGGGGCTTAGCAGGGTTTGCTTAAGCCAAGATATTATCGAAAAACGAGCGGTGTTTTGCGCATTATTGCTACGGCCAAAGACAAGTTTATCAGCGGCATCACGTAATGCTTGGCGGTCGATGTCAGGCTCTTTAGCGAATAAGGTTGTTATTGATAGCCCTAACATAATAAAGGCGAGTAAGAGGTAGATACTAGGCCAATACCATCCGTCAACATCGGCAATAAAAAACGGAATGGCACCAAGCCCACCGTAGCCGGTCCACCAACCAGCAGTTGCCACCGACGAGGCGGCAGACATGGACGCTTTTTCTTCTGCCTTAATAACATCAATGCGATAGCCGTCTATTGCAATATCTTGTGTGGATGAAAATAGGGCAATCAGCAGGCCAAACAGTGCGATGAAATACAGCGACGTTTGGGCGCTTAACTGAGACATAGCAACACAACACAGTATGATGGCCAGTTGCATCGACACAATCCAGCCTCGCCGTTGACCCAGCACTAGGGGGGTTATGCGGTCAATCAGTGGAGACCAAAGAAAGTTTATTGAGTAGACGGCAAAGATAGCACCAAACAAACCAATCGACGACCGTGATAAGCCTTCATCTTTTAACCACGCAGATAATACCGAGCCGATCATTATCCACGGAAAACCGCTGGATACCCCAAAAAAGAAAATACTGAGAAGGCGTTTATCTTTAAAAATGCGTAGCGCGTTAAACAAAAAAATGTCCAGCTCAAAGAGTCAAAGGCAGTATTGAGCCATTATTATGATGAAGATGCAATGAAAAGAAATGTCAACATTGCTAAGGAGTTACGGTCGAATGCCTACGCAATCTAGTGGGCACATACCCTCACCCTCTAGAAAATTGACGCAGTTCTTCAATTCATCCAGCAAGTATGTGTCGTTGCGTAACTTATCCTCAGACCAGTAGTGGACCTGATGAAGTAAATGCCAAAAAACACGTTCCTGTGGGGTATAGGGTTGAGTGAAGGTACACGAGATTTGCCCCCACTCTTCCATGCTATCCCAAAAGAATAGTTCAAGTTCTTGCGCTGGCAGCTCGTTTCGCCAAAAGGCTTTAAGATAAAAACACAGCTGCTTGGCTTTTTTATTTACGAATGCTTGTACAGTCACAGAAACGTCGCCGCTGTCATCTTGTAATACAGGTATTATAGTTCATAACATTAAACGCATGTTACTGCTACGTAACATTATCGTTAGTCCTTTGTTTTTACGTATAATTTAACCTAGCTATTTTAAGATGGAATTACCAGCCTAAATATCGCGTCCACCCAACAACATTTCCAGCAACTGTTTGAATAAACTGAGAATTGTTGTTATTTTCTATACTAAAGTTGAATATGTTAGATGAAATATTTACCTGACGGTAGTGTAGTTTTAGCGATGTTTCTGCGCGCATTTTGCGTTCTGCTGCCGTGTTTTGTTCCCACACATTAAACTCTGTGAACGAAATGTCGAGGATAGGGAACGCGGCATTTGCGACTTGTCCTGCAATATTGTCATTAATATCACTTTGTGGCCAAAAAGGGGTAATTGCGACAAACGTATTTGGTGTTGCGGTAGTGCCCGCTGATGCACTATCAAGATATGCAGCTGCACTTAACCCTTGTGCTATGACCATTCTAAAGCCCTGGTGACTTTGTGTGTGCTGTTCAATGGCCCCTAGCAATAAGGTCAGTTGTTGTTGATAGGCAGCGTAATCCAGTGAAGGGGTTCTGTTATCTTGCCGCGGATGCATTGGGGCTGCTGCGGTATCAGCATTTTCGCTAGGTATTTCAGGTATCAATGCGCCATCATGGGCTACTACGGGCACAAGGCTTAGCACTACATGCCAGCCTTTTTCACTAAGCGCATCGCTGAGCTGCTTTCCTTGTCCAAACGTTAGTCCTAGTGGAGAAACGTCCGCAAGGATGATGGCGACCCCCCGTGTTAATGGTGTCGCTGCAGGTAATTCATAGACAGGGACAGTGTCCTCACCGACCATAAGTTCGGTTAATTCGCCGGGTAAATACTGATTGAAAAGGTCATCATGAAGGCTTGCACTCGCTGGGGCACAGAGCAGCACGATAAATGCAGATAACAACCTGAAAAATGCCCCTGAAAACATGCGTGACCTTTTAAATAAGTAGATTAATCAAATCAAGACCGAGTGCATTACTAACAAGTTTACAATACGTGCACACAGTGTTGTTGTTAGATTATCGGCAAATTACGGTATTTCTTCACCGTAATTTACTGATGGGTATCACTCAAAGGGGGGAAGCGCAGTGTTGGTGAAAGGAACTGGACTGGTAAAGGTCAGTATGTCACCGGATGTTGGATGTGCAAATTGTAAGGTTTCAGCATGCAATTGTAAGCGAGACGCCTGTTTTAACGCGTCTTCATGTGCATAAAGGCGGTCACCTAGAATAGGGTGCCCCAACGATAACATGTGCACGCGTAATTGGTGAGAGCGCCCCGTTACCGGGTATAGCGCCACTAGGGTGGAAAAATCGTCACGTGCTAGCACCTGAAAACGGGTGAGTGAAGGCTTGCCGTTATCGTGGTCAACCATTTGTTTTGGGCGGTTAGGCCAGTCGCAAATTAATGGTAGGTTGATCTCGCCTGAATCGTGGGTCACATGACCGTAAACGCGCGCAAAATAACGCTTTTTTGTTTGTCGTAATTCGAATTGTTTAGAGATGGCTCGGTGACTGGGTTTATTAAGTGCGAGCACCATAATTCCCGAAGTTGCCATGTCCAATCGGTGCACTACCGTTGCAGTGGGATACACCAGATTAACACGGGTAATGAGTGCATCTTTATGTTCCAGTGCTTTTCCAGGTACGCTCAATAGGCCACTAGGTTTTTGTGCAACAACGATATCGTCATCTCTGTACAACAAAGACAGAAATGGCGACATCGGCGGGTTATAAACAAAGCTGGGGTTAGGCATTATGGGTTATTAATCACAATTCTAAGTGCATCGAGTTGTACATCAGCAGTTTGAATGACGCCATCAAGCGCATTACGCTGATCCTCAATAAACTGAATTTCGCTATCGCGAACAGCCGGGTTTCGCTTCTGTAAGTCAGTTAAGCGTTGAATTTCACCATTGAGTGTAGCGTGCATGGATTCAAGTGCATCGTGTAACTCTTGATTGGCTTCTTGGTGCGCTAGCTTTCTGCTTTTTTCAATAGAAAGCGTCAACGGTTGTTGCAATGCTTTTAGTAGCTGCCCTGATATTTTCCTACCCACTTTACGCTTAACATCAAACGAAAGATCCACTTCATTTCCTTGTGCATCGAGGCAAATTCGAACAGGTGTTTGCGGTAAAAAGCGGCCTAATTGCAGCGCTTTAGGGGCACTTGCGTCAAGCACGAAAAGGGCTTCAAGCCAATATGCCCCTTTTGGCAGGTCAGGGTCAGCAATAAAGCCCATGCTGCTTTTACCATGCACATCGGTAAGTACCACGTCGATAGCAGTATGAACCAGTGGATGGTCCCAACTGAGAAACTGCACGTTCTCCAATGTTGTGGCAACACGACGTTTGTACGTGACGGTCATGCCTTCTGGGTCAAGACCAGGGAGCTGACTTACCATCTGCTCTGTGGGCATTAAAATGAAACAATCGTTTCCTTTTTCGTCTTGTTGTACGCCGATGGCATCAAAGACTCGACCCATAAAGCGCGATAGGTCTTGTTCACTATCGAGTTTAATGATGTCTTCAAGCAATTGTTCTACTCGACCTTCACCTGAGGCATTGAGTTCAAGAAGGCGATCTCTACCTGCATCAAGCTGAGCAACAAGTTGGCTATTTAGCGCAATACTTGTTGCAACCAGTTCATCTCGCGCGCTCACATCGTTCGGGTGTAGGCAAGTGCCAATGAGTAACGCTTTCACCTCAGCGAATACACCTGAACCCGTTGGGCAGGTTTTCTCAAAGGCATTTAATCCCTCGTGATACCAATCGATCAGAACATGTTGAGCACTATGCGTTAAATAGGGAACGTGAATTTGTACGGTCTGTGTTTGTCCAATTCGATCTAGTCGACCAATGCGTTGCTCAAGTAAGTCGGGAGTGAGCGGCAAATCGAACAATACCAAATGATGGGCAAACTGGAAGTTTCGGCCCTCACTGCCGATTTCGCTACACAACAATATTTGCGCGCCGTCTTCTTCATCCGCGAAGTAATGCGCAGCTTTATCACGTTCTACTATGCTCATGCCTTCATGGAAAACGCTATGTCGAGTGCCTGTTTGTTTGCGAATGACATCGCCAAGCTCTTGTGCAGTTCTCGCACTCGCACATATCAACAATATTTTAGCGGGCTTTTCTGACTGCATAAAATCAAGCAACCACTCAACACGCGGGTCGGCCTGTGTCCAGCTGTTCACCACGCTTGGTATACGCTCTGGATAAAGCGCATGGGTTAAGTCGCCACTGTCGACGGCTTCCTGGTATGCATCGGGCAAAGGAAGTGAATACGCATTAAGCTTGCGCTCAGGGAACCCTTGAATGTTAGCTCGACGGTTCCTAAACAGCATTCGTCCCGTACCATGGCAGTCAATCAGCTGATGAAGAAGCGAGCTGCGCGCCTCTTTATTACTCAAATCGCCAGCGTGAGACATAATGTCAGGCGCAAATTCATTCAACGCGGCTTGCTGGCTTTCATTCAACTGCTCATCACACAGTAATGGCGAAACGGCGTCGGCGAGTTGACTGTATTTCGATTCTTCTTCCAAGAAGTCGTCGTAATTGGAGAAACGAGCCGGGTCAAGTAAGCGTAAACGGGCGAAGTGACTTTCATGACCTAATTGGTCTGGCGTTGCCGTTAATAGCAGTACGCCAGGCGTTTGGTTTGCTAGCGCTTCTACACACAGGTATTCTGCTGATGGAGACGTCGCAGACCACGCTAAATGGTGCGCTTCATCGACAACCATTAAATCCCATTGCGCGGCCTGTACTTGCTGCTGGCGTTTTTCGCTTTGGCTTAAAAAATCAATACTGCACAGCACCAATTGATCATTTTCAAACGGGTTGGTTCCTTCCTCATCAAGCGCTTCACAGCGGCTTTCATCAAAAATAGCGAACGGAAGGTTAACCCGGCGCAACATCTCAACTAACCATTGGTGAAGCAGTGAGTCTGGCACGAGAATAAGTACGCGTTCGGCGCGGCCTGTGCGTAGCTGCTGATGAATGATAAGCGCCGCTTCAATGGTTTTACCCAAACCGACTTCATCAGCAAGCAAAACGCGGGGCGCATGACGTGTACCGACTTCTGAGGCAATATGAAGTTGGTGAGGAATAAGCGAAATGCGAGCACCCGCAAGGCCAATAGTAGATGAGCGTAGATAATCATACTGATGACCAAATGAACTCACGCGTAAATCGAACCATTTCGGATGATCAATTTGTTGACTGAATAGCCGCTTCTCGGGTTGGTTAAGGCGAATGTGATGGTCAAGCATGGCTTCGACCAACCGGGTTTGGGCTTTAGTGTCTTCACGCAAGCCGAAATAAACAACCACACCTTGAGATTCTTCAATGTCAGTAACCGTCATTTCCCAGCCATCTTGGCTCTTAACGGTTTCCCCTACCTCAAAGATTAAGCGAGTGAGAGGGGCATCCTGCTTGGTATACATTCTGGTTTCCCCAGTCGCGGGGAAAAGTATTTCTACAGAGCGAAAGTTGGTGCCAATCACCGCACCCAATCCTAGTTCTGTTTCTGTATTACTTAACCAACGCTGACCAACAGCAAATGGACTTCCTGAACTCATAAATCACCAACCTTTTTTGCGGGGGCGGTATTGTACGCATTGCGGCATCATATTAATAGTAGATGGCGAGAAGAAAAACGGGGGAAACTGCCGCATTCATTATTAATTTAATGCAGAAAAACAGTGTCAAAATAGAAAATGTAGATTATGGTAAAAAAACGCATTGAGGGGTTTCGAAAAGACACTGACATGCATTGAGTAGGTTGAGGGTAACCTACTTGTTCGTCGACGCGATGAGGGGAAAGTCCTGTTCGAGCGACCATTTCTCCTTGTAGCTAAGCGGTACCTAGTTCGTTACGTTCGCTGACGAGCTTGGCCTTATTTACCGGAGTAAAGGATGCCACGAAAAAATTCTGCCAACACCAAAATATACGTACTCGACACCAATATTCTGCTTCATGAACCGCTCGCTTTTCTCTCGTTCAAAGAGCATGACGTTGTTATTCCAATGACGGTGCTAGAAGAACTCGACCATATCAAAGACAGCAAAAAAGACGTTGCGCGAGATGCAAGAGTCTCTATCCGCGCCATGGAAGACTTATTACACGAAGCGACACCAGATGATATGTTAGCCGGTGTGTCGATGAAAGGCATGGGGGCAGGTGATACGGCACCATCGGGAAGCCTTTCTATCTATACCGACTTAACCATGATGGAATCGCAGCAGGTTTTTACTAGCAACGAAAACGACAACCGAATTATCAATGTAGCGCTCCAACTTCAAAAAACCTATGCGCCCCAGCAAGTGGTGCTGGTAACCAAAGACTTGAACATGCGGCTGAAAGCAAAAGGGGCAGGCCTTGCTCATGTTGAAGATTACCGCACCGATCAGCTAATTACAGATATTAAGTACCTATCACGAGGCTTTCATCAGTTTGAAGGCAATTTTTGGGATAGCGTGCAAAGTGTTGATAGCAGAACCGAAGGTCGAGATACGATTCATACGATTGCTAAATCGACGCTGCCAGAGGCGTATGTTAACGAGTTCTTACTGGACGAAAGCCAACACTTTGCAGGGTTAGTTGAGGCGGTGAACGACGACACGCTAGAGGTATTAGATTTAGGCTACGAGCGCTTAATGAGTCGTCATGCGTGGGGGATAACGCCGAAGAACATAGGGCAAGCGATGGCGTTACATGCCCTACTGGACCCGCATATCGATTTGGTCATTCTTACCGGTCCTGCGGGAAGCGGAAAAACCCTACTTGCACTTGCCGCTGCGCTGGAAATGGTGGTTGAGCGCAACATGTACGATAAGATAATTGTGACGCGAAGTACGCCTGAAATTGCTGAATCCATCGGTTTCTTGCCCGGCACCGAAGAAGAGAAAATGTTGCCATGGTTGGCCAGTATTACTGATTCGCTAGAGGTACTTCACAAACATGATGAAAACACAAAAGGTTCGATGAACTACATCATGGAAAAAGCGAATATCCAATACAAATCAGTGAATTTTATGCGAGGACGAAGTATTCAAAATTCGATAGTGATTTTAGATGAGTCTCAAAACTTAACCGCATCGCAGCTTAAAACCATTATTACCCGCTGTGGTGAGGGCACCAAGATAATTGTCGGGGGAAACCTTGCGCAAATCGACAGTAATTACCTTAGTGCAGTAACCTCAGGGCTGACGTATTTGGTGGAGAAATTTAAAGACTTTTCCGGTAGTGCGACGATGAATCTTGATGGCGTTGTTCGTTCGAGACTGGCCGATTTTGCAGAGCGTCATTTATAGCCATATCATCACAAGAGCACGGGCAATAGCCGTTTACACGGTAACGCGCGATAACACAGCGCGTTACCGCAATTCTCTCACGCAGTCGCCGTTCGTTAATTAATCGCTTCAACTTGATACCGACCGGTATCAATAAACTGTTTTGTGCTAGTAGATACCTGACCAAATGGCAAAAGCGCGGGGCCTGTTGGGTCATAAAGAACAAACGTTGTTCCCTCTACCTCGAGGGTCTCATCACCTGCAACAGGCGTTATTGCCACCCCTAATAATGCATGCCTGGGTAAAAACACCATGATCATGTCTGTATTAGGAAGAAACGCCCTGACTAGCGCAGACGTAAGTACCGCTTTACTATCGCAGTCGCCTTTATTTTGAAGAAGAAGGCCCATGGGGGGCGCAAAGCCAGCGCCGCTGCTTTCAACACGGTCCTCTAAGGTGTCATAAGGAATACTTTGTACCCATCCTAAAAGCAGTGAAAAATAAGCGCGTGCATCGGCCGATGCATGAATTTTCTCGTAGAATGCTTGTGATACAGGCACCAAAGCCTTAGCGGTTTCATCAATATAGCGAAGGTGATCCGGTTTCACCGCCCGTTGATTAAACATGGTGGTAAAGCGGGTGTAATAATTATCATAAAGGTAGGTGTCATACGCGTCATTCTGTATCGACGTTAAGTCATTCAGTATGCTCTGCGCCAATGCGTCGTCCTTTGACGATACATTGATATCGATACCTTCATTCCCAGGTATGACATTTACGACCGCTTTTCTCGCATCAATCTTTTTCGCTTCTTTTAGTAAAGACACTAACACGTAGCGCTGGGCAATTTGTGGTTTATAGTTGGTTTGTTGTGATGGTGTAATAGATAGCGCTTCTTGAGGAAGAGTAAACCTAATCTGTTGAGGCTGGCTGTCAATATCAAGCCATTCATAAGAAAAGGTGACGCCGGTATCAACGGTGGTGGTTTCAAAACGAGTTTGCGTACCTAACGCTTCTTGATGAACAAACGCGAACAAGCAAAAAAGGATAACGGCGGTGCGGGATACGTTGCCGGATAAATGGTTGATAGCTGTCATAAGCGCGCTCTGAAATCAGTGTCTAGCTGCTTATCAGTATGCGCGCAGGAATAGAAATTACAAGTAGGTGGGCCTAAGTGACTTAGTTGAACCAGCTAAGCTCTTCGTGCAGTTCTACCACCGAGCCTACAATAATCAGAGTAGGTGGCTTTAATGCTTTGGTTTCTTCCTTGTGTGCAATGTCTTGCAAGGTGCCTTTAACCACCACTTGTTTTTCGGTTGTGGCACTTTGCACAAGCGCGATAGGGGTGCTGGGCGCAAGTCCATGTTCCACAAGCTTTTCGCAAATAATAGGTAAGCCAGTCAGCCCCATATAAAACACAATAGTTTGATTGGCGTGTGCAAGCGATTGCCAGTTCAAATCAATAGTGCCATCTCTTAGGTGGCCTGTCGCAAATACCACTGATTGTGCATGGTCGCGATGCGTGAGGGGGATGCCTGCATAACTTGATGCGCCACTAGCAGCAGTAATGCCAGGCACAACCTGAAACCCAATATTGTGCTTGATAAGCGTTTGGATTTCCTCACCACCTCGGCCAAATATAAACGGATCACCGCCTTTAAGGCGTACCACGCGATTTCCTTTTTTCGCCTCATCAACCATAAGTTGGTTAATATCGTCTTGCGGTAAAGTGTGATTACTTTTGGCTTTACCTACATAGATTTTTTCAGCATCTCGTCTGACAAGCTCTAATATTTCAGGCGAAACTAGTCGGTCGTACACTACAACGTCTGCTTTTTGCATTAAGCGTAACGCTCTAAAAGTAAGTAAGTCGGGATCACCCGGACCAGCGCCCACCAAGTAAACTTGCCCCACAACATTATTATCATTTGCCGCTGCAGTAAGCGCCTCAT
This sequence comes from Alteromonas sp. 4NH20-0056, assembly GCF_057539655.1. Taxonomy (NCBI): domain Bacteria; kingdom Pseudomonadati; phylum Pseudomonadota; class Gammaproteobacteria; order Alteromonadales; family Alteromonadaceae; genus Alteromonas; species Alteromonas sp. 4NH20-0056. The sequence continues at coordinate 758,055 of NZ_BAAJLS010000001.1, read as the reverse complement.
CAAACGCAATTTCAGCCTTTTCGTCTTGGCCTTTTTCCACCATTTCAGCAATGTCTCCATCGAGCACATCTTCCCAAAAATAGCGTCGAGCCGTAACGCCATTTAGCGCATGCTTAACTTTATCTCTGAATTTTTCAGAAAAAGCGCCAAGCCGACTTAAGTGAGTAGGCAGTACGGTTTCTAATTTCTGACGTAAATAACGCAATAGCACTGGGGCTACGCCACCGCTGCTCATTGCGATAATGATGGGAGACCGGTCGACAATCGACGGCGTAATAAACTGGCAAAGTGGCGTGTTATCTACAACATTAACCAACACTTTTTGTGTTCGTGCTAAGTCGTGAATATATTGGTTTACCGCTGGTTTATCAGTGGCAATAAAAACCATCTCTTTATCCGCTAAATCGCTGTCTTCAAATTCACGAACAATGAGCGTTACTTTTTCATTTTCTGATAAGCGCTTAACGGTATCACACACCCATGGCGCCACCACGGTGATATGTGCGGGGGTTTTCATTATCAGCTCTAGCTTTCGGGCGGCAACTTCGCCAGCACCTACGACAAGGCAATTTAATGAACGGGCATCAAGAAATAGGGGGAAATAATCCATAAAGACGCAAACAAAAAAAAGAACTGCCGCTATTCTGCGCCAATTCTTCTTTTTAAGAAACAATTGATAACTGACTTTATATTGCTAAAAGTTATATAAAGCTAGTTATGTTGTTTAATTAGTTCTTACGCTTACGGTTTTCGCGATTACCACGGTCACCACGGTCACCACGGCTGTCTTTGCCAGGGCGAGCGCCGCGGCCATCACGCTTAGGCGGTGTTTCTGACCATTCACGAATAGACAAACGTTGTCCTGCCACACGAGTCGCTTGAAGCGTATCATGTGTCTCTTTCGGCATGCCTGACGGTAAATCTACGGTACTAAAGTTATCGTAAATTTCAATTGCGCCAATATTCTTCGAATTAATATTCGCTTCATTAGCGATAGCGCCAACGATATTGCCAGGCTTCGCACCGTGTACGTGACCAACATCAATACGGTAGCGTTGCATACCTTCTTCAGGCGGACGATTTACACGTGGTGCGCGTGGCTTACGCTCACGACCATCGCGGCTTTCTCTACCGTCTCTGCCTTTACGCTCGCGAGAATCGCGAGGTTCACGTTCAGGGCGGCTATGTATATCAGGACGATCTGACTCTTTCAAAATAAGAGGCTCGTCGCCTTGTGCTATTTTAAGCAACGCAGCCATCACGACTTCAGGAGATGCTTCTGCTTCTTCTTTAATCATATCCACGATAGGAATAAGTGACTCTATGCTATCGTCTTTTGTTGCATCAATAACCGCTTGCTTGAAACGGCTTAAGCGTGTTTCATTAATTTCGCTGATTGAAGGAATAGGCATTGCTTCAATAGGCTGCTTGGTTGTTTTCTCAATAGAGAAAAGCATGCGCTTTTCACGGTGAGAGATAAACAAAATAGCGTCACCTTGGCGACCCGCACGGCCTGTACGACCAATTCGGTGAACGTATGACTCGCTATCATAAGGCACGTCATAGTTGATAACGTGACTAACACGCTCAACGTCTAAACCGCGCGCTACTACATCAGTAGCAACAAGAATATCGATGGCGCCTTGCTTAAGCTTATCTACCGTGCGCTCACGAGCATTCTGTGGAATGTCACCGTTTAATGGTTCAACGTCGAAGCCACGTGCAGATAATTTGTCTGCAAGTTCAACCGTTGCTGTCTTTGTACGTACAAAGATAATCATGCCGTCAAAACGCTCGACTTCCATGATCCGCGTAAGTGCTTCAAGTTTATGATGAGGTGCGATTTGACAGTAGCGCTGACGAATCGTACTGGCGGTACTTACCTTTGACGCTATTTTAACGTGCTTAGGATCTTTTAAGTAGCGCTGAGTAATCTTTTTGATTGGCCCTGGCATGGTCGCTGAAAATAACGCAGTTTGGCGTTCAGCTGGTGCGTGGCTAAGAATAAGCTCTACGTCATCAATAAAGCCCATGCGTAGCATTTCATCGGCTTCATCAAGTACTAGGTACTTAAGCTCGCTCAAATCTAATGTTTTGCGCTTTATATGGTCGATAATTCGACCTGGTGTACCTACAACAACCTGCACGCCGCGCTTAAGCTGACGGATTTGGTTGTCATACGATTGGCCACCGTATACTGGAAGTACTTTAATTTTTTGACTAAAGCTCGCGTAAACCTGAAACGCCTCTGCAACCTGAATAGCTAATTCACGAGTTGGGGCTAATACCAGTAATTGCGGCTTACGTTGTTCAGGATCGATATTTGCTAGCATTGGAAGGGCAAACGCAGCGGTTTTGCCTGTTCCAGTCTGAGCCTGACCGAGTAAATCGTGACCTTCAAGCAGTAATGGAATACTCTCTGCTTGAATAGGTGACGGTTTCTCGTAGCCAACTTTTTCAAGGGCTTGTAAGATAGGTTCTGGTAGATTGAGGTCTTTAAATGTCATGTCGACAGTTGTTGTCATTAAGGGTCCTGGTGCTATAAGTAAGGAGGGTGCGGCAAACGTGAGTGACGCTAAATAACGCCGATGTGTGCCAGCAGTATTGCAAAAAACAATATTATATTCGAATAATGGCCATGTTGCCACGAAATTGCACAAAAATGATGAAAAAATGCACAGAGTGCGGATAAGCGCCTAAGAATAATCGATAATAACAGTTTGAAACGTAAGGGACAGTGATGAAAAACAGAACAAAGGGACATTTTAGCCCTAAGCAATTGCTTTTAGCGGCTGTCGTCGGCAGTTTCTTAGTGGGTTGCGGCGATACGTCTATGGAGTCCCACCTCGAAAGTGCTCGTAGCTATGCTACCGAAGCCAAATTAGATGCGGCAATCGTTGAATATAAAAACGCAATTCAGAAAGCGCCAAACGTCGCGCTACCGCGTTTTGAGCTTGGTAAGCTGTACCTAGACATGCAGAATTACCCGGCGGCAGAGAAAGAATTAAACAAAGCATTAGAATTAGGTTACGCCGCCAGCAGTATTATTCCTCTTTTATCATTGGCCTATCAACAATCGGGTGCAGAAACAGCGCTTGCAGATGTTGATTACCGCACGCAAGGCTTAACTGCGGTAGAGTCGGCTGAAGTGGGATTTTACAAGCTCCAGGCTCTCGTTCAGCTTAACGACTTAGAAGAAGCTGAAGTCGTGCTAAATGACCTCATTACTCTTGATACGCAATCGGTTTATAAAGGCCTAATAGAAAGCTATCAGCATATTATTGCCAATGACTTTGAAAAAGCATTAGAAAAAACAGAACGTTTACGTACCCAAGCACCACAAAATAAAGACGTACTACAGCAGCTCGCCAAGCTCTATTTAATGAACCAGAAGCGCACTGAGGCGATTGAGGTTTATAGCGAGTATGTGTCGCTGTACCCGCTTGATAGAACCACTAAGTTTGCCTATGCATCATTACTTATTGAAGAGCGAGATACGGCGCGGGCAGAGCCTATCGTCGATGAGCTTTTAGCGGTAAGTAAAAACAATCCATTGCTAAACATGTTCAAAGGCATCATTGCATCGTCAAATGCACAACATGCCGACGCACTGTCCTATCTAGAATTAGCCATACAAGGCGGTCAGAGCGATCAAATTGTTCGCTTAGTTGCTGGCTTCAGCGCCTACCAAATTCAAGATTTTGAAGCCGCACAGCGCCACCTCACTATGATTGCTTCGAGCCTTCCCGATAACCACCCTGGGTTGCGAATGCTTGCAGACAGCATGCTTCAACTAGGTGAAAGCGAAGAAGCCTTAGGTGTATTAAGTCGCGTAGAAGGCGAAGCGGGCGTCGATGCATTGCTATTTTCAAAGGCCAGCTATCAATTGCTTAGGCAGGGCAATCTGGTTGGTGCGCAAGAGATGGTGGATAAAACTGAAACGGTAAGCGATACAGCAGAAGACTTAGCACGACTTGGAGCACTGCAACTATCGCTTAACGATATAGAAGGGCTCGTTAACTTAGAACAGGCCGTAGCCCGTGCGCCGGAGTCTGCAGAGTCACAAAATACCTTGGTTCGCGCCTACGTAGCAACCGGACAGTTTGAGAAAGCGAGTGCAGCGGCAAATGAATGGAAGAAGCAAGATCCAACGCTTGCCCTGCCTTTGGTATATCTCGCTAATATCGCATTGGCAGAGCAGAACTACAGTAAAGCAACCTCATTACTTGATGAAGCAGACACGCTAGAGGGTGCGAAAAGTGAAATTGCCTATGCGCGAGTAGCGTTACTTGTTTCTCAGCAAAAGATAGATGATGCGCTCGCCGTGGTTAATGCTTTTATCGGCAATAACCCTACAGATGTTCAGGCCTTAACCTTGTGGTATGGCTTGGCAAAAGAAAAGAATGATACCTCCGAGGTAGTGGCCTACACCAAAGCGCGAATCGATAAACAGCCTAAGGCTCTCGATTTACGTGTGTTATTAGCGCGCTTCTACACGGTTGAAGACAACGCAGAGCTGGCAATTCAGCTACTTAACGACGTTAGAGGGGATAAGCAAAGCCCAATGTCGTTTTGGAATGTAAAAGGCCAAGCCTTCATTGCTGCGAACAAAGTGGCAGATGCCGAGGCATTCTTTAAACATTGGTTGAGCGTGTATCCTCAAGATAAAAATGCTGTGTTGGGAAGCGTGTTAATTGCTGATACACAGAATAAGTATCGAGATGGTCTTGCATTGCTTACTAAAGTGATAGAAAAACGCCCCGATGCGCAATTAACGTTACTGAAAGCATACTTTCATAGCATGGTTGGTGAGACCGCACAGGCGTGGGAGATAGTAAATAAAACCGCAGAGCCAGTACGAGAACTACCTTTTGTTCAGGGAATAATGGGGCGTTTGTTGGTAAGCGACAAAAAGCCACAGGACGCCATTCCCCATATTCAGGTGGCCTACGATGCTTCACCTAATTCAGACAACGCACTATTGCTTGTCGCCGCATACGAAATGACCAACAAAAAAGACGCCGCGTTAGCCTTTTTGCAAAAGCATGTGGCCCAATCACCTAGCGATGTGCGAAGTGCAATGTTGCTTGCCGAGCGCCAAATAAGCGGCGATACCCCGGCAGCAATGCGCACCTACTCGTCGATACTTGAGGTAACGCCAGACAATTTTGTTGTGCTTAATAACCTTGCGTACCTTCAATTTCAGCGTGGTGAGTTGACCCAAGCTAAGGCGTTAGCAGAGCGAGCTGTAAATCTTCAAAGCGATAACGCGGAAGCGGTAGATACATTGGCGCAAATTCTTATTGCACAAGAAGATAATGAGGAAGCGCTGCGATTATATGAGCGCATTGACACCAAGCCGATGTCGAATGAAGAAGTGTTTTTAAATTACGTGGAGTTGCTACTTACTATGGACAAAAAAGCGCTAGCGGAACGCCGTTTAAGCGCGAGAGAATTAGTGAAGCCAGACTCGGTAGAAAGAGCAAAAGCGTTAAAGCAAAAATATGGCTTGTAGCGTCCTTATTAAATAAGGCTGGGTAGGCCTATAACAAAAACAAACCCCAGTAATACACGTTCGGTATCACTGGGGTTTTCTATAGGCTAGGGTTTTTGATTGTTCAGTTGCGCTTTAAGTGCTTTTAGCTCTGCCATTACATCTTTAAGTGTTGGCTCACGCTCACCCCGTAGGGCTTTTTCCGCCCGCAGCATTGCCTCTCGCTCTTCTCTCGCCTTTTCGTTTTCTCGCTCCATGACATTAACTACAATCCCAATGACCATGTTTAAAAACGCGAAGGCCGTAAAGAATATAAAGGTAAGATAGAAAATCCAGCTTAACGGATAGACTTCTTGAGTTTCATACATTACATCGGTCCAGTCCTCGAAGGTCATCACTCTAAATAGAGTGAGTAGCGATATCGTGATATCCCCCCAAAGCGTTGGATTAATGTCTTCAAACAACGTGCTGCCTATCGCGGCATAAATATAAAAGATGATAAACATGAGCAGCATAACGTAGCCAAGCTGAGGTAATGCTTTCACCAGTGAAACAAGTAAAATACGCAGTTCAGGTATAATCGATATCATTCGAAGTACTCTGAATACTCGCACCAGTCGCGCGATAAGTGCTAATTCAGTGTCATCAGCAGGTATGAGGCTAATCACCACGATAAGCGTGTCAAACCAGTTCCAAAAACTGTGAAAAAAGTGCCGTTTCCTGCGCTCGGCAAGAAAACGGATTGTTAACTCAGTAAGAAAAAAGGCACTGATAAACCAATCTAAAAATAACGTTACTGCTGAAAACCCAGCGGGCAATTCATAGGTTTTCGCCCCGACGAGTAGGGCTGAAATGATGATGACGCTGACAACAAACGTTTCGAACCATTTGTTCGCGCGAATGCGTTCAAATCTATTTTGAAGGGCTAAAGCTTGCATGTGTTTCGTTTCTCAGAATAGAATGGGGAACCTGCAGGCGCCAAATGCCTGTTCAGATTCCATATAATAAACAAAATAAAATGGGGCAATATCATGGACGATGACTTACGGTCGTTGCAAGACAAATTATACCGGGTGTCCAGTAAGCTTGCCCAATATGAACCCAGCCATGAAAAAGCAAAGCAACTGCGTTTTGAGCTTCGCCAACTGCTTGGCTTATTAGAGCGAAGCCGTTTTCCTTTTAAAGTGCAATAACAAAAAAGGGCAGCTTATACCGAGCCACCCTTTCGACATCTTACAACTGTAAGCTATTAGCCATTATTATCTGCAGGCTTTAACCCTTTGTTAATCATAGCGATGTCTTCGCTTGTAAGCGTACCAGCAGCTTGTTTAAGCGTAACTACTGACTGAATAAAGTCGTAGCGTGCGCCGGCAAGATTTCTGCGAGCATCGAACAAGTTACGTGTGCTATCTAGCACATCAACAATAGTACGCGTACCTACGTCAAAACCCGCTTCTGTGGCTTTAAGCGCGCTATCTGCAGACACTACCGATTGCTCAAGAGCTCTAATAGTAGAAATAGACGCTTTCACATTGTTGAACGAACTACGAACAGACTGAACCGTTTGACGGTAAGTTTGTTCTGTTGCTTGGCTTGCTGCAACATAATTAAACTTCGCTTGATCAGTTTGCGATGTAACGCGCGAGCCTTGATAGATAGGAACATTAAGCGAAACCGCCAATGATTGGCTATCTAAATACGGCGTTTCGAACTGAATGAACGGGTTTTCAATATCGTTCTTACTTCTGTTTGCATTTGCAGTAAGGCTAAGCGTAGGAAGGTGGCCTGAACGGGCAATAGCGATATCTTCTTTTGCAATATCCATCGCTAGTCGGTTGACTAATAACGCAAGGTTTTTGTCTTGAGCCGTTTCTAACCAGCCTTCAACCATTTCTGGTACCGGCATGGTTGTTGAGAAGCTTTCGGTATTTAGCCCATAAAGACGATCGTGGTATTTACCCGTGATAACGCGTAATGCTTCAAGCGCGAATTCTAACTGGTTTTTTGCCTGGATTTCTTGCGCCACGGTGCTGTCGTAGTTCGCTTGTGCTTCGTGAACGTCGGTAATTGCGGTTAACCCCACTTCAAAACGCTGACGAGTTTGTTCTAATTGACGTTCAATTGCGCGTTTTTCTGCGCCGACAAACTCTACGCTGTCACGAGCACGCAGTACGTCAAAATATGCCGTTACGGTACGAACAATCACATCTTGCATGCTAGATGCTAGCTGAGCATCGCTTTGCTCCGCCACTTTTTCTGCGCGGTCAAGGCCAAGCCAGTTGGCATGATCATACAATGACATGGAAAGTTGAATGCCATAATCAATCGTAGTCGAGTCGGTCTCAAACACTAAAATTTGGAGGTCGTCAGCGGTTGCACCCAACGTTTGTGTACGCTCTGCAGTAGAGGTGGTGTAGCCCACCGACCCTGATATTTGAGGCAGTAAATTAGCGCGACTTATACTAATTCCTTCAAACGCCGCATCACGTTGCGCTTTTGCTTGGTTTACCAAAGGGTCGTTTGCCAAAGCTTGCTGGTATACCTGCATGAGGTCATCAGCGAGTGCACTGGTCGTTACTGATAATCCAATCATCAGCGACAGAAGTGTTCGTTTCATGCTTACGTCTTCCTGTTTTTGTGTTTAAGCGTCTTGTGACGGCGAATAAAGTTAAGTGTAAGAAATATCGCCAGTAAACCGAAAGTTTTTACTCGTAACAGTGTTTGTTTAACTGTAACAGAATATGTGAAATCACCCTATAGCTCACCCATTATAAAGAGAAAAACTAACGCTGTGACGCCTTACTAATTACTGGTTGTACATGGTTTTCCTGCATGTACATACGTTATAACTGTCTGTACTATGCATGATAAATCGATTCAAACCAAAAGTGTCTGCAAATGAGCAAGCAAATTCTTTCATTTACCTCAAATGACGTCGAAATCATCGATATTAAGCCTGTTTACGACGGCTTTTTCACCATGCAGCAATACCAATTTAGGCATAAATGCTTTAATGGTGAGTGGAGCGACATCGTTAAGCGCGAGATATTTGAGCGCGGGCATGCGGTTGGCGTTTTGCCTTACGACCCAGTACTTAATGAATTTGTTCTCATCGAGCAGGTAAGAATTGGGGCGTTGCCCACTTCTTCAACCCCATGGTTAATAGAAATTATCGCAGGCATGATTGATGAAGGCGAAACCGATGAACAGGTCTGTCACCGCGAGTCACAGGAAGAAGCCGGTATTACTCTTACTAACTTAACAAAGGCGCTTAGCTATTTGTCTAGCCCAGGCGGAACCACAGAACGCCTGCATATTTTTGTTGCCCAGACGGATGCCACTAAAGCATCAGGTATTCATGGTCTTGAAAGTGAATCCGAAGATATAAAAGTGCACCGAGTCGCTGAAAGTACCGTACTTGAATGGTTAGAAAACGGCCATATAGACAACGCAGCAGCGATTATTGCGCTACAATGGTTCTTTATGCACAAAACAACATTATTGGAGCAGTGGCAAACCCCGTGACTTATCAAACGAGAAAAAAGTACGTTCCTCATCTTCCCACCATTCAGGCATTATGCGAACTGAACTATGCGCATATTCTGCGTATTTTGCCTGACTGTGATACTGAGGATTTAAGCTACTTATTTTCTGTTGGAAAAACGCTGCGCTATGAAATCCATATAACTGATACCGCTCGTTACACGACGACGTTGACAGTTAAACAAGTTGCTGACGATATGCCAGCCTACCTCACTCCCTCAATGACGGTGCGTTTGTACCATGATGCACGCATGGCCGAGGTGATAAGTAGCCAGAATACGGGCAAGTTAGAACCTTCTTATGAGTATCCCAATATTAAAATGCGCCAACGTAATGAAAAACAAATGGTGAATATTTTCTTAGCGGAATGGTTAGATTTCTGTTTGAAACAAAAACCCAAGGTAGCAAGCGAGGCGTGAAGCAAACCCTTCTGCATATCAGCGATCTTCACCTTTTTGGAGACAAACAGAAAAAAGGCTACAAAGATGTGGCGCCACTTGTAACGTTCGAGCGCGTGCTCGTGCACGCGATGGCAAACACTGAAACTATCGATGGGCTAATCGTTACAGGCGATATCACCGGTGATAATACCCACGCCAGTTACCAACACTTTGTCTTTGTAATTCAGGCGTTGCCACCAATACCTGTGTGGGTGATTCCGGGCAATCACGATAACAATCAATATTACGCCAATGCCTTACACCCCTATCATCTAAGTTATGAAGAGCCGGCAAGGTTGGGGAGATGGTGCTTACATGGCCTTGATACGCGACAAACAGGTACGCGAGGAGAAGCGCGAGTCGCTGCTCGTCGCCGCATTTCAAAGAATATAGATGCATCGCCACACCACTTTCATGTTGTGGCGCTTCATCATCATGTACTGCCATCTAACAGTTGGATGGACAAGCATGAGTTGATCAATGCTGACGCATTTGTAAAGTGGATTGAAACGCACCCGCAACTCCGCGCGGTACTGCATGGTCATGTGCACTCACCATTGCGGCAGGTGATTGGCAGCAATAACTGCTTAAGTTTTGGCGCGCCGTCGACCTGTTGGCAGTGGGAGCTCACGCCCGATTTTAATATCAGTGCCGACGCGCCGGGCTATCAATTATTTTCGTTGTACGACGATGGTAACCTTATGTGTGAAGTTAAGAGAGTAGATGAATAATGTGTCACGTGTTGTACCTCCATGGTTTTTTAAGTTCTCCAAATTCGGTAAAAGCACAGGCGACCAAGTCATATTTTGATGCGTTTCACCCTGAAGTGACGTTGCATATTCCCGAGCTATCAAATTACCCAAGCGAGGTTGAGCATCAACTTCTTACCCTAATAGAGCAAATCCCTGAACTGGTAAACGATGGATTAAAACTCATTGGGAGTTCTATGGGTGGCTATCTGTCGACATATTTAGTGGAAAAGTTTGGTGGAAAAGCGGTGCTAATAAACCCCGCGGTGCAGCCGTATAAATTACTCCATGGGTTTATTGGCGAGCATGTGAACCCCTATACCCAAGCGCGTTTTGAAATTGTAGAGAACGACCTTGCCGTTATAGAAGCACTTGATACGCCCGAATTAAAGCATCAAGCCGCCTATCGAGTGATGTTACAAACCAACGATGAAACCCTCGATTATCGCCAGGCACAGAAAAAGTACGCAGCGGCATCGTTGCTGATTGAAGAGGGCGGCGACCATAGTTTTGTGGGATATGAAAAACACTTACCTGACATTGCTGCTTTTCTTTTAGACCAGTAAGCGGGCGCTTAACCTCGTATTGTGGTGTCATTAGGCTAGTGAATAGGTAAAACCTGCTTTCAGATTGCGGGGATTCACGAGCCCTGATACCATCAAATTATCTTGCGTCGCGGGCATTAACTGCGTACGTTAAACTCGTTTCAGGCTTAAATAATAACCATAATTATGTCAAATCAATACAATTCAGATGCAATCGAAGTATTAAACGGACTTGACCCTGTAAAACGTCGCCCGGGTATGTATACCGATACCACGCGCCCAAATCACTTAGGGCAAGAGGTTATCGATAACAGCGTTGATGAAGCGCTTGCCGGACATGCATCAAATATAAGGGTTATCTTGCATGAAGATCAGTCACTTGAGGTGACGGATGATGGTCGAGGTATGCCCGTTGATATTCACCCCGAAGAAAAAATTTCTGGTGTAGAACTTATTCTTAGTAAGCTCCATGCAGGTGGGAAGTTTTCAAATAAAAACTATGCTTTTTCTGGTGGTTTGCATGGCGTTGGGATCTCAGTGGTTAATGCGCTATCTACTCGTGTAGAAGTGACAATCCGCAGAGACAGTCAGGTATATCAGATAGCATTTGCAAGTGGCGATAAGGTGGAAGACCTTGCGGTTATTGATACGTGCGGTAAACGCAATACAGGGACGCGTGTTCACTTTTGGCCCGATCCTCAATATTTTGATTCAGCAAAATTTTCGATAAGCCGCCTTATTCATAACTTGCGCGCAAAAGCCGTATTGGCTCCAGGGCTACGTATACGATTCGATAATAAAATTACCAAAGAAAGCCAAGAGTGGTATTACGAAGATGGCTTGAAGGATTATTTATATCAATCAGTACAAGAGTTTGAAACACTGCCGAGCGACACCCCATTTATTGGTAGCTTTAGTGGTAACACGGAAGCGGCAGATTGGGCGGTTATGTGGCTACCGGAAGGGGGCGATTTAGTCACTGAAAGTTACGTGAACCTTATTCCTACGGCACAGGGTGGAACACACGTAAACGGTTTGAGGCAGGGCTTGTTAGAGTCGATGCGTGAGTTTTGCGAGTTTAGAAACTTAATGCCGCGAGGTGTCAAGCTGTCGCCAGATGATATCTGGGACCGATGCGCTTATATTCTCTCAACCAAGATGCAAGACCCTCAGTTTGCGGGGCAAACTAAAGAACGACTGTCATCGCGTCAATCTGCTGCGTTTGTGTCTGGTGTGGTGAAAGACTCGTTTAGTTTATGGTTAAATCAGCATACAGATGTTGCTGAGTCGCTCGCAGAAATGTGTATCAATAATGCTCAGCGCCGACTACGCCAAACGAAAAAAGTGGCGCGTAAAAAAGTAACGCAAGGTCCAGCATTACCGGGCAAATTAACCGACTGTTCATCACAAGATATTAACCATTCAGAGCTATTCCTAGTGGAAGGTGACTCGGCAGGTGGCTCGGCGAAACAAGCACGAGATCGAGAATTTCAGGCCATTATGCCGCTGCGTGGTAAAATTCTAAACAGTTGGGAAGTTGATTCATCACAAGTACTTGCCTCACAAGAAATACACGATATATCGGTCGCGCTTGGTATCGATCCCGATTCGACCGACCTGTCGGGCTTACGCTACGGAAAAATTTGTATTCTTGCTGATGCCGATTCTGACGGACTGCATATCGCCACGTTACTGTGCGCATTATTTGTTAGGCATTTTAGGACATTGGTCGATCAAGGCCATGTGTATGTCGCCATGCCACCTTTATTCAGAATTGATATTGGTAAAGATGTTTACTACGCACTTGATGAGGGCGAGAAGCAAGGCATATTAGACAGAATAGAAGCGGAGAAGAAACGCGGTAAGGTTAATGTCCAGCGCTTTAAAGGTCTAGGTGAAATGAACCCCATTCAACTTCGTGAAACAACCATGGATCCAAATACTCGGCGTTTAGTGCAGCTCACCATTGATGATGCACAAGACATGCTTGAACTAATGGATATGTTGTTGGCGAAGAAGCGTGCCGGCGATCGTAAAACATGGTTAGAAAGTAAAGGTAATATGGCTGAAGTGGTATTGTAGCAAAGGTCTTAAGAGAGCATGTCGCCGCGCACTAACGTGTAAGCGGCGACATATTTCGTAACACACTGTTGTCTTATCTGATGGCGCGCCAATGTGATTGTAACGTAACATAGCAAGCACACTCACAAAGGGGCGCATTGTCGCTTTTTCAAGTTAACCATGGTGAACATTAAATCGTAATGAAACGCAGCCTTAAATGGGTGCTGGGTATTTCCTTCGCAACCACACTCCTTCTTTTTGCTGGTCTAGTCGTTCTGACGTTCTCCGTATTTCAACGTGAACCTCTCGTTGCGGTTGAGGCGCCTGCGCAATTGGACGGTGCTGATAGTGTAAATACATTGCTGGCGCAGCTTCAGCGCGCATTTTCAAAAAGAGAAGAAGGCCACGAAATTACGTTGTCAGAACAACAAATTGAAAGTTTAGTAGGCGTACTGCAGCGCGCCATTCCTAATTTCAGTGGTAAGGTCAATGTTACCCCCGTGGGCAGCACGATTGCGCTAACGTTTGCTCCTTCAAGTCAGTCGCTATTTATTAATGTATCCGCCCTTATCGTACCGGGTAATGCATTGGCATTTGAGCAAATTAATGTGGGTGATATTCACCTGTCAGGGGGTTATGTTCTGTCGTTTCTCGAGTGGGCAATCAATACATGGACAGAATCTGAAGTGGCGACCCTGGCACTTACCCGAATTGAACACGTCTCGATGACACACACAGATATGACGTTACGCCTTGGCCCGCTAGATGCCCTGCTTGCAGAGCTCAATAATATAAAGCTTAACTTAGGAGTAGACGAAGAATCAGAACTTTCTGTACTAAGCGCCTATTATCTTCGCTATATCTCGGGAAGAGAGCTTGCCTTATCTACGTCGCCTCAGTCGCTGATTGAATACCTACGTGAGGGCATGGCACGTGCCAGAGAGCAAAGCGAGACTGAAGAGGATGCGGTGCTCCATAATAAAGCAGTGATTGTCGCACTAGCGGCTTATGTCGGGCATCACAGTGTGGGGCACTTAGTAGGAGATATTCAGCCTAACGCCTCAATAGCGATAAAGCCTAAGCGAGGCGCGACGCTTCATGGGCGCAACGATTTAGCGCGTCATTTTATCATCTCAGCAGCGTTTCAATTGTTGTCAGAAGAGGGCGTGTCGTTAGCGATAGGCGAATTCAAAGAGTTGATGGACAGAGGCCAAGGAGGATCAGGCTACAGCTTTGTCGATTTGGCCGCTGACATGGCCGGCGCTGAATTTGCTAAAGTGGCAACGAATCCAGCACGGGCAAAGCAGCTACAAACAGACGTAGCAAGAATTCGCACCGAGACTCAAATTATACCGCCAATTTTAGATTTACCTGAAGGGCTGAGCAAAGCAGCATTTACACAAACGTACGAACGAGTAGATAGCCCGCGCTATGTAAAAGAGGTCGATGAAATTCGACAGCGGCTAGGTGAAACGCCAATGTATTCGCTGTCGATTAAACCGTAAACGTATCCATGTGTGGGTTATGCGCGTGTAGTTAGTTAGTCGAAAGAGACTGTTGGAATTGCGCGATAGTGCTTAACGCTAGCTCAATTTTTTTTATTAGCGAGGGAAGCGCACGTTTGGCTTCTTCATCATTCATTTCTTTCAATGCCTGCCAATCTAACGCAATTTCTTCTACATAGGGGCCAAAGCGTTTGGCCGAGGTGCTAAAGCCACTATCCTCTGCAAATACCGCGGCAAATTTACCCTTCTTATCCTGCTGAAGTAGCTTTAGGGCATTATCTGCATCTACCGATTTGCGGTAAAGCGTTTGAATAGTTTCCTGAAGCTGTTCATGAATAGCTTGCATAAAAATCCTCGAAATTAAAAAAATCGGTTAAAGTTTCTACAGAAGATGTCGATACTCTATGAGGTGGGCAATTCTGCCCACTTTTTTACTTTGCTACAAGCAACAAAGGAAAATGGTATGGATCTACAAGGTGCTAGTACCTCTGGAACGTCCGGTGCGTCACTTGAATTAGCCTCTCTTAAGCTGGCGAAAAGCCAACAGCAACAAGAGGGTAAAGCGACGCTTCAGCTACTGGAATCAGCAGCTGACGTACCAAAACCGTCATCCTCTAATCCGGCATTAGGCGCCAATATCAATACCTATGCCTAGGTTAGGGATGCAAATGTAAGTCGATAGGCGTTTTGCCAGGTTGGCCTCCGATCTCTCTGACGAGCTTGGGGACCAGAAAGCCTGGTAAGCGCTTTATCGCTTCCGCTATTATTCTCCTGCCATCGTCATCACTGACATAAAAATGCGCAGCGCCTTGCACTTTATCTAACACGTGAAGGTAATAGGGAAGCACGCCCGCATCCATTAAGGCGTCGCTTAAATCGCATATAGCATCGGCGCTATCATTTACGCCCTTTAGCAATACCGACTGATTAAGCAGTGTGACGTTCGCCTGTTTTAGTGCCAGTAAACGCTGTTTCAACGGCTCAGCGATTTCATTCGCATGGTTGGCGTGTAGCACTAAAACTTTCTGTAAAGGCAGTGCGCTAAACCACGATATAAATGCATTATCGATGCGCTCAGGTAATACTACCGGTAACCGAGTATGAATACGTAATCGCTTAACATGGGGTATATCGGCAAGGGCATTGGCTAACCACTCAAGATGGTCATCTTTGGCCATTAACGGGTCGCCGCCGGAAAAAATAACTTCGTTTATGTCGCTATTAGTTTCAATGTAAGCAATCGCCTCTTGCCATTGCTGTTTATTCACGGCGTTGTCAGCATAAGGGAAATGGCGCCGAAAACAGTAACGACAGTTTACCGCACAGCCCGTGCGTACCATTAGCAATACGCGCGATTGGTATTTATGCAATACGCCTCGTGTTGCGGTGTCATGCTCTTCTAGTGGGTCTTCGCTGTACTGTGGGCTGGTGACGAATTCATCACTCAATGGCATAACCTGCAAAAATAAAGGGTCGTTAGGGTTACCTTTTTCCATTAATTCCACAAAATGACGTGGTACACGCATTGGAAATAAACGGCGCGCTTTACTATGCTGAGCATACTTTTCTAACGGCAATTCCATGTAAGAAAGCAGTGCGGCAGGGTCAGTTATGCTTTTTGCTAATTCTTTTTGCCAGTTATGCTCTACAGAAATCGGTTTTTTAGGTATTATTCGTGCCACGAAACTTTTTGTACCTTATGGTTAGACAGAGGAATTATGGCTAATTACAGCACTAACGAGTTCAAAGGCGGCCTGAAAATCATGCTGGACGGCGAACCATGCAACATTTTAGAAAACGAATACGTAAAGCCTGGTAAAGGCCAAGCGTTTAACCGCGTAAAAATTCGTAAACTAATTTCAGGTAAAGTTTTAGAAAAAACATTCCGCTCTGGTGAGTCGGTAGAAGGCGCTGATGTCATGGATACAGAGCTTGCCTACTTATACACCGACGGTGAATTCTACCACTTTATGAATAATGATACATTCGAACAAATCGCTGCAGATGAAAAAGCGCTTGGCGACAACAAGAAATGGTTGGTAGAAAACGATGTATGCATTATTACCTTGTGGAATGGTTCGCCTATTACCGTAACGCCACCGAACTTTGTTGAGTTGGAAATTACTGAAACTGACCCAGGCCTTAAGGGCGATACGGCAGGGACAGGCGGCAAACCGGCAACATTGAGCACGGGCGCTGTGGTTCGTGTGCCATTGTTTGTACAGACCGGTGAAGTGATCCGTGTTGATACGCGTTCAGGTGAATACGTTTCTCGCGCACAAAAATAATGAGTTACATGCCGCATTGATGGTTAATGCGGCATGTCCTTTTTATCTCCAACTGGTGTAACCCTGCCTTTATGTCATCATGGAAACCAACCACTTCGCACCACGCGCGCATAGCACGTGCGACAATGTTGAAGCATATTCGACAGTTCTTTGAAGACAGGCATGTACTTGAAGTAGAAACCCCGCTTTTGTGTCACGGTACTATTACCGATGAGCATTTAGATGCATTTCACACCCAATTTCATTTTGATAGAACCGGTAGTCCCGTTTCACTTTATCTGCAAACCTCACCCGAATACGCTATGAAGCGGCTGTTGTGTGCAGAAAGTGGCGCTATTTATCAGATTTGCAAAGCATTTCGTCATGAAGGGGAAGGGCGTTGGCATAACCCTGAATTTACGATGCTTGAATGGTATCGCCCAGGCTTTGATCACCATGCGTTGATGGAAGAAGTGAACGCCTTATTAATGGCAGTATTACACACTGAACACGCTGATATGATGACCTATCAGCAGGCATTTAAGGAGCACCTTGGCTTATGTCCGCTTGATTCGTCTCACGCTATGCTGCTAAACAAAATGGCGCAGATTGGTATTAACATCAATAGCCCGCAAACCCTCAGTAAAGACAGTGTGTTACAGCTTCTGTTCAGTTATGCAGTAGAGCCTCGCATAGGACAAGAACGCCCTTGTTTTATTCATGCATTTCCTGCATCACAAGCCGCACTGGCCACCATTAATAAAGATGATGCGCGCGTAGCGGATCGTTTTGAGGTGTACTTCAAAGGTGCTGAACTTGCAAATGGATTTAACGAATTGAGTAATGCCAGCGAGCAGCGTAAACGCTTTCACAGTGATAATGAAAAACGACTGGAAAACGGCCAAGAAACCAAGCCCGTTGACGAGTATTTCCTCGATGCACTGTCGCATGGTTTACCCGCTTGTGCGGGGGTAGCGCTAGGTATCGATAGGTTGTTAATGCTTCAATTAGGCGCGTCTTCAATAAGCGATGTTATCAATTTTCCCACGCATATTGCTTAGGCATAGTTACTAACGCGAATTTTCAAACATAGTGTTTAAAACTATCGCTTCCCTCTCTTAATTTTTGCGTTCTAAACGACTAAAAACGCTGCGTTGCGTTCAAGTAATCCTGCTGACAACGGTCAAACCTCCATACTGCACGATAAAAAGCCGTTGACATTATTCTGCGCATTGATGAAAATGTTATAACATCACATTAATTAATAAAAATACTACGAGTAGGGGAAAGTAATGAAGGTTCCATCGTTGTTAAGTTTGACTATTGCCGGTTTGCTCAGTGCGCCAACACTGGCAACTACCATTACCGGTAAAGTTATTGATGCCTCGGGTAATGCAGTTGTCGGAGCCAAGGTGCAAATAGAGGGAACCCGCAGGGTCGCTAAAACCAATGACAAGGGTGTCTACGTTTTCGAGGACGTAAAACAAACCCACGTTCACCTGCACGTATTTTCATCACAGTATATTCATGGCGACAACGACTTAGGCGAGATTGAAGGCGACCAAAATGTCGACTTTACACTGACGCCTGCGTCGGTAGAAAACATCGTGGTTACAGCAACGGCACTGGAGTCTTCAGTGCTTGAGTCAGTTACGCCTGTAACCGTGATCGGTGCTGAAAAATTACGAAAAATAGAAGCGCCTACATTGGGTGAAACGTTAAAGAATGCGCCCGGTGTTCACAGTACCTACTTCGGACCAGTATCAAGCAGCCCCATTATCCGAGGTAATGACGGCCCTCGCGTTAAAATCGTACAAAATGGGTTAGACGTGTCTGATGTTTCTCGTGTTGGACCGGATCATAACGTCGCCACAACATTATCAAGCGCGACACAAGTTGAAGTGCTTCGTGGGCCAGCTACATTACAATACGGCAGTGGCGCCATTGGAGGCGTGGTAAACGTTGTAGATAAACGTATTCCGCAATACCAAGTAGATGGTGTAGAGGGTGAAGCCGAGGTTAATTACAGTACAGTAAATGAAGGTAAATATACTCGAGGTGATATTACTGGCGGTTCAGGCAATATTGTGTGGCACGTAGATGGTTTTTTCCGCGACACTGAAAATGCCGATATTCCAGGGTTTGCGTCTATCGACCCAGACGAAGATGAGCCAAATGGTGTTCTAGAAGACAGCGCCATGGAAACCACCAATATCGTAGCAGGTATCTCATATGTAGCCGAGGAAGGCTATTTTGGTTTCGCCGTTGAACAACTAGACAACGAATATGGCGTTCCAGGTCACAGCCACGCGCACGGTGAAGAACATGAAGAGCATGACGACGCGCATAGCGACCTTGAGGGTGAGCATGATGACCATGATGAAGAGCACGGTGAAGAAGGTGTTTTACTTAATGTTGATATGACTCGATACCAAGCCGCGGGTGAGTGGCACTCACCGGTGAAAGGGTTAACCAATATTAAATTCGCTGCAGCATACACAGATTATGAGCATGCTGAAATTGAAGACGGTGAGCCGGGAACTGTGTTTACCAACAAAGCGAGCGATATCCGTCTTTCTGCCTATCACGAAGAAGTAAATGGGTGGCACGGCGTATTTGGATTGCAGGTTAACCATAGTGATTACAATGCGGTAGGGGAAGAGGCCTTTACGCCAGAAAATACCACATCAAGCTATGCACTATATTTGATTGAGCAGAAGAAAGTAGGCAATGTCACGTTTGAGTTAGGTGGCCGTATTGAGCGCACAACCATTGACGCTGAAGATAACGCAGTTGAATTGGAAGTGTATCATGACGAAGACCATGACATGCATGAGGGGGAAGAGGGTCATGAAGAAGAGCATGAAGCGCATGCTACTGCCTTCAATTTCCCTGAGTACGATTTCACGAGCGTGTCGTTATCTGCTGGGGCAAATTGGGTTTACGCAGACGGGCAGTCGGTAGCGGTAACCTTGTCAAGAAGTGAGCGTGCACCTAGCCAACAAGAGCTATTCTCTGCCGGCCAGCATTTAGCCACGCAAAGCTACGAAGTTGGGCTGGTGTTCGACTTAGACGAAGAAGGGCATATTGAAGAATCATTAAAAGGCGTTTCAGAAGAAGTAAGTACTAACCTTGACGTAACGTTCCGAAAGTTCACGGGTGATTGGGGTTACAGCGTTTCATTCTTCTACAATCAGGCTAGCGATTATGTTTATCAAACCAATACTGGGCTTATAGCGCTGACAGACCATGAGGATCATGAAGAGCACGGTGATGAACATGACGGCGAGATGCATGAAGAAGCGCATGACGAACATAGCGAAGAAGGCTTGCCGGTTTATTATTTCCAACAAGCTGATGCTGATATTTGGGGTATGGAAGCAGAAGCGTATTTTGATATGAGCGACACGCTTCGCTTAACCGTGTTTACCGACTATATTGATGCAGACATTGAAGACGACAATTTACCGCGCACACCTCCAATGAGACTGGGCAGTGAGTTAAGTTACGTGAACGATGCATTAAGCGCTGATGTTGGTTTTACATGGTATGACGAGCAAACTGATGTAGCAGCATTTGAAACCCCAACCGACGGTTACACGCTGATTAATGCGAGTGTTCAATATGAATTTGCGAGTCAAGGGGTTGATTGGGTACTATTTGCACGTGGCAACAACCTAACAAATGAAGAGGCGCGTGTGCATACGTCTTTCCTCAAAGACCAAGCGCCGCTTCCAGGTAGAAATTTAACAGTGGGGGTTCGCGCCCTGTTCTAAAACACGGAGTAATATGCTTTCGGATAATGATATTGCAACATGGCTGAGTAATATTGATACGCAACATATCGTATTAGGTTATGGCAGTTTATTAAGCAAAGACAGTCGAGAGCGTTTCTCTCATATACATACACTTGGCGTTCCTGTGCGCGTTGATGGTTTTCAACGCGCATGGGTAACCCGAAGCCTCGCGGAATCGCAGACCTATGTCGGCGCTATAGCAAACGTAAAATCGCAGCTCACCGCGCAGCTTATTCCCACCCATATTAATCCTCGACTACGCGAACGTGAAAAAGATTACCAGTTCGTAAAAGTTCCACATCACGCCATATCGTTCTCGTCAGATGATGCGGGTGAGTTGGCACGTGGCGCGTTAGAAAAGCACACCTACTGGCTATGCGAAACGCTGGCGTGTGAACCCGCGACACCCAAATACCCGGTTCATCAAACGTATATCGATACCTGCATATCAGGTTGTTTAGAACATGGAGGTGTTAAAGAGGCAAAGGCGTTTATCAACCTTACCTCACATTGGCACCATCCACGGGTTAACGATAGAAAGGCAGTAAAGTATCCACGAGCTGCGCATATTAGCCACGACGTGCTAAGTGAAATAGACGCCCTATTAATCGAGCATCAGGGTCGATAATGGAGATACTCACACCGCGATTATCGCTGACGCCGCTGCAATTTGACGACCACGAGTGGGTGCTTACGATAAACCAAGACCCGCTTTGGCTTCAGTTTATTGGTGATAGGGGCGTGAGCAATGCTGACCAAGCAAAAGAGTACATCTACCGCATAAATGCGCAATTGTCAGAATGGGGCTATGGCTTACTCGCAGTCAAATGTCGAAAAACGCAACAAGCGCTAGGGTTGTGTGGTCTGATAAACCGTTATGCTTTTACATGCCCAGATTTAGGGTTTGCTTTGTTGCCTCATGCTAGGGGGCAAGGCATTGTATTTGAAGCCGCTCACAGCGTTATTGAATGGGCAAGGGTAAATCGCCATTTTGCATTTGTGACCGCAATGACACACCCTGAAAATACACGCTCACAGCATGTGCTTGAACAACTGGGCTTCCAAAAGCAAGGGACGTTTTTTGATAAGGGGTTACCAGGCCAGCGTCTTTATTGGCAGCCCCTTATATAGGTAGGGGGTTAGTAAGGGGGCAATACCGTTACTTTATTGATGATGATAGGCTCGATAGGAACGTTATTCGTATTTAACCGAATGGAGTATTCGGTTTCTACTTCTGACATTGCATCGACGATGTCCTCACCCTCTACAATCATTCCAAAAACAGCATATCCCCAATCGCGCCCCGGATTTAACGTAGTGTTGTCGTTTACGTTAAAGAAAAACTGACGATTAGCGGTATGCGGATCATCCTGACGCGCCATGGCGATAGTGTGCAAATCGTTGGTTAACCCGTTGCCCGACTCGTTAAAAATGTCAGGAAAGTTAGACTTGCCGTCGAAGTTTTCTGTATACCCGCCACCTTGCACCACGAAGCCAGGCACAATACGGTGAAAAATCGTGTTCTCATAGCTACGTTTTTCTACATATCGTAAAAAGTTGTTCACGGTAAGAGGTGCGCGACGTCTATCCAGCTCGACCACGATATCACCCATCGTGGTTTCAATTTTAACCCGAGGATAATAGTTATCGGGTTGCACGTGTGAGCCATCGTCGTTTTTCGCGGCATGAAGCGCGTTACTTAGAAGCATAGTCACAATGACAATAGATAGCGTTACAATGTTTCGCATAGTGCGTTCCTTATCGTTTTGCGGTGGTGAAAACAACAAATTTGCTGTCACTTGCTGTTGTTGTTATACCGCCAAAAATGCGTTTTAGCTTAATGTGATAGTCTAAATGACGATTGCCCACTACAACAAGATGACCGCCTTTACCCAATGCGTCTTTTGCATCATGAAACATTTGCCACGCAATATGATCGGTAATAGCATTTTGTTGATGAAACGGCGGGTTGCACAATACTTTACTGACGCAATTTTCGCCCTGCTGTTCAATCAGCTGCTCTAGACAGTTGCTGGCAATGAACTGGCATTGATCAATGGCCTCGGGAAAGTTTTCAAGCACGTTTTGCCTTGCACTTTCCAGCGCCATAAACGACTCATCAACAAAAATAACTTTGCAGTGGGGCGCCAAATTGAGCGCGTTTAACCCTAAAATACCATTGCCACAGCCTAAATCGACTACTACATCATTAGCGGCGACGGTCATGTGCGACAACATGATGCGCGCACCAATATCCAGTGATTGACGTGAAAATACATTAGCATGGTTGTGCAATGTAAAGACTTTTCCCGCCGTGCTTTTGCACGTCCATGTCACAGGGTAGGGGGATGTACAAGACGCTATGTTGTCATTAAATGCAGAAAATATAAGGCGCGATTTCTTTTTTGCCAACGATGTTGTTGTTGGGCCAATATATTTTTCAAACAACGCTAACACCGACTTAGTAATCGCTTTGGCTTTGCCACCCGCCACGACATGAGTATCGTTACTTGCGTAGCGCCTAATATCAATAAGCTGCTGTTCAAGCAACGCAAGTGTGCGGGGTACCTTAATAACAACTATTTTAGGCGTGTGAGCTGGCTCAAAGTGCATGCTTTCAACGCTGGTCACCGTTGAGACAGGTGCGGTAATCTGAGTATCATTGGCCATGGAAACGCTGTGCCCATTTTTGGTTAGATTTTCCTTAAGCGAGCGTAATGAGATATAGGAGTCAGAAATCCAAATAGGGTTAACGTGCGTAAACCAACAACCAAGTGCACCGAAATCATCGTTAACGATTACGAGATCATTTGCGTCACACGTTGGCATATCGCTAATTAATGACTCTACGTGGTCAATAAGTAACTCATCGGCGCTATCCCATGCTTGCAAACTGACATGCTGAAGCTTTTCAGGGTAGCGTATTAAGGTAAGCTGGCGGTCAGCCAATATAAATTCAGTATTCATTGTTTTACATTCAACGTTAAAGAGGGCGACATGCAGTTACCACTGTTTGAGACATCGGCCCGCGGCCCGTCGTCTCCTGTAAAGCTTCCTTTGCCAGAAGCAGATGTGTTGTATTATCCGCAATGGCTCGGTGTAGAGCAAGCGAATGCGTATCATCAGCAGCTCGCCACTACACTCCCCTGGCGTCAAGACGACATTCGCCTTTACGGGAAATCTATTCCCATTCCGCGTTTGCAGTCGTGGCATGGTGATGCGCATTGCGTATATCAATACTCAAATTTAACCTTGTCGCCATCACCTTGGACGCCAGAATTATCGGCGATTAAAGATAAATGCAGTCAGCAATGCGATGCGCCATTTAATAGTGTATTGGCAAACTGGTATCGAGATGGACAAGATAGCATGAGTTTGCATGCCGATGATGAGTCCGAGCTAGGGGTCAATCCGACGATTGCCTCGGTAACGTTCGGTGAATCTCGCCCATTTGTGTTTAAACACAAGGAAACCAAAGCGCGATATGTACATCATTTGGAGCATGGTAGTTTATTGGTGATGGCTGGCACCACACAAACCCACTATGTTCACGGTATCGCAAAGACGGCAAAATCAATTGGTGATAGAATTAATCTTACTTACCGATTCATCCACCCAAGGTAAACAAAACGAATGAACGTAAAGGCATTTATAGAAAGTGCAGTGAATGAAGCGCTAACCCCGACGTTTCTAGACATTGTTGATGAAAGTTTCATGCATAATGTTCCCGACGGTGCGCAAAGCCACTTTAACGTAACCGTAGTGAGCGAGACCTTCGTTGGTCAACGCTTAATTGCGCGTCATCGTGCAGTAAATGCACTCCTTGATGAAGCATTAAAAGGCCCCGTGCATGCATTAGCGCTGCACACTTATACACCAGATGAGTGGATAGCAAAAGGCCAAGCGTCTTCTCCATCACCTGATTGTTTAGGTGGCAGTAAACGGTAAGCCGCTTACCAAACCCACCTCAGAACATTCTAAAAGTGAGCATGTACCCCACGATTACCCCAGCGCAGCGACGCTACGTTGAGAATATCCTCATTGCAGATAACTATCGTATGGACTGTTTATATGCATTACGTACGTTGGATTTGCCCCAAGGGTATATTGGTGCAGGTTTCTTGCGAAATGCTATTTGGGACGCGCAGCATGAGTTTGTGGTTCCAACCCCGCTTAACGATGTTGATGTTATTTATTTTGACCCGCATGACCTATCAGTAGAGTCTGAGCGCGTCATCAAAGAGACGCTTCAAAAGCAAAATCCAATGGTACCATGGCAAGTGAAGAATCAAGCAAGAATGCATATTCAGCACAATCATGTGCCATACAGGTCCTGCGAAGATGCGATATCTATGTGGATAGAAAGAGAGACCTGTGTCGCGGTGCGATTATCGCTAAACGATACATTCGAATTTCTTGCCCCTTTTGGCCTCAGTCAAAACATGAAAGGCACCATTTCGGTTAATCCGAAAATACCTCGACCTGAGGTATTCAGTAGGCGCGTTAAGACTAAAAAATGGTTAAAGCTATGGCCACAATTACGTCTCGTCAATACCCAATAGCATCAATCTTGGGTAATAAACTTATCGTCACTTACGGCGTACAACCTGAAGAAACCAGCCAACAAACACAGAGATAAGAAACCCAAAGAAGGTCATTAATAAGGTGATAGTAGGCAGTTCAGCAGAAAAGTCAGGGTTTTTGCCAGTGTGCTCACTAACCAACATTCCTGATGCTTTAAAAATAAAAAGTGCTGCAATTGAAAAAAGCAAAATAACCGCGGTCGACATTAACGTGGCTTTCCAATACGCCTTAGGCGCAAACCAATGAATAGTGAACGCAACACCAATACATAAAACAGTTAAAATATAAGGGACCACGTAAACTCCTAGCATGTTAAATAGTGACTGTTGCACAAGGGGCGCGATTCAGCCGGTAAACCTCATTGCAAAATTGCGCGTTACGATGCCATGTCACCCAACGTTTGTCAGCAACAAAACAAAATAAACTTCACCGGCAGAGCACACCTTTAAATCTTGAATTGTTCGATTAACATTCTATTAAAAGATCTTAACGCACAATGATGGTAGAATCGCGGGCACTTTTAAGCGCGCTTGTGCTTGTTCATCAGAACAATAAAAGCCGTTAACCTTTAAACGTTTTACACGCTGAGAAAACATGTTCGATTTAATTACCAATAAAGATAGCAACGTTAAAAACGATGTGCTGTCAGGTATTACGGTTGCGTTAGCACTGGTACCTGAAGCAGTAGCATTTGCTTTTGTTGCAGGTGTTGAGCCTATGATTGGCTTATATGCAGCTTTCATGATGGGGTTAATTACCTCTGCAATAGGTGGCCGACCCGGTATGATTTCTGGGGCGACAGGCGCAATGGCAGTGGTGATGGTCGCGCTAGTCGCACAGCACGGTGTGCAATATCTGTTTGCCGCGGTCATTCTCGCCGGGTTACTGCAGATCATGTGTGGCGTGTTTAAACTTGGAAAGTTTATTCGCTTAGTGCCTTACCCCGTAATGCTGGGGTTCGTAAACGGGCTGGCAATCGTTATTTTCCTTGCGCAATTAGGGCAGTTTAAAGTACTTAACGCCGTGGGTGAGTTAACGTGGATGCAAGGCACCATGTTGTATTGGATGTTAGGCCTTGTGGCCTTAACCATGGCAATCATTTATCTGTTACCTAAATTAACGACCGCGGTTCCAGCATCGCTAGTAGCTATTGTTACCGTTACTGCACTTGTTCATGGCATGGACTTAGAAGCGCGAACTGTTATCGATTTTGTACGCGACCTTTTACCTGCGGAACAAAAAGCAAGTGCGACGCTAGCGGGAGAGCTGCCCAGTTTCGCCATTCCTATGGTGCCTTTCACTTGGGAAACGTTCATGATCATTTTGCCTACCTCAATTATCTTGTGTTTGGTTGGTTTAATAGAATCTCTGCTGACGTTGTCACTTATTGACGAAATGACCGATACTCGCGGGCGTGGTAACAAAGAATGCGTAGGGCAAGGTGTTGCAAATACGGTTAATGGGTTCTTTGGCGGAATGGGTGGCTGTGCCATGATTGGTCAAAGTATGATTAACATTAATTCCGGTGGCAGAGGTCGCTTATCGGGTATTACCGCAGCACTAGTACTATTAGCATTCATTTTGTTTGCAGCCCCCCTTATCGAAATGATCCCACTGGCAGCGTTAGTGGGCGTTATGTTTGTGGTTGTTATTGCTACCTTTGAGTGGGCGTCATTTAGAATAATACGTGGCGTAAATAAAGAAGATGCATTTGTTCTCTTCCTCGTAACCGGTGTTACAGTTATTGCCGATTTAGCGATTGCAGTGGTGGTAGGGGTTATTGTTTCTGCCCTCGTTTTTGCTTGGAAGCATGCACGACATATTGCGGTAAAATCGCATATCGACAACGATGGTTGGAAAGTCTACGACTTAGAAGGTCCGTTATTTTTCGGTTCAGTGTCTCATTTTAAAGATTTATTCGATGTATTAAACGACCCTGACGATGTGGTCATCGACTTCAAAGAATCTCGTATTTGGGACTCATCAGGTATTGATGCGCTCGATACGCTTGCCGATAAGTATGAAGAACAAGGTAAGAAGTTACACATCCGTCATATCAGTGACGAGTGCCGCTGCTTACTTCGAAATGCGGATAAATTTGTTGAAATTAACGTGAATGAAGACCCGAGGTATCGTGTGGCGACAGACTCGCTAGCGTAAACCGGCATTTCCTAAATGTTCAAAGCCCAAACCTCTAATGAGATTTGGGCTTTTTTTTACCATACCTGTTTTAGCCATTAAATAGCGCTTAGTGCCCTTTTAAGCGTAAACAAATGTTTAAATATCAAGCCTTGGCCTAGAGTAATCCAAATCCTCTGCTACATTTACTACATAGTTACAACGCTGATTAACACGTGAAGCGCGCGTAATACCACAAAAATAAGCAGTTAATTTAGGGGTGAGGTAAAAGCCAGAATGGGACTATTTTCTAATAAAAAGGCACTTGAAGCTGAAAATCAGCAGCTAAAAAAAGAGCTTGAGGCATTCCATACTATTCAAAAAGAGTTACGAGATGAGCTGTTGTTTCTTGAACTCAACGCAAGCGGTGGAATTACCGCATGCAATCGAGGCTTTGAAAAGCTTACGCATTACAGCATGCAAGATCTTGAGGGAAAGCGTGTGCCTGTGCTGCTTCACGAAGATTATGTTTCAACGCAAGATGGAAAGGGATTGCTTAGCGCTGTGCAGTCACGCGCGCATTGGCATGGGAAAGTGCGCATTGCAGGCGCGAAAGGAGACGAGCACTGGCTAAGAGCGATTTTACACCCTATTGATAATGCTAATGGGCAAGTAGAGCGCATCGTCTTGTACATGGCTGAACAAACCTCTGAAATTAAAGCGTCAAGAGAACAGCACGACATGATGGCAGCGCTGCATCGTTCAACTGCGGTCATCGAGTTTGACCTTTCAGGCACCATATTAAAAGCCAATGAAAACTTCCTAGAAGCAATGGGCTATCAAGCTGCTCAAATTATTGGAAAACATCACAGCATGTTTTGCCAGCGAGACTACACAGACAGTGCTGAGTACAAAGAGTTCTGGAGAAATCTGTCCAGTGGGGAAATGTTCTCCGGTAGATACCAGCGTATCGATAGTAACGGCCGTGAAGTCTGGTTAGAGGCATCTTATAACCCTATACGTGATGAAAATGGGAAATTGTATAAAGTCGTTAAATTTGCCACGGTGATAACCGAGCAAATGCAGCGAGAACAAGCCATTGCTGATGCTGCTAATGTGGCTTTTACCACATCAACAAAAACCGGTGAGCAGGCCCTGAAGGGTAGTGATGTAGTCAAGAAAACCCTGGAGATTATGCAAGGGTTGTCTTCTCAAATGGGCTTGGCCAGTCAGGGCATTAAAGAGTTAGATGAACAATCGCAAAAAGTCGCAGATTTAGTGAAAAGCATTAGTGGTATTGCAGACCAAACCAATCTGTTAGCGCTTAACGCAGCAATAGAGGCTGCGCGGGCAGGAGATCAAGGGCGTGGTTTTGCAGTGGTTGCTGATGAAGTCAGGCAGCTTGCTTCAAGAACCAGTAGTGCAACCGAAGAAATTGTTAGCGTTGTAACAGAAAATAGGAAATTGACTGAAAACGCAGTACAACTGATAGAAACAAGTCAGGCCCGCGCAAGAGATGCATTGGATTACTCTAATGAATCGGGCGAAGTAATGAATGAAATTCAGCGCGGTTCTGATGAAGTGGTACAAGCCATCGGGCATTTTGCACAACGCCTCTAGTGAGGTGTTGACAACCCGATACTGTCGCGAGCTACTTCAACCAGCCATTGGCGACGGCAACATCAAGTTGTTGGCCAACGTAATCCCACAGGGCGGGTGCACATTGCTTCAAATGTGCATTACGCTTTTCTATTTGTTCCCGACGAATACCGTGGCGTTTCCAGCTGCCACCTTGGTCATTCATGTTTTGAAAAACAGGCAACACGCGGTCCATGGCTTTAGCAAACTCAGCGTCAGGAGTCGTTGCGTCTTCAAATTCAAGCCACAAATTGAGCCATTGTTGGTCTAATGGGGCAGGCAGTAGTCCAAAAATTCGTTTTGCCGCTTCGATTTCCTTTTCAGCTTGCGCATCATGATTATGCTGTGCGTTAAACGCAAACATATCTCCGGCATCTATCTCGACAACGTCATGAATCAATATCATTTGAATAACGCGAGTTATGCTTATAGGTTTATTGGCATAGTGACCTAACATACTTGCCATTAACGCGACATGCCAACTATGTTCAGCTGAGTTCTCTTGACGTTGCCCATCACACGGTAACGTAATCTGTCGCCTTACGGCTTTCAGTTTATCTAGCTCGCAGATAAAGGCATTGAAGGAGTCTACAGCAAGCATAAGTGATCTCTCATGGGTGGCTATGGCTTAAAAAAATGGGCGCCGATTAGCGTCGGCACCCATTAGTGTCATTGGCAAAAAGCATTGCAACAAGCGGCAATACTGTATTGTTACTTTAACTCAGACAAGTAAACGATTAGATCTGCAATATCATCAAAGGTCATTTCAGCAGTAAACGTAGGCTGATACTTACCATTAATAATAAAGCTTGGAACACCTGTTAGGTAAGCTCGGTTCGCATCAATGGCTTGTTGGTTCTTTTTCACCATGCTGTTAACGCCAAAGCTATTAGCAAGTTTATCAAACGCTTCACCGTCAGCGCCGTTCACAACAAAAATATTACGAAGGTCGTTAAGGTTTGTGATCGTCGCTCGTTGCTTGTGAATATAGTTGAAGATGGCAGCGTTCATCGCTTCTTCTTGCTTCATTGCACGGCCAATCAACATGGCTTTTGTAGCTGCATCTTGAACATCAGGGCCAGCAAAACGCATAAAGTTTACGTGCACTTTATTGAATTTGGTATTTGAATCCATTTTCTGTTTGATTTGTTTAACAATGGGTTCAAATTTAAAGCAATGAGGGCACCAAAACGAAAAGTACTCAGTAATTACAGGTTTATCTGTCGCTTCTTCATCAAGGACGACGTAATGTGTACCTTCTTTCCATTTCATTGGGCCTTCTTGGGCACAAGCGCTTAACGGCAGCATCATCGCCATTAAAAACAGTACTGCAAACTTTTTCATTGAGTAAGTTCCTATAAAAGAATAATAGTTATCATTACGAAGGTTACCACAGGCGTTTGCTGTTCACTAGCGTACGCGACCAGCGTACAAAAAAATCCCATGAATCAATGCGTAACGCTTTGCATTTGTGACGTGATTTCAGCAGGTATAGCACGCCCATTATTGATGGGCTTGCTATACCCTATTCGTTACATTTGATAAGCAAGCGTAAGCAAGGTACGACGCTCCTGCCCTTGGTAACCAATAATGTCCTCAAAGTCTGCATTAAACGCATTATTAACTTTCAATGCCACAGAAAGCGCATCGGTCAGTTGATACTGAACGTTAAACGTCGCTAAGGTATAGGCTGACAATGCTATTGTTTGTGACGGTTCAGGAAACGGTGGGAAAAACGTATCAAAACGCGTTCCCGTATACGCTAACTTGGCATAAACAGATAGCTTATCTATGCCGAGAGACGAAGAGGCAGTAAGTGCGCCTTGATGTCTAGCTCTGCGTAGTTCAGTCGCAGACGAGGTGTTGTCAGGCTGTTCGGCGTCAAGGTAGCTATAGCTTGCAGAGAACGCCGCCCATGACGTCGACCATGTCATTTCTGTATCTATGCCTCGACGTTTACTTTCGCCTTCTACATTGTCGGCGGTGAATACACCTAAATCTGGCGCGAAGACAAACCCATTTATTTCATTTTCTAGCCGTGCGTTATATGCACTGACTTGCCAGCTAAGGTTTTGTGTACTGCCTCGTAACCCTAATTCAACCTCTTCACTCTTTTCTGGAGTAAGAGAGGGGTTGCCGGCAAAGCTGTCGGGGAAAAAGCCAAACCGCTCGGTGAAAGTGGGGGTTTTAACCGCTTTACCTACACTCGAAAATAGCGCGACATTAGGGGATATATCCCACGTTAGACCAGCACGATAGGTTGTTGCGTTTTTAAACTCACTATTGTCATCAAGCCGAGCACTAAGCGTTGTAAACAAGGTTTGAGATAAGTGACGAGAAGCTTCACCAAAGATACTGAGGGTGTTGTCGTGTTGCTTTTGGTTAGGGTCGCCAAAGTTAACTGGCCCTCGCTGCGAAAACAAACGCTGCAGGTATTCGCTACCGGCAGCAATATTCCACTGGTCGAGGCTAAATGTATTGGTCCAGTTTAACTCCAGTCTTTCGCCCGTTGTGCCACCGGCATCTGTTCCTTGGGTCGTATTGTCATTTTCGTCTTTTCTATATTGAAAAGCGATGACAGAGGCATAATCACTTTCCAATGGTGTATATCGCCATTGTAATTTTGTACTTAGTTGCGAGCCGTCGGTACGGTTATTCGCATCAGTCGGCAACCCAGTAGTGACAAAATCGGTTCCATCGTAGTCATTGTTGTACGCTACCGTTCTAAGCGCCGCAATAAACGTGTGAACATCGGTTACTGAATAATTAGCATTAACGCCTGCGGTTACGTTTTCATAGCCATCGTCTTCACTTCCCATGCGGGATATATTATCGCCATCGGTCACAAAATAATTGGCATACGCGTTCACGCCAAGATTGTCGAACTGCGAGGCCGAATTCACGCTACCGCGAAAGGTATCTTGCGTGCCGCCTGATAGCGAAAGCGTTACGTCTGCATCGTCGTTGCCATGCTGGCCCGCTCGTGTGGTTATGCTGAGCACGCCACCAATAGCACCACTGCCCCATAAAGCACTTTGTGGCCCTCTTAACAGCTCAATTCGAACGACATTTGCAGTAGTAAGGTGGGCTAAGTCGATAAGACTCCCTTGACCAATATCGTTCGCTATCACGCCATCGATAAGTACTAGCAAGTGATTGGTCTCGCCGCCTCTGACGCGCATTTCCGTTAAACCACCAGGGCTGCCTGACTGCGATAAGCTTACACCAGGTAATCCTCTGATAAGTTCAGTTAATTGCACGGCACCAGATGCATTGATGTCATCTTCTGTTAACACTGAAATCGACGTAGGAATTTTTGTAATGCTTACGGGTATGCGTGAGCCTGTAACAGTAAGGGTTTCAACGTCTTGTTGCTGCGCAGCTGCATGATTAAACAGGCAGGATAAAGTAGTAACGGCTAGGGCCGCATTAAAGCGTTTTGTGAGTATTGTCATGATAGTTCTCGCAATGTACTCCGCCCGAGTACATGGGTGAATGAATGGCAGCATAGCTACCGTAAGGCTTAGGCCGGTATCCGGGCTCACTCACCAATACATGGATCTTTTACCTTCCCACCGCAAAATGACACTGTGCGGCAGTGGTGTTTAAAAGATAATACACACGTGTGTATTGAGTTTACCGTTGCGGGGGCAGCATCAGCATTTCACTGATTTCCCGTTTAACATCGCGACATGCTTTTTCAATCAAGTCAGGCATAACACACCATAAAAATGACAAAAAATTCACTTGCAACGCACCAAAGCGGCGAGAAGTATATATAAGTGACTGAATAATAGCGAGGGAAGGCCTTATGCTAAAACGTGACAAGTCATCACGTTTTACATTAAGGCCTTTACATTATGTACGTAGTTAACCGTGCGAGGGAATTAAAAGCCGAGTTTCAACGGCGGCTCTTGCATGGCTGACATTTGTTCTTTCAGTGATAAAATTTGGCCTTCCCAATATTTATCTTCTGCAAACCAAGGGAAAGCGCGAGGAAACGCGGGATCTTCCCAACGTCGAGATAGCCACGCCATGTAGTGGACCATTCGCATGGCTCGCAGCGGTTCTATTAAAGAAAGCTGTTTCGTGTCGAAAGGGTGGAACTCTTCATAAGCTTCGATAAGGGTATCGAGCTGTATTAGTTGCTGCTGCCTATCGCCACTTAACATCATCCATAAATCTTGAATGGCTGGCCCCATTCGGCAGTCATCTAAGTCAACGAAGGTAGGCCCGTCGCGCCACAATATATTGCCGGGGTGACAATCACCATGCAGGCGAATGGGATTAGAACAGGAGTAAGCGCTTGTCGCTTTTTTAATAACAGGGTGCATGATGGCGAAAAAAGCGGTTTTCAAATGTTCTGGCAATAAGGTGCTGTTTTCAAGCACGCGCAAGGGCTCATCAAGATAGCTTGTTACATCTACTGCTGGACGCGTGCGAAAAGGTGTCGCTTGAGAAACGCGGTGTATACGCCCGATAAAGCGTCCCATCCACTCTAACTGGTCTAAATTGTCGTTTTCAAACTGGCGGCCACCTACTGATGGAAATACCGCAAAACGATAGTCATTGTGTTGATGCAGTGTTTTCCCGTTGATGGCCAATGGCGCGACGATGGGAATTTCATTTTCTGCGAGTTCATGAGCAAAGTCGTGCTCTTCTTGAATTTGCTCGTTGCTCCAACGGCCTGGCCGATAAAACTTGGCTACGTAGCGTTTTGTGTCGTCGGCTAAGAATTGATATACCCGATTTTCGTAACTATTAAGCGCGAGTAAACCGCTTTCAAGAAAAATGCCCTGGCTTTCCAGGGCATCTAATATGGTATCTGGGCTAAGCCCAGAAAAGGAAAAGTCTGTCATCGATATAGGAACTTCGTTGGCTCATCTACCGTAATAACGTCACCGTCTGGCGTGGTCGTTGTTACGCTAATCTGAATTTCTGTTACCACATCTTCCAGATTATACGGGTCGGTTGCAACCGAAATCGGTGTACTGTACAGCTCGCCCCCAACAACCGTCACTTCTTGTTCACCATAATATGAATAGTCGGGTAGCCCTTTCACACTAATCTGGTATGTACGCGTTTGCTGAGATTTATTGAGTACTTTTATCGTGTAGACATTTTCAATCAAGCCTTCGTTTGTCTCGCGATAAAGAGAATTACGATCGCGTATTATGTCTACTTCAAGCGTGCTTCTAAATAAAATATTAGCCACGAGCAGGCCCGTCATAATCACTAATACAATAAAGTAACCGATTAATTTGGGGCGAATGATATGGGTTTTGCCGCCTGAAAGCTCTTCTTCAGACGTAAAGCTAATCAGCCCCTTAGGGTAGTCCATCTTTTCCATGACCCCATTACATGCATCGACGCAGGCCCCACAGTTGATGCATTCGTACTGCAAGCCATTTCTAATATCGATACCTGTTGGGCATACTTGAACGCATAAATTACAGTCAATACAGTCGCCCAAACCTTTTTCTTTCACTTGCTCGTGACTAAGCTTTCTTGGGCGAGGCCCCCGAGCTTCCCCACGTGTTGCGTTGTACGACACGGTAAAAGTGTCTTTATCAAACATAGCCGATTGGAAGCGTGCATATGGGCAAATATGCGTACACATAATTTCGCGCATATACCCTGCATTTCCATAGGTACAAACTGCGAAAAAGATAACGGAGAAGCCTGCGGCGAAACTGGTATTAAACGTAAAGAAGTCGATGAAAAGCGTACCAATGGGCGTAAAATAGCCGACAAATGTTAATGCAGTAAGTAAAGCAACACTTACCCAAGCCGTTTGTTTAAGCGTTTTTCTTATAAACTTATCGGCATCCATTGGGCGGTCATCAAGCTTTATACGCTTATTTCTTGGCCCTTCTATCTTTTCCTCAAACCACGTATAGATATAAACCCAAGTGGTTTGCGGGCACATAAAACCGCACCATACTCGGCCGGCGAATGTGGTGACAAAAAACAGCGCGAAGGCCGAAACAATAAAAATATAGGCAAGGAGCGTTAAGTCTTGAGGCCATAAGGTAAGGCCAAAAATAGTAAAGCGCTGTTCAATAATGTCCAATAATACCGCTTGTTGCCCGTTATATTGAATCCACGGAATAGCAGCAAACAACCCAAGAAAAATGAGCCCGAAGAAACGACGAAAAGACTCGAGAGGCCCTTTAACAGCGCGCACATAAATTCGACTTCTTGCGCTTTGTCGCTTCCCTTCGCGCTTTGGCTTATGGACCTTAACCGGCGTGACATTTTTTACCGGTATTTGTTCATTCATAGTACTACCTTAGCTACCTACAACTGCTGTTACTGCGCAGTATAACAGTACGCACATGCGCATGTTTAATTTAGATCAAGAATGTTAAGCATGATCTAAATTATTTGGCTTTCAGTCAATACTGAAAGTTCAGAAATTAAGTTTTTTAATAGTTGGTGTAGGAATAGGGAGGCAAGCGTGCCTGTGAAAATGAACGAAATAGGCGTGAATGGGTCTATAATTATACGTGATTGTTAAGATAATTGACGCTTTCGATACCATGGTATAGTTATTGTTATTATCTAATAAATGATAATGCAGTATGCTTTAACGTCGACCAGTCTTGTTTTGTAAAGGAAGGAAATGTTACGGGCTTTTATTGTATTCGCAGAAATCGTGGTGCTAATTATCGTTTTGCGTTCGTCATTTGTTCAATATCTTTTTTCTGATGCGCAACGCGTCGTGTCAGGGTGGTTCGTGACACTTGCAGAAATGCCCGAACAGAACGAGTTAGAGGCCCTGCGAGAGACGGTAAAGCAGCGTCTTCCTCCACTAAGACCCTATCAGGACAGTTATTTGTCGGCGATCACGGAAAATAAAAGTACGTTGAAACGATTCAATACGAAATACTGCGATGGCAATGACATTAATCCCAACTTTACGGGAACCAGCAGAGCGCAGCTTTGTCTTATTATTAAACAATCTCCCTTGTTAGGACGTACTGATTGATATGTGATGATTTGATAGCATCACGTTAATCATAGGCTAGCGTCTATTGTTCACCGTGTGCGTGGTGCGCGCAGCGAAAAGAGTGAGGAACATTATGTCATTGTCAAAAAAGGGCACAGTAACATGCAGTGCTGTGCTGCTTCTCCTTGGAACTTATGTGTCCGGAACATCTGCAGCAGAAGTCAAGATTACGTGGGAAAAGCCAGAATCGTTTACCGACGTTAGGCCCTCTAATGAGTCGCGTAAGCGCTTTCGTGAGCGGACGTTGAATGAGTTAGAGGCGCATATTAATGAATTAGCGTCATCATTGCCTGAACACTATGTGTTGTCTATGACAGTAACTAACCTCGATCTGGCAGGGCAAGTGTGGCCAGCGCAGTTTGTCGGTATGGGGAATAACGTAGGTAACGACGTAAGATTAATCCAACGGGTTGATATTCCCCGCATGAACTTTACCTATTCGTTGAATGGCGAAAATAGCAAAGTACTAAAGGAAGATGACGTTAAACTAAAAGATATGGCGTTTCTAGAGAGTCATACACGTAGGCGAGCCAACGAAAATTTAGCCTATGAAAAAGCGATGTTAGATGCCTGGTTTAATGATACCTTCGCCGAACATGTTATGAAGCCTAATAGCTAATACGGTTAATGCGTAGGTTGACATGCAGCCATAAAAAAACGCCGCGATGATAATTTATCATCGCGGCGTTTTTACTGCTCTAGCTATTATTTACAAGTAGTCAAATTCACTGCCTGAAACGGCAAGCGTACTGTCAGGGCCCGCGGTGTACGCTGCTTTATGTGCGTCACGACGAGGCATAATACGCTCAATGAAGAAGTCTCTCGTTTTCTTCTTAGACGACGCTAATACCGCATTATCTCCTGATTCGGCTTTGTCCGCCATGCTATACCACAGCACACCTAGAAGTGAATAGGCGCTGTAGGCAAGGAAATCATTCGCTGCCGATGCAGCCGTGGTTCCGTCCATGCCTAGACATGCTTTAGAAGAGGTATGCCATTCATCTAATACTGTTTGTGCCGCTTGTTTTGCGTCAGCATCGTTGATGTCGTTAACCAATTCGATGAACGCCTGATACGTTGCTTCCATCATCTGGCCGCCGTCACGAGTCAGTTTACGACCAATCAAATCAAGCGCTTGAATACCATTGGTTCCTTCGTAAAGCATCGCGATACGAACGTCACGCATAAGCTGCTCCATACCCCATTCACGAATGAAGCCATGACCACCAAGCACTTGTACGCCTAAACTGGTCGTTTCAAGACCCATATCGGTCATGTAGGCTTTACAAATTGGTGTTAAGAATTGAAGCACTTTTTCCGCGTGCTCTTGTTCTTCTTGTGTGCCGAGCTTTTCGATATCCATGTACTTAGCATACAGAAGCGACAATGCACGAGAGCCTTCAATTTGAGACTTCTGCGTGAGCAACATGCGGGCAACATCAGGTTGAAACACAATCGGATCGGCTTTTCCGTCAGGGTTTTGTATACCTTGTGGCGCGCGAGATTGAACACGCTCACGGGCGTAGGTAAGTGCACCTTGATACGACGCTTCAGCAGCCCCTAGACCTTGAAGGCCAACTTGGAAGCGTGCGTCGTTCATCATAGTAAACATGCATGCCAAGCCTTGGTTCTCTTCACCCACAAGCCATCCAGTTGCACCATCGAAGTTCATGACACAGGTCGGGCTCGCCTTTATTCCCATCTTGTGTTCGATACTACCTACTGACAGGCTATTTGCTTCGCCTGGTTCGTTGCTGTCATCAAGCAGCAGTTTAGGTACAAGGAACAAGCTAATGCCTTTCACGCCTTTTGGCGCATCAGGCAAGCGTGCAAGCACAAGGTGGATAACATTGCTGCTCCAGTCTTGATCGCCAGCGGTGATAAAGATTTTATTACCGGTTACTTTATAGCTGCCGTCAGCCTGCGGCTCGGCTTTTGTATTAAGTAAGCTAAGATCTGTACCCGCATGAGGTTCAGTCAGGTTCATGGTACCTGTCCATTCGCCGCTAATTAGCTTTGCAAGATATTTATCTTTCAGTGCTTTACTCGCGTGTTTGGTAACGGCTAATGTCGCGCTCTCGGTCAGCATGGTCGTTAAACGCCAGCTAAGGTTAGCTGCGTTCAGCATTTCATGAACTGGCACCGCCATGGTATAAGGCAAGTCTTGTCCATCGTACTCTGCGGTACCTAGCATCGCATTCCAGCCGTTGGCAACGTACTCTTGATAGGCGTCAGCAAACCCTTTTGGCGTAGTAACTTTTCCATTCTCAAGTTTACACCCTTCTTCATCGCCTTCGCGGTTTAAAGGGGCAACAACATCAAGCGCAAACCTTGCACCTTGTGCAATAATTTCGTTAGCTAAATCACTGTCGAAGTCGCTAATACCTAGCTTTTCATAGTGAGCATCAAGTCCAAGCCACTCTTTTAGTAAAAACTGAAAGTCAGCGGTAGGGGCATAATGTAAAGGCATGGATGACTCCTTTTTCAAACGGGTGTTTTAATTTTTCCGTATTATAGCCTTAAAAAGCATGTTCAGAGTAGCCCGTTAACGGAAACTTAATAATAAATATAGGTGATAATACCAACAGTATTTTGCTTTTCGTCGGTTCACTGGCATCCTATTGCCATTATTTTGAATTGCTTGCGACAAAGCACAATGTCAGCGCGCATTTGATGAAGGTGAAAACGTGGAAAAAAACACACCTGTTTGTATCGTGACCGGGGGAAGCTTAGGCATTGGTTTAGCCGTTTGTCAGACGTTTTCACGGGAAGGCTATCATGTGGTGAATCTCGATTTACGAGATTTTGAAGCCACACCAATGCGTTGTGAGTGGAAGGCCTGCGACGTGAGTCGTGTTTCTGATGTTACGGCGGCTATCGACGATGTTGTTGCTACGTATGGCAGGGTAGATGCACTTGTTTGCAATGCGGGTAAGCATGTTTCAGCCACTATCGAAGAGACTGATGAAGCGTTGTTAGATGCGATATTTAGCCTCAATGTTAAAGGCGCTTATGCCGCAATAAAAGCGACGTTGCCGACAATGAAAACGCAGCAAGGAGGTGCCATTGTTGTCATGGGCTCTGATCAGTCTTTTATTGGGAAGCGACACTCTTTCGCCTACGCGTTGACTAAATCTGCGCTAGGGTCAATAGCAAAGACCACAGCGTTAGACTATGCCCCCTATAATATTCGGGCAAATGCCGTGTGCCCCGGCACGATAGAGACCCCGCTTTTTCATAACGCAATAGACAACTACGTTGCTAAAGCCGGAGTCGATAAGAAAGATGTCGTCGCCGAGGAAGCTGCCGCACAGCCTATCGGGCGCTTAGGTCAACCTGAGGATGTCGCAGAGCTTACCTACTTTTTGTGCAATGATAAAAGCAGTTTTATCACAGGGAGCTTGTACGCCGTAGATGGCGGTTACACGGCACAGTAGGTGGCCCTATGACGTTTATTGACCCTCACATCCATTTTTTTGCGTTGTCGCAAGGGCATTACGATTGGTTAAAAAGCGCCAATCCTCCTTTTTGGAAAGATAAAGACGCAATCGCAGTGCCTGTTAGTGAGATAGATTTACGTCGCGCGGGTCGCCATCAGTTGGGCGGTTTTGTGCATATTGAGGCAGGATTTGACAATGCGAGGCCGTGGCGCGAAATACATTACCTCA
The DNA here is from genome assembly GCF_057539655.1 of Alteromonas sp. 4NH20-0056. NCBI lineage: Bacteria > Pseudomonadati > Pseudomonadota > Gammaproteobacteria > Alteromonadales > Alteromonadaceae > Alteromonas > Alteromonas sp. 4NH20-0056. The sequence goes on along the minus strand of NZ_BAAJLS010000001.1, from coordinate 718,634 downwards.
ACGCACATTGCGCGCTGCCATTTAAAGCGGTCGCGGCAATCGACTTATTATCCAATGATGCGTTAAGCCACGTAGATACCTTGCATCACCTTACTTCTGTGGTAGGGCTTCGTCATATCCTTGATGAACAAGCCGAAGAAATATTAACCCACCCCAAAGCAAAACATACGCTAAATGCCATGGCGAACAGGCAGTTGTCTTTTGATGCGCAGTTTGACGTGAGCGATGGCAGGGCGGTCAAGGCACTACTAAATGTATTGGACTATGCGCCTACACTACGCGTGGTAATTAATCATGCTGGAGAACCACCACTTTCTGGTGGCAAAGTCGATACCTTGCGTTTCCAGCGTTGGCGGCAGCATATACAATTGCTTGGCTTGCATGAGCGTGTGGCGATAAAGATGTCAGGTTGGGAAATGCGAGATAGAAGATGGCAGCGTGAAGCGGTGTCCCGTGTTATCTATGACATGCTTGAACATGTGGCCGACAATAAGCTTATGTTCGCAAGTAACTTTCCGCTTTGCCAATGGCGCATGAGCTACCAGGATGTGTGGCGATTCTATGAAACCCTTGTTGAAGGCATGACCCTCGATAGCCAACAAAGGGTGTTCTCACACAATGCGTTACGCTGGTATCACATAGAATAAAGTAGTGGCGATACCAAAAAGGCCGCGTATGTACGCGGCCTTTTGATTTACCGTTAACGCTATTTCAGTTCAGTAATTGTCATGTGCGGTGAGCGGTAAACCACTTCATCATTAAGGTCTATACCCAATCCAGGCGTATCTGGCGCTTCAATGAAACCATTAACCGGCTGCGGATCTTGAAGGCACAATTCACGGTTCCACTCTTTAATTGCGTAGGTGTGATGCTCGTGAATTAAGAAATTGGGAATAGCCGTTTCTAAATGTAAGCTCGCGGCAGTAGCAACTGGGCCTCCACAGACATGAGCTTGAATGCGCACGTCGTAAATATCGGCGTAGTCACAGACCTTTTTCGCTTCGGTAAAGCCACCGCATAACCCTACATCAGGTTGTAAAACGTCTATGGACTGGTCCTCTAAATAAGGGCGAACATCCCAACGATGGTACAGGCGCTCTCCTCCAGCGATTGGAACATTTACGTTTTTTGCCACTTTATCGTGAAGCTTTGAATTTAAATAGTTAACGGGCTCTTCGTAATACAAGCATCCAATTTCTTCTACAATACTGCCAAGCTGAATGGCAGTAGAGGCACCAAGCAAACTATGACATTCAAAAATAATGTCACCGTCATCACCCATGGTGTCTCTAATCGCTTGCAAGCGCGCTTTAAATAATTTGAGTTCTGGTTTTGAGAACAGTTTCGTTCTGTCAAAGTGAGTATTGCCGTCTTTGTCATAAACAATGGGGTCGACTTTTACTGCATCATAGCCGTCTTTTAATGCTTTCTCGGTGGCTCTGGCATAATCCGCCGGGTCGTTAAGCTTGGTGACTTCAGTGTCCCAATCGAATTGAAGTTGGCTAGCATAGCTACGTAACTTGCCATTGGTTTTCCCACCTAACAGTTCATAAACGGGTAAACCAAGGGCTTTTCCTTTGATATCCCACAGGGCAGTATCGATAGCGCTCATTGCGGCATAAATTACCGGACCACCGCCTAATCCCCAAAACCCTTCACGTAGCATACGTGACCACAATAACTCAGTGTGAAAAGGGTTAAAACCAATAAGCATAGCTTCGGCAATTTCTTTAATCATATGGGCCGCGGCGCTGTGGCCCCAGTCATAGGCAAGACCAGCTTCGCCAACACCCGTGATACCTTCATCGGTATAAACACGCACAAATACCGGGTTCCATTGAGGACGCTTCGGGCATTCAATATCAAATATTTCAACTTTGGTTACTTTCATAAGAGCTTTCTCAATTGGTTATTATGTGACTGTAGCAACACGGGTCATCTTATTCACAAAAATGTGGGTCGAGTTTATAGGCTTTACGCAGCATGGCAGGCCACGCCTTTTGCCCGCCCGTTTCACCGCTATGGACTACCTTCGCTTGTTCATAAATACCGTCAATAATCGGTTGAGGTATTGATATAACGTCTTCATTTGACTGCATTAACGCTAATTGAATTTCACAGGCTCGCTGCAAATCATAAAAGCGCATGAATGCATCTCCAATGGTGGGGCCAAGTGTCAAGCCCCCATGGTTGGGGAGTAGCATGTGATTGGTATCACCCAAGTCACTCTGTAATTGCTTTTTCTCGCTTTCATTTACAGCAAGCCCTTCGTACCCGTGGTATGACAGTGAAGGCAGCGAGAACAACGAATATTGGCTCCATGGGCGTAATCCACCTTTGACCGAGGCAACCGATATGGTTGCAAGCGTGTGCAGGTGGATAACACATTGCGCATCGTGACGGACTTCGTGAATGGCACTGTGAATCGTAAACCCCGCCGGGTTTACGCCATAGGGTGTGTCATCTAAAATAGTGCCATCTAAATCCACTTTAACGAGGTTAGACGCGGTGACTTCGTCAAAGGTTAACCCGAATGCATTGACTAAGTAATGATCGGTGCCGGGGACTTTTGCCGAAATGTGCGTATAAATAAGGTCGCCCCATCGCATGTCAGCCACTAAACGATAACAGGCGGCTAAATCTACGCGGGTTTGCCACTCTTCATCAGAGACTTTGCCTTTTAGACTTATTGTAGGAAGTGAAAACAAGATGAGTCTCCATAGGTTACACGGTTAACGAAATTACCAAAGCGCGTAATAACACACAACAATTCTCGCCACATTAATGCTTCTTGCTTATATCATCCTGCACTATAAAAGCATCTCGAAAAGGAATAAGGTCATCAGGAAAACGAAGGGCTTCATGGCTAAGTAAAAAGGGATCGTGCTTTTGAAGTGAACTTATCTCTATCTTTCCCCATGGAGGGGGAGCGAAAGCATCAGGGAGCTTGGCAATACCCGCATCAAGGTGACAGGAGAATAGCGTCATACCGTTTGACGTTGTGCCCACGACATGACGTACTTCGACATTAAACCCTGTCTCTTCCCACGTTTCGCGATGAGCGGTACAGGCTAATGCTTCATCGTCATCTTGCCCGCCGCCCGGAATATCTAACTTTCCAGATAATCGATGTGTGACGAAAAGCATTTTACCGTCGGTGGCGATAACGCACCCTGCAGCGCGAGAAGTGGAAGAAACAAATTCATCAAGTTGCTGCGCGCTTCGGCACGCAGGTTGTGAGGGGGGCTCACTATCACAGCCCAAAAGCGTTAAAACCACCAAAATGAATGATAAGCGAAAATTGATATGCATTAGTTAGGGTAAAATACTACGTATATAAAATAAACAATAAAAAGCCTTGGCTAATTAACGATAGCACATCAGCTATTGCGTTTAACGCCAAAGGTTAGCGTAACGCGGGTAATGTATCACGCGGCGTACTTTTACCAATAGGAAAGGTTATGTTTTCACGTTCGAGTTTTTCTCCGCTGATGTTAGCGGTGGTCTTGTTGGTTGCAGTGGTGGTTTACCTAAACCTTCCCGCTGAAGAGGAAAGTAAAGCATATAGTGCTAAAGCAACACCGGTTAAAACGACGGTGGCTCGTCAGCAGGCCTTAGCCATTACTATCGAGTCGCTAGGCACAGCCATTGCAAACGAGTCGGTGACTATTACCGCACAAGTGACGGAAACTATTCGGTCGGTAAACTTTGATGACGGTGACCGTGTAGAAAGTGGTGATGTGCTTATTCAATTAAATAACCAAGAAGAACTCGCGCGAGTAGAAGAGCTTAAAGCGAACATTGCGGAGGCAAAACGTCAGTTTTCGCGTATTACGGATTTACGGCAGTCAAGCGCCGCATCTGAACAACTTCTAGATGAACAACAAGCACGGGTGAAAGCATTAGAGGCACAACTAGACGTGGCGCTCGCTCAGCTTGACGACATGCAAATTCGCGCCCCTTTTAATGGGCTTCTGGGAGTACGCGAGGTCAGTAAAGGCTCACTTGTGCGCCCTGCCGATGTTATTACCACATTAGATGATATAAGCATTGTAAAGGTCGATTTCAGTGTTGCAGAGAATCAGTTGGCAAGCCTTGCGAAAGGGCAAAGCATTGCTGCGACGTCGGTTGCCTATCCGTCTGAAGTGTTCAATGGCGTCATTTCAAATATTGATACCAGGCTAGACCCTATCAGCCGCGCTATTCAAGTTCGAGCAACCATTGAGAACCAAAATAGCAAACTTCGCCCGGGTATGTTGTTAACCATTGTCGTTGAAAAAAAGGTGTTGAACACCTTAGTTATTCCTGAAAAAGCGTTGGTGCCGGTTGAAGATAAACAGTTCATTTATGTCGTAAAAGACAATGTTGCCCACGAAAGAGAAGTGGTCTTAGGTGAACGCCGCCCTGGCATAGTACAGATAGTGTCGGGTTTAGAAGAAGGAGACGCGGTAATAACCGAAGGAACACTGAGAGTGCGCGACCAATCTCCTGTCTCAGTCATTAGCGAAAGTAACGGAGTATAGCGTATGTTGCTTTCGGATATTTCGGTAAAGCGTCCCGTCTTTGCAACGGTTGCGAACCTACTCCTTATTATTTTTGGTGTCGTTGCGGTCTCTATGCTTTCTTTAAGAGAGTACCCCGATATTGATCCTCCTATCGTCTCTGTCAATACAACATATACCGGCGCGTCGGCGAATATTGTTGAAACCCGAATAACCCAATTGTTAGAGGACAGAATAAGCGGCATTGAGGGTATAAAAAATATTACTTCAACGTCGCGTAATGGCCGTTCAGATATTACGATTGAGTTTAAACTGACTCGAGATATTGATGCAGCGGCAAACGACGTACGAGAGCGAGTTAGCCGAGCACTCAACAATTTACCAGATCAAGCCGATCCGCCGGAGGTATCAAAAGCCAACTCCGATGAAAGTGCTGTGGTGTGGTACAACCTACGAAGCACGAACTTAAACACGATGGAGCTTACCGATTACGCAGAGCGCTTTTTGGTAGACCGTCTGTCTATTGTTGATGGGGTTGCACGGGTTCAAATTGGCGGTGGTCGACGTTACGCGATGAAAGTGTTTCTAGATAGAAATGCGATGGCGGCGCGCGGCATAACGGTGGCCGATATTGAAAATGTTATTCGTACTGAGAACGTCGAGCTACCGGCTGGAGAAGTAGAGTCGACCGATAGAAACTTTGAAGTAAGGGTTGCTCGGACCTTCTTGACCCCTGATGATTTTGCGGCGCTCACCGTTGCGGTAGACGATAACGGGTATTTAGTCCGCTTAGGCGAACTGGCCAATGTCGAACTTGCTGCAGAAGACGACGAAACTGAATTCAGGGGGGACGGCGTTAATATGATTGGCTTGGGCATTATCAAGCAATCAAAAGCTAACACGTTAGACGTTGCCCGTGCCGCAAAAATGCAAATCGCTAAAATTGAAGAGAGCCTGCCAGACAATATTTTCATTGTGCCAAGTTATGATTCTTCTGTATTTATCGAAGCCTCAATCAATGAAGTGTATGAGACATTGGCTATCGCTATGCTGATGGTGGTTATTGTCATCTATGTCTTTTTGGGCAATGTTCGGGCAACCTTAATTCCTGCGGTAACGGTACCAGTATCGCTTATTGGTGCCTTTATAGTTATGTACATCTTGGGTTTCTCTATTAACTTACTGACGTTACTGGCGATGGTGTTAGCGATTGGTTTAGTGGTCGACGATGCCATTGTTGTACTTGAAAATGTTTATCGTCGAATTGAAATGGGAGAGCCCCCAATCCTTGCCGCTTATCGCGGCGCAAGAGAAGTCGGGTTTGCTGTTATTGCAACCACGTTGGTACTTATATCTGTGTTCGTGCCACTGGTGTTTCTTGAAGGGAACATAGGCAGACTATTTACTGAGTTTGCCCTTGCTATCGCCGCGGCGGTGGCATTTTCAAGTTTTACTGCGCTTACGCTTTCACCAATGATGGCATCAAAAATTTTGAAGAAGCGAGAGCGATCATCAGGTTTTGGTGCTTGGATGGATAAAGGGTTTCGTGGCATAGAGTCACGCTATTTTAATAGTTTAGCAAAAACCTTACATCAACCATTCTTAATGGTTGTGCTGCTTGTCGTTGCGGTGGTAGCAACGGTGCAACTTTCAGAAAAAATCCCCAGTGAATTCGTACCTAAAGAAGACAGAGGTAATTTCTTTATATTAATGAATGCCCAAGAAGGGGCAAGCTTTGAGAGTAATGCATCAAACCTGAAACAAATTGAAAATGTGCTTATGCCGTACCGCGAGAGTGGCAAAATTAATAGGTTATTAGTACGAACGCCAGGGTTTGGGGGAAATGCTGGTATTGCTATTGTCGGTACCGCTGACTGGGAAGAAAGAGACTTCAGTACGTTCGAACTAATGAATGAAATTAGTGCCAAGTTAACCCAAGTGCCCGACGTGAGAGCGTTTGCAATTATGCGAAGCGGTATTTCAGGAGGAGGATTTGGTCGCCCGGTTCAATTTGTTTTACAAGGGGATACCTACGAGAATTTAGTCGAATGGCGAAATATTGTCATGAATAAAGCGGCAGAAAATCCGAATTTTGTGCGGTTAGATTCTGACTATAAAGAAACCTCCCCCCAGTTACTCGTGAATATCGACAGAGATAGGGCAGCCGATCTGGGTGTGTCGATTAGCGATATTGGCAGGACACTAGAGGTCATGTTAGGTCAGCGTCGCGTATCTACATTCTTAGATAGAGGCGAAGAGTATGATGTCATCATTGAGGGGATAGAAGACGATTTCAGAAGCCCTAACAGCATAGATAACCTGTATGTTCGTTCATCAAGAACCGGCGAACTGATCCCAATGGATAACCTGCTGTCTTTCTCTGAGCAAGCCACGTCATCTACGCTTAATCGTTACAATAGAATGCGAGCCATTACGATTTCAGCAAACCTTGCAGACGGATTTACATTGGGTGAGGCGCTAGCTGATTTGGAGAGTATCGTACAAACCGAGCTTCCCGATACGGTATCAATTGACTACAAGGGCGAGTCGCAGCTTTACCAAGAAGCTGGCAACTCTTTTGTTTATGTCTTTCTGTTAGCCCTCGCGGTGACCTATCTTATCTTAGCTGCGCAATTTGAAAGTTGGATTCACCCGCTTGTTATTATGTTAACGGTGCCGCTAGCTTTAGTCGGGGCATTCATAGGATTGTATTTCGCAGACATGACGTTAAATATCTACAGCCAAATAGGGCTGGTAATGCTGATTGGCTTGGCAGCCAAAAATGGTATTTTGATTGTAGAGTTTGCCAACCAATTGCGGGATACGGGGATGGAGTTCGAAGCTGCGCTTAAACGAGCGGCGACGCAAAGGCTCAGACCGATTGTAATGACCGGGTTTACCACGGTATTTAGTTCATTGCCGCTAGTACTCGCCTCTGGGCCTGGGGCGGAAAGTCGGATGGTTATTGGTATGGTTATTTTTGCTGGCGTATTAGTGTCAGCGTTCATGACCCTGTATGTTGTGCCAACAGCATACAGCTGGTTAGCGCGGAGTACTGGCTCACCGTTACAGCGAACCCATGAAATTGAAAGACTGGATAGTGCTATTCCTTACAAGAAAGGAGAGGAATAGCAGGACTCAAGCTTTACAATGTAAATATCAAAGGAAGCCTAGCGCTTCCTTTTTTTAGACAAAACCGTGGTCAATATTGTCCTATTTGTCCGATTTAGCACGAAATTCCTGCCCCTTATCGCAAAATTTTCGCTTTATAACTTATCTTTGTTTATACCTTTTTGAGCGTTTTTTGAACTCATCTGGGTTGGTGGTTTTTTCTAACCAATTGTTTTGTATTGGTTATTTATTCTTTTTGCCGTTGGGGTATATTTAAATGTATATATTTTCAAACGTAAGTTTGAATATTGGCTTTTAGTATAATTGTTTATCTTCCCAAGTTCCTTAAACTGCACGCCATTATTACAGCTTTCAAACGTTTAAAACGCTCGAAATTTTAAAAACTGCAATCTATATAACTGATGCATTGGCAAAATTAGTGTTCTTCGCTAATACTTATCTCAGTTGTATTTCAGCTGCGCCATAAAGGTGCAATGCCGAAGATAGCGGTGATTAAATTACAAGAGAGTGTTGAAAGCTCCTACTCTAGTAACGTAATACTCTTGAGGACACACAATGAAAAAATGGTTACTTGCTGCAACATTATGCAGCAGCATGGCGGTTGCCGATGTCGCGGTAATTGTTCATCCAAGTAATGGTGACGCATTGGACAAAGATTCAATAAGCCGTCTATTTTTAAATAAAGCAAAAGCCTTCCCTGGTGGCACACAAGCAACGCCTGTTGCATTAGCCGAAGGGTTGCCAGCGACAGATGAGTTTAACGACAAAGTACTGAAAAAGTCGGCATCTCAACTTACCGCATTTTGGTCTAAGCTAGTGTTCACTGGAAAAGGGCAGCCACCTAAAGCATTAGGTGACGATGCTGCTGTTATTGCTGATGTGGCGGGTAACCCTGGCGCAATTGGTTACGTTGATGCTGGCGCAGTGAACGATAGCGTTCGTGTTGTGGCTACATTTTAACTACTAGCTTAGAGAATTTAAGGAATACGCATGAAAACCAAATTAGCACTTTTATCAATTGCCAGTGTAATGTCTGCATCATCTTTTGCAGATGTTCAAATCAACGGATTCGCAAACCTCATCGGCGGTATGACGCTAGATGACAATGAATCTGTCTACGATTATGACAGCGACTTCAACTTCGACCCAGCCAGTGTATTCGGTCTTCAGGTTCGTGGCGAATTAAGCGACAAATTATCAGCGACTGCGCAGCTTGTGGGTCGTGGTCGTGACGACTACAGCGCTGACTTCGAATGGGCGTATATGACTTATGCACTTAGCAATACGACAAGCATTAGTGCAGGTCGTCTTCGTATGCCATTGTTCAAGTACTCAGCGTCGCTAGATGTAGGTTATTCTTACCACTGGCTTACACCACCAGATTCTGTTTACGGCATCGACTTCAACAACATAGACGGTGTTCGCATAGACTACTCAAACTATTCTGGTGATTGGGAGTATGGTGCGCAGTTTACAACGGGTCGTGTGCAGGCTGATACTACAATCTCTGGCACGCCAGCAGCATTGGAACTTGAAAATGTCGTAGCAGTATCATTTGAAGTAACACGAGACTGGTTTAGCGCAAGAACACTTGTTGCGCGCGGTAAGACAAGTGCAGCAAACGAAGAGTTCGATACGTTTATTGATGGCGTCGCTGCATTTGGGGCATTCATCCCTTCTGCAAGTACAGCTGCAGCTGGTTTTAGTGTAGATGAAGATACTGGAACGTTTTTTGAAGTAGCGGTAGATATTGATAAATACGACTGGTTCGTTGGCGCTGAATATACGCAAACTGAGGTTGATGGTTCTGTTATCGCAGACAACAAAGCTTGGTACGTAACAGCAGGTATGCGTTTTGGTAAATTTACTCCACATATCACTTACGAGCGTGAAGAAGGCGATAATGCTGCTCAACTTGGTTTAGTGGGCGCGCTACCACCAACTATCGCTACAGGCGATGCGGTTACTGATGCAACGTGGGCCGGTGTATACCAAATTGCTTCAGGTATCGCTGCGCAGCAAGCACTTGATGTAGACGCAGTGACTGCGGGTCTACGTTACGATGTGGAACCAGGCTTCGCATTAAAAGCTGATGTAACGTGGTATGCAGATCAACTAAATGATGCTAACGACGCTACGCTTCTTCGCGTTGGTTTAAATTACACATTCTAAGTTGGGTTTACGTTACTCATTATTCACGCTCTTCGTGCATGTTGAGCGTGAATTTTTTCTAAAGTTTTTCAACATTTAGAAGATATATAATAATAGAGCCGCATTATGGACAGCGTTAGTCCAAGCGCCATTGAAACGACGTAACAGTGAGATTGCAGATGAATTTTTTGAAGAAAATGCCTATAGCGACAAAAATCTTCTTAATACCGGGTATAGCGGCACTGAGCTTTATTATCTACTTGCTCATTACCATATACACCGCATTAAACAATGGCGATATTCTTGAAAAAGTACAAAAAGTGCAGTTTCCTGCTTTGCAACTGTCAGCGTCTACATTGGTCGAAATGCAAAAAGTGCGCGATACACTGAGTAGTGCGGTAACAACGGGTGACCAAGATACGTTGCAAGCTGCCAAAGATTTAGTGAGTGAAGCAAAATCAGGGTTAGATCGTATTGCTAATATCAGCCCCGAATTTCGTAGTGATATTTCAAAAATTTCAGACGGTTTTGACACGTATTTCGATACTGCTTTTGATGTATCGCAATCAATGGTAAATGGTACTGCTGACTTCAGCCGCCTAGGACAGCTCTCATCTGAAATGAATAGTTCATACGACGCGGTGATCGCGGCGATGACGCGCTTTAGGGACGAGCAACAGGCCGCTTTCGAGAAGTCATTTGAAAGCACTGACACGGCCAACACCTCGCTGATTAGTACGGGTGTGCTTATGACAATTGTCGTAAGTTTGGTTTTATTTGCCACTGCGATCCCTATCGTTCAGGGAATCAAGAAAAGTATAGATGACGTGGTACGTTCATTAAAAGACATCGCCCAAGAAAACGGCGATTTGACGGTGCGTATCGCTACGAACAGTGAAGATGAAATTGGTGACCTAGTACATTGGTTTAACCAATTTATGGATAAGCTTCAAGGCGTGGTGAAGGATGTAGTAGAAGCAAGTCTTCCACTTTCAAACCTCGCTCAAAATTTACGGGGTCTTACCGAAGAAACGCAACGTACTATTGATGTTCAACAGCAATCTGCGACCAACGCAAAGCGTGCAGTTGATACAATGAGCGGTTCGGTAGACGGTGTTGCACACAGTGCTGCGCAAGCGGCAGGTGACGCAAACGAAGCGACAAGCGCGGCAAGCGAAGGTCGTCAAATTGTGCAGCAAACGGTATCGAGTATTCAACAGCTAGCTGATAACGTACGTGAAACAGCAGATGTTATCGCGCGTTTAGAGTCAGACTCAAATAAAGTAGGCTCGGTGCTAGATGTTATTAAAGGCATTGCTGAACAAACAAACCTACTTGCACTGAATGCGGCGATTGAAGCGGCTCGTGCTGGTGAGCAAGGTCGAGGGTTCGCGGTTGTTGCTGACGAGGTACGTACACTCGCTTCTAGAACGCAGCAATCGACCGAAGAGATCCAAAGCACAATTGAGCAACTTCAAAATGCGGCGCATTCTGCGGTTGAAGTAATGGCGAGAGGAACTGAGCAAGCGGGTAGCAGCGTCGAGACGGCGAATAAAGCGGGTGTTAGCTTAGAAACCATTACCAGTACGATTGGGCGTATCAACCAAATGAACGAACAAATTGCGCATAATACGGAAGACCAGCGTACGGTAGCGATAGACATTGTACGTCACGTCGATGAAATTCACGAGCGTACCGAACAGACTGCGAGCCGGTCTGGAGAGTTGGGTACCATGTGTAACGAGCTTGCCGACTTAGCACAACACTTAGAGTCAATTGCTAAGCAGTTTAGGGTATAAGTACACCGCTATGTTAACGCAATAATTTATTTATCAAACGCCCCGTTCTTGGGGCGTTTTTGTATCTGTAACACATTAAGACAAGCGATACATTGGAGGCCCAGCCAATGTGTTTTTTGCATAAAAAAATCCCCTGACAAGCAGGGGATTATATTTATGTAGAATGTATTACCACATTTTCTTATTCGTCTAAGAAACTGCGTAGCTGTTCCGAGCGGCTAGGATGACGTAATTTACGTAATGCCTTCGCCTCAATCTGACGAATACGCTCACGAGTAACGTCAAACTGCTTACCTACTTCTTCAAGTGTATGGTCGGTGTTCATATCGATACCGAAACGCATACGAAGTACTTTAGCTTCACGCGCTGTTAGCCCAGCAAGGACCTCTTGCGTTGCTCCTTTAAGACTACCGCCTGTGGCTGAATCGAGGGGCTGAATAATCGTGCTGTCCTCGATAAAATCACCAAGATGTGAATCTTCATCGTCACCGATAGGCGTTTCCATCGAAATAGGCTCTTTGGCAATTTTAAGAACCTTACGGATCTTGTCTTCAGGCATTAACATGCGCTCAGACAATTCTTCCGGTGTCGGCTCTCTACCCATCTCTTGAAGCATTTGACGCGATATGCGGTTCAACTTATTAATCGTTTCAATCATGTGCACAGGAATACGAATGGTACGAGCCTGGTCGGCGATTGAACGAGTGATGGCCTGACGAATCCACCATGTAGCATAAGTTGAAAACTTATAACCACGACGGTATTCGAACTTATCAACCGCTTTCATCAAACCAATGTTACCTTCTTGGATTAAGTCCAAGAATTGTAAACCGCGGTTTGTGTACTTCTTCGCAATTGAGATAACAAGACGTAAGTTAGCTTCAACCATCTCTTTTTTCGCACGACGGGCTTTTGCTTCACCAATCGACATACGACGGTTAATATCTTTGATATCAGCAATGACCAAACCAGTTTCTTGTTCAACCTGGTTCATTTTGCTAATGCAACGCTCGATTTCTTCTTGGTTCGTCGCTAACGCATCAGAGTAAGCCGTTTTGGCTTTAACTGCTTTGTGCAACCATGCTGTGGACGTTTCGTTGCCAGCAAATGCCTTAATAAAGTCTTTCTTAGGCATTTTGGCGTTTACTACGCAGAACTTCATGACCAAACGTTCTTGAATTCTTACTTTTTCCATCATCGCACGCATGTTTTTAACCATGCGATCGAACTGTTTAGGTACAAGACGGAATTCTTTAAACACTTCGCTTAATGCGTTTATCTGCTCGCGAGCGGCGGCGTGTGAGCGGCCTTTCTTCTCAATGACATCCCGTGCTTTGATGTATTGATCTCGTAATGCACCAAATTTGGCACGAGCAAGTTCAGGATCGACGCCTGTGTCTTCTTCTTCTTCGTCCTCATCATCGTCGTCGTCTTCATCATCGAGTTCTTCTTCAGACAATTCAGAGCCAACGTGAGTGGCTGTAGGTGCGAGGTCTTGTTCTTCATTAGGATCAACGAACCCAGAGATGATATCGCTTATGCGGATCTCTTCTGCTTCATACAAATCCCATTGGTCTAGTAGGTACGTTATTGCTTCAGGGTATTCAGCAACCGAGCATTGTACTTGGTTGATCCCGTCTTCAATACGTTTGGCGATTTCAATTTCGCCTTCACGTGTTAGTAGTTCAACGGTACCCATCTCACGCATGTACATGCGCACAGGGTCGGTCGTACGGCCAATTTCACTCTCTACCGTTGCCAATGCCTGAGCCGCTGCTTCAGCTGCGTCTTCATCAGCTGTTGCTTCTTGCATAAGAAGCTCATCCGAATCAGGTGCTGATTCAGAAACTTGAATTCCCATGTCGTTGATCATGCGGATAATATCTTCGATTTGATCAGAATCGACGATATCTTGCGGCAGGTGGTCGTTAACTTCTGCAAAGGTCAAATACCCTTGCTCTTTACCCTTTGCAATCAGGAGCTTAATCTGAGACTGCTTGCTTTGCGCCATATAACCTACACTTCTCACATTCAATTAGTTTGCAATAGAAAGACAACAATGCGCGATGCATGTTCCCTTCTTCTGTAGTACTGCTGTTGTATCAATGCCGCTTTCGCTCGATGCCACGTGACATTTTCACGGTGCACATCTGCTCGGGTTTGGTTTTGCCCGATTTTTCGGCTTTATCTTTGCTACTTATCTTGCTGCCATTTTGTTCACGTTTAGGTGTTTCTTATTCGTGCAGCGAATACGCCAGTATAGCAGAAGTACTAGTGGTTTTACCAGATTGGCGGCTGATTTTTTAGCCAGCTTCTATCAAGACAGATCATCGACCTACTGGTCAACTTTTCTGGCGTTCTTTCATAAGCAGGTTCAGTTCTTCTTTTTCCGCTTTAGTAAGCGATTGAACCCGCGAGCGAGAAATTAATGTTTCAATTCTACTGTCAAAATGCCAATCGAGGAGCCGAGCAAAACTATCGCTGTAGACTCTGCTTGCGTCCTCATCATTTACAAGGTGTTCTTGTAACAGTAACTTCGCGATAGTAGTAGAGTGGGGATGATTGCGGAAGTTTTCAACTAGCTGTGCCGTGGTGGCCGATGGATAGGCAACGCAATATGCATGAACATCTTGAAGTAAATCCATGCCTGCTGCATCACTCCCCGCAAATATACTAGGCTGCACATCATCGCAGGTTATCGCTAAAGATGGATTATCTAATAGTAAACGAATAAGCATTCTGAGCGGAGAGAGGCGTGCTTTCCCTACTTGGTGTTTATTCGCCGAATAGCCGGGGTTGCCGCCACTTCCGTTTGCTTTAGAAATGTCTTGCTGTAATTTAAACCGGTCGAACTCTCCGGTATGTTTTGCAAGTTCTTCTAATAGCATTTGTTTTTGATCTTGACCGAGCGTGCTTTCAATCAACGGCATCGCTGCCTTCTTCAGCGCTATTTTTCCTTCGGCAGTCCCAATACTATGAGTTTTCAGTAGGTTCTCAAAAAAGAACCGTGAAAGCGGCATTGCATTATCAAGTAAAGCCAGAAAGTCATCTTTACCGACTTTTCTCACCATAGTGTCAGGGTCTTCGCCGTCAGGAAGAAACAGAAAGGATAGCCTTACGCCATCTTTTAATGAAGGAAGTGCGTTTTCTAAAGCTCGCCACGCGGCTTCTCGTCCTGCGCGGTCGCCATCATAACAACATACGATATGCGGGGTCGCGCGCACTAACATTTGAATGTGTTCAGGTGTAGTGGCTGTACCAAGTGCAGCGGTCGCTATATTAATGTCAAACTGACTTAATGCGACAACGTCCATATAACCTTCTACTACCATAATATGGTCTAGTTGACGGTTTTGTTGGCGTGTATGGTAAAATCCAAAAAGCTCATGGCCTTTGTGAAAGATACGCGTTTCAGGTGAATTGAGGTATTTTGGTCCGCCATCATCAAGTACGCGTCCCCCGAACCCCACTACGCGGCCTCGTTTGTCTCGAATAGGGAACATGATGCGGTCGCGAAAAAAATCGTAGCGGCGTCCCTGATCATTTTGATTAACCAGTTTCAAGTCGATAAGCTGCTTAACACGCGCGGGATCTGTGCCGAACGCCGAAAGCACGGCGTCCCAGCTATCAGGCGCATAGCCTATCTCCCATTGCTTAACGATATCACCGCTAAGCCCTCGCTGTTTCAAATAATCTATCGCTTTCTTACTTTTGCTGTTTTGGCGAAGCTGTTGTTGAAAAAAGCGGGCAACGCTTTCCATCAGCGTGTAGTCATCTTGTTGCTGCTGCTTCTTTTCTTCGCTCATCGCAGGGCGAGCACCTTTCTCTCGCGGTACCTCTAACCCATGAAAACGCGCGAGCTCTTCAATGGCCTCTACAAACTCTAAGCGGTCGAACTCCATCATAAATGAAATGGCATTGCCATGCGCGCCACATCCGAAGCAGTGATAAAACTGTTTGTCTTGGCTAACGGTAAACGAAGGTGATTTTTCGTTGTGGAACGGGCAGCAAGCTTGGTAGTTCTTACCGGCTTTTTTGAGTTTTACTCTACTGTCGACAACGTCAACAACGTCAGTGCGAGAGAGCAAATCATCAATGAAGTCGCGAGGTATCTTTCCGGCCATAAGAAGTTCAAATAAACAAAACGAGCAACACTTTAACAGGGAAGCGAAGGAATGAGAATGGTAGGCAACATTTATCGTTGCCTACACAGTATAGTGGCGCATGAGGGTAAGAACACGCTAATTAAGCGTTAAGTCGCGCTTTTATTTTTCCGCTTAAGGCGCCCATGTCGGTTCGACCTTGAACTTTCGGTTTCAACACACCCATTACTTTACCCATATCTTGCATACCACAAGCGCCGGTTGCTTTCATAGCATCATCAATAAGGGTAGCAATTTCATCATCGCTTAGCGGTTGTGGAAGAAAGTCTTCCAACACCACAATTTCTTCTCGCTCTTTTGATGACAAGTCTTCACGGTTAGCGGCATCAAATTGCGATGCGGCATCCTGACGCTGCTTAACCATTTTAATCAATACAGCCAGTATTGCTGAATCGTCTAACGTGATTTGCTCGTCAATTTCTCGTTGCTTGATTGCTGCAAGTGCCATGCGAATGGTACCTAGACGAAGCTTGTCTTTTGCTCGCATTGCATCTTTTTGGGCAGATTTTAAGTCGTCGATTAACGCCATAATACTTTCCTAGATGGTAATGGTTGAAATTATATAGACCCAGAAACGAAAAAGGTGCTGCAAATGCAACACCTTTCAAACTCGTAGAGTAACCCTGTTTTAGTAGAGTTTTACGCGACGTGCGTTTTCACGAGCTAGCTTCTTCAGATGACGCTTCTTCGCAGCTGCTTTCTTACGCTTGCGTTCCCAAGTAGGCTTTTCGAAGAATTCACGACGACGTACTTCTGAAAGTACACCTGCTTTTTCACAAGAACGCTTAAAACGACGCAGCGCTACATCAAACGGCTCGTTTTCTCTAACTTTAACGATAGGCATTAAACACTCACCTCAAAACTTTTGCTGTGTAATTCCGGGTAAATTGTGCGCTAAAAAAGGCCACCCGGGTTAAAAATGGTGCGAAATTCTAATCATATCTACAGAAAAAGTAAAGGACGAATTGCTAAAAAATAGCCAATATAACCTAATTAACTTAATCAGCATTCCAAGAATAAGGGTTTACAGGTAAACTCTGCGCTCATTAATTGAGACCTAGCCCTGCAAAACAACAACTTTATCTTTGAATAAGAGACATCATGTATTCGCGGCGGCGAGATTTTACCTGCGATCGTCAAGGATCGCCAGTGATTAGTGCAACCAATATCAGAAACTTTGCTTAAAGGCTCTACACCATGCGTATATTAGGAATAGAAACGTCCTGTGATGAAACGGGGATCGCCGTTTACGACGATCACCTCGGATTGCTGTCTCACGAGCTTTATAGCCAGGTTAAATTGCATGCCGATTATGGTGGTGTTGTCCCCGAACTGGCCTCTCGTGATCATGTAAGAAAAATTGTTCCTCTTATTGAAAAAGCCCTTGAAGATGCAAACAGCTCACCATCAGATATTGATGGTATCGCTTTTACACGAGGACCGGGCTTAGTCGGTGCGCTATTGGTAGGGTCGTCGGTAGGGCGGTCACTCGCTTATGCGTGGGATGTACCTGCGGTGGGTGTTCACCATATGGAAGGACATTTACTTGCGCCGATGCTAGAAGACAATGCGCCAGCGTTTCCTTTTGTTGCCCTGTTAGTCTCGGGTGGACATTCTATGTTGGTTGAAGTTAAGGGTATTGGTCAGTATGAAGTGCTCGGTGAATCTATTGACGATGCCGCAGGTGAAGCCTTTGATAAAACGGCGAAACTATTGGGACTAGATTACCCCGGCGGGCCTTTGTTGGCCAAGCTAGCAGAACAAGGAGAGCCCGGTCATTATAAGTTCCCACGCCCCATGACAGACCGTCCAGGTTTAGATTTTAGTTTTAGTGGCTTAAAAACATTTGCAGCCAACACGATTAGAGCGTCTGATGGTAGCGAGCAAACGAAGGCAAATATTGCTTATGCGTTTCAAGAGGCGGTTATTGATACACTCATTATTAAGTGTAAGCGTGCGTTAAAACAGACCGGTATGAAACGTCTTGTTATTGCGGGTGGCGTAAGTGCGAACACCATGCTTAGAGAAAAAATGAAAACTCTGATGACGTCGATGCAAGGCGAGGTGTTCTATCCAAGCTTGGCGTATTGCACAGATAATGGAGCCATGATTGCCTATGCAGGTATGCAAAGGCTGAAAGCGGGTGAAACGTTAGCGCTATCTTCACAAGCAAAACCGCGCTGGCCCCTTGATTCGTTAAGTGCTATTTAAGTTTTACGACATTATTTTTCAAAACGGAGTAACAGTAAGTTATGCAGCGTCTATCTCAGCGTGTTGATTGCCAAAAAATAGGGCGCGCCTTATCAGTTTATTTTGTTATTGGGCTAGTTTTTATCTTTCTTCGCAGTGCACAGGCTGCGCATGGTGACGATGATATCGTAAACAGCCAAACCGATAAGAAACACGTCGTGCTGTTATCATTAGATGGTTTTCGACACGACTATATCGAGCTACATGATGCGAAAAATATAAAACGTATTGCAGAAGCTGGGGTTCGTGCCACGTCGATGCAGCCGGTATACCCAGCTAACACGTTTCCAAATCATATTTCGATTGTAACCGGCTTACACCCTACCAACCACGGTATTGTAAACAATGCGTTTTATGATAAAGACAGAATAAAAAAAGGTGAGTACAGTCGGTATCGTTTAGGGCTGGGAAAAGACGATAGCACCTGGATCAATGCAACGCCGCTTTGGAATCTTGTTGAATTTAACGGGGGCAAGGCAGCGACGTTTTTCTGGCCAGAGTCGGATGCGCGTATCGGTGGTGCAACCCCAACATATCATTACCACTACTCAAAATATGCTAACTACGAACAACGGGTTCAGCAAATATTAACGTGGCTCTCATTTCCCGAGGTGTCGCGTCCTACCTTTATTGCGGGTTACTTTTCGCTTATTGATACCGTAGGGCATGACGAGGGCCCGACGTCGGCTAAAACCCGTGAAGCGGTGCAAAAACTCGATAAGTTGGTGGGGGATTTTTATGATAAATTAACCGCGCTGCCTATTAATATCGACCTTATTATCGTGTCAGATCACGGCATGACCCCTGTCGATGATACACAGCTTCTTAGTGATACAGAGCTACAAATTCCTAATACTTTTATCTATGAAAACGAAGGGGCTCAAATTAGTATCTATGCCAAGCCTGGTGCCACTCTTGACGCCATTGAAGCAGAAAAAAAACGTCTCAGTGATATCGCAAACGGACGTTTTAACGTTTTAAGCGAAGCCGCGCGAGCACAAAGGCACTTTTCAGTATCTTCAAGAACCGGTGATATTGTAGTGGAAATAGCGCCCCCAGCTCGGTTTGTTTCTGGCCAACCTAGTCATGTGAGCAAAGGTGGACACGGGTATCTAAACACGCACCCAGATATGGGTGCGCTATTTGTCGCTGCGGGGCCTAGTTTTCATGAAGGTAAAGTTATCGGCGAATTCAGTAATTTAGAAATCTACCCCGCCATAGCCCAAATTCTTGGAGTAGGGGTGCTGACGCCTGTTGATTCAGAAGTAGACGTTTTGAAACACGCGTTGGTAGAGTAAAATGCTTGACGCAAACGGGCGCGGTATCGCGCTCGTCATTCTTTAGTGTTGCCTTTATCCCAAATCTTACCTTCTGCGCCATTTAGTAAACGAACGATATTATCTTTGTGACGTAAAATAATAAGTATGCTCAACATCGCCACAGGAAGCGTGTACAGCGGCTTTATTAGCCAGGTAAAAAGAGGGGCGAGTGATACGGCGATAAGCGCTCCGAGCGATGAGTAGCCCGTTAAAAAAACCACCACTATCCAACTTAAAACCAACAGCCCCGCCAAATCAAGACCAATGGGAAGCATTGCCCCAAACGCGGTGGCAACCGCTTTTCCGCCTTTAAAACCAAAATACAATGGATAAATATGACCTAAGCAAGCGGCTATTGCGATAAGACCAAGCCAGACAGGCTCTATGCTGAAGAAATAACTCGCGTAGACAGGAACCGTACCTTTTAGGATATCCATAACAAGTACAAGCAATGCAGGCACTCTGCCACCAAGGCGATATACATTGGTGGCGCCAGGGTTTTTAGAGCCAGCGGTACGGGGATCGGGAAGGCTAAATGCACGGCTTATGACTACGGCACTTGAAAGCGAGCCAAGTAAATACGCTACACATGTCATAAGCAGAATAAGGGAAACCATAAAACTTGTCGTCATCACCTTGTGTTGTGGAGCGTGTGTTTTTGCTTAGCACATTCCCCAAAATGTTTAATTGCGTTGATGTTACACCCTTTAGCAATATTATTACCTGAAATGCGTTTGTCAGGTTGCCCACGGTATCCGTAGAGCGGTATAGTTGCATAAATTCGAACGCTACGTTCAGCAACAAGCCGTAAACTACTTCATTCACTAGGGTTATTCCAGCGTTGTAATACCACGAAGCGGTTTTGAGCCAGTTGTAAGACCAGTAGTATCAATAATTTGAATAGGTTTATGGGAAAGATATTTATAACAGGGTTAGCCGTAGAAACGCTGATTGGCGTGTACGACTGGGAACGTGAACGTTTGACTGAGCTATTGCTGGACGTCACGCTTGAAGCTGACTTAGAAGCCGCTATGGTGTCTGATAACGTCGCAGATACCATTGATTACGCCAAGGTCGCTGATTGCATTACCCAAGTGGGTAAAGACAGTACATTCGAGCTTCTCGAAGCATTTGGACATCGAGTAATGGATGAAGTCCTCGCGCAATTTAACGTAACGCATATCACCGTAAAAATTGTTAAGCCTAATATTCTGCCCAATGCAAAAACTGTTGCGGTACAGTTATGTAAAGAGCGTCATTAATGGCTGCCCATCACATTTTGATTAGCGTTGGTTCTAATATCGATAGAACGTATTACACTAACCAAGCGATTAAAGCCTTAAAGGCGAGCTTTGAGCGGGTATTGTGTTCGTCGGTGTATGAAAGTGAATCTGTTGGTTTTCAAGGCAGCCCGTTTTATAACTTGGTCGTTAGTGCCCATACACATCTGGCTATTGAGGATGTATGCAAAGCGCTCAAAAAGATAGAAAGAGACAACGGCAGAAAGCATGGTGAAAAGAAGTTTTGTTCGCGCACACTTGATTTAGACTTGCTTACTTACGACCAGGTAATCACACAATCCCCAGTTATTTTACCGCGTGAAGAAATTACGTATAATGCGTTTGTATTGTGGCCTCTTGCTGAGTTGGTGCCCAATGACATTCATCCTGTAACGCGACAATCGTACAACCAGATGTGGCAAGCATTTGATAAAACCAAGCAGGCACTATGGCCTGTAGCGTTTAATTGGAATTAGGCTGTCTAATGACACTGTTTGAAATAATTATTTTAGCTATCATACAAGGGATAACCGAATTCCTTCCTATCAGTAGTTCAGGGCATTTATTATTGCCTGCCGAGTTGCTTGGGTGGGTGAATCAAGGTTTAGCATTTGATGTGGCGGTACATGTAGGTAGTTTGCTGGCGGTAATGATTTACTTCAGGTCAGATATTGCGAATATGACCGTAGATTGGATCACTAAAGGGTTTACTCGACAACAAACACAAAACAGCAAATTAGCATGGTACGTGATTGTTGCCACTATTCCTGCTGTCGTTGTGGGTTTTCTACTTAAAGGCTGGATAGAAGAAAACGCCCGGACTGCGCTTGTAATTGCTGCGACTACGCTGTTTTTTGGTGCCGTGCTTTGGTATGCAGACGCAACGGCGAAACGCACCCAACCCCTTGAGAAACTTACAATGAAGCAAGCCATATTCATTGGCTTGGCACAAGTAATGGCACTTATTCCGGGTACGTCTCGTTCGGGCATTACCATGACCGCAGGCTTAATGCTCGGGCTTACGCGAGAAAGTTGTGCACGCTTTTCTTTTCTTCTTTCTATTCCCATTATACTTGGAGCTGGCTTGTTAGCGACCTACGACTTGATTAAAGTGAATGAGGCGGTAGATTGGCGCGCGTTGTTGTATGGTGCAGCGTTCTCATTTGTAAGTGCATACCTGTGTATTTACTTATTTTTAAGTTGGATTTCTCGTATCGGTATGATGCCCTTCGTTATTTATAGAATGGTTCTCGGCGCGGTACTCTTATGGTTTGTATTTGCCTAAATGTGGCATATAAACGACGTTAAAAATGAGGAATAAAAGCAATGTCAGAGACTATTTTCACAAAGATAATTAACAAAGAAATTCCAGCGGATATTCTTTATGAAGACGAATTGGCGTTAGCGTTTAAAGATATTAATCCTCAGGCACCCGTTCACTTTTTGGTTATTCCTAAAAAGCCCATTGCGACCATTAACGATATCACCTCACAAGACAGAGAAATTGTCGGGCACTTATCTTTGGTGGCGGCGAAAATCGCACACGACTTAGGTGTGGCCGAGCAAGGCTATAGAACGGTAATGAACTGTAACGAGTTTGGTGGGCAAACGGTCTATCATATTCACTTGCATGTGTTGGCTGGTAAGCCGATGGGCTGGCCTCCCTATACTGAAAACATGAAGCAGCATGTAGAGTAACAAGTACCTCAATAGGGCATAAAAAAACAGTCAGCAATTGCTGACTGTTTTTATTTTTGCGCCGTAATACTAGCGAGCTATAAGATGCTCTATTCGAGGCCGAGCACGGCTTTACCTTGCTCGAAATGTATATCCACTGGAATATTCGCGTCTTGTAGTTTTGCTAAATCGCTTGCCAATGATGGTGGGATTACGCCCATTGTTGAAACCAACTCACTAACACTACCGTAGTCACCATCTCCCTGCATCGTCAAAATCAACTCAGATAGTGCCGCTACCGCTGCGCCCATCTTTGTCATATCAACACGATAGAAACCATCGTTCGTTTTCTCGAACGCCCCTTGCTGAGCAAAGAAATTAAAACGAATCATATTGGCTTTCCCATGTGCACTTGATGCACCAAATCGTACAGAACGAAAAATACCCGCCATAAAGGTAACGTAGTAATCCTCAAGGGTACCTTCTGAAATTTCGCCTTGTTGAAGAAGGCTCTGAATCATATAAAGCCCTAAGATATCTGCTTTGCCTTCCTCCAATGCCGAAGCATGTTCTTTTAGCGCCTCTCTTACAGTGCCTTTACCATCAAGCGTATTTTTAATGCCTAACCCATGTGCAACTTCATGAAACATGGTGTTAGCAAAAAATGCATCAAAGGTGATATGTTTCCTTTGCTCGGGCGCTATCAAAGTATCGGCGATAGGAACAAGGATATTATCGAACTTTGCTTGCATAGCATTCTTTAGCTGTAGTCTACGTGTGCCTTTTTCTAACTGAACGCGTTCGTCATTAGGAAGGTTGATTGCAATAGTCTTACTTCCAGCATTTGAATGTCCTGCGTAATAAACCACATCATAAGCGTTCAAATCGGCGTCTGACCCTGGTACTTCTGCTTTGTATCCAGAGGCAACGGGTAAGCCTTTTTGAAGTTCAGGCAGGAACTTAGCGTATTTTGCTAGGCGCTCGCTCCATGCCAAATCTTTTATAAGAACGTACGCTTCAAACGCAGCTCGGTAGCCAAAGAGTTGGTCTTCATAGGTTTCTATTGGGCCGATTACAAGCTCAATTGGGTTGGTTTTTGTGTCCATCCACGCCATGTCAGACGCAAGGTAGTCATCGGTAAGTAACGCCTTTGCACGCAAAGTAAGATAGTGTTTAAAACCTTCATCTTCTGCCAGTTCACTGGCCTGTACCAATAATTCAGACGCCTTCATCAACTCACTTTTAAAAGCTTCTGAATATGGCTGCGCATAAAGCTTGCCAGCTTCGTTACGTTTAACCATCGCGTAAAGGCTTTGCTTGCCGTCAAATGATGCGGTAGCAAACTCGGCTTTTTCCATATCGCTAGGATAAAACTCTGCACCTAACGCTTTATCGGCATAGCCACCTAAAAATGGGGTATCGCCGTTTAGTCTATCCCAAGGGCCATAGTTAATGGTGGCGAAGTGCCTGACCTTGTCATCATCTATCCCATTTAAAAATGCCGATTTGTTCCCATAAAACGCTTGTTTCCAGAAGAGATCATCCATAATTTTGGCTGCATCAATGAGCAAGCTAACCATGTCTTTTTGATTAGCACTTAAATGTGATAAATCGCTAGTTAGAGTAACGGGGTGGTAGATTGATAAGCGAGAAGTGTCAACGAGTAAGGCTGTGTCGTTAGTTGATTCGTTTGGCGTCGATTCGGTAGTCGTAGACGGTGCATTATCGCATCCACTGAGCATTAAGCACGTCGCAACAGCGACCGGCGATAAAAAATAGCGTAATTTCATGGTTAGTATTCTCGTTATTGTTTTAGTCTTATAAGTTAAAATTAGGGAAAGCGCTGCGTAAATAGAAAAATAAATTGCGCTATATCAACATCATTGCATTGCGCGTCGTTTATACTTCATACTATTAATGTATACACAATGAAGTTATTGTTTCGCTTAATATTTACTTTCATTTAAGCATAATACTAGCTATACCATAAATAGAATAAAAATTTCCGCTTTGAAACGCTGTGCTTTTGTAAAAGCTAGCGTATAGTGGAAAAAGTAATGATGATTTGCTGTTATTTTTGTTAAGCGAATACCGAGAAGTATCCGACATGGCAGTGAGTCTTAAAGCACCATCGCCTTGTCGCGATAAATAGAATATTTAAGAAGGTAGAACTATGTCTACACAGAACGCGCTTTTAACCATCTTAGTTGAGAAGATTAATAACGATACATTGGTACTGCCAACACTTCCTGCGATTGCTTTGCAAGTAAGAAAAGCGGCAGATGATCCTGATATCAACTTAAGTGATATGGGGGATGTTATTGGTAAAGATCCTTCATTAAGTGCACGCATGATTAAAATCGCGAACAGCGCTTACATGGGACGAGCCGTAAAAGTAACATCGCTTAATCAAGCAGTAACTCGAATAGGCCTTCGTCAAATTAAGAATATTTCTACCGCGCTAGCGATGGAACAACTGTTCGTGTCAAAAAATGATATGGTGGCACGTCACCTCCAACAAGAGTGGGCGCGTACGATAGACATCGTTGCTAACAGCATGGCGGTACTTCAACTTTATATTGCGCGAACTAAGAAGCGTGAAATGAGTATGGACACCATGACGCTTGCTGCATTAATGCATAATATTGGTGTGCTTCCTATTTTAACTGAAGCTGAGCGCTACCCAGATGTATTTGCTGCCCCCACATTCTTAGATGTTGCAATCGACAAGTTAGCAGGGCGCATTGGTGCGAGTATCATGCGTGAGTGGGGATTTGGTGAAGAGTTTGTGCACGTAGCCAAAAGCTGGAAAGATTTAAGTTACATTCCTGAAAGCTTAGGGTATATCGACTTTGTAAGAGTAGGTGCAGCGCTTTCTGGTGTAATGGATAGCCAAAAAGATGCGGTCATTAACCTTGCCGTTCAGCGCGGTGTGGTCGCAGATGTGAGCGAACTTCAATCTGAAGAGTTTACAGAACTTGCTGCAGCAGGAAAGCAAGTTTTTCAATAAAAACACAGCGCTACTCATTAAAGAAAAGCTGGCCGTATGCCAGCTTTTTTGTACCCACTCCTCATGTCGTTGGGGTTATGAGAACCTTTCACCTTTGCATTTATCATTAAGGCGTTTCTTTTGCGCCACCAATAACAACAAGCCCAATGCTAATCCCCATACCGCAGAGGTAATAGAAAACAGCGTGAAGCCGGATGCGCTGCATAAAAACGTAAGCAGGGCCGGTTGTTGATAGCATGGTGTTTCCAATGCGCGAGCAAGGGCATGTTGTAAGGTTGATACCAATGCAAGCCCTGCAAGTACATGGACAATGACAAGAGGCATTGATACAAAGAGGGTGACCACCACAGACGCGCACAGTCCCATGACTAAATAGCCCACCCCGGCAGCAATGGCAGCTTTGTAACGCTGCGTTTTATCGCTATCTACCTGTTCACTCATACACAGGGCCGCGGTGATGGCAGCAAGATTAAATGTAAAACCGCCAAACCCCGCCAAAAGGAATTGAACAACGCCAATTCCGGTTAATACGGGTTTATGATCTAAAAAATAGCCATGAGCGTGATGAATAGCTATTCCAGGTAAATTTTGAGATAGCATTGTGATAAGAAATAGCGGTGCGGCAAGGCCAATGGTAGCGCTTAAAGAAAACTCGGGAGTAACCCAAACCGGTGCCGGCATCATAACAGCAGTAATGACAAAATCGTTACTAAGTTGGCTAGCAACAACAAGCGACAAAATTAACAGGACGAGCATTAAGTAACGGGAAAACCATCTGCTACCAATAATATAAA
This sequence comes from Alteromonas sp. 4NH20-0056, assembly GCF_057539655.1. Classification (NCBI taxonomy): domain Bacteria; kingdom Pseudomonadati; phylum Pseudomonadota; class Gammaproteobacteria; order Alteromonadales; family Alteromonadaceae; genus Alteromonas; species Alteromonas sp. 4NH20-0056. The sequence goes on along the minus strand of NZ_BAAJLS010000001.1, from coordinate 692,557 downwards.
CAGCCAAAAACAGGGTAATAATAAAAGGGTAGGTGCCGATGTCACTAAAAATAGAAAGGCAAATAGGCATCAGGATGCCGGCAAGGAGCGCGGCGGAAATCGCGGGAGGAATGCGCTTTATTAATGACAGCAGGTGGCGACTTTGTACCGCTACAATACCCAATAGTGCGCTAGTAAAAAAGGCCCCTATTGTTTCTGGTAGCGTATATTGCTCTACGCTGCCGATAAGAAATGCGGCGCCAGGGGTAGACCACGCAGTGACAACGGGCATTTTCGTTAACCATGAATAGGCAATACACGTAATGCCCATACCTAACCCTAACGCCAAAAGCCAACTGACTACCATGGCATCAGTTGCGCCAGCGCGTTTTGCAACATCGATAACGATCACTACTGCACTGCTGTATCCCACGACAACCGCGGTTAGTCCAGACGTTATTTGGCTTAGGGTCCAAATACTCTTCATTGCTTATGGTACCTGAATAAAATAGAAATACGTCGCACATTGCGACCACGTATTGTATGTTGTGCGTTATAACATACAAAATAGCACTTGTGCGCTATAACGCACAAGTGGTTTGTGAAATTCCTATTTATCTCGCGACCAGACAAGCGGTAACCGTCATGAAAAAGACAGATCAGGCAGATATTGCCTCAAGCATTGCAACACATCTTAAATTTTTACGACGAGAGAGGGGGTTATCACTAGATAAAGCGTCAGTGTTGACTGGGGTGTCTAAGGCCATGCTTGGCCAGATTGAGAGAAAAGAGTCGAGCCCAAGTATTGCAACACTATGGAAAATAGCAACAGGGCTAAATACGTCTTTCTCGTCTTTTATATCATCAACGGCACACGCTATCACGCCAGAGTCAGATGGGTTTGATGATGACCCTAACATGCATATTAAAACCTTATTCCCATTTCGAGATGATAAAGGCTTCGAAATGTTCGAACTGTGTTTAACACATTTTCACGAGCAACGTTCAAGTGCACATCAACAGGGTGTAACTGAGCATATTCATGTGCTTGAGGGGCGTTTGAGTGTCTGTAGTGAAGGTGAATGGATTGCGATAGAGGCGGGGGAGCAATTTATATTAAACGCAGATATTGAGCACGGGTATCGAGATGATGTTGGGCGAACGCGATTTATTGCGGTCATTCATTATCCGACAAGATAGAAGCAGCGAACGCAATATTTGCGTTCGCCGACTCTCTTTTATTATGCGTTATCGTCTTTAAGTTTAAGCGTGTCTTGTAAAAACACCACAAATTGGCTAAGTTCAGCAGACATCAGCGCAAACTCTGCGTCAAGCCTTGCTTCGACTTGATCTTTAGGCACATCTTCCGTCTCTTCCTTTATGCGGTCTGTAAACTTAATACGTTTAATTGAGCCGTCTTCAGCAATGATTGCCGTAAGCGTGTCTTGATACTCAAAGGCTACTTTCTGAACCAGCTTGCCCGCATCTAAGTGAATGCTTATTTCATCACTGTCCAGTGGCTGGTTTTTACAGCGAATAACACTGCCGGCATCGTCGGTAGATTTAAACTCTGCTTCTTCTAAAAGTTCGATACCGTCTGGCGTAGCATCCATTACCCAATGTGTTAACTCGCTTTGAAGGCTATGGCGTGCCAGCGGAACAACCGGAAGTGAGCCAATCGCTTTTCTTACCAATGCAAGGAAGGCTTCCGCTTTGCCGTCAGAAGACGCATCGATGATGACGACATTGTCAGGTAATGAAATAAAGCCATGGGTATAGCTATTTTTGGTAAAGGCTTGTGGAAGTAGCTTAGTTTGTATTTCTTGTTTTAAATCAGCTTTCGCTTTTTTACCAACAGGAGAACCCGTCTCCATTTCAATTTTGGTTACCATTTCTTCAAGTTCAGCGTTTATCACGGCAGCAGGCAATATTTTTTCCTGCTTTTTGACCGTAATCCAATAACGTTGCTGAACTACATGAAACATGGTGCCAGATTTTCCGGCTTGCGAGAATGGGGAAGCAAAGCCCATGGTTGCAACATCTTGACTGCCGCAAGGACGAAAAGCGTGCTCGCCTAATACGCGCTCTAAATCATTGTCATCTAACGAAAGAGGCTGGGTTAGTTGATAGGCTTTTATATTTTTAAACCACATGTGAAGCTATCTCTTTAAAAAGCGGGGCGTAAGCGTACCAACCTAGCGAAAGCAGCGCAATCGATAGATAGGTACACGTGCTGATATTTTAGTTGCGGCGCAAAGGGAAACGAATGAGGTAAGTTAAGCCTTTTCCAATCTCGCTGTCGGCCTCGATACTGCCAGAGAGGGATTGTGTCACGAGATTATAGATAATATGCGTGCCTAGGCCACTTCCTCCGTCACCTCTACGTGTGGTGAAGAAGGCATCAAAAAGCTTACTTAAATCTGACTCTGACAGCCCTTTTCCGTTGTCAGAATACGTCATAACGACTTCGTTTTCTTCAAGGGTAATGTCAAGCTTAATGATGCCCGTATTTTTGTTTTCAAAACCATGGACTAACGAATTTACTACCATATTGGTAATGATTTGCGCTATCGCGCCTGGGGCGCATTTAATAATGAGTTCAGGCGGGCAATTAACCGTAATCGTGTGATTACTGTGTTTAAAGCTAGGTTTAAGCGACTGAATAACCTCACCAATATAATCATTTAGGTTAAAGTCACGTTCTGCTTCACTGGTTTGGTCAACAGCAACCTGTTTGAAACTCGCAATAAGGTCGGATGCTCTATCAAGATTCATAAGAAGCAGCGTTGCAGTTTGCTGTGCCTCATCAATGAACGTAGACATGTTTCTTGTAGTGAGGCTCTTGTCTTCAAAATCGAGCTTAAGGTTGTTTAAGCGCTCTTGCAAAAAGCTCGCGGCGGTAACACTTACGCCCAATGGGGTATTAACGTCATGAGCAATACCCGCGACCAATCCCCCGAGTGATGCCATACGCTCTGACTCAACAAGCTGGTCTTTCGCTAGCTGAAGATTTTCCATAGATTCTACGAATTCAGAATTCTTCTTTCTTAATTCATTTTCAATGTATTGGCGGTTTTCGTTTTCTTGGCGTAACTCGCGTTGATTAGCAATAAGCTCATCTTTTTGTTGTTCAAGATCTAGCATAATCTGCGACAACGATGCGGTTTTTTTGGCAACTTCTTGTTCAAGAATTAAGTTTTGGTCGTCGAGTTTTTTGTTCGCGAGTGTAAGCTGATCTTGCGTACCTTTTAGCTTATTGTTTGAAATGATGAGGTCGTCAATAACTTGGTTATACGATTCTTTTAACTGCAATAACTCGTTATCGTCGTCAATGTTGACGTCTAGCTTACCCTCTTCAGGGTGCATAGCGTCAAACCTCCCCATTTTATCGGTAATTTCGTGAAGCGGCTCTGACAACATTGTTCTAAACGCTGTCATAAAGAGAAAGACGAGAAACGTGGTTTTAACCAAAGCATTTCCGATTAAAAAGAAAATACCTACTTCGATACGGCCAAAGATAGTATCGAAGCTAGAGTAAAGTGTGACATCACCCACGGTCGATTCGCGGCCGGAAAATTTAAATACCAAAGGAAAACTGTAACTAAAAATACCGCCCGTGTGATCTTCTATAATTTCTTCTACAACCGGCGCACCTGAACGTTGGGTACGAATACCAAACTCGGCAATGTAATTACCGTTTTCTCCGCGCACTTGCACACCTTCAACAATGGGAAGTTCTAATAGCCCTTCAGCAATAGAGCGCGCTTGCTCTGTATTAAGCTCCCAAAGTGCCCGAGTTAAGCTGGTTGAAAAGGTGTTTTTAAGGGTTTGAAGTTCAGATTCAACGTGGTTTTTTGTACTAAGATATTCAGTAAATATTTGTCCCACTGTAACGATTAACGTCAGTGTGAAATAGACAGAAAGCACCCGTGTTAAGAGCTTTCTTGATAACCCGGTTTTAACGGTCGCCATTGAACAACCTTCTCCTGTCCATAAGTTTACTGAGTACCCTTGAAAGAATATGCGCAAATGGTTTAATAAACAAGCAAGTAAATTGAAACTTTCATGTTGTTAATTTTCTATAAGGCTTGACACATATTTGTAATCGTTTTAATAAAAGTGTCATGAATGACATTAATAATGGCGGCGTTTTGTAATGTTCAGGAAGATAACAATGTCTCGTACCGTATTGGTTGTTGAGGATGAAGCGCCTATTCGCGAAATGCTGAAGTTTGTACTTGAGCAATCAGGCTTTAATATTATTGAAGCAGAAGACTATGATATAGCACAGGAAAAAATCTGTGAGCCGTATCCCGACCTTATCCTTTTAGACTGGATGCTTCCTGGGGGAAGTGGTGTACAGCTTGCCAAGGGTCTAAAACAGCATGAGTTTACGCGAGATATCCCAGTAATCATGCTTACCGCGCGCGGTGAGGAGGAGGATAAAATCCGAGGTTTAGATGCGGGCGCTGACGACTACATTACTAAACCGTTTTCTCCAAAAGAGTTAGTGGCTCGTATAAAAGCGGTAATGCGCCGCGTGACGCCAACCTCAAATGAAGAGCCTATCGAATTTAACGGCCTGAAATTGGAGCCCGTGTCTCATCGCGTGACAGCAAACGACGATGCACTTGATATGGGGCCAACGGAATTCAAGCTATTACATTTTTTCATGACGCATCCTGAACGCGTGTATAGTCGAGAATTGCTGCTCGACAATGTGTGGGGAACGAACGTTTATGTTGAGGATAGAACAGTGGATGTGCACATTCGCCGCCTAAGAAAGGCTATCTCTCAGCATGGCCATGATGCTATGATCCAAACCGTTCGCGGCGCAGGTTACCGTTTTTCAACGAAATTATAATTGCTACGCCCGCTGAAGTGACATCAAACACAGCGGTATTCGACTTTGTATATTAGGCGTATTGTTCTATGTATTACCCGTTCTCTTGGTTGAGAAGCACATTGCGATTGGCGCTATACCTGTTGGTATTTGCGGTAATCGGTTGGTACATGGATGACATGCTGTTTGCCATTGCAGTGGGTGCTACGCTGTTGCTTGTGTTCAACTATTGGCATCTCTATAAGTTGAATCGTTGGCTGTGGCATAGCCGAAAAATGTCTCCCCCGACTGTTAAAGGTGTATGGGAACATATTTATGAAGGCATTTACTACCTTCAACGCAGAAACCGTAACAAGCGTAAAGAGTTGGGCGAACTGGTTAAGCGGTTTAGAGAAGGGTCTGAAGCGCTTCCCGATGCCGCTGTGGTGGTTGACGCAAAGGCATGCATTATTTGGTGTAATCGGTTAGCTCGTTTAGATTTAGGGCTAAAGTGGCCGCAAGACGCAAACAGCCGAGTCGATAATCTTATTCGGCACCCCGAATTTATCCAATACTTTCACGCCGGCGATTTCAAATATCCTATTGAAGTGCCGTCTCCCACTAATCCAAATAAGACGTTTGAATACCGTATTATGCCTTACGGCGAAGAGCACTTGTTACTTATCGCCCGTGACGTTACGCGTGTATCTCAGTTAGAAGAGATGCGTAAAGACTTCGTTGCAAACGTGTCTCACGAGCTGCGTACGCCTCTTACGGTAATTAATGGTTATCTTGAAATTCTGCCTATCGATGAGTCGGCCGACCCTTTCATGCAAAAGGCAATGAAAGAGATGACGTCGCAAACGCAGCGTATGCAGAATTTAATAGAAGATTTGTTAGTGCTATCTCGTATCGAAGCCAGTGCTGAACGTATTTACGAAAACGTAATTAACGTGCCCGCTATGCTCACTCAAATTGAGAGAGAAGCCATCGCGCTTAACAAAGAGAAACAGCACACTATTCATTTCCATATTGATAGTAACCTGCTGGTTTATGGTGTTGAAACCGAATTGCGCAGCGCGTGTTCTAATTTAGTTTTTAATGCCGTGCATTACACCCCATCGGGTGGGGAAATCAATGTGTACTGGCGAAGGCATTTCGAAGGGGCCGAATTTGCGGTTGTCGATAACGGTGATGGAATTGAGCCCAATCATTTGAACCGACTTACTGAACGCTTCTATCGTGTTGATAAAGCGCGATCAAGAAAAACAGGGGGCTCGGGGCTTGGCTTGTCTATTGTGAAACACGTGCTCAGCCATCACAATTCTCGGCTTGATATTACAAGCGTTTTGGGCGAAGGAAGCCAATTTTCTTTTGTCTTAGACACTGAACTTATCGCGGAGCTAGACTAAATGAGCCGCTGTTGTCTGACAACGCTGTGTATTAGTGCGCTTGTTTATTTCAGTGCAACGTTTGCGGTAGCCGACGAATCAAATGTACCTGAATACGAACGTGCTCCAGGTGTTGCTGGGAAAATCACATCGGTAGGGTCTGATACTCTGGCAAATTTAATGGCATTTTGGTCACAAGAATTTAAGACCTTATATCCGCAGGTCAGTTTTCAAATTCAAGCGTCAGGTTCATCGACCGCTCCCCCGGCGTTAATTGAAGGAACGGCTACGATAGGCCCAATGAGTCGCGCACTAAAGCCCAGTGAAATTCGCGATTTTACGCGTAAACATGGTTATCCTCCTGTGGTGTTAAAGGTTGCAATGGATGCTATCGCTATTTTTGTTGAGCGCAATAATCCACTTGATGGATTAACACTAAAGCAGGTTGACGCGGTGTTTTCTGAAACTCAGTATTGTGGAGCGAATGAGGCGGTTAACCGCTGGCAACAATTAGGCGTGAGTGGCGATGACTACCAAGCACCTATTCGTGTCTATGGGCGAAACTCTGTCTCAGGAACATACGGGTTATTTAAAGTGATGGCCCTGTGTGACGGCGATTTTAAAAATACAGTAAATGAGCAGCCAGGATCGGCGTCGGTTGTATTGTCTGTTGCTTCAAGCAAAGGGGCGATGGGCTACGCTGCCTATGGGTATAAAACAGCGGGCGTTCGCGCCTTACCGTTAGGTGAGCGGGAGGGTAGTTTTGTTGCCCTCACCATGGACTCGGTGAGAAACGAAGAATATCCGTACTCCCGCTTTTTATATCTTGTCGTGAACAAAAAACCTGGAGAGCCATTGCCAACGTTAGAGCGTGAATTTTTACGTTTTGTGCTTTCAAAAGCAGGACAGCGTCAAGTTGTGCGCGACGGTTACTTCCCTATCCGTGATGACGTTTTATTGCGTCAGCGCCGGTTATTAGACGAGGGGTAAGCCTGTGACAACGGTTTCTTCGCAATGGAAAAACTGGGTGTTACAATGTTTACTAACACGCGTTCCCATCGAAGAAATTGCTACGACGCTCTCTCAAAATGGGTTTGTACCGCACACCATAAGACAACTTCTAGGCGCAAATTTACCTCCAGAGCTTCCTTTGGGTAACGATACGCCATTTTTTACACGTTTAGCGAATAGTTTCGAGAGTCATAATAGTAGTCGCTCAAACGACGCCAATCCCTCAGGCAATAAAACGAACTCGCACTATGCCTCATTAAGTGACCCCTCCCAATTATCACTTTATGCCGTTGAACATTTTCTCAGTGAACAAGAGTGCGATGATATTATTGCCTTAACGAGGGGGAAACTCACCCCTTCATCGCTTGCTGGGGCAGCATCGTCAGAAAATATTCGCACATCATCAACGTGCGAACTTGCTCAACTTAATAGCCGTCTAGTGCAACGCGTAGAGCGGCGCATTGTTGAGCGGCTTCAATTGGGTGTTGGTGAACAAGAGGTTATTCAAGCACAGCATTATCAGGTTGGTGAGTATTACAAACCGCATTATGATTTTTTTCCACCGGGAACGCCGCAATATTTAGCCCATTGTGCATCAAGAGGCCAACGTACGTGGACGTGCATGATTTATTTAAATGAAGATTGCGAAGGTGGCCATACTCGGTTTACTAAATTAGGTATTTCTGTAAAGCCCCAAAAAGGCAAAGCGTTATTCTGGAACAACCTCTTACCAACCGGTGAACCTAACCTTAATAGTATTCACTTCGCTGAACCGGTAACTCGTGGTAATAAAACTGTCATAACAAAATGGTTTAGATCGAAAAACTGACATGTCATATCGCACATGCTTCGGAATGTCAGTATGTATAATTAATTAAGCTTATGAAAAATATGGTTTTTATTTTTATTAGTCGAGTATTTTAAAATCGTCAATAAATTTTACTTTCTTTCGCGTGTTGTAACAAAAATGTCACCGATGTCCTTTACTCTCTACGAAACCTAAAAATCCATACTAAAAAATCTTGGAGAATTTAATGGAATTTCGTAACGTATTTAAGATAAGTGCTATTACAACTGCGCTTATTCTTGCTGGCTGCGGTGGTGACATTGTAATTAACGAAGGTGATGAAGTTGTAGCAGCGCCTACTACACCTACTACGCCCACCACACCTACTACTCCTACAACACCTACAACGCCTGACGTGGATACTCCGTTCTCTCTTGGTCTTGCTACTGACGTTTCTAGCGAGTTCTCTGGAACTATTACTGACAAGCCTGTTTATCGTTTAAATGCAGACTTAACAGTTACTCAAGACATGACGTTAACCAACAACGCTCACTGGATCATTAAAGGTCGCACAGCCGTTGGTAACGACAACGCAGACGCTTCTGTTCTTACCATCGAAGAAGGTACAACTATATTTGGTGAAGACGGAAACGATTTCCTAGTCGTACGTCGTGGTTCACAAATTGAAGCTTCTGGTTCAGCATCTGCGCCAATCGTGATGACGTCGGTACAAGACGTTACGGGTGAAGAAACTGATATCGGTCAGTGGGGTGGTGTTGTACTGCTTGGAAATGCACCGACTAACTTATGTAACACCGGTGACGACAACGAAACGTCTGACGAAGAACTAGCTAACTGTGGTGTGGCCGCAGAAGGTGATGCAGGTCTTTATGGCGGTGACAACCCTGAAGATAATTCAGGCTCACTTGAATACGTTGTAGTTAAGCACGCGGGTAAAGCACTGGCGTCTGGTGACGAACTAAACGGTATTTCTTTCGCAGGTATCGGTTCAGGTACAACAGTTAATCACATTCAGGTTCACCAAAACCTAGATGACGGTATCGAGTTCTTCGGTGGTACCGTTAACGTTAACAACGTAGTATTGACCGACATCGGTGATGACTCTCTTGATTGGTCTTTCGGTTGGACCGGAAGCGCAACGAACGTTTACATTCAGCAATCGGCTGAAGGTGGCGACAACGCAATTGAAGCTGACAACAACGAAGACAACCCTGCTTGGTTGCCACTAACTAAACCAACTATCTCGAACGTAACTATTGTTAGCGCTGACGGCACTAACGGCGTACGTCTTCGTAACGGTACCGCCGGCGTACTTTCAAATGTACTAGTAACGGGCTCAGCACTTGCTACTAACTGCCTACGTGTAAATGGCGATGAGTCAATTGCAAACGCTGAATCAGGCGAGTTGGCCATTACTAATTCAATAGTGGCGTGTGAAACGCCTGCAAATAATTTTGGTAGCGACACTATCTCTGGTGGCACCACTCAAGCATGGTTCGAAGGGCAGTCTGGCAATGACGTACTCACACCTTCACAGCTTTTATTAGAAGATAACGGTTATTTCCCAACGTCAGCGTCGCCTTTGGCGCTTGGCGGTAACAGTTATATCGGTGCATTTAATCCAAATGGTGATGACTGGACACAAGGTTGGACCGTAGGCGTTAACGGCGGTTTCCCAACTGACGTTCAAAACGCATTCGAACAAGGTCTAGCAACAGACGTATCAGGTGACTTCTCTGACCTAGACAAGCCTGTATATGAACTTGCTGCTGACACAACATTCACCGCTGACGTTACATTGACAAATAATGCACACTGGTTGATTAAAGGCCGTACTGCGGTTGGTAACGACAACGCCGATAGCGCAACGTTATTTATCGAGCAAGGCACTACCGTATTCGGTGAGCAAGGTGATGACTTCTTAGTTGTACGTCGTGGATCGATGATTGAAGCGAACGGTACAGCTAACGCGCCAATTACTTTCACTTCAGTACAAGATTTAACAGGTGAAGAAACGGATATCGGCCAGTGGGGTGGTATCGTGCTTCTTGGTAACGCACCAAGTAACCTTTGTAACACAGGTGATGATGCGGATGCGTCTGACGCTGAGCTAGCAGCATGTGGTGTTGCAGCAGAAGGTGATGCGGGTCTTTACGGCGGCAACAACTCTGAAGATAATACTGGTTCACTACGCTATGTTGTAGTTAAACACGCTGGTCGTGCACTAGCCGCGGGTGACGAACTAAACGGTATTTCATTTGCAGGTATCGGTTCAGGTACAAAAGTTGAGTATATCCAAGTTCACCAAAACCTTGATGACGGTATCGAGTTCTTCGGTGGTACAGTTAGTGTACGTAACGTTGTACTTACTGACATTGGTGATGATTCACTAGACTGGTCTTTCGGTTGGACGGGTAACGCACAAAACGTTTACATCCAGCAATCAGCTGCTGGTGGTGACAACGCTATCGAAGCTGACAACAACGAAGATAACCCCGCGTGGGCTCCACTTACTAAGCCTACTATCGCAAACGTAACTATCGTTGGCGCAACGGGTACTAACGGTGTTCGTTTACGTAACGGTACTGCAGGCAACGTTCGCAACCTAGTCGTTACTGGTGGTGAAGGTTACTCTAACTGTCTACGTGTTAACGGCGACGAGTCAATTGCAAACGCAGTATCTGGTGAGCTTTCAGTAGAGCACTCGGTTGTAGCATGTGACACTGACGCTAACTTTGGTTCAGACGCTATCGGTAGCGGTACTACGCAAACATGGTTTGAAGGTCAAGACGGTAACAGCACGCTAGCAGCTAGCGCACTTATGCTTTCTACAGACGGTTTCACTCCTCGCTCTGGTTCTCCGCTTCTAGGTAACGGTGTAGATGTATCTGAAGAAAACGACTTCTTCACAGCAACAGACTACATTGGTGCATTTGACGGCGACAACAACTGGATGGAAGGGTGGACTGTTGCAGTTAATGACGCTATTCCTACAAGCGTTACCAACGCATTAGCACAAGGCTTAGCCACAGACGTATCTGGAAGCTTCCCAACCATCACGGACAAGCCGGTATACCAGCTTGCTACTGATACAGTGTTCACGTCTGACGTGTCGCTTACTAATAATGCTCACTGGTTAATTAAAGGTCGTACTGCAGTTGGTAACGACAATGCAGACAGCGCAACACTTTACGTACAGCGCGGTACCACAGTATTCGGTGAAGACGGTAACGACTTCCTAGTAGTACGCCGCGGTTCACAAATTGAAGCCAGCGGTTCTGCAACACTACCTATCACCTTCACGTCTGTACAAGACCTAACCGGTGAAGAAACTGACATTGGTCAATGGGGCGGTCTGGTTATTCTAGGTAATGCACCTACTAACCTTTGTAATACGGGTGATGACAACGATACGTCTGAAGAAGAGTTAGCTAACTGTGGTGTTGCTGCAGAAGGTGATGCAGGTCTTTATGGCGGTGCTGACGAAGATGATAGCTCTGGTACACTACGCTACGTAATTGTTAAGCACGCTGGTAAAGCGCTCGCTGCGGGTGACGAACTTAATGGTATCTCTTTCGCAGGTGTTGGTCGTGGTACTGAAGTTGACTTCATCCAGGTTCACGAAAACCTAGACGATGGTGTTGAGTTCTTCGGCGGCACAGTAAACGTTAGCCACTTAGTGTTAACCGCGATTGGCGATGACTCACTAGACTGGTCTTTCGGTTGGACAGGTAAAGCACAATACGTGGCTATTAAGCAAAGCGCAGCTGGCGGCGACAACGCGTTTGAAGCTGACAACAATGAAGATAACCCTTCTTGGACGCCATTAACTACACCTACGGTGTCTAACGTCACTATCATTGGCGCAACAGGTACTAACGGTGTACGTTTACGTAACGGTACTGCGGGTGTTATTAAAAACCTAGTGGTAACTGGTGGCGCTGACTACAGTAACTGCCTACGTGTTAACGGCAACGAGTCTATCGCAAACGCTGAAGGTGGTTCACTAACAGTAACTCACTCTGCAGTAGCGTGTTCTGCAGCTAGCCCATTCGGTTCAGACACTATCGACGGTGGCACTACGCAGGCGTGGTTCGAAGGCCAAGATGGCAACAGTGTACTGGCTGATACTGCTGCGCTTGGTTTTGATTCAACAGGCTATGTGCCGGCAAATAATTCAGTACTTTTAGATTCAGGTTTCGATGCATCAACACTTGATAGCTTCTTTGATAGTACAAGCTACAAAGGTGCATTTGATGGTGGAACAAACTGGACACTAGGTTGGGTAACTGTAGGTCTGGAAGACTAACAAGCAGAAGTAACACACTGAAAAGCTAAGGCGTTAATACGCCTTAGCTTTTGTGTTAAAAGCGACTTAGCAGAATGCAGTTCCATAGGAGTTTTCAAAATGAGAAATAAACACGCGTCAACATTCAAGGTTGGTGGACTATCGTTGGCTATCGCCTCTATTCTTGGCGCAAGTGCTCTTCCTCTTACCGCGGTTGCGCAGCAATCGGAAGATGAGGCAATAGAGGAAGTCGTTGCAACAGGTACGCGATTAAAAGGTACTGCAACAGCGGTATTACAAGAACGTCAAAATCAAGCGTTCGTTGCTGATATTTTAGGTGCGGAACAAATATCTCGTACTGGTGATGGCGATGCGGCAGCTGCGCTTCGTCGTGTAACAGGTCTTACGCTTGTAGACGGAAAGTTCATTTACGTACGTGGTCTTGGTGAGCGTTATTCAAGCACGCAATTAAACGGCATGACAGTACCTAGCCCGGATCCAACGCGCTCGGTTGTCCCTCTTGATTTGTTTCCTTCAAGCATCATTGAAAGCTTGAATGTTCAGAAGTCGTATTCTCCTAATATGCCTGGGCATTTCGGTGGCGGTAACGTGAATATCCGCACCAAATCTATTCCTAGCGAATTTGTTTTCAATGTAAGTGCAGGTGGCGGCTGGAATACACAAAATAGCGACGATGGCGTGTTCTACTCTGGCGGCAGCGACGACTGGACAGGACGTGATGATGGCACGCGTGCACTGCCAAACATTATTCAATCTGGTCTTGCTGCAAATGGTTCAGCAGGGTTTGAAGGCGACCGCACTCGAACATTAGCGGAAACACAGGCTATTTTAGGCTCGTTTAATTGGGATATTGGTCCCGAAGCGAAGTCAGTCGACCCTAACTTTAGCTTAGGCTCGACAATAGGAAACAATTACGTCTTTGATAACGACAGCGTGCTTGGTTTTCTTGCCACTATTTCTTACACCAACCAATGGACTGTTGCTGAAGAACTGCTAGGTAACGATATTGGTGGTGGTCAGGAAAATCCACGTTTTACGAAATTCAGAGATATGGTATCTACTGAGCAAAACGTAAGATGGAGCGGTATGTTCAACATGGGTTACGAATACAACAGTAACCATAAAGTTGAGTTAGTAAACATGATGCTTCATGACATGCGTGACCGTGTTCGTGACGGCTTTTATTTTGACGAGAGTGAATCAGATCCCGGCGTTGAAGAATTTAGACGCATGGACATCATTTTCGAAGAGCGTGAAATGGTGTCATCTCAGCTTAAAGGTACGCACAACTTCCTAGATTTACTAAGTGGCGTTTACTTCGATTGGTATGTGGGCACAAGCCGTGCATCACGTGAAGCGCCAGATATTATGGAAGTCACCTTTCAACAATTCTTTGATGAATCCGGTGCATTAGAACTTGAGCGCTTAGATGACACGCCGGGAACTAACTTAAACCGTCAATTCCAAGTGCTTTATGATGAATCAGATACCTATGGCTTCAACGTATCCACTGCCTTTTTTGGCAGCGGTTACGACATAGAACTAAAAGCCGGAATGGACTATTACGATAAAACCCGTGATGGTAACAATATTGATTTAGCGATACGCCATTTCGGTATAGACGCTGACTTCAAAGCGGGTAGCCGTTTAGACACGATATTCTCACAAGAGAATATCTATAACGATAACTTCTACACGAGCTCGACAGGCCGTTCAGTATTCCAAGATAATACAGGTGAAGGCGATAAGTATTTAGCGGCGACCAAACTAACGGCCGGTTACTTTATGGTTGATGCGTTCTTTGACCAAAAGTTCAGAGTGAGCGGTGGGGCGCGCTATGAAGACTTCCAACAAGTGTCGATTCCGTTTGTTGAACATTCTGATACGTTTGCCGATGATATCGATGTCATCATAGACAGTATTTACAGTGAAACAGATGTTTTACCGTCACTCGCGTTTACTTATATACCAAGTGAAGAAATGCAGTATCGCTTTAATATCAGCCAAACGTTAATTCGTCCTGATTTGCGTGATATTAGTTCAACATTCTTTATTGACCCGTTAACCGAATTCTTGGTTCGTGGTTCGCCTACACTGGTTGAGTCTGAACTGACCAATATCGACTTCCGATGGGAGTGGTATATGTCACAAGGGAACAACTTGTCGGTGGCCGTATTTTACAAAGATATGACCAACCCTATCGAGATGGTGCAATTCGATGGCGGTGAAGGGGTACCTCAGTTGTTGACTGCCAACGGTGAAGAAGGTGAGTTGTACGGTGTTGAAGTTGAATTTTTGCATGATCTTGCATTTATCGGGGATAACTTTAGCAACTTTTTCCTATCGGCTAACATGACGTTGTCTGACTCTGAAGTAACGATTGGCAGTGAAGACCAAGACTCATTGTTCTCTCAGCAAGCGCGTGCCGCGTATGGCGGTCGTATTACGGCAACCATCACCAATGATCAGCGCCGCCTTGTAGGCCATTCAGAATGGGTGGCGAACATGCAGCTTGGTTGGGACTCAGACAACGGTGAACACTCTGCTTCGTTGGTGTATAACTCGTTTGGCGAGCGTATCATTGCGCCAGGCGTACGTGGCTTTGAAGACGGTATAGAAAAACCGTTCCATTCATTAGACGCGGTTTACACATACTATCCAGATTTTAACACCACCATTAAATTTAGAGTGCAGAACTTATTTAATGATGAGAAGGAGATTGAGCAAGAAGGGTTAACGCTCAGAAGACTTACGGTAGGCACCAGTTTGAACGCCTCGATTAAGTACGATTTCTAGTAAATATAAAGCCTGACGCCATGTCGGGCTTTTTTTTACCTACTCATTAGTTGTTTTATGACAGTCCTGTAATAAAACTGTCATGGAAAACTCCTATCCTACGCCCAGAAATTTATAGTCGGATAACACCGATTTCTTTTAACTTTAAAGGTTTGAATGTATGAAGCTTATCAATGCTTTGCTTGTTGCGGGTGCGCTAGCGGCGTCACCGGTACTCGCACAAGACGATGAAGTCTTAAAACCCGTTGTCGATGAGGCGGCGAAAATCAACGAGTCTGCGGCTAAATCGCAAGAAAAGATTAATGGTATAACTGATCAGATCGATAGCAAACTTCAACAGTTCAAAACACTAATGAAAGAAATCGAAGGCCTAGAGGTGTACAACACCCAGCTTCGTAAGCAAATCGCTAATCAAGAGCAAGAAATGACTGATTTGAATTCGGCTATTGACGAAGTGTCAGTGGTAGAACGTCAAATTACGCCTCTTATGATCCGTATGATTGACGGTCTTGAGCAGTTTATTGAATTAGACGTTCCGTTTCTTCCTGAAGAGCGAGCCAACCGCGTTGCCGATTTAAAAGCGATGATGGACCGTGCTGATGTAGCGGCCTCTGAAAAATTCCGTCGCGTTATGGAAGCGTTCCAGGTTGAAATGGACTACGGTCGCACAATGGAAGCCTACAGCGGTATTCACTCAATCGACGGTCAAGAGCGTGATGTTGAGTTTTTACGTTTAGGTCGCACCGCGCTTATCTATCAAACGCGTGATGCGAGCACGCAAGGCGTATGGAACAAGCAAACGCGTCAGTGGGAAGCACTAGATAGCAGCTACCGTACACAAATCACAAAAGGTCTGCGCATGGCGAAGAAACAACTTGCTCCAGACTTGCTAATGCTGCCAGTAGCAATTACAGACTAAGAGGTTGATGAGAATGTTTAATACAGTAAAACGTATCGCTGTTGGTCTAGCAGCCCTTAGCATCAGCGTTGGTGCTTTCGCACAAAGCGACCGTGCCATGGACTTAGACGCCCTTCTTAAACAGTTAGAAGAAGGTCAATTTGCGCAATCTGAGCAAAATAAACAACGTGAACTTGATTTCGCCGCACAACGTGCCGAGCAAGACCGTATTCTTCGTGAAACACGTGCCAAGCGTGACCAAATGTTGGTTCAATCTGAGCAGCTTGAAACGCAGTTTGAAGAAAATGAATTTAAACTGGCCGACCTTAACGGTGCGCTTGATACACGTTTGGGCTCATTGAAAGAATTGTTCGGTGTGCTGCAGCAAATTGCTGGCGACACGAAAAACAAATTCTACAACTCTGTTATTTCTGCTCAAATTCCAGATAGAGCAAATTTCTTAGATCAAATGGCGCAAGATATGGGCTCAAGCTCTAAGCTTGCTTCAATTGAAGAAATAGAGCGCGTGTGGTTTGAAATGCAGCGCGAAATGACCGAGTCAGGAAAAGTGACTAAGTTTACTACGAATGTGGTTGAAGCGGGTGGTCAAAAAGTATCAAAAGAAGTGGTACGTGTTGGTCCATTTGCGCTTGTTGCTGATGGTAAATACCTTGAGTACAACGGCGTAACAGGCACAGTATCAGAGCTTATTCGTCAACCTGCTGACCGTTACAACGATTCAGCGGCAGAACTTCAAGCATCGAGTGGTGAGCTAGTACAGTTTGGTATCGACCCGACTGGTGGTTCAATCCTTGGCCTTCTTGTTCAAGCGCCTAACCTTCAAGAGCGTGTAGAGCAAGGCGGTGTAGTGGGTTATATCATTCTTATCGTTGGTGCGTTTGGTCTACTGTTAGCCATTGAGCGTTTAGTGAGTCTTTCTGTAATTCGCATGAAAGTAAACAAACAGCTTAAGAGCAAAGAAGTAAAAACAACTAACCCACTTGGTCGTGTACTTAAAGTACGTGACGAGCACCCAGACGCTGACGTTGAAGCGCTTGAGCTTCACCTAACAGAAGCTATTTTGGGCGAAGTGCCTAAACTAGGTCGTAACCTCACTATCATTAAGATTATCTCTGTCGTCGCGCCGCTTATGGGTCTACTAGGTACGGTAACCGGTATGATCAATACCTTCCAAGCTATTACCTTGTTCGGTACGGGCGACCCGAAATTGATGGCTGGTGGTATCTCAACTGCACTTGTTACCACGGTATTAGGTCTGGTCGTTGCGATTCCAATGACGTTACTTTATGCGATGCTAAATACACGTTCTAAGAACATTGTGTATATCCTACAAGAACAAGCATCTGGCGTTATTGCAGAGCGCGCTGAGCGAGGCTAATCATGATCGAGTTTCTGGAAGCAATTCGCGATTTCACAGAAACAGGTGGCCAGGTTCTCCTGGTCATCGGCCTGTTGATATTCGTTATGTGGCTTTTAATCCTCGAGCGTGCCATGTACCTATTGGTTTGGCACAAGCAAGCTAAGAAAGATGCGGTAGCAATGTGGACGGCACGTGCCGACCGTACTTCTTGGATTGCAGAACAGGTTCGTCAGAAAACGATTTCACAGTTAACCATGCGGTTAAATGGCAGTATCCCTATTATTCAAGCATTAGTCGCACTTTGTCCGCTATTAGGTTTGATGGGCACAGTAACGGGTATGATTGAAGTGTTCGACGTGATGGCAATTTCTGGCTCGGGTAATGCTCGCTCCATGGCATCGGGAGTATCGAAAGCAACGATTCCAACAATGGCTGGAATGGTTGGTGCACTATCAGGCGTATTTGCAGCTACATGGCTAACCCGTATGGTGAAATCAGAACGCACGCATCTTGAGGATGCATTGACAATTCAACGTTAATGCTCGTTTGCATTAAGGTAAGGTAATTATTATGAAACAGCATTTTCAAAATCTAGTTGATGAAGAAGAAGCAACTATCGACATGACACCGATGTTGGACGTTGTATTTATCATGTTGATATTCTTTATCGTTACCGCCTCTTTTGTGAAAGAAGCGGGTATTGATGTTAACCGTCCAGAAGCGGCAACCGCCGTGAAGAAAGACCGTGCTAACATTCTTATCGCGATTTCAGATAAAGGTGAGATTTGGATTAACAAACGCCGTATTGATGTTCGTGCTGTTCAAGCGAACATTGAACGTCTTCACGCAGAAAATCCTCAGGGTACAGTCGTGATTCAAGCTGATAAAAAAGCAACAACAGAAACCTTGATAAAGGTAATGGACGCCTCGCGTGCCGCGGGCGTATACGATGTTTCGATTGCAGCGCAAGAGCCATAAATCATGCCACGATATTTAATCGCATTCGCACTATCTCTTGCGATCACGTTAGGCCTGTTCTTCTTGATGCAATCACTCATCAAGATGGGTGGCAGCGCCCTGACTGAGCCTCCAAAAGGTAGTGTGCTTGACTTCGTAAGGGTTAAGCAGGAAGAGCAGGTCGAGAAAAAAGACCGTAAGCCTAAGAAGCCACCTAAGCCAGATACACCGCCGCCTCAGATGCAGCAGCCTCAGATGGACTCGCCGACACCAAATGCAGAGGGTTCGTCAATGGATTTTGGTGCAGATGTCGGTGATGATATCTCGTTAGAGGGTGGTTTATCTTTAGAGTCGGGTGATGGTGAGTACTTACCTATCGTTAAAGTTGCACCGGTCTATCCAAGACGCGCCCTTCAGCGTGGAATAGAAGGCTTTGTTATTGTTGAGTTTACGGTAACTAAGCAAGGAGCGGTACGTAACCCTATTGTAGTTGAAGCGAATCCGCAGGGGATTTTTGAGCAAGCGGCGATTGATGCTGCAATGAAGTTCAAATATAAGCCTCGTGTAGTTAACGGTGAGCCAACAGAAGTGTCTGGTGTGCAAAACCGAATCTCATTCCAGATTGACGGATAATAGACATGATGAAAACACAAGCGAGTAGATTGCTATATGCACTGACGTTTGCAGCTGCATCAGCGTTAATCACGTTACCGACTATGCTTGTTGCTTCTGATGCGAGTGCGCAAGAAGTAAAGGCCAGTGAAAAGAAAACCCGTCGTGTGCCTACGCTGCGCGGTAAGGTTTACGAGCAGCTTGCTCGCGCACAATCAGCCGCTGATGATGCGGGCAACGTCGAAGAGGCCATCGCTATTTTACGTGAGGTTGAGGAAAAATCAGACTCGATGAATGCGTATGAAAAAGCGATGATGTATAACTTTTTCGGCTTTATCTATTACAACAATGAAGATTATGAACAAGCGCTAGCGTCATTTGCCAAGGTTGTCGAACAGCAGCCCATACCTGAAAAATTTGAAATGACAACGCTTTTCAGTTTAGCGCAGCTTAACCTTATGCAAGGTAATTACGACGATACCATTACTTATATTGAACGTTGGGAAGCCCTTAATAACGGCAAAATTCCACCGAAAAATAAAGTCATAAAAGCGCAGGCGTATTACCAAAGTAAGCAATATGAAAACGCTGCTGAGTGGATAGCACAAGCGATTTCAGATCATGAAGCCGAGGGAATGATCCCTGATGAGGGGTGGTTAATTCTTCAGCGTGCGGTTTATTATGAACTTAAGCAACCTGAGAAGGTAAAAGACGTCCTCATCAAGATGGTCAAGCTTTACAACGAACCTAAGTATTGGCTGCAATTAGCAGGCATGTATGGTGAGTTAGGCGAAGAAAGAAAGCAACTGGCTATGATGGAAACAGCTTATCAGCAAGGGTTTGTTGAGACAGGTGCAGATGTCTTTAATCTAGCACAGCTTTACTATTACCATAGAGCACCGTTTAAGGGCGCTAGGTTAATGGAACAGGCTATGAATAATGGCGTGCTTGAGAAAAACTTGCGCAACCTGAAATTCCTAGGGCAAAGCTGGTCGTTAGCAAAAGAACAAGACAAAGCCATTCCTGTAATGATGCAAGCGGCAGAATTAGCAGAAGACGGTGAGTTGGACGCCCAGCTTGCGCAAATTCTGCTTAATGAAGAGCGCTTTGATGATGCAATTTCTGCGGCTGACCGCGCGGTCGCTAAAGGTGAGTTGAGAAACCCAGGCTTAGTTTACCTTATAAAAGGCATGGCCCTTTACAACAAAAAGCAATATGCGTTGGCGCTGAATCAGTTAGCAGAAGCTGAGAAGCATCAAAAGAGTCGCGCAATGGCTCAGCAGTGGAAACAGTTTGTGCAAGGTGAAAAACAACAGGCTGACAGGCTTGCTGTAGAGCTAGGTACAAGCTAATGTAAGTTCCAACAAAAAACGCCGCAATCGCGGCGTTTTTTATAGGTTAATTATCTTAGCTGTCTACATGGCAGTGTTTGCAGGCAATACGTTCTCCATCGAGGGGATTTCATTTCGCTGCTCTAGCGAATTCCAGTATTGTTTAGTTCGAATAATGTCATCTTTTATTGATAAGAATCGGCAAACCAGTTCAGGGTCGAAATGTGTACCCGCCTGCTCAGCAATATATTCAAATGCAGCATCATCATCCCAGGCCTTTTTATAGGGCCGTTTCATGGTTAAGGCATCGAATACATCAGCAATAGCGACAATGCGTGCGCTTTGCGGTATTGCTTCGCCGATGAGTGACTGAGGATAACCTGAGCCATCCCATTTTTCATGGTGACATAACGATATTTCAGCAGCTAAGTTAAACAATGGTGTATCACTTTGCGCCAAAATCTTATGTCCAATTTCAGCGTGGGTTCGCATAATTGCCATTTCAGCGTCATTAAGACGACGAGGGGCTTTGAGAATACTGTCAGGAATGCCGATTTTCCCTGTATCATGCATGGGGGCGGCCTGCGCCAACAAAGAGGCATCGGTTACTGACCATCCTGCCGCTAGGGCTAAACACTTACTGTAAGCCGCCATTCGCCAAATGTGATGACCAGTATCGTTATCGTTATAGTGGCCCGCCGCCGCTAGCATTGTAATGGCACTTTGTTGACTTCGCTGTAGCTGAGCGGTGCGTTCTTTCACTTGTACCTCAGTGACACGCATCTGATGGGCTAACGTGATATGGGTATTAACTCTCGCCAGCACGAGAGGGGGGGAGATAGGCTTCGTAATATAATCGACTGCACCCAGCGTAAACCCTTTTTCCTCATCTTCGCCTTGCCCTAATGCGGTAACAAAGATAACCGGTATGTTGGCGAGTGTCGGCATCGCTTTGAGTTTTTTGCAAACTTCAAAGCCATCAATGCCTGGCATCATAATATCCAGCAAAATAAGGTCGGGAGTAAACCGCTCCACAACGCGCAGCGCGACATGACCAGAAGAAGCTACCTTGACTTGGTAGTGAGGTGACAATACCCCTTTCAATATATCAATATTGGCGGGTTCATCGTCAACGATCAACACGCTGAACGACTTCGTGTTCTTGTTCGAATGTGACTCACTCATTGGTTATATTTTCCTGTACAACTACTAGCGTTTCGATTGCTCCATCGTAGTCATAAACATTGACCTGTTGTAATGCCTTGTTAAGTTTATGACTTAGGTGCGAGGTTGAATAATTACTGACTAAATTTGTCAGTAAGGCGCCCGCATCAGCATCATAGGCCTTTAAGCTTGTAATTACATTTACCAATTCGGTTAATGGAATCTCATTGCTCACTTCCTCTTTCCTATTTATATTAGAGGCAGAAAGCGTATGGGCGATGAGGCTAAGTGTCGTATCTAAAGATTGAGAAAGTTCCGCGATTTTACTGGCGTAGTCGTTTCCGTTGTGTACTGCGCTTTGAATAGAAAAGACGCTGCGCTCAAGTGTATGTGCACCAATGTGATGCGCATCCTCCAATAGCCTGTTTATATAACTAAGATCATTGGATTTCGTGGTGAGTAGCGTTAATAAAGATGCCAGCACATCTGGCTTTCCATATTTAAGGTAGAACTGATAGATATCGTTTTCGAAATTATCAGTTTGCGCTGGCTCATCAATACTAAGATAACCGCTATGGATATAACTATCGAGCGTAGCAAGAATCGTTTTCGCCTTGGCGGGCTTTGTTATTTGGGCACACATGCCTGCATCGATGCCCTTTTGTGTTGTCTGCTCAGAAATATTTGCACTTAGTGCAATTATTGGCGTAGTAAAAAAAGGTTGTTGGCATAGCTGTTCAGATACTTGATAGCCGCTCATTTTTGGTAACATACAATCAAGAAGGATGGCGTCAAAACGTTGCTTTGTACATAACATCAGCGCCATTTCTCCGGTCTTTGCCGATGTTACTTTCAGTCCACTGTTAAACAGGATTTGGCGGGTAACCTCTAGGCTAATATCGTCGTCTTCTACCACTAAAATATGCTTACCCTTCAACCTTTTCTCTCTACGCTTTTTAGACTCTAGGCCTTCCTTTCTTTTTTCGCCGGAGGCGTTTTGTAACGGGGTCAGCGAGTCAATAAGCTGAACATCGGTAAAGGGGGCTTCGATGATGTCGGCATGGGCGGGAAGGTATTTACCTAAGCGTTGTTCAACTTCAATGTCACTTAATGGCGTAATAATGATTGCGATATTTAGGTTTTCAAACTCTCCAAACTTCATGTGATTAATAATTTTATCCCATGCAAGTTGGTCGTCACCTAACAGCAAAATGGTATGTTGGTTCGATGTAGGCAAAGCGTTATGCCTAGCGTCAATCATGCTAAATGGTATGGCTAATCGTGAGAGCGCTCCGTTTAAAATGCGAACAGTTTCGGTCATGCCCTTTTCAGCGCTTACGCATAGCAATGGTTGCTCTAATGAAATCGTCGGGTACGGTGCCGCCGAGATGAACATGCCAGGGATACTAAAGTGAAAGTGACTTCCTTTACCTTCAATGCTGTCGACCGAGAGCGTACCCCCCATCATCGACACTAATTTTTTGCTGATGGCTAAACCTAATCCAGTGCCCCCGTAATTTCTTGAAATAGAGGCATCGGCCTGCACAAATGCATCGAACAAAGAAGGAAGGCTATTTTCACTGATGCCAATACCCGAGTCACTTACGCTAAAGGCAATATCGCTTTGATTAGCATCAATGGTTAGCTTAACAAACCCATTGTCGGTAAATTTTATTGCGTTGCTTAATAAGTTAACCAAAACTTGGTAAAGTCGGTCACTATCTCCTATACATTCGCTGTTTGAATTACATTTAATGTCAAACAACAAATGAAGCGATTTATCTCTCGCCTTGTGCTGAAACATCTGCGACAGTTTTCCAAGCAATGAGGAAAGATTGAATTTCTGTTTAACGACGTCAATTTCTTGTGAGTCGACCTTTGAGAAGTCAAGAATACTATTAATCAGTTCAAGCAGGGTCGCAGCACTATTTTTTACTTTTTTAAGATTGATTTGTTTTTGCTCGACGGTATCGGCTTCAAGCGCTAAATGCGTAAGACCAATGATTGCATTCATTGGCGTTCGAATCTCATGACTCATGGTGGCAAGAAAATCACCCTTTGCTTTGCTCGCTTTTTCAGCCTCTTGATAGGCTAACTGCAGTTTTCTTTCTGTAGCTTTTCGTTCACTAATATCGCTGAAAACCCCCACGTGGCCATCAGGTTTTCCATTTCGATCTAACAATGGAACCGCGATAATTGAAATCGGGAAAAGATGCCCTCTCTTATCCGTAAAAAAATCAGTTTCTGAACGATAGACATTGCCACTGTTAGTGGTAGAGCGAATTAAGCATTCGTCATATTTTAATAGAGACCCGTCGCTACGCTGATAATGAACCGCATCATGAAATGTCTGATGTTTTAGGTCGTCTAGTTCCCACCCCAATAGTCGGAGTGCTTCAGGGTTTAAAAATTGTACCGTACCGCTTCCGTCTACCGCGTAGACGCCTTCACCTATACTGTCCGTAATACTTTTAAAAAAGTGCTGCCTGGCAGCTAGTCGCTCTTCTAGCCGCTTTTGTTCTGAAATGTCGGTACATAATACGACCAGTCGGTCGACAAGTGCTTCCTTGTTAAGAATAGGGACTATGGTGGCTGACACATACCATGGTGTCCCACGTTTTGTTATACTGTGAAGCTCGCCACTCCAAATAGCCCCTTTAATTACCTGTTTTAAAATACCTACTTGAACATGAATTGATAAGTTGCTGACACGAAAAATAGATAAGTTTTGGCCTATCAGTTCATGCCGCTCGAACTGGGACAGTTGGCAGCATTTGTTATTGGCCGAAAGAATAGTGCCATTTACGTCGATAGTAGCGACGATGCCATGTTTGTCCATCGCGTGACGTTGAACCAACATTTCGTTGTCGGTTTGCTGTTTTTCTTTTATTAAATCAAGAACCATTGAGGACAGTTGAGAAATATTGGTGAGGCTACTGTCAATGGGGGGCTTTCCCTGCTCGGTTAATAGCTGGTTCACCGAATGTCTTAGGGTATCGATCACTTGTTTCTGATGTGTGACTTGTTCTCTTATTTTTTCATTGGCTTCAATTAACTCTTCTGAGTTTAACTGAAGACTTCGGTCTCGAAGTGTAATATCCCTATCGTGATAGCGATAGGTGTCATCGACACGGTTAATAAAGGATGCTAAACCTTGCGCTATTTTTTTGTCACCTAAAAACGTATTTTCTTGTTCGTCTAAAGCTTTCAACCAGTCATCAAATTCACCTTCGCCACTTAAGCCGAACGCTTTTTCTAATTGTCTACGCAATAACTTGTTCACGAAAGACTTTCTCGCAGTAACGTTATGGCCATGGTTTGATTGTGCAATCTTGTTTGACTGTTTGCGCTAAATGGGTTCATTTCGCCATAAGAGAAAAAGCCACAGACTTGTGTGTTTGGCGGTAGAAAAGCCATAACGGCTTCTGTTTCTTCATCCACACGTTCGCCCATGACAAGCTTTCTTCCAACACAACTTGTTAATAGCGCTACGCGTTGTTGGCTATTGGATTGACTCGTTTTAGGCAACTGTGTTGCGACTTCTTGCGCCGCAATTTCGGCACCGTCAACAAGGTCATCGGTAGAGGCATGCATTAATCGCAAAAACTGGCCTTGCTCAACGTCACCGGCAAGGATCAGGGCATCATTTAGCGTATCTACACCTAAAATAGTGCGTATTAACCCTGAAGCCTGTAAGTTTTCTGTCAGAACTTCAAAAGGGAAAAGCAGCCCGCTTGCAGGTAAATCATTGGCATAATCACCGAGGTATTTTTTGTATAAATCAAGCGCGGGTATACCATCTAGCTCATAGAGAATATTGTCTTCAGAACGTGTAACCTGACGAGCAGGTCCAAATGACCGCCAACCACCGAAAGCCCCGTAATCTAGCGATAAGCTACTCCCATAAAAACCGATAGCAACACACATACGCTGGCTAATTTCACCATTGCATAAAACGTAGGTTTGTTTGAATTCTGCATTGTCACCTGCCAGTCCGCCGCTAATGCTTACTTGAGGCGGGAGTGTGGAAGACATTCCCTTAATCAACGCTGAGCCATTGATGTCCAACCCCGGTGCTAAACAAAATATGGCTTTAAGTTGCTCTGAAACAAGAGGCGATACCGCTCGTTTCCCTGCTTCAAAACTCGCAGGCATGGCATCAATGTAGGTTGCGTTGACCCTACAGCTGCCGCCTTGCTCGAATCGTAATACCGTTATAACCGCACTATGATCGTAAACCTTATCTTGATATATTTCGCCAGCGCTGCTGCAGCCCACAATCGGTGATTTTTGTGTAAGCAATATTTTCCGAGTGTCATCGTTTTCAAAAAAAATCGGTGACGCGTAAACGAGGGTTAGGTCAGCATCGTGAGATACCGCTGCACGCAATGCTTCAAGGTCGTGGTGTGAGCTAACGTGATAAGTACTTACCTGCATATAAAGGCCGGAAAATTAATAGTAGGTATAGTTATAAAGTGGATTGACGGTGGCGGCAAACAAAACGGCTTATTCTTTGGTCGAAATAAGCCGCTTTAGTTGCCCTTTTTCGCGTTAACGAAGGTTAAACGTAGATATTATGCGTTTCTTAATTCCCTACGAAGAATTTTACCTACCGTAGATTTGGGTAACTCTTCAAGTACCGTTATAGATTTAGGCACCTTGTAGTTAGTAAGTTGTTCTTTGCAAAATGCGACAACAGCATCATTTTCAACTGGTTTGCTCACCGTTATGAAAGCACAAACACGCTCACCTGTTTTTTCATCAGGGTTGCCTACTACAGCAGCCTCAACAATATCAGGGTGAGACGTTAGTACATCCTCTACTTCGTTAGGGTAGACGTTGAAACCAGAGACCAAAATCATGTCTTTCAGTCGATCAACGATTTTAATCGCGCCGGACGCAAGTCGTATCCCAATGTCCCCGGTTTTGAAGAAACCATCCGGTGTCATAACCTTTGCCGTTTCGTCATCTCTATTCCAGTAGCCCATCATGACTTGCGGTCCACGAACCGCAATTTGCCCGGATTCACCTTCTTCTACTGGGGCATCGTTACTATCGAGTAAGGCCACTTCAGTGTCCGCTAAGGGTAAGCCTACCGAGCCGATTTCTTCTTTACCTGGAAGGTTAAACGAGACCACAGGCGCTGTTTCTGACAACCCATATCCTTCAGTAATGGTGTTACCAGTGACATCTTTCCAAATGGCTACAGCACCTTGGGTAAGTGCCGTTCCGCCAGACATGGTTAAATGTAATTTAGAGAAATCGAGTTTAGCAAATTCCGGGTGACGACCTAACCCAACAAAAAGGGTATTAATCCCTGCGAACGCCGTGATGGCATGTGGTTTGAGGGTTTGAATAAAACCATCGATATCCCGCGGGTTTGGGATCAGCAGAATTTGACTGCCTTTGGCAAACAACGCCATCATGCATACGGTAAATGCATAAATATGATAAAGGGGAAGCGGACACACCACGACTTCTCCTCCTTCTTTAAACTGCGCGCCAATCCTGTCAAGCATCTGAATGCAATTGGCGAGTACGTTTTCATGGCTAAGTGCCGCACCTTTAGATACACCGGTAGTGCCACCTGTATATTGAAGCATCGCAAGTGCGCCAATCTCTATTTTAGTGCGTTCGAATGAAGGAAGGTTTTTGCCTTCCTCCACTGCACTGGACAGCGAGATGGTATTGGCAATATTCGGCGCGGTGGCGGCATCTAACAATTCAGTTGCAGAAGTCGCAATGACAGTAGTAATGCTAGTATCGTCTTTAATCGCGTCAAACTTGGGCACAAGGTCGCTAAGAATAACCAGTGCCGTTGCACCACTGTCGGTAAACTGATGTTTCATTTCGCGTTCGGTATATAGCGGATTGGTATTAACAACCACCAACCCTGCGCGCAGTGCAGCGTATACCGCGATTGGGTTTTGGATTAAGTTAGGAAGCTGAATCGCAATGCGATCACCGGCTTGCAGCTTAGCAGTATGAATAAAGTAACGCGCAAGAGCGGACGATTTTTCATCGATTTCTTTGAAGGTAAGTGTCTGTCCAAGGGCCGTGTATGCAGGCTTATCGGCATATTTTTGAAGCACAGACTCAATGTAATCTGCTAAAGAACCAACATTATCTGGGTAAGAAATCATAGCGCAATTTTCCTAATACTCATTCGATTTATCGATAAGGTAACAAAAGTCTTTTTTCATTAACATAATATTTACGTTATAAGTACGCATTCATCGCGATGATGGTTTGTTTCTATCTCGTGTTTTGTGACATGTAGCAAAGACAAGGCCACCAATAAGGCCTGCCATGCATTGCATGGTAACGCCCAGTGTCGAGCGGGCCCCTGCAATAAGCGTTACATTGAGAATGGGTTGCATGGCTGCAAGCATAACCCACATGCCCGTCGCGCCGGCCAAAGCGTATATAAGCGCGCGTACTGTTGGATTGTAGTCACGTCGCGTTGCGATCCACATAGCCACAATCATTGCAATTAAGACAGTAAAGGCAATGGCACTTCCATAAAGTACAAGCAAACCCTGAATATCCTCAAGGGTAGTGAATAACCATTGTCGTAGTGAAATATCGATATTAAGCTGCACAAGATTTAGCAAAACGGATTGCGTATGCAGGATACTTGCGATGAGGTAGGTCGTTAGCAACGCGGGTAAATAGGCGCGTAAAAACATCAATACGGTTTGTATAACTCGCATAACGCGTTCCTTAATTAGTAGTCCAGATTTTTATACCATTGCATGCTAGGGTAAAGAAATAAACGTTTTTAGAGTTCTCGGTATGAATAAACTTCAACACCTTTTAACAATGGTAATGTTTAGCGTTGGTTATACTGCCTATGCAGAACCGGCTAAGCCATCACTCGATTTTACTACCGAAGTCATTGCAAACAAGCTTGTCTCTCCTTGGGCTATTGCCTTAACACCGAAAGGGCTTTGGTTGATAACCGAACGGGAAGGGAACGTAGTGGCAGTAGCAACTGATGGCACCGTAACGCGCCAAAAATTATCGCTTCCATCGCTTTATGTTGAAGGGCAAGGAGGATTAATGGATATCAAGCTTGCCCCTGATTTCAAAAAAAGCCGAGCGCTTATGATTTCCTATGCAAAAGGAGATGCGAGCGACAATAGGCTTGCGGTAATGAAGGGGACGTTGAGCGAAGGGGGCAAGATAGAAGCACTTCAGACCGTATTTGAAGTAAAAGATGCAAAAGATACGCCTGTGCATTATGGGGGGCGCTTACTCGCACTTAATGATAATGAATGGTTAGTGACCAGCGGTGACGGGTTCGATTATCGCGAGGAAGCGCAAAAATTAACTTCTCAATTAGGGAAGGTGTTACGCTTTACTCGTGATGGTAGTGCGCCTAGCGATGGTGCATTTTCTAACGCTCCTTTTATTTTTACTTATGGTCACCGAAACCCTCAAGGGTTAATTCAAGGACCGGATGGCGAGATATGGCTGCACGAACATGGCCCGGATGGTGGTGATGAAATCAATCAACTTCACAGCGGCAATAATTACGGATGGCCAGTTGTCACAAACGGTAACGACTACTCAGGTGCGCGAATCTCACCGTTTAGACGTTACGATGGAATGCAAAGTCCAGTTTGGGATTGGACACCGTCTATTGCGCCTTCTGCGATGGTTTATTACTCAGGCTCACGCTTTGCTGCACTGAGCAATACCCTGCTGGTTACTGCGCTGAAAGATAAGGCCGTCTACACGGTGTCGCTTGAAGATAAAAAACCATCTCAACAACGTATTTTTTCATCGTTAGATACGCGTTTGCGAGATATCGCTACTGATAACGCGGGCTACATTTATTTACTTACCGATGGCGCTGACGCTTCACTAGTGCGTGTTAGCCCAGGTTCTTAATAAAAATATCAGGTCGTTATGGCAAAAGAGAAGCTAAATTCATACTTATGAACGACATTTGTTTATTATTTACTCTGGTACTACCATAAATATAATAAATACCTAGGATAAATTCAGCTAAGTACGTGCATGCGGAAAATGAGACGTAAGCGTGACATTAACACGCTTTATAAATGCTTATGGTTTTTTAAGTGATTGAAATTTAATGGTATAGTTGAATTTCATTAGGCGTTGAGTAAATTTAAGTGAACGGGGCAGTAGTTAAACGTTGCGTAATTATTTCGCGTAATCAGGCAGGAAAATTTACTGTATTGTTCTTATGATTACTTGTCGCTATAAAATCAGGTAAAATAATCACCAAATTTTATGCGTTGCGTTAATTAAAACGTATAAACAAATCTAACGTTAACCCAAGACCGAGATAAATATATGAGTTTGTATTCAGAATATTTGGCAGAGATCGAAACCCGTAAAGCGGAGCTAGGTCTTCACCCTAAGCCTATCGACAGTGCAGATTTACTGTCGGAAATTATTGCTCAAATCAAAGATGCTGGTAACGAGCACCGCGAAGACTCACTTAAGTTCTTTATCTATAACACCTTACCAGGTACCACGAGTGCTGCGGGCGTTAAAGCAACTTTCCTAAAAGAAATCGTTCTTGGCGAAGAAAAAGTAGAAGAAATTACGCCAGCGTTTGCACTAGAATTGCTTTCCCACATGAAAGGCGGGCCGTCTGTTGAAGTGCTTCTTGATTTAGCGCTTTCAGACAACGAAGCGGTAGCGAAGCCAGCTGCTGAAGTCGTTAAAACACAGGTTTATCTATACGAAGCTGATACAGAGCGTCTAGAAGCCTCATACAACGCTGGCAACGTGATAGCGAAAGACATTCTAGAGAGCTATGCAAAAGCAGAGTTCTTTACGAAATTACCTGACGTTCCAGAAAAAATTGACGTAGTTACCTATATTGCTGCAGAAGGTGATATTTCTACTGACTTACTTTCTCCAGGTAACCAAGCGCACTCTCGTGCAGACCGTGAGCTACACGGTCAGTGCATGATCACGCCTGAAGCACAACAAGAAATTGTTGAGCTAGGTAAAAAGCATCCGAATGCCAAAGTAATGCTTATTGCAGAAAAAGGTACAATGGGTGTAGGTTCTTCGCGTATGTCTGGTGTGAATAACGTTGCACTATGGGCCGGTGAGCCATCAAGCCCTTACATTCCATTTGTAAACAAAGCGCCAGTGGTTGCGGGTACAAATGGCATTGCACCTATCTTCCTTACTACAGTAGACGTTACTGGCGGTATCGGTCTTGACCTTAAAAACTGGGTTAAGAAGACAGATGCTAACGGTGAAGTGGTTCGTGATGAGAACGGCGACCCAGTGCTAGAGCAGGCATACTCTGTAGCTACTGGTACCGTACTAACTATCGATACTAAAGCGAAAAAGCTGTTCAATGGTACAGAAGAATTATCGGATGTATCAAGCGCATTCACTCCACAAAAAATGGAGTTTATGAAAGCCGGTGGTTCTTACGCGGTAACCTTTGGTAAGCAATTACAAACTTTTGCAGCAAAAGTGTTAGGTACAGACGTACCTGAAGTTTATGCACGTTCTAAAGAAGTATCTGTAGAGAACCAAGGCCTTACAGCGGTAGAAAAAATCTTTAACCGCAATGCGGTAGGCGTTAAATCTAAAACACCACTTCACGCTGGTTCAGACGTTCGCGTTAAAGTAAATATTGTAGGTTCACAAGATACAACCGGCCCGATGACATGCCAAGAGCTAGAGTCAATGGCAGCATCAACGATTTCTCCGCTTGTAGACGGTGCATACCAGTCTGGCTGTCACACAGCATCGGTATGGGATAAGAAGGCGCAAGCTAATATTCCTAAGCTTATGTCTTTCATGAATAACTTTGGTGTAATCACAGCACGTGACCCTAAAGGGGTTTACCATGCTATGACTGACGTTATTCACAAAGTATTGAACGATATTACAGTTGATGATCGCGCGATTATCATTGGTGGTGACTCGCATACGCGTATGTCTAAAGGTGTGGCGTTTGGTGCTGACTCAGGCACGGTAGCGGTAGCTCTTGCGACAGGTGAAGCGGCAATGCCAATTCCAGAGTCGGTAAAAGTGACGTTCAAAGGCGAAATGAAGAGCCACATGGATTTCCGTGACGTTGTTCATGCTACTCAAGCTCAAATGCTTAAGCAATTTGGCGGCGAGAACGTGTTCCAAGGCCGTGTTATCGAAGTACAAATTGGTACTTTGCTTGCTGACCAAGCGTTCACGTTTACTGACTGGACAGCTGAGATGAAAGCGAAAGCGTCAATCTGTATCTCAAATGATGAGACGATGATTGCGTCATTAGAGCTTGCTAAAACGCGCATTAAGATAATGATCGACAAGGGCATGGACAACGAAGCGAAAATGCTTCAGGGCCTTATTGACCTTGCTGACAAGCGTATTGCTGAAATCAAGTCTGGCGAAGAGCCAGCGCTTGCTCCAGATGATAATGCAAACTACTACGCCGAAGTGGTGGTTGATTTAGACCAAATCGACGAGCCAATGATTGCTGACCCAGACGTAAATAATGAAGACGTTTCTAAGCGTTATACCCATGACGTAATTCGTCCAGTCTCTTACTACGATGGCAAAGCGGTTGACCTTGCGTTCGTTGGTTCTTGTATGGTTCACAAAGGTGACATGCAGATTATTGCGCAAATGCTTCGTAACCTAGAAAAGCAAAACGGCAGTGTATCGTTTAGCGTTCCTCTAGTTGTCGCGCCACCAACATACAACATTGTTGATGAGCTAAAAGCGGAAGGCGATTGGGATATTCTTACTAAGTATGCTGGTTTTGAGTTCAACGACGACAAGCCAAAAGAATCTGCGCGTACCAAGTACGACAACATCATGTACTTAGAGCGTCCAGGGTGTAACCTTTGTATGGGTAACCAAGAAAAGGCAGAACCTGGCGATACGGTAATTGCTACGTCTACGCGCCTATTCCAAGGTCGTGTAGTTGCTGACTCTAGTGAGAAGAAAGGTGAATCTCTACTAGGCTCAACGCCATTGGTAGTGCTATCTGCTGTACTAGGTCGCTTCCCAACAATGGAAGAGTACAAAGCTGCGGTTGAAGGCATTAACCTTACTGACTTCGCGCCACCGGCTGAAGACATGGCCGTTGCGCCTAAATTTACGCCAAGCGTTGCAGTTAAAAACGTATAATTGCATTACGCAGTAGCGTAATTCATTGCTATATAAAAGCCCCGACCTAGGTTGGGGCTTTTTTGTATGACTCCTTTGTATTAGTTCGCTATTCCAGTTGAATCGTTCTAACTCGCCGTCAAACCTTTGAAATAGACAGCCAAAAACACCTCTTCGGTTCAGTTTCGTTAATCCCTCAGTTATTTATAGTAAACATCTATCCATACTTACATTTATGCGAGGGCAAACCTATGCGCGACATCGCTGTAATGATATTGAGCTTATTTTTACTACCTACCGGTTGCGAGTATGCTAACGCTAATAGCTCACTATCCGTTCAACAGGCTATGTCTTACGATATCAATCGCAATACCCTTGATGTGAGTCACTATTTAGTAAGTGAGAAATTAGACGGTATTCGAGCAAGGTGGACAGGCAAACAGTTGCTTACTCGAAATGGCAACGTCATTCATTCGCCTTTGGCATTTACCGCAGGCTGGCCAAACGTACCGTTAGATGGAGAGCTGTGGCTGGGTAGGGGGCAATTTGAGCTGACAGCATCAATTGTATTAAGCGAGGCCCCTGATGAACGGTGGGAACGCATAAAGATGGTGGTATTTGATATGCCGCAATTTAACAGGCCCTTTGAGGAACGGGTAAACGACATCGCGATGCTTGTTAGCCAGGCTAATAGTACAACGTTAGATGCTGTCCGTCATTTTACGCTTGAATCCCATCAAGCGCTTGCGTCTACCTTGGATGCCGTTATTGACGGCGGTGGCGAGGGCTTAATGCTGCACGCCAAAAACGCTTACTATCAAGAGGGAAGGAGTCAGCAATTGCTTAAAGTAAAGCGGTACTCAGACGCTGAAGCTAGAGTGATAGGGCATATCGAGGGCAGGGGAAAGTTTTCAGGTATGATGGGCTCGCTAATGGTTGAATCCACCACGGGTATTCGATTTAAGCTAGGTACTGGATTTTCACGTGAACAGCGAATAAAACCACCGAAAGTGGGTGAATGGGTTACGTATAAGTATTATGGACTGACACGCAAACAGATTCCTCGCTTCGCAAGTTTTATGCACGTTCGTCCACAAAAAGATCGACCTAGAAAGGAAAAGCACTAGCGGTTACGTCCTCTACTACAATAACTTAAATACCTTTTTATTGACTCGATTACGTTACGAATAAATACCCCCTCTAGCATAGAATTGCAGGCGTGTTCAAAAGGGTACTGGTCGCAACCAAGGCGAACCGTATTTCAACGTTGAATGTTGCTAGATTTAGTGTATAAATTAGCACGCTGGCTCTCATTTAGTTAGCCAGCAATTTTGAATAGAAAGGGTGTCTAATGGGTAAACTTTTTTTTGCTGTAATTGTACTTTGTATTTCATTGGGGTGCGTGCAAGCGCAAATAGACCCAGCACAGCAAATGAACCACGTACAGTTTGATCGTATTAGCCTGACCATGGGTGGGGAAAAATACGATGTTGAATATGCAAAGACCTTTGAGCAACGCGCTAAAGGGCTGATGTTTCGAAAAGAATTGTGTGAAGACTGCGGCATGCTATTTAAGTTTGATAGCCCTAAGTTTGCAGGTATTTGGATGAAAAATACCTTTATCCCCCTAGACCTGGCATTTATCGATAGAAACGGCGTAATAACAGATATAAAACCTTTAACCCCACACAATCTTGATTCTGTTGTGGCCTCTAAGAAGGTACTGTATGCGCTTGAAATGAGCCAAGGGTGGTTCTCCAACCATAATATTAAAGTTGGCGACCAAGTAACAATTCATCGTTAAGTAGCATGTAAAAAAGCGTGCTGCTCGACCAGCTAATAACTGGTTTTTAATTTGGAGTTAAACAAAGTGACAAATGCCTTATCGATAGCCAAGTTCGGTGGAACAAGTGTTGCCAATTACGAGGCGATGCAAAATTGCGCGAGAATTGTGGCCGGTAATGAAACCACACGAATTGTGGTAGTGAGTGCATCAGCGGGCGTAACAAATCATTTGGTCAGTCTCGCTCATACGCCAATGACACAACAACAAATTGAAGACACATGTCAGGCGATCACTGACATAGAGCTTGCGATTTTAAATAAGCTTGCAGATAAAGATGAAGTCGCAGTGAAGCTGAACGACCTATTAGATGAAGTTCGTGCATTAGCATTTCATGAAGAAATCCTTCACAGAAATGATTTGAAGGATCAGCTGCTGTCTATGGGGGAGCGTATGTCTTCTCTCATGTTCTCTTCTGTGTTGTCTGAACAAAACGTTAAAACGATTAATTTCGACGTACGTAAAGTATTACGAACCGACAGCGAATACGGTGAAGCATCTCCTCAGATTGAGGAGATAGCGAAACTCGCTGAGCAACTTTTGGCGCCTGAAATTACGGACGCCATCGTCGTTACCCAGGGGTTTGTTGGCGCAGATGGGGAAGGGCATACCACCACACTAGGCCGAGGCGGTTCAGACTTTACTGCGGCATTGCTCGCTGAAGCATTAAATGCCCAGGCGTGCGAGATTTGGACTGACGTTATTGGTGTTTATACTACTGACCCTCGTATAACTGATGCTGCACGCCCTTTGCCCGAATTAAGTTTTGAAGAAGCGGCAGAAATGGCCACTTTCGGTGCTAAAGTGCTGCATCCGGCCACCATGGAACCCGCTCTTCGGAAAAATATAAAAGTATTTGTAGGCTCAAGCAAAGAGCCAGAAAAAGGGGGTACATGGATTGTTCGTGACTGCGAGCATGAGCCGGCTTATCGCGCCATTACACGCCGTAAAGAGCAAGTAATGGTTACCGTTAAAACACCGAAGATGATGTATGCTCAAGGCTTCCTACAGCAGGTTTTTGCTATTATAGCGAAACACAAACTGAGCGTTGACTTGGTTACCACGTCCGAAATCTCTGTATCGTTCACCCTAGATAACCCTGCTAATTCGGTAGCACAAAGACTTAATAAAGAAACCATTGCCGAACTAGAAACGATTTGTGATGTAAAAGTTGAGAAGGGATATGATTTAGTGACAGTGGTAGGGAACAATATGCAAACGGCAACAGGCGTTTCGAGTAAGATCCTTGCGTCAGTAGCCGATTTTACGCTTCGTATGATTTGTTTCGGTGCCAACCCACACAACTTATCATTTTTAGTCAGTGAAAATGACAGTAACGAGGTGGTGTGTAAATTGCACAAGGCGTTATTCGAATAAGGCGGCTCAAGGCGGGTATGTCTGCTTACCCGCCACCGTCTCACTCTATGGGAATAATGATTTCATGCCGTTTATTCCATGGCAGGGTAAATGGCGAATCATACCCCATATAACTCGCTTGCCCTGAGGGAGTAAATCCATTTTCCGCAATCAGTGATAGTAACGTTTGCTCATAAGCATCACGCTTACTCTCTGTATCAAGCCCTGAATAGCTTATAGACGCCACTTTTCTTGCAGGTACGTTGACTAATGACACATTGGGGTGCGTAGGGACAGGCGCGGTCTCTTGGGTATATTGGCTTGGTAAAAAAAACATCATGCCGTTATTATCTGATACTTCAACCGGAGACGTCATAGCGATGTCGGTGCTAGTATTGCCTACTTCGACAGGAGACGTCATTGCAATGTCGCTTTTAGACGTGTTGTCACCGGAGATATAGTTGAAAAGCAGCCTGAATGCGCCATTTTCACTGCTGCCTTTAGACGTTACCCCAATAGCCTCTGGATACTGGCGAATTTCAACGTCTTCATTTAGCCGTTTAATGACCTCATACGGAATAGTTTCTGTGCTTTTGTAATACACCTTTTCAGCCTTTACATGACTTGCACTCATCACCATTCCAATCACCAATAACCTAAAAAATACCGTCATTATATTGTTTATTAAAGAAGCCATATTCGTTATACGTGATAAGCGGCTATCATGCTCACTTTTTTCAGACCTAAGTGTTATGCCTTTTCAAAAGCACTTTAGAAACAAAAAAGGGCGCTAATGCGCCCTTTTACTCAGTGTGTAGTGAGTCGCTACACCTTAAATTGGCGTATCGACTGTTGAAGTTCTTCTGCAAGGCGTGCCACTTCGTGACTAGATTCCGACGTTTGCTGTGCACCTGCCGTTGTCTCTTCTGCAATACCCACAATCGTCTCCAATTTTTCACTGATTTCTTGAGAAACAGTATTTTGTTCTCTTGCAGATTGTTCAATTTGAGAGCTTACATCATGTGCTTTGTGAACCGCGTCAGAAATAATATCCAATGCCTGTGTAGCTTTCTCTGTTTGCGCTACACACGCAACCGTTTGTTCCTTGCCTTGATTCATAACTGCAACCGCACGCTCAGCGCCCGCTTGAAGTACTTCAATCATGGCGTTAATTTCTTGTGTCGATTGCTGGGTTCTGCTGGCTAGGGTTCTGACTTCATCAGCAACAACGGCAAAGCCTCGACCTTGTTCACCCGCTCGTGCAGCCTCAATCGCTGCGTTTAACGCAAGCAGGTTAGTTTGGTCTGCTACCCCACGGATAACATCAAGGATGCCACCGATACTCGCACTGTCTTGGTGAAGTTTATTGATGACTTCAGCCGCATCTTCAACGTCACGGGCAAGGATCTCAATGGTGTTTTTGTTCTCAAGGGATATCTGGCGAACGTTTTCAGCCTCAACGTCAGCATGCTTGATTTGGTTGAGCGTGTCTTCTGCGTTTTGCACCACAAGTTGTGAAGTCGAATGCATCTCGGTGGTTGCTGTTGCAACCTGTCCAATCTGTGATTTCTGATCTTGAATAGAGTGTGTGGTTTGCTCAGTAACCGCTGATGTCTGTTCCGACGCCGCAGCCAGTTGTTCTGCGCGAACATTGATGGCTG
Source organism: Alteromonas sp. 4NH20-0056 (assembly GCF_057539655.1). NCBI lineage: Bacteria > Pseudomonadati > Pseudomonadota > Gammaproteobacteria > Alteromonadales > Alteromonadaceae > Alteromonas > Alteromonas sp. 4NH20-0056. Next base: position 655,123 of record NZ_BAAJLS010000001.1, on the reverse strand, counting down.
TAATAAGTTCTTTCAGATTGCCTATTAGCGTATTACAGTTTCTTGCAAGAAGACCAAATTCGTCTTGAGCGCTGTCATCTAAGCGATGCGTAAGGTCGCCTGATGATGCGACAGTAAGTAATTCGTTTACACGGTAAAGGGGACGTGTGATGGCTCTAACAGTAACAATGCCTATTAAAACAGCTGCAGCAATAGAGATAAGGGCGACAATAACAACAATAGTGTTGCCAGAAGCAATGGTCGAATTAACCTGGTCTTCAATTTCAGAGGCTTTGTTGTCTGCAAGTTTCAGCAAGCGTTCCAGCTCTACCACACCTTTAGCGATATTCGCGTCTGAAGCATTAAGCGCACGTTCCGCATCGTTTCGACGTTCTAGTCTATCTACATGTAATTGAAGCACACCGTCACGCGCGGTTATTGCACTCACCGCATCGCTTACAAGACCGTTAATATCATCAAGTGTTCCTGAGTCGTCACGGCCGTCAGCAATATCATTCATCTCACCAAGTAACGACGTTACTTTGTCGACAACAAGCGTTACTTCGTTACCAAGCGTTTGCGAACGAACTAACGTTTGGGTTTTTACATATTCTGTCGACACGGTCAGAAGAGATAATAGCGCGGTTTCGAGTTCTCCCCCTTTTTGAGAGGCTCTTCTAAGGTTTGGGTTGTTCTGAACGGCGTCTAAGTCTGAAAAATCAAGCAGGTAGGTGGACGCATCATCTGCATTGTCTTCAGCGTCGCCCAGTTTGTTTTCGATGGCGTTGCGTAAATCCATATATTTCTGATGGTTCGTATGTAGGTCGTCCACATTTAATAAATAGGCATCAAAAGCACTACGTACGCTGTTTAACGTGCTGCGTAAGTCTGGCTCTTCAGATACCGCCGATGCGAGTTTTGTATACTCTGAGTCAAATGCGTCACGTGCGGACTTAAACGACGTTTTCTTTTCTTGAAGACCCGTTAAGCTTTCTTCAATGTAGGCTTCGAAGGTTAGTCGGCCCATATTAAGAAAACTGGCTTTCAATGCATTACTGCCTGCTACAGTGGGTAGCGCAACATCATTGACTTCTTCGGTTGCAGAGCCAATAGAATTCAAGTTGTAGAGTGACACAATACTTATGATAATCAGTAGAACACTGATTGCGACAAATCCACCGATTATGCGCGTTGCTACAGTAATCTTCATCGGAACTCCTGGACTCAATATAATTTTTATTCTTGTGATAGTACATTGCAAAACCCACGAAATACACCACTAATCGAGGGTTTTGCAAATCATCTATACCACTATTGTTCGTGCTTATTGGCAAAGACTGCCTGTAAGTTTATGTATCGGCAACATATTTGAAATATTTAACCCAGAGAGACATAAAAGCAAGAACTAAAGGTACAACCAGTTATTTCGGTGCATTTACCTGGGTGATAGTCCCACTCTCAATATGCAACAGACTCATGGTTTGCCCCCATACATAGCCCGTATCTAAACCAATAAACTGACTATGCTTGGTGTCACCATTTAATGCTGCCCAGTGGCCAAAGATCACTTTGTGTTTTTTCTTAAGATTGCTATTTGGCACCGCGAACCAGGGAACTAACTGCTCTGGGTTAGTGGTATTAGCAGGATGAGATTTATTGGCAAAATCCAGTCTATTATCTGGATGCAAATAGCGCATTCGTGTACAGGCGTTCACAGTAAAGCGTGTTTTTTCTTGGTCAGTTGACGCACTATTGATATGTGTCGGCGTATTGCCGTACATGGTTTTTAAAAAACTGACATAGTCGTCGCTTCTAAGTTGTGACGAAACGGTATCACTAGCAGCGATCACGTCTTTAAACGACCATTCAGGGAAAAGGCCTGCATGCACTAATAGATTACGTTTTTTTATGCGAAGGGCTAAAGGAAACATGCGCAGCCAGTCAATCAATTCATGAAAGTCAGGCGCATTAATAAGTGGTTGTAGGTTATCTGACTTTTTAGCTTCACGAATGCCATTGGCCACAGCCAGAAGATGGAGATCGTGGTTGCCAAGTACGGTGTGAAAGCTATTACCCAGTGACTTTAAGTAGCGTAAGGTGCTTAATGAATCATCGCCCCGGGCCACCAAATCACCCACCGCATATAAGGTATCTGAATCTGCGTTGAAATTGACGGTATCAAGCAGGTTTAGTAGCCCTCGGTGGCAGCCTTGAATATCTCCGACGACAAAGCTTCTCGGTTCTTGCATAGTACTTATCTTTTAATGAAGAAGGTTGGGCTTAGCTAAGCGAAAAGGGGAAATAGGCACGTGAAAACGCTCTCCATTCTCGTTTTCCATTTCGTAGTGACCTTCCATGCTGCCAACAGGGGTATCTAACACTGCGCCGCTGGTATATTCAAATTGTTCGTTAGGTTGCATAATGGGCTGCTTGCCAATAACTCCAGCGCCACTAACCTCCGTTGATTTGCCATTTGCGTCAGTGATTTTCCAATATCTATTAATAAGTTGAACAGTGCTCTTGCTCTTGTTTTCAATAGTGATGTGATAAGCAAACGCATATTGCGTTGAGTCACTTGGAAGATGGTCGGGAAGGTGGCGGGTTTTCACCCGCACACAAATATCAGGAGTAGACATGGGTTAACGGTCTAACTCTTGCGCTGACTCTAGCGCCGAAACAGCATTGGCGATGGTCGCAAAGTCTTGTAATGAAAGCACTTCCGCGCGCGCTGTAGGGTTTAGGCCTATTTCAGTGAGTTGCTCTTCTGTTAAGCAGTCCTTGAGCGAGTTTCTAATGGTCTTTCTACGCTGATTAAATGCTTGCGCACAAACACGCTCAAGCGTATTGACAGATGTCACTTCAACCGGTGGCGTGCTATGAGGAACCAACCTAACAACGGCAGAGTCTACTTTTGGGGGTGGCTTAAAGGCGCCTGGTGGCACGGTGAGTACGGGGATCACCTGGCAATAATACTGCGCCATCACTGACAACCTTCCGTACGTCTTCGACCCAGGCCCAGCTGCAAGGCGAGTTACTACTTCTTTTTGAAGCATAAAGTGCATGTCTTCAATGCTGTCAGCATGGTCAAAAAGGTGAAACATCAATGGCGTAGAGATGTTGTAAGGCAGATTACCAAAAACGCGTAACTTTTTGCCCTCGACCGGCATTGTTTTCAACAGTGCGGTGAAATCCAATGTCATGGCATCTTGTTCAATAACGGTAAGTTTTTCGCCATTGAATGGATGATGGCGAAGCCGCTTAGCGAGATCTCTGTCTAGTTCAATGACCGTTAATGCGTTCACTTCTTCACAGACAGGATCAGTTAAAGCACCAAGTCCCGGGCCTATTTCTACTAAGTTCTGTTCGTTTCTGGGGTTAATTGCGTCGACGATTTTGCCAATAACATAATCGTCGTGCAGAAAGTTTTGTCCGAAACGTTTTCTGGCCGTATGGCCTAAATGTGTTTTACTCATTGTTGATGATATGCAAGCTCTATGGCTTTTTCCAAAGCCTTTCTGAAACTGCCGGGATCAGCGCTGCCGGTACCAGCTAAATCTAGTGCGGTACCATGATCGACGGAAGTTCTAATAAAGGGAAGCCCCAGTGTAATGTTTACTGATGCACCAAATCCTTTGTATTTTAACACGGGTAATCCCTGGTCGTGGTACATTGCTAGCACAACGTCTGCATCATCTAAATATTTTGGCTGGAATATAGTATCGGCAGGCAATGGCCCTACGATGTCTAAGCCTTCTGCACGCAGTTCTTCAAGTGCAGGTGTTATGGTATGAATTTCTTCAGTGCCAATATGGCCGTCTTCCCCTGCGTGAGGGTTCAATCCGCATACGTAAATACGCGGTTGTTTGATACCGAATTTAAGCGTTAAGTCGGTATTGATAATGTGAATGACTTTATTAAGCCTGTCTCGAGTGATTGCTTTTGCTACGTATTCTAACGGAATATGCGTGGTGGCTAACGCAACGTTTAGCCCTTCGGTAGCAAGCAGCATAACCACATCAATCGTATTCGATTGATGAGCAAAAAACTCGGTATGCCCGCTAAATGAAACGCCGGCTTTATTGATAATGCCTTTGTGCACAGGGCCAGTGACTACCGCGTCAAAATCACCATTAATATTAGCTTGGCATGCCGCTCTCAGTGTCTCTACTACGTAAAGACCATTTTCGCTGTCTAATTGCCCAGCAACAACGTTAGTATTGGTGTCGATTTGTTTAATATATAACGAACCAGCAGGCTGAATTTCACTATTGGTGTCTTCAAAAGGCAGCAATGACAATGGGAGGTCAAGTTCATTTGCTCGCGCCATCATCATGTCTGCATCGGCAAAAACCACCAACTGTGCCTGCCACGCTTCCTGGGCTAATTTAATAATTAAATCTGGCCCAATACCGGCAGGCTCACCTGGCGTAATTGCTATTTTTATCGGTCTGCTCATAAATACTGTCTAATTAAGAATCGAGAACTTCAATGTAAGCAGCGTCGCGCATTTCACGTAACCAATTCTCGGTTTCTTCTGCAAACTTTCTGTTGTAGATAAGTTGATATGCTTTATCTTCTTTTTTACGCTCAGTGGCATCATCAATTCGTCTATCGATAAGTTGAAGTAAATGCCAACCGTGCACAGAGCGCACTGGATCGCTGTATTCACCCGGCGTTAATCGCGCAAGTGCTTCTTTAAACGCAGGAACATACGCATTAGGGTCAGCCCAACCTAGCTCACCGCCTCGAAGTGCTGAACCTGGATCTTCAGAATGTTCTTTGGCTAGTTCCGCAAAATCAGCATCACCGTTAAGCAAGTCTTCTTTAAATTTAGCCAGCATTGCTTTGGCTTTATCTTCACTAAGTATAATTGATGGCTTAATCAGAATGTGACGAGAATCCACTTCTTCAATGGTGACTTTTTCAATACCGCGAGTATCAGCCACTTTTAGAATATGAAACCCTGCGCCGCTTCTTATCGGGCCAACAAGTTCTTCTTTATCTTTACCTTGAATTGCCTCTGCGAAGAGCGTTGGCATAGCATTAATATTCAGCCAACCCATGTCTCCACCTTCTAGCGCTTCGCTACCAGAAGAAGAGGCAATGGCTATTTTGGCAAAGTCAGAACCAGAGTTGAGTAACGAAATGACTTTATCTGCACGTTCACGGGCGGCGGCGATATCTTCGTCAGTTGGCTCAGCAGGGAAACCAATAAGAATATGTCCTAGACGATATTCAGCTTGCGTGGCACCTTGTTCTTCCATGAGTTCTAATAAGGTGGTGATTTCTTGTGGGGTAATGTACACACGACGACGGACGTTAGCTCTACGTACCTCTCCCATTATGATTTCTTCACGAATACTTTCTCGATAATCATCGTAAGCGATACCTTCGGCAATTAGCTGGGCACGAAGTTGCTCAAGGGTAGCGTTTTGATTCGCCGCAATATTGCCAATGGTTTGTTCTAACTGAGGGTCACTTATACGAATACCCATGCGTTCAGCCATTTGCATCTGCAGATTTTTTACAATCAAGCGCTCTATGGCCTGTGTGCGAAGTGCTCTGTCTGAGGGAAGTGACTGGTTATTGTCTTCTGCATTCTTTTTAACGTCTTGTATCAATGCTTCAATTTCACTTTCAAGCACGACACCTTGGTCGACGATAACCGCGACACGGTCAAGCATTACTTCCTGAGCAACGCTACTGAAAGATAGTACTGCGCCTAACAACAAGGCTCGAATTATGAACTTCATACTTTCTCTTTTATTTTTGGTTAATGCGTTTAATCAAGTATTCACTTGAATCACTACCGGTTAATTTAAACTATATGGTTGGCGATAGCCAAACAAGCCGTCGCGTAACATGCTTCTTCGTGTACCTGAAGTACCAATTCCCTTGAAAATAAATTGCATAGAGACACCCGAGTCGAAGTCATTGGTCAGTTGCTCACCCAATGCATTAAAACGGTTATTTAAGGTGCGTTGTGCAACTAGTCTTACCGCCCAACAGCATGACTCGTATTGTAAACCCGCATAGGTTTCAATACTTCTTTGTCTCTCTAGATCACGATACGTCCGTGCTACCCACTGCCAGTTTTCGTTAATCGGCCAACTAGCGGAAACACCGATTTGGTCGATGGTCTCGCCACTTAGGTTTCTTGCATAACGATGGCTGAATTGGATAAAACGATTGCTATCTTGACGATACTCTAACCCAACACTACTGATATCAACTTTGTCGGTATCAGTAGTGATTTGAACGTCGGAGTGAAAGTACCAATTGTCATTAAAGCGCCAGTCGAGTTCAGCCGCAAGGGCAGAACGATCGCCGTCTTTAGATGCAGCAATAACTTTATTATCTTCAAGATAGAATATCTGACCTAAGCTGAGTACCAATTGTTCCCTGTTATTCTCATTTAATAGTCGTGTGGTTACGCCAAGGGTAATTTGATTGTTGTCGTTTATTCTATCTAATCCAGTGAATTCTTGTCCACGAAACAACCCTTCCACGTCAGTCAACAACACGGTCGCATCATAGAGACCAATGGCAGTTTGGTCTTCAAACGACGTATATAGATATTGTAATTTTGGCTCTAATGTCATTGATGTATCGTTGCTAAACCACGATGTGTCGCGTTCGAAATAGAGTGCACCGAACAGACGGCCTTGGCCGATAGTTCGCTCAACATTTTCTTCAAGCGCAGTACCCTCGATATTATCTTGGCGATAAATTGTCTGCATCAGTGTAGTTTCGGCAATAAATTCTCCCCACGCCGAGCGAAGCGGCATCGAGAGGGTAGGAGCAATGTGAAAGCGAGCAGCAGTAGGTGACGATTCTGATGTGTTATCGAAGTACGCCAGTTCGGAATCGAGGTTAAATTGAAAGTACTCCCCTAATGGCTTACGGTAATTAACCTTTATTTCAGGCAGCGCGCGGTAGCTATCAGCCGTATCGCCTATAATTTCGAAGTCTTTTATTTGCATATTTACCGACAGCGCCTGAGAGTAATAACGCAGGCTAACCGTTCTGTATAGGTGTGTATCGGCACGACTGTAATAATCTGAGCCTAAATCGACAAGGTAGTTATCGTCACTTAACCCATTAAAGTCTATACCTAACATCCAGTTTTTATTTATCTGCCCTTGGTGCTCTAGACGATAAAAGTAGCGATTTGGGTTACCTGCAATATCTTTGTCACCGGGGAGGTATTCAAGGTACACCATGCCTTGGCTTTTCTCAGTAAGATAACGGAACTCGGTATTAAGTTGTACCCCACGTAACGACATGAAACGCGGCGAAATCGTCATGTCATAGTTGGGTGAAATGTTCCAATAAAAAGGCTGCTCGTAATCTACACCCGTTCGACTTGAACTGGTAAGTTGTGGAAATAGTAATCCTGTTTGTCGTTCATTGCTTACCGGAAATGCAAAATAGGGAAGGTAAAAAACAGGGACATCTGCAATATAAAATCGCGTATTTTTTGCTTTGCCCCAAGCGGTGCCCTTTTCTAAGCTGATTTCACTCGCTCGGATCATCCAGTCTTCGCCACCTTCGGGGCAAGTAGTAAAGCTTACCTCTTTGAGCACAATACCCGTGTCAGTATCGAGCAAAATATCTTTTGCTGCGCCCTGACCTACAAAGCCAGTTAGCGTGTATTGGGTGTTTTCCATTTCTAATCGTTCTTCGTCAGCACGAAAAGAAACCGCGTCACTTTCTACACTAAGTTGCGCATCACGGTATTGCACCTCTCCTTTGGCAATCAAATTGCGGCCGTTTTCACTGACTTGTGCTTGAGACGCACTAATCACTGCGGTGTCAGAGGTAATATCTACGTTGCCCGAAAAAAGTGCGACCTTGTTATTGATAATTTCGGTTCTGTTTGCCTCAACCTTCACATGGCCCGTTGGCATCAACTTTTCGCTATTAAAAGAAATAGGCTCAGCGTAACACAGCCCTACTGGAGCTTGTGTTTGAGAATTGGCTTGTTGCGCGTATGTATTCACTGACATTAGTGTCGCGGCGACAAGCATGACGCAGGTCTTTTTCATGCGATGGGGAATGGCCTGTTCTATTTGGTGCTGCTGGAACGAAATGGTAGCAAAGGCTTCCTAATAGCGTTCTGCATATTATTATCAATGTGCTGATGCTGAACACCAGCACGTAACTCTTTTGTGCAAGCCGTCAATTCTAAGCACTTATTATCTATTAACCAACCGTTGTTTAAAAAAAAGAAAGATATATTACCAATTTTGTCGTAATTACGGCCTAATTAACTTGAATTTGCGGCTTATGCGCTTACTTATAATGAGTAATTCGTCATAATGACATGCAACATTATCACTTATTTTGTCGTAATCGCGCGTCGGTGCTTATAAAGGAGAGTCTACATGGCTATATGGGGAAAAGTGCTGGGCGTTATTTTTGGCCTAATGTTTTTAAAAATTCCCGGTGCAATTCTAGGGCTTATTGTTGGCCATTTTTTTGATAAAGCATACAGCCAAGATTTCAATAGGTCTGGTGGTTTTGCGCGCTTTTTTTCTGATCCTAAAAGCATGAAGCAGCAAGCGATATTTTTTCACAGCCTGTTTTCTGCGTTAGGTCACTTAGCAAAATCAGACGGCAAGGTTACACCGAAGGAAATTCAAATTGCGACTGCATTAATGGATGATATGCAGCTAACCGGTGATACCCGCAAAGAGGCGCAAAATGCCTTTAGAGAGGGGAAAGCAAGAGACTTTCCGCTTGTTGATACGCTCAATACGTTTTATCAAGCATGCCATGGCCGACGAGATATACTGCAAGTGTTTCTCGAGATTTTGATCCAGACCGCGTTCGCTGATGGAGAAGTGTCTCAGCAAGAGTACCGCGTGCTGGAAAAAGTGGCGAAACCATTAGGGTTTAGGCGCAAAGATGTAGATTATCTTATTGCCATGTACGAGGCTGAAATTCGCTTTAGACAACGTCGTGGAAACGGGGGATCAGACCAACGACGTGGCCAGCAGGGAAGGGCAAGCAGTGGGTATTCAGACCAACAGTCTTTGTCCGATGCTTATCAAATCTTGGGTGTTACCCAGCATGACGATGAAAAAACGATTAAGCGTGCTTATCGAAAGCGCATGTCAGAGCATCACCCTGATAAACTAATATCTAAAGGGCTTCCTCAACAGGCAATGGAAATAGCGAAGAAAAAAGCACAGGATATTCAATCTGCTTACGAGCTAGTCAAAGAAAAACGCGGCTTTTAATCATGGCACCAACGCGAAAATTAACCTATGTACCGGCAGTAACCCAAGCCTACATTGATGAATTTATCGAGATGCTTTGGCTGGAGAAAGGGCTTTCAGATCATACGCAACAAAGTTACCGAACTGATTTAACGAAACTGGCGGTGTACTGCAATAATGAGGGTATAAAAGATATTTCGGTGTTAACCAGTGAGCATATTCAAGGGTATCTGGCGCATCGACATCACGAAGGCTTATCGACACGAAGCACGCAACGTGCGATGAGCGCAATGCGTGCTTTTTATATCTTTTTAATCAGCAAGCAAGTTCGTGTAGACAGCCCAGTATCTTCTTTATCTAACCCGAAAACGGCAAAGACATTGCCAACATCCTTGTCCGAGCGTGAAGTTGAAACGCTACTTGCTGCGCCGCTCACAGACGACCCTGTAGAATGCAGAGACAAGAGTATGTTAGAAGTGCTTTATGCTACGGGACTTCGGGTAAGTGAATTAATTGGCTTAACCCTAGATCAAGTAAGTTTACAGCAAGGCGTCGTGCGGGTGACCGGAAAGGGCAATAAAGAACGGTTGGTTCCATTGGGTGAAGAGGCCATCGAATGGCTATTGGTTTATATTAAAAATGCCCGGCCGGTACTTGCCACTAAGCAGACTGATGTCGTCTTTTTAAGCAAGCGAGGCCAAAAAATGACACGTCAGACATTTTGGCATCGGATAAAATACTACGCAGTGAAAGCGGGCATTGAGCAGCACCTATCTCCTCACACACTAAGACATGCATTTGCTACGCATTTATTAAACCACGGTGCCGACCTACGTGTTGTGCAAATGCTGCTGGGGCATAGCGACCTCTCTACCACGCAAATTTATACCCATGTTGCAACTGAGCGCTTGCAAACCCTTATTCATAGCCACCACCCTAGAGGGTAAGTGACGCATAAAGTGGGATGAAAACGTGTTTATGCTAACAAACCCTGTGATAGCATGAAAACAAGAGCGACATATAAGCGTGTTTTATCGTAGTTCGGGAATTATTTGGTGAATATAAAGGTCTTATCAATATTCCCTCTCGTATTTAATGTTTTGTACATTGGCCTGCACGGGGCGCGATGTCATTTTCGGAGTTGTTAAGTGAAATCAGTTATTAAAGTTTTTGCGTTTGCACTGGCCCTAGTAAGTGCAGTTGGCCATGCAGCCGATGAAGCGGCAATTAAAAATAAGCTGTCTAGCATGTTAGATTTGAGTGTTGAGACAATGGGGGATTCTCCAATACCAGGATTAGTCCAGGTGTCTACCGACCGTGGTCTATTTTACGTAAGTGAGGATGCCAAGTATTTGGTGCAGGCTCGAATTTTCAATATTGATGAAGGCATGCGAAACGAAACAGAGCAGGCGTTATCTGCGTTGCGCGTTGAGAGTATGAAACCGTTTACCTCGTCTGCTATTACGTTTAAAGCGGCTAATGAAAAACATGTCATCAACGTGTTTACCGATATCACGTGTGGATACTGCCGGAAGTTTCATAATGAAATCGATGAGCTAAATAACCTTGGTATCACCGTTAATTATCTTGCTTTTCCTCGCTCTGGGCTTAATAGCCCAACCTACGGGGATATGGTGGCCGTATGGTGCGCTGAAAATCCTCAGCAAGCATTAACAGACGCTAAAGCCGGTGACAGAGTACCGTCTTCAACATGCGAAAATACCGTTGCTGAACAGTATCAATTGGGTCAAAAGTTAGGCGTCAATGGCACTCCTAATATCATATTGCCTGATGGAGAACTTATTCCTGGCTACCAGCCTGCTGCTGTTTTGTTACAGCGTTTAAATCAAGCAGGTTAACTGCCATGCAGCGCGCACTAGATGATGAGTGCGCGTTGCAAAACCTGTTAACGATAGTATTAAACCACTAATTTCTTGCCTTTCGCCCGCTGATCTCGGTTATCATTCATACCTATGAATTGACGATATTTGGTTTCAAATGATATTGCCTGTTGTTCGCCGTGAAGTTAACGGCACCGCTTTAACACCCGATTTACACCCCGTGATAGACCGCATTTATCGAGGCAGAAATATAAAGAGCGTCGATGAACTGGATATCGGTCTTAAAGGGTTAACGCATTTCAATGCACTGAAAGGTGCATTGCATGCAGCAGAGCTGCTTTCCACGCTCATTGAAAATGATAAAAAGCTTATCATTGTGGGTGATTTTGATGCCGATGGTGCCACGAGCATTGCCGTATGTATTCTTGCGTTGCGCATGCTTGGGTACACCAACGTGGACTACCTCGTGCCTAATCGCTTTGATTTTGGTTATGGGTTAAGTGTTCCCATCGTCGATATTGCAAAACAGCAAAACGCCGACCTAATCATGACCGTGGATAATGGTATTTCATGCATTGATGGCGTGGCACACGCTAAATCGTTGGGTATTCAGGTTGTTGTCACCGATCACCACCTTCCCGGCGAGGAAACCCCCGATGCTGATGCCATCGTTAATCCTAATCAACATGGCTGTACGTTCCCCTCAAAAAATTTAGCCGGTGTAGGCGTGGCGTTTTACATTATGCTTGCCTTAAAGTCTGTTCTTCAGCAAAAGGGCTACTTCACCAGTAAGGGGATTGCGCCTCCCAACCTCGCAAGCTTACTTGATATTGTGGCCGTGGGAACGGTGGCAGATGTGGTTGTGCTAGATAAAAATAATCGAATTCTAGTGCATCAGGGGCTGCAGCGTATTCGAGCAGGCAAATGTAGACCAGGTATTAAGGCACTGGTCGACGTTGCAAATAGAGAATGCGGACACTTAACCTCAACCGATTTAGGTTTTGTTGTTGGCCCACGCTTAAACGCTGCCGGCAGATTGGACGATATGTCGCAAGGTATTGCCTGTTTGTTGGAAGATGAACCTATTCAAGCGCGAATGATTGCAGCAGAGTTGGATGCGCTGAATAGAGAACGTCGCGAGATAGAAACGGGAATGAAAGCGCAAGCCGAACAAGTACTCGAAAAGATGGCACTTAATGAAGGGGATATTCCATCGGCACTGGTGGTTTATCAAAAAGACTTTCATCAGGGCGTTATTGGTATCGTTGCTGGCCGGTTAAAGGAGAAATACCTTAAACCCGTGATCGCATTTGCCCATCAAGATGATGACATTATCAAAGGGTCGGCACGTTCCATTCCCGGGGTACACATTCGTGATGTACTTGAAGAGGTCAATACGCGTTACCCTGATATTATTGACAAGTTTGGTGGTCACGCCATGGCCGCGGGATTGAGCCTACCTGTAGAAAAGCTATCGGCTTTTGAAAGCGCGTTTATCGAGGTGACGCAGGTACATCTGCAAAAGCTTGATGGTAATCATTCAATCCTATCCGACGGCACATTAACTGCAGAAGAGTTAACGCTTGATTTTGCACGCCTGCTAAAAATGGCGGGCCCGTTTGGCCAAGGTTTTGAGTCGCCATTGTTCGATGGCGAATTTGACGTGGTAAACCAGCGATTAGTGGGCGAGAAGCATTTAAAGTTAGTGTTACGCGCACCAACGGTGGGCGAAGTCGATGCTATTGCTTTTAACGTTGACCTTGCACAGTGGCCGAATGCGTCGCATCGACGGGTTCAGTTGGCCTATCGATTAGATGTAAACGTATTTAGAGGTAACGAAACGGTTCAGTTATTGGTTGAGCAAATAACGCCAGCGTAACAGAATACCGTCGTTAGAAAACACACGACAGACGCAGTGATGATATGAAATCTGAAAGCGAGAAGCTGGTTCAAAAACACGGGCAGTTAACTCAATCTGATAATATGAAGGTGACTTCTCATGTACAACGTGACGAAGGAGAGTGGGTACGCAATACGATAATGATAGAAAATGTTGATGTCCCTTTTATATATCGCCGTAAACAGCAATATCAAAGTTTAAAAGGGGCGCGCGTTAACATCACCTATTATCCCAATGTAGAGAGTGTCGCTGGCATGGAGTTTGAAACCATGAAGGTGGTGCGTCTAAAGCGCAGTTAACATGATGATGATGCAATGAATGACGAGTGGTTGACGGCGTTTGTCTTACACCGGAGGCCGTATAGAGAGACAAGCTATATTGTCGACTTTTTCTCATTAGAAGAAGGGCGGGTGAGTGCTGTAGCAAAAGGCGTGAAAAACAGTAAATCGGATAAGAAAAGTTTATTGCAGCCCTTTCAGGCTTTGCGTTTGCAGTTGGCGGGTAAGTCTGATTTAAAAAACTTACAGCACGTTGAAAGTACCGCAGCCTCACTTATCTTTCCGGGTAAAGCACTTTTTTGTGCGATGTACGTGAACGAACTAGTGAACCGAATTATGCCTTCTGGCTTGGCAAGTGACGGGCTGTTTCATGCCTACACTACTGCGCTAAGTGCCTTATCTACATCATCGGACTTTGAGTTGACGTTGCGTGAGTTTGAGTTTTCTCTGCTTGAAGAAATGGGGCTGCTACCCGATTTCACATTTGACTTGCAAAACGATAAACCTATTGTTGAAAGCAAGACATACTACTTGCATCCTGAACTAGGGTTTTACGCTGCACCAGATGGCAGACCAGCTAGGGCTTTTCCCGGCGCTACGTTGCTTAACTTAGCAAACGGTGAATTCGATGATATGGGAAAAAAAGTGGCGAAGGTCCTTTGCCGTGATTTACTCAAGCCATTAATAGGCGACAAACCGCTGAAAAGTAGAGAGTTGTTTTCAGTAAGAAAGCGTTAACAGGGTGCGCGTCGTCGGGGTGTTTTTACGTTAAAACGTCATGAACTTTCACAATGAAGTAATGCGCTTTTACGGTTGTTTTTGTTACACTAATCTGACGCAAGGTGCGCTGTTCATTACGTCGCACCGTAATACATTTAAATCATATTTAATCAAGGTAAAAACGCTAAGCGCGACAAGAGCGAGCTGTACGCCAGAATGAAACTTAAAGGCGTGATGTTTCGTACAGTGTTAACGTGTATTGAAACATGGTTTATAAAAAAACAACGGCTTTTAGGTATCCTGCACGGTTACGTTGATTGAAAGCCCCGTTACCGCGAAGGTAACTATTCGCTCATCATTTTTACGTTAGTTATAACACAGGCACACATTCATGCATTCGATTCTTCTAGGTGTAAACATTGATCATATTGCCACCCTTCGCAATGCGCGAGGGACACACTATCCCGACCCGGTTCATGCGGCTGATGTTGCCGAACGTGCTGGCGCCGATGGCATCACTGTTCATTTGCGCGAAGACAGACGTCATATAAAAGATCGTGACGTACGATTGTTAGCACAAACCATCAATACCCGCCTTAATTTTGAAATGGCGGTTACCGACGAAATGGTCACGATTGCAGAAGAAATTAACCCTGCGTTTTGCTGCCTTGTCCCTGAAAAAAGAGAGGAGCTTACTACCGAAGGCGGATTAGATGTAGCGGGAAATCTTGCTCATGTAAAAGCGGCGTGCGAGCGCCTTGCTAATGCAAATATTCAAGTGTCATTATTTATCGATGCTGATAAATCTCAAATTGACGCAGCGGTAGAGTGCGGTGCGCCTTACATTGAAATTCATACTGGTCAATATGCAGAGGCAACCACCGAAGCGGCGCAACAAGAAGAGTTGGCCCGGTTAATTGAAGGTATTGAATACGCAGACCGCCAAGGGTTAAAAGTGAACGCTGGCCATGGTCTGCATTATCATAACGTTAAACCTATTGCTGCTATTCCTCAGCTCATCGAGTTAAACATTGGCCACGCTATTATTGCAAGGGCAGCATTTGATGGGCTGCATACCGCTGTAGCCGACATGCGTAAACTAATGTTAGAAGCCCGTGCGGGTTTATAGCACAACTCCATTCTAAGAGGGCAGCCGGTGGCCATTGCAGGTTTAGGTACCGATATCATTGAAATTGCGCGTTTAGGAAAAGACGACACGGTCACGAATCGACTTGCCCGTCGCATACTAACCGAATACGAATACGGTAGATATCAGAATAGCAACACAAAGCTGGCTTACCTTGCAAAACGCTTTGCTGCGAAAGAAGCGACAGTAAAAGCGTTTGGTACGGGTATAGGTAACGGAGTAAGTTGGCAACATATTGAAGTGCGCAACAACGAAGCGGGGGCGCCGTTTCTTACGTTATCCGGCGAACTGGCGACGTTGTGTGAGAAAAGAGGGATAAAACAGACATTTCTGAGTATCTCTGATGAACAATCTTATGCCGTGGCAACGGTCATTCTAGAATCTTAATGTTACCGGAGTCATTTTTTGGTTAATTTTTATAAGCCGGGCAAAACGAAAAGCGTTATCAGCAAACGTGAAAACGGCAAGGTAAAGGCGAGGGCAAGCGCAAGCGCCATTCCGAAGCAGGCATCACTGACTATAGACAGCCTAGACTGGATGGGTAATGGTGTTGTTCGTGGCGAAATTATGTATTTCGTAGAGGGCGCGCTACCTGGCGAGGCATGTGACGTTAACGTCGTGAGTAGTAAAAAGCGGGTGGCAAATGCGACCACAACCAAACTTAATAGTACCTCCGAATACAGGGTTACTCCGTTTTGCTCGCTTGCTTCAACATGTGGTGGTTGCCAGTTACAGCATATTGAAGCAAACGCGGCTTTGTCACTTCGAGACGATGCGCTAAAAACAATGCTTATGCGTCAGCTTCACGTATCTGGCGATGTATGGGGGGCACCTTTATCGGGAAGCACGCCGGCCTATCGACGAAAGGCGCGCCTAGCTATTGATGCCAGAAATATGGATAACGTCAAGCTTGGCTTTCGAGAACATGCAGGTAAAAATGTTATTAACGCGCCTTCATGCCCAGTGCTCGTTCCTGCGCTTAACGCATTGCTCACTCCACTACAATCACTGTTTTCTGAATATGAATGTGCCCGTGCGATAGGCCATGTCACGCTTATAGCGGGCGATAATGTGGCACAGGTTAGCGTGAAACACACAAGGCCTCTGTCGCCCGAATTTGTGAGCGCCCTGGGTGAATTTGGTAGCAAGCATAGTATCAATGTTTGTTTGGAGAATAAGCAAGGGCGACTGTCTTATGTACATCGTATCGCTGAGCTCAAGGTGCATACACAAGGCGGCCTGACCTTATCACCTGCCCCCAATGACTTTATCCAGGTGAATGAAAGTGTCAACCAGCAAATGATTACACAAGCGCTTGCGTGGCTTGCGCCTAAAAAAGGTGAACGGGTTGCAGATTGGTTCAGTGGTTTGGGAAATTTCTCTTTGCCTATCGCCAGAACTGGTGCTGAGGTGCAGGCGGTAGAGGGTGTACCTGAAATGGTGCAACGTGCCGAACAAAATGCGCATGAACAGGGCATTAAAAACGTACAGTGGTTACATCTCGATTTAGCGAATGAGAAAGATGTACGTGGTGCACTTTCAAAAGGGTTTGATAAAGTACTGATAGACCCTTCAAGAGAAGGCGCATTGACGGTTTGTCATGCACTGGCAGAAGCAAAGCCACAGTCAATAGTGTACGTTTCTTGCAACCCAAGTACGTTTATAAGAGATGCTCGAGTGCTTCTTGAGCAACATTACGTGATTGAAAAAGCGGGAGCCGTTGAAATGTTCCCATTTACACAACACATGGAAATGATGGCGTTATTTACACGTAAAAAACAGTAACGAGTATTAAGTTATGGTGTCGACAAGAAAAGTACATGCCGCAGAGCGACCTCCCTTTGAAGTTTGGTTGGACAGCCTTGCCTTGTCTGATGAAACCAAAGATAAGCTAAGAAGCGTATCTTCTGAACCTGAAAAGCTGCTTGTTGGCCAAGAGATGGTGGAAATACTGTGCCAACTTAATATGGACGATGCTACGCTTCAAGCTGCACTGGTTTTCCCTTACTGTGAACAACACCACTTAGACGATGCAGCAATAACAGAAGCCTTCGGCAATGAAATTTGTGAGCTGGTTATTGGTGTGCGTAGAATGGACGCAATTAAAGTCTTGCACAGTCGCAAGGCAAGCGCACACGGCCTATCTGAAAAATCTGACGAGCAGCATATTGATAGCATTCGCAGAATGCTGTTGGCCATGGTCGAAGATGTACGAGCAGTCGTGATTAAGATGGCTGAGCGCATTTGTGCGCTTCAACAAGTTAAAAAAGCCGACGAAGAAACGCGAGTTATGGTCGCCAGAGAGTGTGCGAGTATTTACGCACCGCTCGCCAATAGACTGGGGATAGGCCAGCTTAAATGGGAGCTTGAAGATCTCGCGTTTAGGTATCTTCACCCAGACACCTACATGCGTATCGCCAAACAACTAGATGGTAAACGTAAAGAGCGAGCTGATTACATCGATGCCATCGTCGACGACTTACAGTCGGTAATGAACAACGAAAACATTCGAGCAGAAGTCTATGGTAGGCCTAAGCATATTTTCAGTATTTGGAAAAAAATGCAGAAAAAGCGCCTCACATTCGAACAGCTGTTCGACATTCGAGCCGTACGTATCATTGCTGAAAGGCTTCAAGATTGTTATGCCGCACTGGGAACGGTTCATGCGAATTATAAACACCTTCCTAATGAATTTGATGACTATATTGCCACGCCAAAACCAAACGGCTACCAATCTATACACACGGTCATTCTAGGACCTAAAGGCAAATCCGTCGAAATACAAATACGAACCCAGAAAATGCATCAAGATGCCGAGCTTGGCGTTGCGGCGCACTGGAAGTACAAAGAGGGAAGTTCGGGTAAGCAATCTGGTTTCGATGAACGAATAAATTGGCTGCGTCGCATTTTGGCGTGGCAAGAAGAAGTATCAGAGTCGGGTGATTTGGTTGAGGAGCTACGAAGCCAAGTATTCGACGATAGGGTGTACGTATTTACGCCGAAGGGGGATGTGATTGACCTTCCTCAAGGCGCTACGCCACTCGATTTTGCTTATTATATTCACAGTAATGTGGGCCATCGATGCATAGGTGCCAAGGTGAACGGACGTATCGTCCCATTTACGTATTTACTGCAAAGTGGCGATCAAATCGAGGTGCTTACCGGAAAGGCGCTTAATCCAAGCAGAGACTGGATGCATCCTGGTTTAGGCTATGTGCACTCATCACGTGCACGCGCAACCATTCACTCTTTCTTCAAAAAACAAGATAGAGACAAAAATCTCGCGGCGGGTAAAGAGTTACTAGAGCGAGAGTTACATCGCGCTCACCTTCCTGTGAAAGTGCCTTCAAGCGCGTGCGAGAAATTCAACCTCAATAATAACGATGACCTTTACACCGCTGTCGGTGCTGGCGATGTCAGAGTCATGCAGGTCATCAACTTTATTCATCATTTGCATGAGCCAGAGCAGCCTGAGCCTGAGATTAGCCCCAAAGTAAAAACACGTAAAACCGCCGGTGGTTCGGGGAAGAAAGATGCAGTTATTGTTCAAGGTGTTGGTCACTTAATGAGTCAGTTGGCCAATTGCTGCAAGCCTGTACCCGGTGAGCCCATAATGGGCTACATTACTCAGGGACGTGGTGTTAGCGTGCATAAGGAAGGGTGCGACCAGTTGTTGCATTTATTATCGCAGCATCCGGAGCGTCAAATTGAGGTAAATTGGTCTGAGTCACTAAAAGTTGGGTTTGAAACTGGCGTGGATATCTATTGCCACGATAGAACGGGGCTTTTACGCGACATCACCACGGTACTTGCGAATGAAAATGTTCCTCTGCTTGGTGTTAACAGCTTAAGTGATAAAAACAGGCAAACCGCGCTTATCACCATTTCAATTGAAGTTTTAGATTTAGATACGCTATCAAAAGTATTATCAAGACTTCGGCAGTTAAAAGGGGTGACTGATGCCAGAAGAAAACAGTTCTAAAGAAACAGAGCTGAACCGATTGTTAGGCATAATGGCACGGTTACGTGACCCCGACACCGGGTGCCCATGGGACTTAAAACAAACCATGAAAAGCCTCACGCGCTATACGATAGAGGAAGCGTATGAAGTGGTCGATGCCATTGAGAATGGAAGCACCGATGACATAAAGGAAGAATTAGGCGATTTACTTTTTCATATCGTGTTTTACTCACACATTGCCAAAGAGGCAAACGTGTTTACGTTCGACGAGGTTGCAAAAGAGGTTGGTGATAAACTAATTCGGCGCCACCCCCATGTGTTTGGCACGAGTAAGGTGACATTGAGTGATGAAGCACTTAATACACAATGGGACAAGATTAAGGCGGCTGAAAAAAGGAATAGCTCACCAAATGTTGACGCGCCAAGCTTGTTAAACTCTGTGCCAACCGGTATGCCAGCACTTATGTATGCTCAGAAAATACAAAAAGCATGTGCGAAGGTGGGGTTTGATTGGCCAGAGGTTGGCCCGGTGCTTGATAAAGTACGTGAAGAAGTGGAAGAAATTCAGCAAGAGCTTGATGCAGATGAGCGCCAGCAGCAGCTTATCGAAGCGGAGATTGGCGACGCACTCTTTGCAATGGTAAATGTAGCGCGCCATTGCAATGTTGATGCTGACACCGCGCTTCGGCGAGCAAGCACTAAATTCGCTACTCGTTTCAAAGGAGTCGAAGCTCGGGCTAAACAGCAAGCTGCTGATTTATCCTCGTTATCGTTAGAACAGATGGAAGCGCTTTGGCAACAAGTAAAGCAAAACGAACGATAACATCGATACATCGCCTATTAGTTAACGATTTCGGCCTAACCGTTCATGACTAGAGACCCATTCGTCGGCAACAACAGCAGAGGCGAGTGATAAATCTCCACAAAGTACCGTTGCCGCAACAATTTCAGCGAATTTATTAACCTTACCTGTACCGTCGCATCCTAATACGCGTAAACACTCTGCTTGTGTGCCAAGCCCAGTGCCGCCTCCGTAGGTGGCGACAATAAGTGACGGGATCGTAACAGAAAAATAATAGTCACCGTTTGGCGTGATTTCGGCATAAGTAAACCCTGCTGAGGATTCTGCAACATTGGCGACATCTTGCCCGCAAGCGATAAATAATGCAGTAATACCATTGGCGAAATGCGCGCCATTACTCACACTTCCTGCCAACATCGCTCCCATATTGGAATACTGTCGTTGTTTAAACAATGCTTCGGGAGTGCAATGCATCACGTCGGTTACGAGTGCCTTGGGAAGTGTTACCTCAGCGACAACACGCTTACCGCGGGTATGCAATGTATTTAAGTGGGAGTGCTTTTTATCCGTATCCAGGTTTGCAGAAAGTACAAAATGCTCAATGGGGGAGGGGTAATTCGCGATGATCCATTCACAGCCAGCCTTGGTTGCTTTGCTCACCATGTTTTGCCCGGCGGCGTCACCGCACGTAAAGTTGAATCGTAACCAACGAAGCTTAGACACCGCATATTGTTCTATATCTCGCAGTTTACCAATCTGTGTACTTGCTTCGCATGCCTGTTTGATTAACCCAAAGTTCGCTTTTACCCATTGGCCAAAGGCAAGTGCTTCACGGGCGTTTGAAAATGAAAACATGGGGGCGCGCTGCATTGCATCGTCGATAACCGTGGTTGTTACGCCGCCAGCCTCACGGGTGAGGCGCATTCCTCTACTATAGCTTGCTATAAGCGTGCCTTCAGTTGTGGCCATAGGAACGTAAAAATCGCCCTGTGCCTGCTCACCTTGCACTGTCATAGGGCCTGCAAAACCAATAGGAACCTGCGCTACGCCAGTAAAATTTTCTATGTTTCCGGCTACCGATTCTGGTGGTAGAGAAAAGTGGGAAAGGTGAGGAAGCGAGGTGTTCGTTTCCTTTTCAATAAACTGGCGCCTGTTGTTAACCATGTCCGCTGAATAATCGTTGGATGCCGAACGGGGTATCTTCTTCATGTTTTTCTCCTACCGTTCTCATCATAGTAGGTTTGAAAGACCACGATTGGAAATATATTGGGGTGATGTAATGATATTAGTCAAAGTCATAGAAAATAATGCGCAAGGCTTTTTGTTTTTCAGCGCGTTTACGATAGTGCGATTACCGTACCACACGTAATAATTACTAGCATCATAGGCGATGGGTGAAATTCGTACGCTTTTTTTTGCAATTAGGGGTTCGCATTTTGCTCAAAACCTGTATAATTCGCGCCCTGCCCAGTTACGCCCACCTTTGGGAAGGTGGAAGAATCGGCCGGCTCGAAGGGGTCTTTGTGTTGATTTTATGGTGATTTCTGGTGTTCAGAAATCAGTAACGACGATATTATTCGGGTGATATTTAAATGAAAACTTTTGTTGCTAAGCCAGAAACGGTAGAACGTGACTGGTACGTGGTAGACGCCACAGACAAAACACTAGGCCGTTTGGCTTCTGAAATTGCATTGCGCCTTCGTGGTAAGCACAAGCCAGAGTACACACCTCACGTGGACACTGGTGACTACATCGTAGTTATCAATGCAGAAAAAATTACGGTTACTGGCCGTAAAGCGCAAGGTAAGATGTACTATGCGCACAGTGGCTATCCAGGTGGTCTTAAAACGACAAACTTTGAAAAATTAATTGCTCACAAGCCAGAAATGGTTCTTGAAAAAGCAGTTAAGGGAATGCTGCCTAAGGGTCCTCTTGGACGCGCAATGTTCCGTAAAATGAAAGTTTATGCAGGTGCAGAGCACAAGCATACCGCACAGCAACCACAAGTCTTGGACATCTAAGGAGCAACTGACATGGCAGATACTCAATACTACGGCACTGGCCGCCGCAAAAGTTCTACTGCTCGTGTGTTCCTGCGTCCAGGCACAGGTAGCATTAAAGTAAACCAACGTGCTCTTGACGAGTACTTTGGTCGTGAAACAGAGTGCATGGTTGTTCGTCAGCCACTTGAACTTGTAGAAATGTTAGAAAAGTTTGACCTATACATCACTGTTAAAGGTGGTGGTTCTAACGGTCAAGCTGGTGCAATTCGTCACGGCATCACTCGTGCTCTTATGGAGTACGATGAAGCGCTACGTCCTGCACTACGTAAGGCTGGCTTCGTTACTCGTGACGCTCGTCAAGTTGAACGTAAGAAAGTGGGTCTACACAAAGCGCGTAAGCGTCCACAGTTCTCAAAGCGTTAATTTTACGTTTTATCCAAAAACCCGGTTTTTACCGGGTTTTTTTTGCCTTTGTTTTATGTACTTAAACCAGTTTGTCATCGCTAACTTACCAAAAACGTTAGTAAAATAACGACGTAGTGAAAGTAACAAAGGTTTAATTTCGTCGTGAGTAACGTGCATAATTCACCCAAATCCTTGATTTTAGACGCTTCCCTCACTATTCCTTATACAACGACTACAATTAAATTATTGCCTAAATACCAGTAAAACCTTGTGTTTATAAGGGCTTTTCTTTTATCATTTGCGGTCGAAAAAATTGAAAAACTTTTATGAATTCCTGTAACCGTGTAAAAACACGGTCGGGACTCTTCATGACAAGCCATTTGGTGCGACGATTCAAACGAAATAAGACCAGTATAAGTTTGAGTTGCCCACCATGATTATCCGAACCTGGAGAAATGTGGATGAGCAATGTATCTGTAGATGCAACAGAATCTGCACACAACGATAACCAGCCTGAAAACAATAATAGACGTCGGTTTTTGACCGTAGCTACGTCTGTAGTTGGTGGTGTGGGTGTTGTTGGCGCGGCAGTCCCTTTTATTGCGTCCTGGAATCCAAGCGCCAAGGCGAAAGCTGCGGGTGCTGATATCGAAGTTGATATCAGCGGGATTGAACCTGGACAGCTAGTGCGTGTTATGTGGCGAAGCAAGCCTGTATGGATTGTACGTCGCACACCTGAAATTCTTGAAGAGTTGGGTGGGCACGAAGATCAGCTTAAAGATCCAAATTCTGAAGCAGAGCAACAACCAACGTTTGCACAGAACCGTTTCCGCTCTATGAAAGAAGAGTACCTTATCTTAGTAGGTATCTGTACTCACCTAGGGTGTTCTCCACAGCATCTTAAAGACGGCGCGTTTGAAGAGTACGTTGAAGGCGTTCCTGATGGGTTCTTCTGTCCGTGTCATGGTTCGAAGTTTGATATGGCAGGTCGTGTTTTCGAAAACGTTCCTGCACCATTGAATCTCGTTGTGCCGCCTTATCAGTTTGTTGATGACACTACGATTATCATCGGCTCAGAAGCGGAGGTAGCGTAACATGAATGGGTTTTTAGGTTGGATTGAAGAACGTATTCCATTGATGCGCGTTGCAAACATGCACGCCATTCAATATCCAGCGCCTCGAAACATGAACTTCTGGTATGTGTTCGGTTTCTTGGCAACAATTGTTTTAGTTAACCAAATTGTTACTGGTATTTGGCTAACGATGAATTTTGTACCCACCTCTGAAGGTGCTTTCGCGTCTGTTGAATACATCATGCGTGAAATCGATTACGGTTGGGTAATCCGTTATATGCACAGTACTGGCGCGTCAGCGTTCTTTATTGTGGTTTATATGCATATGTTCCGCGGTATGATTTACGGTTCTTATCAGAAGCCTCGCGAGCTTCTGTGGGTGTTCGGTATGTTTATCTACCTAGCACTTATGGCTGAAGCCTTTATGGGTTATGTTCTTCCATGGGGACAAATGTCTTACTGGGGGGCACAGGTAATCGTATCGCTGTTTAGTGCGATTCCGGTTATCGGGCCTGACCTGGTTATCTGGATCCAAGGTGACTATGTTATCTCAGGCGCTACGCTAAGCCGTTTCTTTGCATTACACGTTATTGCACTTCCACTTGTGATTGTTATTCTTGTGTTCCTACACATTATTGCACTACACGAAGTGGGGTCGAACAACCCAGATGGTGTGGCGATCAAACACAAGAAAGGTTCATTACCTGAGTCTGAGAAGACCAAGTATGAAATCCATGAATACTACACAAGCAAGTACGACATTGCTGACGACGTATTGCCATTCTTCCCACACATTGTGTTGAAAGATTTGGTGGCGT
Organism: Alteromonas sp. 4NH20-0056; assembly: GCF_057539655.1. Classification (NCBI taxonomy): domain Bacteria; kingdom Pseudomonadati; phylum Pseudomonadota; class Gammaproteobacteria; order Alteromonadales; family Alteromonadaceae; genus Alteromonas; species Alteromonas sp. 4NH20-0056. The sequence continues at coordinate 630,972 of NZ_BAAJLS010000001.1, read as the reverse complement.
TCTGTATTTTCCTTGCAGCGTTCACGTATATCATGTTCTTCGCGCCAGAAATGGGCGGTAAATTCCTAGAGCATCCAAACTTTGAAATTGCTAACCCATTGAAAACGCCTGAGCACATATTCCCTGTGTGGTATTTCACGCCTTTCTATGCAATTTTGAAAGCTGTACCTGATAAGTTGTTCGGTGTATTAGCCATGTTTGGTGCTATCGCTGCTTTGTTCGCCCTTCCTTGGGTTGATAGAGGTCGTGTTAAGTCATGGCGTTACCGCTGTGGTCTTCATAAAGTGAACCTAATTGTATTTGCAATTGTGTTTATCTTCTTAGGCTACCTAGGTGGTACACCACAAGAAAACTGGAAAATCATTGCATCGCAGGTTGCGACGGTAATGTACTTTGGCTTCTTTGTTGCGTTGTTCTTGTACAGCAAAAACGAAAATACTAAACCTGTACCAGAGAGGATCCCTAAATGAAAAAATTGATGTGCTTTTTAGCATTCTTCCTACCTGGCGTTGCATTAGCAGCAGGTGGAAACGTGCACTTAGACAAGGCACCTATCGACCTATCAGATAAGGCGTCTTTGCAACGCGGTGCGCAATTGTTCATGAACTATTGCCTAGGCTGTCACTCAATGAAGTATCAGCGCTACCAGCGTTCTTTCCAAGATTTAGGCATTCCTGATGAACTAGGACAAGAGTATTTGCAGTTTACGGGTGAAAAGGTCACTGATTATATCACTCGTGCAATGCCTGAAGACGCCGCTGCGGTTTGGTTTGGTGCTGCGCCACCAGACCTTACGCTTGTTTCTCGTGTTCGTGGTGAAGACTGGATTTATACGTATCTTCGTTCTTTCTACGCTGACGAAAGTCGCCCATTTGGTGTGAATAACACTGTGTTCCCAGAAGTGGGTATGCCTCATGTTCTTCAACCACTACAGGGTACTCCTACCCGTACGTACGAAGAGCAAATGGTCGACGGCGAAATGGTTAAGCGTTATGTAGGGTTAAAGTCGGATGGCAAAGGTTCAATGTCGCCTGATGAGTACGACCGAGCAGTTGCCGATATCGTTAACTTCCTTGAGTATAGCGGTGAGCCATCGAAGCTAGAGTCGCACAAGATAGGTAAGTGGGTATTAATCTTTATTGCAGTACTATTTGTATTTGTGTACTTATTGAAGAAAGAATACTGGCGAGAAGTGCACTAATCGCACAGATTTATGTATAATGTCAAAGGGGGCGTCTCGCCCCCTTTTTTGATATTTGAAATTTGCCCATGTATAGGGCATTAACTTGTTTCTCGACGGAGGAAATTGAATGGCCGTAGCCGCGAATAAACGTTCTATAATGACGTTGTTCTCTGACACAATTGATATTTATAGCCACCAGGTACGCATTGTGTTGGCAGAGAAAGGTGTGGGTGTTGAAATCAGCTACACAGATCCAAGCAACCTGCCAGAAGATCTGTTGGAGTTGAACCCTTACGGAACTGTTCCTACTCTTGTTGACAGAGAACTTGTACTTTATAAGTCTCATATCATCATGGAATATCTAGACGAGCGTTTTCCTCATCCGCCATTGATGCCGGTATACCCAGTGTCACGTGGTCAAAGCCGTCTAATGATGCATCGTATCGAGCAGGACTGGTATTCGCTTGCAGCGCGTATATTCCGCGGAGAAGGCGATGTGGAAGCAGCACGTAATGATTTACGTGAAGCGCTTTTATCGTTAGCGCCAGTATTTGGCGAAATGCCCTATTTCATGAGTGAAGAGTTTAGTTTAGTTGACTGTTATTTAGCACCGTTATTATGGCGTTTACCTGCATTAGGTATTGAGCTTACGGGTGCTGGCAGTAAAGAGCTTAACGGCTACATGAACAATATTTTCTCTCGCAGTTCGTTCAAAGCGTCGCTTACTGATCAAGAGCGTGAGATACACAATCCGCTATGACATCAATGACGTCTAATCAGCCCTATTTACTTAGGGCGTTTTACGAGTGGATCGTTGATAACGATTTAACGCCTTATGTTGTCGTGAATGCGTTAATACCCGGCGTTGAAGTGCCGCAAGAGTTTGTAAAAGATGGGCAAATCGTACTAAACGTATCGCCTAGTGCATGCGTTAATTTCGCCCTCGACCTTAACGAGCTATCTTTTCAAGCACGCTTCGGTGGACAGCCTCGTCGGTTACTTATTCCTTGCGAGGCAATCATGGCTATCTATGCCCGTGAAAACGGGGCAGGTACCGTCTTTGCCACTGAAGAAGAAATGGCGGGAGACATCACGCCACAGCCAGATAAGACACAGCCATCTTCAATTGAAGATGCAGATGCCTCAGATTTAACTGATGCGCCGGTTCCGCCCAAGAAGGGCAAACCTACACTGAAAGTTATCAAGTAATGCTTGAAAGGCTTTCTGTTACAGAAAGCCTTTCTTGTTATACCTTCCCCGTTATAGCGCTCCTGCGTTACCACTAGACGTATCATTTAACTACAGCAACATAATTTAATAGGCGTATATAAGTATTACGTTCTACACGTTAATGTGATTTTTTCGTGATACTTTTGTGATATTTCCCCAGCATGCTTATTCCTCACCTCTACATTCGAAGAAGGAAGAGCAATGGTTCGTTCAAAAGTAAAACTTAGTGTTATGTCTACCTTGGTAGTGTCTGCAACTGCATTCTCAATGGTGTCCTCTTTACAGGCGGCTGAGCTGAATGTCACAGTTCAAAACCTTACTCAGGGTATCTATTTCACCCCCATTCTTGTATCGGCACATAGTAGCGATGCGAGCTTGTTTGAACTTGGCGATACAGCCAGTACTGAACTACAAGCAATGGCTGAAGGCGGAGATATCAGTGGGCTGGTAAGCCTTACTGATTCACTCTCGGCCAATAACTTAACAAACCCTGCTGAGGGGTTACTTGCACCAGCGCAGTCTGCCCAAGGGATGCTATCTACAGATGACGGAAATACCGTGCTGAGCGTTGTCGCCATGATGCTACCTACTAATGACGGATTTATCGGCTTAGATAATTGGCCTATTCCTACCGAAGCAGGCACTTATACGGTTTATCTTAATGCGTATGATGCCGGCACTGAAGCCAATGATGAAGTACGCGGAAGCGGTATGCCAGGCATGGCAGGCTTTCCGGTTCCAGGCCCATTAGCGCCGCTTCTTGGAGAGGGTGGTACTGGCCTCGACGCGACTATTGCTAATGCAACCGTGCATATACACCCCGGAAATATTGGTGACGACAACGAAAGCGGTGGTGTCAGCGATGTTAATAACACGGTTCAACGCTGGTTAAACCCCGTGGCAAAAGTGACTATTGTTATTAGCGAATAGATAAGGACATAGTATGAAACTTTTTACGAATAAGTTACGTGTTGGCCTTGTTACGGCATCGATAGTGGTTATTGCTGGTTGTTCTGACAGCGATAATAACGAAGATCCTGAATTCGTGCTTCCGGCGCCTGTTCCATACACATATCAAGTTACCGTTACAAATTTAACCCATGCACAGCCGCTATCACCTATTGCAGTCGCACTACATAGCAGTGATGTTAAATGGTGGTCGATAGGAGAAGCCGCGTCCGATGCGCTTGCATCACTTGCGGAGAGCGGCAGTAACGAGGCACTACTTTCTAATGCCGCATTATTTGCTACTGCTTCGGGCAATGTACCGGTTGCCCCTGGCGAAAGCGTAACATTGGAGATTTCCGTTGACGATATTGCAAACGCCCATATAAGCGTAGCTACCATGCTGGTCAACACTAACGATGCTTTCAGTGGGGTTAATAGTGTTGATTTATCTTCATTAGAGGTTGGCGATGTTTATCGACGTAACGCCCATGTCTATGACGCGGGAACAGAGGAAAATACAGAAGCGATGGGAACAATCCCCGGGCCCGCTGACTCCGGAGAGGGTAACAGCGAAGGCCGTGAAGCTCATGACGTTGTAACACTTCACCCTGGTGTGGTTACCGCCAGTGATGGGTTAACAACATCGGTGTTAAGCGCTGACCATAAGTTTGATAACCCTGGGGTACGTATTTCTATAACAAGAATGGAATAAAACCTGTATTGCTCCGGTCATGTTAGTAATGACGAATCCGGAGCAAATTATGGTTCTTGTTATCAATAGTGGAAACACGCTTAAGCAGCCCATTATACAGTGCTTAACTAAGCACTGTTTTTTACATGATGTGGTATCACACTTTGAATCTGCGTTATCGTTATTGGCAGTGAAGCATTACGATCTTATTATCGTTGAAGCGAGCGGAACAGCGCACTGCAAGAACAATGTAGCGTGCATCGCACAACAGTATCCCGATAGCTGGTTAATGGTTGTAAAGAGGCCAGATCATTACGTCGATAGCGTTGATTACTTTGAAATAGGTGCCGATGACTATATTGCCAATGCGTATGATGAGCGTCTTTTGATCGCAAGAGTAAAAGCATACATGCGCCGATGTATGCCGGTAGAAAACCGCACCGATCGTGTCAATATCGGGCCTGTTAGTATTGATGAACGATACCATACGGTCAAAGTTCAAGGGCAAGCAGTGGATTTAACGGCAAGAGAGTTTTCTCTTTTTACGTTTCTGTGCCGACATCCCAACCAAGTATTCTCTCGTACTCAGTTATTGAGTTCTGTGTGGGGATACAACCATGAAGGCTATGAACATACGGTCAATACACATGTTAATCGATTGCGCGCCAAGCTTGATGATGTAGCGTCGATGGATAATGCTGGTCAATTAATACAAACAGTATGGGGTGTTGGCTATCGCATGAGTGCCAGCGGCTATGTTGCGAAAGCGGTGTTAGCGTAATATCAGCGACCAAGACTAAATGAGAAACAGCGTGGCTGTACCTAAGAAGGCGAAGATACCAACAACATCGGTAATAGTGGTTAAAATAACGCTTCCAGCGAGTGCTGGGTCTATTTTTAAGCGTTTCATGATGATAGGAAGCGTGGCACCCGCTAGCGCTGCTGCAATCATGTTCACAAGCATAGCAAATGCGATAATGACGCCTAGCATGTAGTCTTGTTTCCATAATGCGATGACTGAGGCAATTAAGATTGCCCAAATGGCGCCATTTAAAAAGCCGATTGAAATCTCTTTACTAATAAGCCAACGAGAGTTGCTGGCATTGACATGCCCTAATGCCATACCTCGAATTACAAGCGTTAGGGTTTGGTTGCCCGCAACGCCCCCCATGCTAGGTACTATCGTGTTAAGTATGGCCAATACAGCAAGCTGACTGAGCGTTGCTTCAAACAAGTCACTAACCATTGCAGCCATTAATGCGGTGACCAGATTTACCGCCAGCCATACCGAGCGGCGCTTCGTACTTTGTAACACGGGCGCGAATGTATCTTCATCATCGTCGAGACCGGCCATACTCATCATCGAGTGCTCCGCATCTTCACGAATGATATCAACGACATCATCAATGGTGATACGCCCCACCAGGCGGTGTTTTTCATCGACAACCGGTGCTGACAGCCAATTATAGCGTTCAAACAAGCTAGCAACTTCGTCATCAGGCATGTTTACCGGAATGGCTTCAGATTCTTCATCCATCACATCTGACACTTTAGCAAGTGTTTCAGCGGTTAATAGGCGTGTGACTGGAACAATACCCACGAGGTTGTCCGTGCGGTTTACCACGTAAAAGGTATCGGTGTTTTTAGGCAAATCGCCTTTTAAACGAATATAGCGAAGGACAACATCTACTGTTACGTCAGGACGAAGCGTGATGGTATCGGTATTCATGATGAAGCCAGCGGTTTCTTCACCATAGGACAGCGCTTGCTCAGCACGAAGCCTGTCTTGAGCGTCCATCGAGTCGAGGATATCTTGCAAAATGGTATCCGGAAGGCTGCTCAGGGTTTCCGCTAAGTCATCGGTATCCATTTCCTCGAGTGCATCGACCACATTAGCCGGTAGCATTTTTGAGATAATGCCATTACGAACATCATCAGATAGTTCTTCGATGATATCGCCGTGAAAGTCGCTATCGATAAGCTCCCACAGTTCATCACGGGTTCTACTGGGGCTAGACTCAAGGATATGGGCAACATCTGAAGGGGGAAGTTCTAGTAACAGTTTACGTACAGATACAAATTGACCATTACTCAGGGCAAGGTTAAGGGCCCTAAGTTGGTTTTGTACGTATTTTGGAACGAGCGCTTCAGCCATGCTTGCGTGATGCCTAATTACCTGAATCGGAAGTCGTTATAGGATATCGCAAATAACACGACGCTGTCATGGAAAATGGCGAAGCGAAGCACGTATTTGTGTCAGCGTGAGAAAGGCGACGTAACGTGAAGACTATTCGTCTTCGTTAAACTTACCCATGATAAGTTGTTCAATGGCGACCATGGCAGGTTCGGCGTCTTTTCCGTCTATGATAACGGTGACTTCCTCTCCTTGGTGGCTTTCTAACATCATCAGCCCGAGTACGCTGTTCGCATCTGCACGTTTATCTGTGGCGACTAATTCGATTTTTGCATCAAACTGATTCGCGAGCTTCACAAGCTGCGTGGCCGCGCGGGCATGCAAACCGAGCTTATTGACGATAGTAAGCTTTTTTTCAATAGCCATTATTGGTCTAATTCCCGATGTCTTATTTGTACGTCAGGGTGAATCTCACTGAATGTCTTTGCCAATGTTTGGGCAATAAACACAGAGCGATGTTGACCGCCTGTGCAGCCGATAGCAATGGTGACGTAACTTCTATTATTACGCTCTAAGTGCGGCAGCCACGTAGTGATAAGATTTTGAATTTGCCAAATAAACTTGGTTACAACAGGCTGAGAACCCAAGAACACTTCTACCGGTGCATCTAACCCTGTGTGATGACGTAAGTCAGGTTCCCAATGGGGGTTAGGAAGAAATCGTGCGTCAAATACGTAGTCAGCGTCTTTTGGGATACCATGCTTGAAGCCAAACGATTCAAAAACCAATACCAAGCGAGAGCTTTTCTTGCCAAGTATTCGTTCTCTAATAAGCTCAGCTAACTGATGAATAGTCAGCTTGTCAGTATCAATATATAAGTCTGCACGTTCAATAACAGGCGCAAGTAATGTTGATTCTGCTTTGATTGATTCTGATAATGACTTATTCAATTTAGCCAGAGGGTGAAGACGACGGGTTTCACTGAAGCGTTTTACCAGAATGTCGTCGCTCGCATCGATGTAGACAATAGTCATTGACCATGAAGAGGGCAGGTAGTCCAGAATTTCGACGAGCTCGTTAGGATCTTTTGGCAGATTTCTTACATCAATACTCACTGCAACTTGGTCGTATTCATCAACGACCGTGTGAGTGAGAGTAGGAAGGAGGTTAACAGGGATATTGTCTACACAATAATAGCCTAAATCTTCCAACGCACGCAGCGCCACTGATTTTCCTGACCCAGAACGACCACTGATAATAATCAGCTTCATTCATTTTCTCCCTTTAAATAACAGTGATTTACCCAAGTGCGGTAATAATATCGTCACGAGTAGTTGCGCGTCTAATGGCTTTTAGTGTGTCTTTGTCGCTTAGCTTGCGAGCAACGGTTGCCAAGGTTTGTAAGTGACCTTGTGTTTGCTCCTCAGGGACAAATAATGCAAAAAATATATCAACGGGCTTTTCGTCAATGGCGTCAAAATCGATAGCGGGAATGCTAGTGACCACAATGGCGATAACACTAGATAACCCCGGTAGGCGGCCATGGGGCAGGGCAATGCCGTTGCCAATTCCTGTACTTCCCATGCGCTCTCTAGCAAGTAGGCTAGCAAGGGCTTCTGCCTGATCAATATCCTCGTTGTTATTCGCGGCAATGTCGCTAATGATTTCGAGAATTCTCTTTTTGCTATTGCACTGAACCGCACACTCGGTGCGGTCCAGACTTACGATGGCTTGTATGTCCATGCTTTACTACTAATGTTTTTTGAGTTTTTCCTTATGCTTGATGACCTGCCTGTCGAGTTTATCGACCATGCTGTCTATCGCCGCATACATGTCTGTATTCTCTGAGGATGCAAATACTTCAGCACCGCTCAAATGCATTGTTGCTTCTGCTTTTTGACTTAGTTTTTCAACGTTCAGGATGACATGCACATTAGAAATGTGATCAAAGTGACGCTCAAGTTTAGTGAACTTCGTATCGACATAATTACGCAAAGAATCGGTGATTTCAACATGATGACCCGTTAGGTTGATTTGCATATTTCGTCTTCCTTATGTTTTTTAAGCCCGTTAAATAAGGCTCTTGCGTTGGTTCGACGGTGGAATCGACAAAGATTCCCGGTATTTTGCTATCGTCCGCCGAGCGACCTTTATGCCCTGCTCGGCCAACAATTGAGCAATCTTGCTATCACTCAAAGGCTTGCTCGGCGTCTCGGCCGCAACAAGCTTTTTAATCAATGCACGGATAGCGGTTGAAGAGCACTCTCCACCTGATTCCGTGGCAACGTGGCTTGAGAAAAAATACTTTAATTCGTAAATACCACGGGGGGTATGCATATACTTTTGTGTTGTAACGCGAGAAATGGTTGATTCATGCATATCCACCATCTCTGCGACATCATTTAACACCATTGGTTTCATCATTTCTGGACCATGTTCAAAAAAGCCCATTTGTTGCTGAACGATACAATTAGCAACTTTCATTAGCGTCTCATTTCGAGACTCTAAACTTTTGATGAACCATTTAGCTTCTTGCATGTGAGAACGAATAAACTGTGAGTCGCTACTGTTCTTGGAGCTTCTACTCATTGCCGCGTACTGCTGATTAACACTAAGCTTAGGCAGGCTGTCTGGATTCAGTTCCACCACCCAACGTCCGTTCTTTTTCATAACTGACACGTCAGGAATAACGTACTCGGGTTCTTTCGTTTTAAGTGCACTGCCTGGGCGAGGGTTTAGCGTTTGCAGTAGGCGCATGGCTTCTCGAAGTTGGTCTTCTTTTAAGCGACTCTTACGCATGAGTGTGCGGTAGTCTTTACTGCTTAGTAAGTCAGAGTATTCTTCGATAAGTTGCTTTGCTTCTTCTAGCCATGGTGTGTCTTCAGAAAATTGACGCAGCTGAACCATCAAGCATTCTTGAGGGCTACGGGAGCCAGAACCAATAGGGTCGAACATTTGAATACGTTTTAGCACGCACTCAATTTCATCCATCTCTACCTGTTCTTCAATATCTTCGCTTTTAATGGCTTCTAATATGTCTTCCAACGACGTGGTCAGGTAGCCTGACTCGTCTATAGAATCGATAATGGCCATGGCAATAGCACGGTCAGTATCTGAAAAATGGGTTAAGCGCATTTGCCACGACAAATGCTCTTGAATGTCATCTGTCGTTTCGCCTTGGAAAATAAAATCATCATCGTTATTTGATGGGCCAGGTGCGGGGGCAGACGACGCCGAATAGTATTCATCCCATGTACTATCAATAGGAAGCTCGTCGGGCAAATCATTTTTTTCCAGTGCATCACCAGACTCGATAGTATCGCTTGATGCTGAAGGTGCCGCGTCTAAACGCGAATCGTCTCCGTCAATATTGTTGCGCTCAGCTTGAGGTTCATCGGAACCGTCCTCAACTTCTAAAAGCGGATTTGAGTCCAACGCTTCTTGAATTTCTTGTTGAAGGTCAAGCGTAGACAGCTGCAGAAGCTTAATGGCCTGCTGAAGCTGTGGAGTCATAGTAAGTTGTTGACTAAATTTTAGCTGTAAAGATGGTTTCATCTACGTCTTATTTTATGCTCTGTTATGCGTATACCGAGTGCGAAAATAGCTAAATCGCTTGCGACTTACTATTAACTATAGCCTGAATTGCTCGCCTAGGTATACATCCCTTACTTTTTGATTACTCAAAACTTGTTCCGCGGTGCCTTGGGCGATTAATTCACCATGGCTTACGATGTAGGCTTTCTCGCAAACATCCAAGGTTTCGCGGACGTTATGGTCCGTTATTAAGATCCCAATTCCTCTATCTCGCAAATGCTGGATAATCTTCTTTATATCATTAACTGATATAGGATCAACACCAGCAAATGGTTCATCAAGCAAAATAAATTGCGGGTTGGCTGCTAACGCCCGTGCAATCTCAACACGACGACGTTCGCCACCCGAAAGACTCATGCCTGCACTATTACGTATATGGTTAATATTAAATTCATCAAGTAGCGCATCGGCTTCTTGTTCTTGCTGCTCTGCATTTAAATCTTTACGGGTTTGCAAGATGGCCATAATATTTTCATGCACAGTAAGCTTTCTAAAGATAGACGCTTCTTGAGGTAAATAGCCAATGCCTTGACGAGCGCGCTCATGCATAGGTTGATGCGTAAGTTCTGCATCATCAATCGTAATGAGCCCCTTATCAAGAGGCACTAAGCCAACAATCATGTAGAAGGTCGTGGTTTTACCAGCGCCGTTAGGCCCGAGTAGGCCGACAATTTGGCCAGTCGATACCGATAAGCTCACGTCTCTTACAACTTGGCGCGCTTTGTAAGCTTTTGCGAGGTTTTTTGCACTCAGTGTTGCCATGCTTAGTTATCATCCTCGCCGTCGTTGTTGTCATCTGCTGCTTTTTTTATTGCTTCAGGCGTGAATACAGTCGTTACGCGACCGTCTTTATCGTTATCGCCACCGGTTGCCAACAGTTGCTCAGAGATCATGTCGAAAGTAATGTTGTCACCTTTTACTTGGCTGGTGTCTTGTTGTAATTCCGCATTACCGCTCAATGAAATAGTACGCTTGACGACTTCATAGCGAATTTCATTTGCCTTCGCGCTTACTGGGGTGCCATCTTCTAACGTTTGTGAAAAGCTTGCAGGAGCGCCTCTGGCGATAAATACTTCTCTTCCTTCTCCCTCACTGGCGACAACTTCAACTTCGTCAGCAATAATAAGCAAAGACCCTTGAGAGATTCGGACATCGTCCTTAAAAAGCGATGTTTTATTTTTTCCATCAACGAATTGTGATTTCGAATCGACTTTGATGGGTTGATTAAAGTCGTTTTCATCACTGAATGACGGTGTGGCAACGCTACCTAGTAATAAACTAGTTACTAGGAGAATAAATGGTCTGAACATGGTCTATTAGCTCATATTTTTGTGTGTCTAAGTTTGCATTAAACCCATTGCTATTAATGACATACTGTGTGCCTTGGATATTCACACGTTGGTCAGACGTCATTTGTTTAGAGTTTAAATTGATCTGGATATACTGGGTTGTAATTCGTTTGACAAAGTCATTGTTCGTTTGGTTCTCGATAAGCACATCTTTTTCTAACTGAATCAGCTCATCATTGTAAAGTGTCCCTTCTTGTGCCGACACTACCCAAGGCGACTCTGTGCTATCGGTGTAGACTGAGTATCTGGGCTTTTGAAAAAAGACAAACCCCAATTCGTCGTAATGCTCCATTGAGGCCGCAAATACTTTGTGGTTAAGCTTGCCTTCAACGTTATACAAGGTTGTTGTCAGGTTTTTTGCTTGATAAGCAGGTTTTAGTGCATTTTGCCCTTGTTGTTGTGAAGACGCTGGCTCATCTTCCATCCACGTAGGTAGATACATAAGCAGTGCAAGAATGAAAAGGGCTGATATGCTGACGCCAAGCCGGTTCATACGCTGGCACCATGAATACCAAACTCTACACCTTGTGATTGCAAGATAGTGTCGCTTATTTCACGAACGGCACCGAAACCACCCGGAAGTGATGTAATCCAGTTTGCCTCTTGCGCGACCAATGGGTGAGCATCATTGACAGCAATGTTAACGGCAGCGCGTTTAAACATGCCAGTGTCAGGCATATCATCACCTACCACGGCAACCTGCTCAGGGGTTAACGATAGCGTTTCCATTAATGCACCTAATGCATCATATTTGTTTTCTTCCCCTTGAATAATGTGTGACACATTAAGGGCTTTCATTCGGCTTTCAACAATGCGCGACTTTCGGCCAGTGATAACAGCGACGTCAATGTTGTGCTGCACCAACGCCTTAACACCATAGCCATCTCGAGTATGAAATGCTTTTAACTCTTCGCCGTCATTACCCAAATAAATACGTCCGTCAGAAAAGACGCCATCTACATCACAGACGAGCAAACGTATCTGTTTTAGCGCATCAAATAACGCGCTTGGGATTTGCCCATATAGCGTGTTAATCGCATTGTCCATTACAAGACCCCCGCTTTTAGCAACATATGCATATTGAAGGCACCTACGGGTTTCCTGTTTTCATCAACAACCATTAATGCGCTAATTTTATGTGTTTCCATGAGGTTGAGTGCTTCAACGGCAAGTTGTTCAGCGAATGCTGTTTTTCCACCTACCGTCATAACTTCATTCACTCGCTTAGAATGAAGGTCTATTCTAGCATCAAGAATACGGCGTAAATCACCATCAGTAAAAATGCCGGTTAATACGCCCTCATCATCAACGATACCTGTCATTCCCAAGCCTTTTCGAGATATTTCGAGCAGGGCATTAGCTATCATGGTGGTTTCGTTAACGAGGGGAAGGGCATCTCCTGACTGCATAATGTCGCTCACTTTCAATAACAGCTTTCTCCCTAAGCTTCCGCCAGGGTGAGACAAAGCAAAGTCATCAGAGGTAAACCCTCTTGCATCTAAAAGTGCGACGGCGAGAGCGTCGCCCATCACCAACGTGGCAGTAGTGCTTGAGGTAGGCGCTAGCCCTAGCGAACAGGCTTCTTTATCGACGTGGATATCTAACACAATATCGGCGTGCCTGCCTAACGAACTTTGTTCACTATTAGTCATGGCGATAACCGGCACATTCAAGCGTTTTACGACGGGAAGTAAATTAACCAGTTCGCCGGTTTCACCTGAATTAGAAATTGCTAGCAGTACGTCACCCTTGCCAAGCATACCCAAGTCGCCGTGATTGGCTTCCCCAGGGTGCATGAAAAAGGACGGTGTACCGGTGCTTGCAAGCGTTGCGGCAATTTTGTTACCGATATGGCCAGATTTTCCCATACCACTTACCACGACTTTGCCGGTGCAATTCATCAGCAACTCGCAAGCGGCAATGAAACGGCCGTCGAGGCGCGAAGCAAGCGCTTCTATTGCGTTAGCTTCTATGTCGATAACCCGTTTGCCTGATTGTATAAAATGATTTTCGTTTGTCATTACCCAAACAACCAAAATTGATAGCCGATAAAGCAGGCGATTAAAATGCTCCCGTTTGCACGCGAGATAATGCGTTTACCGATAAGGTCGAAGCTGAACAAGAAAAGCAACAGTGTTAATCCTAACATAACGTAAATATCTCGATGGTAAACATCGGGGTCTAAAAGTCCCGGCGCAATGAGCCCGGGCATACCTAGCACCGCTAACAAGTTAAATATGTTTGAACCGATGATATTACCAAGTGCAAGGTCGTCTTCGCCTTTTAGCACACCGGCTACGCTTGCGGCCAATTCAGGTAAGCTTGTTCCAAACGCAATTATCGATAACCCAATAACGAGGTCTGACATACCAAGGTAGCGTGCGATTTCAACTGCAGAGTCCACCATGAAGTGAGCACTTAGAGGGAGCAATATAAGGCCGACGCCAATCCATACTAACGCCGCGGTATTCGATACGCCGGTTGGCACTTCGTCAGCCGTCTCTTTCACCAGTGGGTCTTCTTTATCTACCTGAAGAGAGAGCCACGCCATCATGGCGATAACGAAAACAAAGAGGCCTAATAAGATAATGCCTTCATAGGTGACTAATTTTCCGTCAATAAGAAAGCCAATCGCGATAAGTGAAATGATTAGTAACGCAGGAAGTTCTCGTCTTAACGTTGTTGATGCAACGACAAGCGGCTTTACCAGCGCGGTGATACCTAACACAAGCGCTACGTTCGTAATGTTCGAGCCTAATGCATTGCCCACTGCGGTATTCATATTACCATTTGCTGATGCGATAGCAGACACGACAATCTCTGGCGCGGACGAACCCATCGCCACAATGGTTAGGCCTATCATCATAGGAGAAATGCCAATATTTTTGGCAAGCCCCGCAGCGCCATAAACGAAACGGTCAGCGCTCCAACTTAAGACAATAAGACCAACAATAAATATACTTACGTGTAAAAGCACAACAACCTGTTCTGATTACGATTTTCCATGATTGTCGCAAAAACGATGCCATTTGCCTACGGAAACCTAGCTTATTTTGTTCGTTACACGTATTTTTCTGCAAACCTCGTGGGAAAGTTCATGTGCGCCACTGTTTAATCGATCGTCCGTTCGTTTTAGTCGAACATAAGTTGTAACTTTTTGGTTTTGGATGCGCCCTTGAAAAAGCGTACAATGCCACTAAATTACACTCCCCAGTAAACTTTACCGAAAGAGTGTGGACTAAAAGGTAGACATTTTGCTGCAAAACGGCAGGTGTTAGGCCTAGACAGTGCGGGAACAAGTAACGTTTATCTGCGAGTAAACGGTCGGAACATAAATTATTTGTGCGTCCTATAAAATCTTCTTATACCCAGATGTCGTACTAAAGAAAATATAACTGCATAGTGGCAAGTGTAAAAAGGATGTCGTTAGCAGACAACACGAGAGCATATGGAACATTTAGTTGAAGTAGACAATATTACCTTCAGCCGATCTGAACGTGTGATTTATGATGGAATAACATTACGGGTTCCTAAAGGTAAAATCACGGCGGTTATGGGCCCCAGTGGTATAGGTAAAACGACATTATTACGATTGATTGGCGGTCAGCTCACCCCCGATGAAGGCGATATATTATTTGATAGCCAATCTATCGTTTCGATGAGCCGCTCAGAGTTATACAAGACTCGCCGTCGTATGAGCATGTTGTTTCAAAGCGGGGCGCTCTTTACCGACATGTCAGTATTTGACAATGTCGCGTTTCCGTTGAGAGAACATACATCGTTATCTGAAGATATTATCGCGACAATTGTTGCGCTTAAACTTCAGGCCGTGGGGCTTCGTGGGGCTGCGTCTTTAATGCCTAGCGAGCTGTCGGGTGGAATGGCACGACGAGCTGCATTGGCAAGAGCAATAGCACTTGACCCAGACCTTATTTTGTACGATGAACCCTTTGCCGGACAGGACCCCATCTCAATGGGCGTGTTGGTAAAGCTCATTAGAGAATTAAATGATGCGCTGAACCTCACCAGTATTGTGGTAACGCACGACGTAACTGAAGTACTTTCTATCGCAGACTACATCTATATACTCGCCGACAAGCGTGTTATTGGTGAGGGGACTGCGCAGCAGATAAGAGACAGTGATTCAGAGCTTGTTCAACAGTTTTTAAAAGGGAAGGCTGATGGGCCGGTTCCGTTTCATTATCCTGCTGCAGATTTAGAAAAAAGTTTGTTTGGAGAAAATAAATGAGCTTCTTTCAGTCACTCGGTGCAACCACTATTGGAAAAATAACGGCTATTGGCCGAGCCACAATCATGCTCTTTGGCGCATTGATTGCAGTACCAAGAGTGAAGAACATTCCGCTCACGATAAAACAAATGCATGTCGTGGGTGTTCAGTCTTTGTTAATAATCATTGTGTCAGGCTTGTTTATCGGCATGGTGATGGCGTTGCAAGGTTACACTATTCTCGTTGATTATGGTGCGGAAGGTAGCCTTGGTCCTATGGTTGCTTTGTCGCTTCTTAGAGAACTTGGGCCTGTAGTAACGGCACTATTATTTGCAGGGCGAGCGGGTTCAGCGTTAACGGCTGAAATTGGACTAATGAAAGCGACCGAACAATTGTCTAGCCTTGAAATGATGGCGGTAGACCCGCTAAGACGCATTGTTGCACCGCGCTTTTGGGCGGGAATTATTTCCATGCCTATGCTGGCGATAATCTTCAGTGCAGTAGGCATTTTGGGAGGGCATCTGGTTGGCGTAGATTGGCTAGGTGTTGATGCCGGAAGTTATTGGTCGATTATGCAGTCTACCGTCGATTGGAACCAAGATGTCATCAATGGCGTAATAAAAAGCCTCGTTTTCGCCTTAGTTGTGACGTGGATTGCCATATTTAAAGGGTATGATTCTATTCCAACGTCGGAAGGAATAAGTAAAGCCACAACGGAAACCGTTGTGTTGTCATCATTAGCAGTGTTGGGGCTGGACTTCGTGCTCACCGCCCTCATGTTTGGTATCGAGTAGGAAATAGTATGAATAAGTATAAAACGGAAGTAATGGTGGGCTTTTTTGTCGCGCTGACGATAGGCGCCTTGTTACTATTATCATTAAAAGTAGCCAATCAAACGGTAGCGACCGACGCGGATACGTACACGCTGTATGCAAAGTTCGATAATATCGGCGGCCTAAAACCACGTTCAGCCGTTAAAGTGGGCGGCGTGACAGTGGGGCGAGTAACGACCATTGCACTAGACCAAGAAGACTTCACGCCGGTGGTTACGCTTTCTATTATGAAGGAGTACAACGGCTTTCCAGAGACAAGTTCGGTGTCAATTCTAACCTCAGGGTTATTAGGAGAACAGTACGTAGGGTTCCAACCTGGGTTTTCTTTCGATGGCGTCGCAAATTTACAAGATGGCGATTATTTGCAAGACACAAAGTCGGCGTTGGTACTAGAAGACCTAATCGGTCAGTTCTTGTTTAACCGCGGAAGCGACGACGAATAAAACATTTTAGTGACTGGATGAAACAAACAATGTGTTTTTCGGGTCACCTTATAAAGAGATTACTTTCAGGAGAGTTACATTGAAAAAATATATAGTGGCATTGGGTGTGTTGATGTTTTCTGTGATAAGCAGCGCACAGGCGATGGATGTCAACGAGCAAAATCCATATGAGCTAGTGCAAGACGTGGCGTCAAAAACCTTCGATCGAATTAAAGCGAACCAAGAGGCAATTAAGGCTGATCCTGAGTTGTTGCGCACAATAATGGAAGAAGAGTTAGTTCCACATATCGATTACAAGTTTGCAGCCTTTATGGTGCTAGGTAAGCACTTCAAATCGGTACCGCAAGAAAAGCTGGGCGAGTACATTAGTGTATTCAGACAGTATCTTATTACCACCTACGCGGTCGCAATGGGCTACTACGATAACCAGACCGTTGTCTTTGAGCCAGAGTCATCATTTGACGATAAAAAATCAATTACGGTAAGAGCGGTGGTCCAAGACCCGGTTCGACCTGAAATTCGCATTGCATTCAAAGTACGTAAAGACTCAAAAACGAATGAGTGGAAAGCGTATGATATGGTAGCTGAAGGCATTAGCATGCTTAACAGCAAGCGAAGTGAATTTGAGTCTATCCTACGCCAAGACGGCATTGATTCTGTGATTGCGTTAATGAAAGACAAAATTGGCAAGCCGGTTGAGCTTAACCCAAATGAATCTTACGATGTTATAGAGGAATCTGAGTGAGTCTATTTCAACTAAACGACGATGGTGCTGTTGTTGTTCATGGTGATTTAGACCAGGTTACCTTATCGAAGAATTTTTGGGATGAGGTAACACCAGCCCAGCGCACAAAGATAGGCTCGCGAGACACGCTTATTATTGATTTGTCTGACATGAATCGTATCGACAGTGCTGGGTTAGCGTGGCTGATTAATGCCATCCGTGATGGTAAGCTACTTGGTATTAAAGTAACCTTACGTGATATACCTGAAAAGTTAAGTAAACTTGCGAAAATAAGCGACGTTGAAACCCTTTTACCCGTAGAATAATAGTAAGCATTTAAACTAAGAAGTTGTCAGTTATGGAATTGTCAGAAATCGAAAATATTTTGAAGGACGCATTGGACCTTCATGAAGTACACGTTAAAGGCGAAGGCTCTCATTACAATATCATTGCAGTGAGTGATGTATTTAATGAAATGAGTCGCGTTAAACGTCAGCAGGCGGTGTATGCACCACTTGCCGACAAAATTGCTGACGGCAGTATGCATGCAATCACAATTAAAACATTCTCTGTGAAAGACTGGGAGCGAGAGCGTCAGTTTAATATTCCTCAATAATTGGTCTGAGACTTCGTGGATAAATTAGTTATTAAGAAAAGCCCTGCCTTAAAAGGCGAGGTGCGTATTTCCGGTGCGAAGAACGCTGCACTTCCATTGTTGATGACCAGCTTGCTTACTGATTCTGCTTGCAGGTATACAAACGTTCCGCGTTTACGTGACATTAGCACGACAGTGTCATTACTGCGTGAGCTCGGTGTGGAAGTGGCGCAACCCGCCGCTAACGACATCGTTATTGACGCCAGCACGCTTGAAAGTGTTACTGCACCCTACGAGTTAGTTCGCACAATGCGCGCGTCTATCTTAGTGTTAGGCCCACTGCTTGCTAAAAATGGGAAAGCGAATGTGTCACTGCCTGGTGGTTGCGCCATTGGCGCTCGCCCGGTAAATCTTCATCTTTCAGGCCTTGAGAAAATGGGCGCACACATTGATGTTGAAGAAGGCTACATTCGTGCTCACGTCGATGGTCGCCTTAAAGGTGCGCGCATTTTTATGGACATGGTAAGTGTTGGCGCAACGGAAAACTTATTAATGGCCGCTGCACTCGCCGACGGCACGACAGTGCTTGAAAACGCCGCACGTGAACCTGAAATTGTGGACTTGGCAAACTGCCTCATTCAAATGGGCGCTAAGATCACTGGCGCGGGTAGCGATAAAATTACGGTTGAAGGCGTTGAAACGCTTCGTGGCTGTGATTACGCGGTACTACCTGACCGTATTGAAACGGGCACATTTTTAGTGGCAGCAGCCGTATCCGGTGGCAAGATTCGATGTACGCATGCGGCGCCTTCTACCTTAGATGCGGTACTTGATAAGCTTGAGCAAGCGGGTGCAAAAATTACACTTGGTGAAGATTGGATTGACCTTGATATGCAGGGGCAAAAGCCCAAGGCTGTGCGAGTGAAAACCGCGCCCCACCCAGCATTTCCAACAGATATGCAAGCACAGTTTGTAACCTTAAATTGTGTTGCTGAAGGGACTGGGGTTATTACTGAAACGATTTTCGAAAATCGTTTTATGCACGTGCCTGAACTACAAAGGATGGGTGCAGAAATTGCGCTAGAAGCCAATTCAGCCGTGTCAAAAGGACAGTCGGTGCTGAAAGGCGCGCCGGTTATGGCGACCGATTTACGCGCGTCAGCAAGTTTGGTCATTGCTGGCCTGATTGCTGAGGGAGAGACTCACGTCAACCGCATTTATCACCTAGACCGTGGCTATGAAGCTATTGAAGAGAAACTTCGTGGGTTAGGCGCAAATATAGAGCGCGTAAGCGAGTAGTGGATGCTATTTAGGTAAATGCTACCTAGGTTCATGTAAAGAAAAGGCGCATCGTATGCGCCTTTTTTCATGAGTAAGCCTAACTATTCATGGTTTATTCTTGTGGGCGTAATTCGCCTACGATGGCGTCCATAGTTAGCAAATCACCCGCTCTACTTACTTCAAGTTGAAGCTTAGTCCCTGGTGGTGTTTCAGCAATCATATCCAGCGTTTTTGAAGCGCTTTCAAGTCTAATACCATCAATGGCTATAATAATATCCCCAGGGCGAAGCCCAGCTATGTCGGCAGGGCTACCTTTCGCCACAGCGGTAACGTCTATTCCAGGGCGCATTCGTATTTCACTACCAATAAAGCCCATTTGGCCTCGGACCACACGTCCATTAGTAATAATTTCATCCATGACACGTTTCGCTAGCTCATAAGGTACCGCAAAGTTGATCCCGTCGACATTGCGTACACGGTTTCGCGCGTCTCTCACTTGGAAGTTAGCGTTTGTGATACCAAGTAAAACGCCATTGCTATCGACCAATGCACCACCTGAGTTACCTTGATTAAGTACGGCATCGGTTTGGATGAAGTCTACGTAGTTTGATAGGCCGTTTCTGCCCGCGCTACTTACAATGCCATGGGTTATGGTTTGGCCAAGATTCAGCGGGTTGCCGATTGCCATTACGACATCACCAACGTGAATGTCAGGTTCAGTGACTTGTGGAATAATATGAAGATTTTCTGCAGTTACCTTTAGCACAGCAAGATCAGTGAGCGGATCATTACCTACAATTTGAGCTTCTAATATGCGGCCATCTTGTACAGCAACATAGATACTGTCGGCGTCTTGAACGACATGGTGACAGGTAAGAATATAACCGTTGTCAGTCATTATCACGCCCGACCCAAGGCTTGTTCGCTCTCTAGGTTGATTTCTAAAGAGGCCGGTGTCGTTTTCAATACTTACGCTATAAATATTGACTACTGCGGGGGCAGAGCGGCTTAACGAGCCAAAGTAACTTTCCCTGCTGGCACTAACGGATGGTTGCGCAAAAAGCCCATTTGCCAACCCTGTACCTTGACGCAAGTCAGGTAAGAACAGTAAAAGTAGCATGGCCACTAGGATGCCAAGAACTACTGATTTTAAGAAGAATTTTAAGATTGAACTGCCTGTCACACGCTGCACTTTTATACGGTTAGTTGCCATTCTTGGCACAAATTACACTATTAAACCAAAGGTTACCACGTTATGAACCAGTGTGTTGTATTTAAAAAAGTAACCTTGCTTTTTTGTTGTTCGGTAAAAAGCCTATTTATGATAGGCAACAAAAAGGGCGCTGAGGTAGCGCCCTTTACTTTGTTTTGTTAAAAACGAATTATCGAATTACGAGGTATAGTGACGCACTGCCTCTCTTCACATTAAGTGCGATAACGCCTTTAGATTCATCTAGCGCATTTCTAAAGTCAGCCACACTAGACGTACGGATGCGGTTTACACCAATAATTACGTCGTCAGGTTGAAGCCCAATTCTTGATGCGGGCGTACCTCTCTCGAGTTCAGACACGACAACACCTTCATTGCCTGCATCATCAGTACCGTTGGTAAGTGTTGCACCTTCTAATGCGGGATGAATTTGCGCAGCGGTAACGGTAGTCTCCGTTGCATCGCCTAATACCACATCTAAACGCATTGAGTCGCCTTTACGCATAACCGTAAGTTCAACTTCTGCGCCAGCGCCCATGCTTGCAATCTTAGCGCGTAGCTCTTGGAAGCTATTTAGCTTTCGACCATTAATGGCGGTAATGATATCGCCAGCCTGTAAACCTGCTTTAGCAGCGGCTGATTCTGGTTGTACTTCACTGACAAATGCACCAATGTTAACTTCTGCATTCATTGCCTCGGCAAGACCGGCATCTATATCACTGCCTAAAATGCCAAGTAGGCCTCGACGTACTTCGCCAAACTCTGCAATTTGGTCAACAAGGTTTTTCATCATGTTAGCAGGAATAGCAAACCCGATACCTACATTGCCCCCATTAGGACCAAAAATGGCAGTATTGATGCCGACCAACTCACCATGCAAGTTGACAAGCGCACCACCAGAATTACCACGGTTAATGGCCGCATCGGTTTGAATAAAGTCTTCGTAGCCACCGATGTTAAGACCTGAGCGCCCTAAGGCACTGACAATGCCTGAGGTTACTGTTTGTGACAGACCGAACGGGTTACCTACAGCAACAACAAAATCGCCTACACGCAACGCATCTGAATCAGCGAGTGGCAATGCTGTTAGGTCTTCAGGATCAATTTTCAATAGTGCAATATCGCTTTGCTCGTCAGAGCCAAGTTTCTTCGCTATAAATTCACGCCCGTCTGTAAGCTTGACAGTGATTTCATCTGCATTATCAACAACGTGGTTATTCGTTACGACATAGCCTTTATCCGCATCGATGATGACGCCTGAGCCTAATCCTTTGAATGGCCGCTCTTGTACTTGCTCTTGAGGCGCACCAAAGAAGTAACGGAACATCTCAGGTACACGCTGACTCGAGGTTTGGGTACCCTCGACGGCAATACTTACCACAGCAGGCGTCGCTTCCTCGAGCATTGGAGCTAAAGAAGGCACCTCATCTTTTTTATCGGAAAAGAACGGTAACGCGGCACTGGCACTTGCTGAATATCCCAGTGAACTAACTACAACGGCAGACGCCAAAACATACTGACGAAAAGACATTTTCATGTTCGCTTACACTCCTTCATGTTACTGCGACAAATCATGGTTTCACTAAAGAGTCTGAAGTCATTGAAAAAGTTCCAGCTTTTCTTACTTCTCTGCGGTAGATTGCTCAGAACCGCCGACAAATAACCCAGAACCCGAATTTGCGAAGTCTTTGGGTTGGGTATCTGAAACTCGACTTGATGAAGACTTCTCATTACTTTTTAAATTATTTCTCAAATACGTGGTGGCTTGCTCACCATAAAAAGGGACCTTACTAGTTTCATCATCGGTACCTTGTTGCAACAGCGTTTCATAGTCATTCAATTGTTGCTTCAACGTGACACACTGACTTTCTATGCTTTCTAAGCTTTGACGCGTTTGATGAATATGGTGCTGAGCTTGCTGCGCCAGAATTTCTTTTACCTCTTTTTCGGTTTGAGCAGCTTTGCCCTCTCCATTTTTATCTTTCACAAAGCGGCCGGCGAAAAAGCCAATGATTAAACCAACCGCCAATAAGGCAAGAGACACTAACAGTTCCATTCTATTCTCCAAATCAGATTATTATGCACATCCATTACACATCATTACGTGTATAAAGAATAATTCGACCATAACGTGAATATAGCAAGGTCGAGTGTGAAAAGCGCATGTGATACTGCATTTATCTGGTTTATATCAAACAATACGTATTTCACATGCGATTCTACCGTGATTTCCAGTAAAATTAAGGTCATAATTTGTAATTTCAAGCAGGTCGGTGCAGCCACGACCCCTATTGACTTTTGTACGGAGTGCTAAAGGCGATGACGCCATGGGAAAAATATCAACAAGACCTTAGTCAATCAGACTTTCATTACGACGCGGCACAAGAAAATGCGGTAAAAGAACTTCAACGTCTGTTTGAGGAGCTTACTCACCCCGAAAAGAAAACCACGTGGCGGGTAAAGATAAAAGCGGCATTTGGGAAAGGGCAGAAAAAACCGGGTATTCAAGGGATTTATTTTTATGGTGGCGTGGGGAGAGGAAAAACGTATCTCGTAGACACGTTTTACGATTGCTTGCCATTTGAGAAAAAGATGCGGGTTCATTTTCACCGCTTTATGTACCGCATTCACGATGAGTTGAAGCAACTTACTAATGAACAAGATCCCTTGCAAATTGTGGCGGCGAAACTTGCTAAAGAAACAAAAGTTATTTGTTTCGACGAATTTTTTGTTTCAGACATTACTGATGCAATGATCCTAGGAACGTTGATGGAAGCATTGTTTGGCTACGGCATTGTATTAGTGGCCACATCAAATATTGTTCCAGACGACCTTTACAAGAATGGTTTACAGCGAGCACGTTTTTTACCCGCCATAGAGTTAATTAATCAAAATACGCGGGTGGTCAATGTTGATAGTGGGATAGATTATCGATTACGGACATTAGAGCAGGCCGAGATTTATCACTATCCACTAGATAGCGCCGCAACCGAAAATTTGCATGCTTATTTTTCTCAGCTTGCCCCTGAAGCGGGTACTGTATCTCAGGCTATCCGAGTGAACAATCGAGATATTGCTACGCTTAGAGATGCTGATGGCGTTTTAATGATAGATTTTGCTGCGCTGTGTGGCGGACCGCGTAGCCAAAGTGACTATATCGAGCTTAGCCGTTGTTATCATTCTGTGTTGTTGGCTAACGTAAAACAAATGGGGCAACACAATGACGATGTAGCTCGACGTTTTATTGCCATGGTTGATGAGTTCTATGAGCGCAATGTGAAGTTAATAGTTTCGGCAGAAGTGGCGATGGAGTCGCTGTATTCTGAAGGCCTACTGACCTTTGAATTTAGACGCTGCTTAAGCCGGTTAAAGGAAATGCAGTCGCATGAATACTTAGCTACTGAGCATCTTCCTTAAGCCTGGTTGGCGTATTAGCACTGTATTGTTGATGACAAAATAGGTAGACTTTCACTCAAATTTTTTGCTGGGGCTAATGTTGCGATTTACGCTGACATAGAAATGCTGCAGCGATAGGTAGAAAAATAAAACGCAACGCGTTAATTGCGAATAAGAGAATTTAAGATGGGAAGAGCATTCGAAGTAAGAAAAAACGCCATGGCCAAAACAGCCGGCGCTAAAACTAAGGTTTATTCAAAATACGGAAAAGAGATTTACGTATGTGCTAAAAATGGTGGTGCTGATCCAGACACTAACCTCGCGCTGCGTCGTTTGATGGATAAAGCTAAGAAAGACCAAGTTCCTGGCCATGTTATTGACAAAGCGATTGATAAAGCAGCGGGCGGCGTAGGCGAAGACTTTCAACCTATGCGTTATGAAGGGTTTGGCCCAGGTAATTGTATGGTTATTGTTGATTGTTTGTCTGACAACGCGAACCGAACCATTACAGAGGTTCGCAACTGTTTTACAAAAACTAACGCTAAACTTGGGGCGCAAGGCGCGGTATCTCATATGTTCGATCACCAAGCTGTATTTCAGTTTGCGGGTGATGACGAAGATGCCATTTTAGAAGTACTAATGGAAGCCGACGTTGATGTAACCGACGTAGAAGTAGAAGAGGGTACTGTGACGGTTTATGCGCCGCATACCGAATACTACCAAGTGAAAACCGCGCTTGTTGCAGCTTACCCAGACATAGAATTTACCGCTGAAGAAATGAGTTGGATGCCGCAAACGGAAACAGATATCAGCGAAGAAGACATGCCGATGTTTGAAAAATTCATGGATATGCTTAATGACTGTGATGACGTACAAGACGTTTATCATAACGCGATTACGCCAAACTAACTGTTCACAGTAATTAAGTTTTTTAACGAATCATAAAAGCAAACTATATAATTCGAGACTACTGATAGTTCAGCGTAAATTATATATGTTGAGCCTTACAAAAGTGGTAAGGCTCATATTTATGCTTTCTCTTCAAATAGTTCGTGCCATCTGTATGCTAACGTCGTCTTATTAAAAAGACCCCCAATACAAAAACTAAGGATATTGTTGGGGCTTTTAATATGTGATACGTTTCACGCGTTAGTTAATACATACTCAAAAAAATAAAAGGACTTATTATGCGTAAATTGTACTCAACGCTTCTTTTTTCTGTATTTTTGGCCGCATGTGCTACGAAAGGTTCGATGCCTCACCTCACTACCGAACCGCTTACCTCTCCAGATAGCGTAAGCACATATTGGGTATCGACAAAAAATGTACAGCCGACTAGATATTTAACTAAAGAGCAGAAAGCTTTGCTCTCTGGTCAAACAGTAACAATAAAAGCGAAGTATTTAATCGATTCCAATGGCGATGTTTTTAATGTGCAGATACTGGAAGCGAATACGGATGTAGAGTTTTTGGCCCTCGTCGAAAAAAGTTTACAGAACTTAGATTTTGAGCCAAGTGAAAGCAATACTGCCTTACAACCGATAATTGCCATGTCAAAGGTAGAGTTTACTTGCGATTAACGAAAGACAACTTCTAATGCATGTGAACCGAGCGAAAATGTAGACTTATCTCACCTTATTTTGTGCATCCCAGTGCACAGGTAAGCTTTGTATTCGTGTATCGTTCTGGTTGGTTTATTTTTGTATTCAACCTTCATATATAGTGAATGCGCTACTATTAAATGAAATTAGTTTTCATCGAAGCTTAAGGATTAGCGAGAGACGACATGGATTTATTTACCGTTATGGTATGTACTGCCGTTGTTAGCGCCATACTGGCCGGTACAATGGCATCGCTTTACCTAGGAGATGTGCGGCGCAAGTCATCGTTGTATTGGTGCGGTGCTGGTATGTCGTTCCTACTTTCAAATTTGATTGCAATTCTTGCCGTTCGTTTTGATATTGGCGATAGCCTTCATCCTATGCTTCCTAATGCGTTTTACATTACGGGTCATGCCGCATTAACCGTTGGTGTAGCCGAATATGTATACGGTCGGCATTATCGCGCAATTATTCCCTTTACGTTTTTTACCGTATTGCTTCTTCATTTGTTCCCATTATTTGAACAGTCAGTAGATATACGTATGGTCATTCTAAGCCCGGTAATGCTGATGTTCGATGGTGCTGCACTGACTTCAATATGGCGATATAGCCGCCAAACGAATCACAAAGCATGTTGGCCTTTTATCGCCACGCTACTCTTTTTCATGACGCAGATGATAATACGAACGATTGTGCTGTTAGATTCAGATAATACCTTGGCGCTAGAGAGTAGTGAGTTGATTCAAACAGTGGGCTCACTCGCGGTAATTATTTTTATTTCAATGCTTACCGTAAGTTTTATCGCGCTTTTATCGTGGGATAACATGGTGTTGCTTAAACGTGCATCAGAAACCGATTTCTTGACGGGCTGGTTAAATAGAAAGGCGCTGGCATCAATAGCGAGTAAAGCATTTCGTGAGGTAAAACAGCGCCATAGCGCATTAGGTATTGTGTTGTTTGACATCGATCACTTTAAAAAAATCAATGATACTCACGGGCACCATATTGGCGATAAAGTCTTGCAGCATGTCAGTCAACTCGCGCGAGAAACATCAAAGCGAAAAGATGCGTGCTTTAGAATAGGTGGAGAAGAGTTTGTCGTACTTCTTGAAGATACATCAATTCAAGAGTTACACCAAGTTAGTGAGCTTATCCGCGTTGAAATTGAAAAGACACACTGGATTGAAAAAAATACCAAAATTTCCACAACAGTAAGTGTTGGAAGCGCACTTAGTCAAGACGGAGACAAAGAGTGGAACGATATATTAGGCAGAGCGGATAATGCTTTATATAGCTCGAAGAGAAAAGGAAGAAACTGCGCTACCGTTACCGAGCTTTTTGAAGTAAAAATAACATAATCACACACTCCCTCTATTTTTATAAAAAGCGCTTACTACCCTGCGGTTCCCGCTATTCCGTTGAAGCCAACGGCGGGTTTCTAAATAATCGCTATTAATAAATACTTCATGTAGAATGCGCCTCGGAGTTGGCCAGGCAACCGCCGCTTTCGTTAGAAAGGGGAGGAAAGTCCGGGCTCCAAAGGGCAGGGTGCCAGATAACGTCTGGGCGGCGCGAGCCGACGACAAGTGCAGCAGAGAGAAGACCGCCTAAGCATGTTTACATGCCGGTAAGGCTGAAAGGGTGCGGTAAGAGCGCACCGCACCTCTGGTAACAGAGTGTGGCGAGGTAAACTCCACCCGGAGCAAGACCAAATAGGATCCCTTAACGTGTGGCCCGCATGGGGATCGGGTAGGTTGCTTGAATCAGTGAGCGATTGCTGATCTAGAGGAATGGTTGCCCACGACAGAACCCGGCTTACGGCCAACTCCACTCTTTTTAATAAACGATATCATCGCCTCGTTTACACGCCCAATATTCGACCTTATCTAACAGGTCGTCAATATCAAAAGGCTTGCCAAGATAATCGTTCATTCCTGCATTAAAGCACTGTTCTCTGTCACCTTTCATCGCGTTAGCCGTTAGCGCTATGATGGGGACGTTATTATAACGCTCTCCTGCCTGACCATCACGAATACGTTGTGTTGCTTCAAAGCCATCCATGATGGGCATTTGGCAGTCCATTAATATGAGGTCGAACGTTGCTTCTTCACTGCGCAGAATGTCAATGGCTTCTTGGCCAGACATTGCACTGTGCGTATCATGGTTTCTCAGTTGTTCTTTAACGATAACCTGATTTATTTCGTTGTCTTCTACTACCAATATTTTTTGTTTTTTGGTGGTCAAGGAAGTCGTCGCAGGCGCGATGGCCTGTTCGTTGGTTTTCATATCACTATCAATCACGCGTAAAATTATCGAGAAGACAAATTTGCTTCCGCGCCCTTTTTCGCTTTCTACGCTTATACTCCCCCCCATCAATTCACATAATTGCTTGCTTATCGACAAGCCCAAACCAGTACCACCATACTTTCGGGCAGTAGAATTGTCCTCTTGAGTAAACACGTCGAATATGCCCGGTAGTTTTTCTTTAGCAATACCAATGCCGGTGTCAGTAACCTGACCCGTTAACCTTAACGCATGCTGTGACTCTTTACGTATACTAATGTCTACACCAATGCGTCCACTGTCAGTAAATTTAACCGCATTGCCAATAAGGTTAGACATTATCTGCCTAAACCTAATGGCATCGCCAATAGCACGGTCAAACCCTTCAAGTGATGTGTTAAAGCTAAGCTGTAAACCTTTCTCTTGGCACGATATTACGTATTGTGATTTAAGTGTTTCGAGTTCTTTTGAGAGGTTAAACACAGTGTTTTCAATGTGAAGTTGGCCTGCTTCAATTTTTGAAAAGTCTAAAATGTCATTGACGATATGCAATAAACTTTCAACGCTAAACGTTGCAAGTGAAAGGTAGTGCTTTTGATCGTCGTTAAGTTTTGTTTTGCCCAGTAACTGCAATACACCAGATACCCCATGAATTGGGGTACGAATTTCATGACTCATACCGGCTAAAAAGCTTGATTTTAAACGCGCTGATTCTTCTGCTCGTTGTTTCGTTTCTTCTAAAAATTGTTCAGCTTTGCGTTTTTTTGTTACGTCTTGTTGAAAACCAATGTAGTGGGTAACGGTATCATTGGTACTAACGGGCGTCAGGATCAAATGGTTGTAAAATGCCGAACCATCTTTACGATAGTTAAGCAATGTTGTCTCTATAGGCTTGCGCTCTGCTATAGCCTGCCTTAGCTGTGCTATATCATCTTGGCCAGTATTATCTCCTTGCATAAATCGGCACTTACTACCAATAATTTCATCTTTTTCGTAGCCGGTAAGGGCCGTGAAAGCACGGTTTACATAAATAATAGGTTGGCCAACCCGGGTTATATCCGAAATAACAATGGAGACTTCAGCCTTTTCAATAGCATGGGTAAGCACTTTTACATGGCTTTCTAGGGAACGTTGTGCGGTAACATCGGTACCTACAAATATTGTCCCTTTAACTTCATGAGCAGAGTTTTTTAATGCAGATGCAGACCAACGAATAATTCTGCTTTCTGCATCTGATACTGAGTAATAGCTTAATTCCTTTGCTTCTTGCTCAGCTCCCGCTTCCAAAAGCTGTTCAGCCACATCGTTTGAATGGGTTTTCGCTTCATTTAGAAATTGCTCGAAGCTGCGATTTTCCAAAAGCTTATTTCGATGCTTATCAATAACAAAGAGCTTGTCTCCCATAGAATCAATAATATCTGAAAATTGCTCGTTAGACAGTGACATGTCAGACAGTTTTACCACTAACTCATCAAATGCCTGCTTTATAACAATGAGCTCTCTTGCCTCCTCCTCTTCCTTGAAGACGTTAGGCTCACTCTCGTTCAATGTCTTATGTTTAATATCGTTATAAAGTCGAGAGAGTGTGCGTTCTACGAGCAGTGTCGTTTTCATTATCATCTGAATATTGATGATTATCATGCCCACGGTCATCACTAAGATAAGCGTGATTATCCAATACATGTCTTGATAAACCATAGCGAGAGGTTTAACACTGTATATTGTTAAACTTTGCCACATTGTCGATTTAAAGCGATAGCCTCGGGTGTCATAATTTTGAAGTATTGAATTTGGAGTGATAAAGGAGGTATCACTACTAAAAAGTACCGTGCCATCTCGGTCCGTCACGACCTGATTTGTCAGGCTGGGGTACCCGTCAAGAAGTGCCTGAAGACTGTCTACATACATCACTAGTGCCCCCTCTGCGACACCTTGCATAAGTACCGGAACGGTTAACAGAACGCCGTCGCTTGTTAACGATACGAAGGCTTTTGATGAGCCTAACGTTCGTTGTTGCCATGCGTTTTGTAATTGAGGTGGAAGCTGCACGTTCCAGTTTTTTTCAATGATTAAATCACCCGCAAAGTCATAAAGCGCGAAGCTTACGTTCTTTGCATGAGTTAACTGAAGCGAGCGAAAAAACATGGGAAGGTAGTTAGCTCGTTGTTCAACATCTACAAGCGAGTTGATGATGATATCGTTGGCCGCTAAGTTGGAGAGTTGCTGTGCAGTATCGTCTATAACAAAGCTTAAGTTTTGTTTAAGGCTGTCTAGCGACTGTTGCTGTAATCGATTCGCTTCAGAACGCATAAAATAGAATGTAAGCAATAACGTAAGCGTGACAATAATCAATACAAGTGCTGATAGTCTTGGCAGCATGCCTTTCATCAGTAACTTGCGTAATGGCTGCTGTGCGTTACTCATTTACTCGCATCCATGGTAGTGATGTGACCGTTGTTATTAAATGTAGCCATGAAATAATCAGGTGCAAACAAGGCATCGTGCTGATTAGGCGTGAAAGGCGGTGCGTACCGTTTCACTGCACCATCGTGGTGCGCCATGGTCTCCATCATCGACCGCACGGCGTTCACGTCTGTCGAATTTGCTTTTCTAATCGCCGCTGCCAATATCGACACAATATCATAAGCATGGGCTACACCTACTGCTGCAGCAATACTCTCGTCTGATGATGAACCATATTTGGCAATATATTTCTCACGAAGGGCCCTCGACCGAGGGGTAGGCTGCCGCTCGAAATGAAACGTTTGCAGTACCGCAATATCCAACTCCTGAGCTGGTAACGTTAATCTTTTTACAAAGTCACCAGAGGCAATCCCCCAGTGAAATATTACCGGAAGAGAGGAAAGCCCTTGGCGAATTAATTCATTGACTACTACGGCACCTTCAGGAACATTTGTGACCATAATCACAGCCTGTGTATCTTGATTCTTTATGCGGGTAATATCATCGGTAAATGCATTTTGTTGCCAATTTATCCAGTGCTTAGATACGATCGTAATATTCAATTGTGATGCTGCTTCAGTAAGAGAGTGGTCATTTGAGCGACCCCACGCGGTTCGTTCAAGCACTAGCGCAACACGGGAAACGCCTTTTTCTTTCGCATGTTTCATCAGCACCTTGCCGGCTTCAGCATCACGCACTGACACTCTAAATACATTGTTCGGCGAATAGCCATTATCGATAATGGGTGTACCCGCCGCCCATGGCACTAACATTAGCACATTGTTCTTATGAATAGCCTCAAGCTCAGCCATCACAACAGGAGTGTGGACACCCCCAACGATTGCCAGTAGGTTTTTCATAGATGAGAATTGGGTAATGTTGTGAACCCCTCGCGCGGGGTTTCCTCTATGATCTCTACTTTTGACAATAACTTGCCGGCCAAGTAACCCACCGCTATTGTTTATTTCATCGACGGCAAGCTGAACCCCTCTTTGAATCGCTTTGCCGCCATCTATAGCAAATGAGGATAAGTCAGCGTCTACACCGATAATAAAAGGGGAGAGCTCTGCTTGAGCACTGGAAGATGCAATAAATAATGCAGAAGCAAAGTAGAACGACAATAGACGAGACATATAATTTCAATAATTTGTTTGAGACTTGTTAAGTTTATATGAATAAGTAATCACTGATTACCCACGTTGGCCTATCCTTTGGTCTACATTTTGGCATTTAGATGCCTACAGAAACGATGAAGGTAAAGTAAGTGTAGTTGATATCTTATGATTTACAGATGCAACCGTGTAGTTTGCGACAGAACCTTTGAAATACGCCAAGTTGGCACGCTTTTGCAATGCACTAACACCTTAACGATATTGTGACCCTATAAGTGTCATCGTATTTTGGACAGCGTAGAAGGCTAATTTTAAACATGTTCCATGACCAACCATGCATAGGGAGTTGCGTTGCAGCGTAAATACCCCCCTTCCATAATTGATGTGGAAGCCAGTGGATTCGGCGCTAAAAGCTACCCAATTGAAATTGGTGTGGTGCGCTATGATGGTGCAAAGTGGTGTAAACTTATTCGTCCTTTTGACCATTGGGTTCATTGGGATGACAGCGCCGAGGCCTTGCATGGGATAAGCCGTGAAATGCTTAACTCTTACGGTATTCCACCCGCTAATATTTGCTCGGAATTAAATAGTTTTCTTGGAAATACCATGGTTTATAGTGATGGGTGGGTTGTCGACCATCCATGGCTAATCACGCTGTTTTCTGCAGCAGGTGTTGATATGACATTTTCATGTCGAGCGCTGGAATATATTCTCCATGAAAAACAAATGGCGCATTGGCATGCTGTAAAATCTCGTGTTTTAGGAAGTTGCGACGCGAAGCGACATAGAGCAAGTACCGATGCAATGGTAGTGCAACAAGTTTATATGGAAACCCGAGACTTAGTGGACTAACACGGTAAACGATAACGACATATCATATGCTGTTTGAACAGCAATGAGTGATGCTAGAAAAGGTACGACACACCTATCGTAAGTGCGTTGTTGTCATTGTCTAACACTTGACGATATTCATATTCTACCGCCATATTCAAACCCGCAGGGTTACCGATTAGCCAACCTAGCCGTGCTGACGCTCCCACATCTTCAGGTATATAGAACCACTCAGTATATTGATTGTAAGCATTGTCAGTGGTGTTGAACGTCGCATAAACTTGCTGAGGTAACGTCGTCGTCAATGTTCTACTTGCTGTTAGTGAACTTAAAGGCACTGCTTGGGTAGTTGCCCAACTTGTATTTTTGTATGGGACTTCAATATGGCGAGGGTCGAACGATGATTGCAATCGCCATTTTGCGACTTGCTTGCTTTTGAACACAATAGGACCGTAGTGCTGATTCAAATCGGCACTATACGTTGCCCCGATGTTAAGGCAACAGAGAATTGACACCAATGCTACCCAATATAATCGGAATCTCATGATGATTAGTCCTACGAGTGTGTGTTCGGTGTAACTGCGCCCTACAAGTTACGTAACAATGAGCTTGTTATCTTCTTGCGCTTAATTTAAGTGTAGCCGTTAAAACTAAAAAGGCTACTTTATAGCATAGCTAGAAGTAGCCTTTATCAATACGTAGGTATCGGATGTTTAGATTGCTGCGCGCAATGCCTCTGCCTTATCGGTTGCTTCCCATGGGAAGGCTTCACGACCAAAGTGCCCGTAGGCTGCAGTGGCACGATAGATTGGACGTTCCAAATCAAGCATCTTAATTAGTCCGTATGGACGAAGATCAAAGTGTTCACGTACCAGTGCCACAAGAGTTTTCTCATCCACAAGGCCAGTGCCGAACGTATCAATGCTAATTGACGTGGGTTGTGCCACACCGATAGCGTAAGACACTTGAATTTCACAACGCTTTGCTAACCCTGCAGCAACAATATTTTTAGCAACGTAGCGCCCTGCATATGCAGCGCTGCGGTCAACTTTAGAAGGGTCTTTACCTGAAAAAGCCCCTCCACCATGACGAGCCATACCGCCATAGGTATCAACAATAATTTTACGGCCTGTTAAGCCACAGTCACCCATAGGACCGCCAATAACGAATCGTCCTGTTGGGTTAATATGAAATTGCGTATCTTTGTCAATCCACTCGCTCGGAAGCACAGGCTTTATGATTTCTTCCATTACCGCTTCACGGACAGTCGCCGTTGATACCGAGTCGCAATGCTGCGTAGATAGAACAATCGCGTCTATACCGACAGGCTTATCATTTTCATATTTAAACGTAATTTGGCTTTTCGCGTCTGGGCGTAGCCACTCTAACTTACCTGATTTACGCACCTCTGCTTGTTTCTGAACAAGGCGGTGAGAATAGGTAATAGGAGCGGGCATCAGCACATCAGTTTCATCACTCGCGTACCCGAACATTAAGCCTTGGTCACCTGCGCCTTGCTCTTCTAAGCTTTCGCGGTCAACACCTTGATTAATATCTGGCGATTGTTTACCGATCGCGTTCAATACTGCACATGAATCAGCATCAAAGCCCATATCTGAATGCGTGTAGCCAATTTCTTTGACAGTGTTGCGTGTGAGTTCTTCAATATCGACCCATGCCGATGTAGTAACTTCACCACCTACCAATACCATACCGGTTTTTACGTAAGTTTCGCAGGCCACCCGAGCGCGCGGGTCTTGTTCTAGAATAGCATCAAGAACGGCGTCTGAGATCTGATCAGCAATTTTGTCCGGGTGTCCTTCAGATACTGACTCGGATGTGAATAAATGCGTGGCCATAAATGCTCCGTAAGCGTTTATTGTTCAAAATAGTTGGGTATTGTACTAAAACAAGTTATAAATACCAGTCTTTACTTCTAGACGTCTAAAAGTCCTATCGTTACGTTTTGTTGACACAACCAGATCAAAAGTGGGGTTATTTCTGATTGGACAGCGACATTACTTATTATCGTCAATTGAAAGGCGATTTATGCGTGATAAACGAAAAGTCGATACGTGTTTATCACTTTTTACGGTTACTTTCGAGATTGATGTGAAAACCAATTGAACTGAAAGGTGGCATGAGTAAGAATAACGACCACTTTCAAACGTACATAGAAGTAGCGCTTAAACCGGATGCGCGGTCTACCTCCACGCTAACTTTGATACGAAATAAAATCAGGAGATAACATGCCCTCTCGTCGTGAACTAGCTAATGCTATTCGAGCACTCAGTATGGATGCTGTTCAACAAGCCAAGTCAGGTCACCCAGGTGCCCCAATGGGGATGGCTGACATTGCACAAGTGCTTTGGAGTGACTTTTTATCACACAATCCAGCGAACCCTACGTGGGCTAACCGTGATCGCTTTGTGCTTTCTAACGGTCATGGGTCGATGCTGCTGTATTCATTGCTTCACCTTTCAGGCTACGAATTGCCGATTGAAGAGCTTAAAAACTTCCGCCAACTGCACTCAAAAACACCCGGACATCCAGAATACGGTTACGCGCCTGGTGTAGAAACAACGACAGGGCCGCTAGGCCAAGGTATTAGTAACGCAGTAGGTATGGCACTCGCAGAAAAGGTGCTTGCCGCACAGTTTAACCGTGAAGGCCATAATATTGTTGATCACTTCACGTACACCTTCCTTGGCGATGGTTGCCTTATGGAAGGTATATCTCATGAAACATGCTCTCTCGCGGGCACGCTGGGGTTAGGTAAACTTGTCGCTTTTTGGGATGACAACGGTATTTCTATCGACGGTGAAGTGGAAGGGTGGTTTACCGATGATACGCCTGCACGTTTTCGCAGCTATGGCTGGGACGTAATTGAGGGTGTTGATGGTCACGATGCTGACCAGGTTAACGCTGCTATTCAAAAAGCGAAAGCCAACACCTCACAGCCTACGCTGATTTGTTGTAAAACAACCATTGGTTTTGGCTCGCCAAACAAAGAAGGTACAGAGTCTTGTCACGGTGCACCGCTAGGTGAAGATGAGATTATTGCAACTCGTGAAAAGCTAGGTTGGAGCCATGGTGCGTTCGAAATTCCAGACGACATCTATTCACAGTGGGATGCCAAAGAAAAGGGCAGTGCAGCAGAGACCGCCTGGAATGATGCGTTTTCGGCATATGAAGCTGCGTTCCCTGAATTAGCTGCAGAGTTTACACGTCGCGTTAATGGCGAACTCCCAGCCGACTTTAGTGAAAGAGCCGATGCAATTATTGCTGAGCTTCAAGCTAATCCACAAAATATTGCCTCACGTAAAGCTTCACAAAATGCATTGAATGCCTTTGGCCCATTACTTCCTGAACTGCTAGGCGGTTCTGCTGATTTGGCAGGCTCAAACCTGACTATTTGGGATGGCAGCAAAGGCGTTGAAGCAAACGACGCTTCAGGTAACTACATTTACTACGGTGTACGTGAGTTCGGTATGTCAGCCATGATGAATGGCATTGTGTTGCATGGCGGATTTAAAGCCTATGGTGCAACCTTCTTGATGTTCATGGAATATGCGCGTAACGCGGTTCGTATGGCAGCACTTATGAAGCAACCTGCTATTTTTGTTTACACCCATGACTCTATCGGTTTGGGAGAAGATGGTCCAACACACCAACCGGTTGAACAGGTTGTTGCGCTACGTGCTACACCAAACCTAGACAACTGGCGCCCATGTGACCAAGTTGAATCAGCTGTGTCTTGGAAATCAGCCATTGAACGTAGTGACGGCCCTACTACGCTCATTTTCACGCGCCAAGGATTACCTCAGCAAGAGCGCTCTGCAAACCAAGTTGCTGATATTGCCAAAGGTGGTTATGTACTAAAAGACTGCGAAGGTGCGCCTGAGATCATTCTTATTGGTACAGGCTCTGAGGTGCAGCTTGCGGTTGAAGCGGCAGAAACACTGTCTGCCCAAGGTAAAGCAGTACGCGTCGTTTCTATGCCTTCTACCGACGTCTTTGATCGTCAATCAGCAGAGTACCGCGAGCAGGTGTTACCGTCATCGGTCACCAAGCGCGTTGCTGTTGAAGCGCTATCTAAGGATTGCTGGTACAAGTACGTTGGCTTAAATGGTGCCATTGTAGGGATGGATACGTTTGGTGAGTCAGCCCCTGCGGGTGACTTGTTCAAGCACTTCGGTATTACTACTGACGCTGTTGTAGAGGCTGCGTTGTCTCTCAACTAAGAGGTTAAGACAACCTATGGTAAATATTGCCATAAATGGGTTTGGTCGTATTGGACGCAACGTGTTACGCGCGCTTTTTGAAAGCGGGCGTAACAACGAGTTTAACGTGGTTGCAATCAATGATGTCGCTAAACCCGAGGGCATTGCCCATTTGCTTAAGTATGATACCGCCCACGGGCGGTTTCGTTTTGATGTGTCGCTAGAAAATAATACGCTGAGTGTTGACGGCCATAACATTCAGCTGTTTGCTCAGCCGCAGATAGCGCATCTGCCGTGGAAAGCGCTAAATGTTGATATCGTATTAGAGTGCACAGGCATTTTTGACGACAGAGCTTCCGGAGAAGCGCATCTTAATGCGGGGGCTGGGAAAGTCCTTTTTTCATCACCTGGCTCTCCCGATCTAGATAATACTGTGATTTTCGGAACCAACGAAGATACGTTGACGAGTGAACATAAATTGGTCTCCAACGGCTCTTGTACCACTAATTGTATCGTTCCGGTTATACAAGCGCTTGATGCCGAGTTTGGTGTGGAAAGTGGCACCATTACGACCATTCATGCGTCTATGCATGACCAGCAAGTTATCGATGCATACCACGAAGACCTACGCAGAACCCGTGCAGCAAGCCAATCTATTATTCCGGTAGATACCCGCTTAGCCGCGGGAATTGAACGCATTTTGCCTAAATTTGCGGGCAAGTTTGAAGCAATAGCGGTACGTGTGCCCACTATTAATGTCACGGCAATGGACTTAAGTGTGACACTTGCTAGTGAAGTGACAATCGATGATGTCAATAGGGCGCTTAGAAACGCAAAAGCAGGGCGTTTACAAGGTATTCTTGATTATACCGAAGAGCCCTTAGTGTCTGTAGATTTCAATCATGACCCACACTCATGTATTGTAGATGGAACACAAACGCGGGTAAGTCATAAACAGCTCGTTAAGACGCTAGTGTGGTGCGACAATGAATGGGGTTTTGCGAACAGAATGCTCGACACTGCCAAAGCCATGTTCGACGCAACATAGACCTATTGTGCTGCCAGGGTTGGTAGCACCAGCCCCTGCAGCTTTCACCGTTATTTAGTTTGATTATTAATTTAACATAGGAAAGATGATGGCAATTCCAAGCATGAATGATATGGCCTTAAGCGGTCAACGCGTTCTTATAAGACAAGATTTAAACGTTCCTGTAAAGAACGGAAAAGTCACTTCCGATGCTCGTATTC
Source organism: Alteromonas sp. 4NH20-0056 (assembly GCF_057539655.1). NCBI lineage: Bacteria > Pseudomonadati > Pseudomonadota > Gammaproteobacteria > Alteromonadales > Alteromonadaceae > Alteromonas > Alteromonas sp. 4NH20-0056. Next base: position 593,372 of record NZ_BAAJLS010000001.1, on the reverse strand, counting down.
GAGCGTCTATCCCCACCATTAAAGCGGCGCTTGAAGCCGGTGCATCAGTTATGGTTATGTCTCACCTAGGGCGTCCTGTGGAAGGCGAGCCAGCAGATGAGTTTTCACTGCAGCCAGTAGTTGATTACCTTAATGATGCACTCGACGTACCGGTAAAGCTGGTCAAAGATTATTTAGGTGGCGTGACTCTTGAGAAAGGCGAGTTAGTTATCTTAGAAAATGTGCGCTTTAATAAGGGCGAGAAAAAAGATGACGAAACGCTATCGAAGCAATATGCCGCACTGTGCGATATTTTTGTCATGGATGCCTTTGGTACCGCTCACCGCGCTCAAGCGTCTACGCATGGCGTAGCGAAGTTCGCGCCAAAAGCGTGCGCTGGGCCTCTTTTAGCCGCTGAATTAGATGCACTAGGAAAAGCGTTAGATAACCCGAAACGTCCTATGGTTGCGATTGTTGGTGGGTCTAAAGTGTCAACCAAACTGACGGTGTTGAAATCACTTGCTGAAAAGGTCGACCAGCTTATCGTAGGTGGCGGAATAGCCAATACGTTTATCGCAGCACAGGGGCACAATGTGGGCAACTCGTTGGTAGAAATGGACCTTACCGAGCAAGCCACGCAACTATTAAGTGAAGCGCAAGCGAATGGCGGCAATATTCCAGTACCAACCGATGTGGTTGTGGGTAAAGCATTCGATGAAAATACAGAAGCCACGTTAAAGCACGTCTCTGATGTCGCTGATGACGATATGATTTTTGATATTGGCCCCGATTCTTCAAAAGCGTTGGAAAGTATTATTAAAAATGCTGGCACCATTGTGTGGAATGGCCCGGTAGGTGTGTTTGAATTTGAACAATTCAGTGCCGGTACAAAAGCGCTCTCAGAAGCAATTGCTAGCAGTGATGCATTCTCAATCGCAGGTGGTGGTGATACACTAGCCGCGGTAGATAAGTACAAAATAGCTGATCGCATTTCGTACATATCAACAGGGGGCGGGGCTTTCTTAGAGTTTCTAGAAGGCAAAACGTTACCTGCTGTTGCAGTGCTTGAAGAAAAAAACAAATAAGCTAAGCCTGCACGAGCCTAATCGGCAACGATTACCGCCGGTATTACAGTGACGTAATCCGGCAATATAATTATAAACCCTACACCTGCTGTAACGGCAGAACGACAAAAAGGAGTGTTGCAATGGCATCACAAGCTCAGCAAGCAATGCTGGATAAACTTACGACACAAACAGGTTTTATTGCCGCGCTTGACCAAAGTGGAGGCAGTACTCCGAAGGCCTTGCGCCTTTATGGCATTGAAGAATCTGAATACAGCTCAGATGAAGAAATGTTTAACCTTGTTCATGAAATGCGCTCGCGTATAGTGACTAGCGCCCCATTCGGCGGTGAGCGTGTTCTTGGCGCTATTTTATTTGAAGCTACCCTAGACAGAGAGATTGACGGCATGTCGTCTGCTCACTACCTATGGCAGAAAAAACGAGTAATACCGTTTTTAAAAGTGGATAAGGGACTGGCAGAAGAAAGCAATGGCGTTCAGGTGATGAAACCCATGCCAGAACTTGACGCGTTACTAGCGAAAGCCGTGGCACAAGACGTATTTGGCACAAAAATGCGCAGTGTGGTTAAGCTTGCTAACCATCAAGGTATTAAAGATGTTGTCGCACAACAGTTTGAGGTGGGTAAACAAATTATTGCTGCAGGTTTAGTTCCAATTATTGAACCTGAAGTTGATATTCACAGCCCGCAAAAAGCGGAAGCGGAAGCGTTACTTAAATTAGAAATTCTGACGCAGTTAAATATGCTTCAAGAAGGTCAAGAAGTTATGCTAAAGCTAACGCTACCGAATGAGGCAAACTTCTACAAAGAACTGGTTGACCACCCTCGTGTTCTGAAGGTTGTAGCACTATCTGGCGGTTATAACCGCGAAGAAGCCAATGCAAAATTAGCTGAAAATAAAGATATGATTGCAAGTTTCTCGCGAGCACTTACCGAAGGCGTGTCAGCGAAGCAAACGCAAGACGAGTTTGAGTCGACACTGGACAGCGCGATTGAATCTATCTATCAAGCGTCAAAGTCGTAGATAAGACATTATTTTAGGCGTTAAAAAAGAGAGCATTTGCTCTCTTTTTTGTGCCTCTTTCACGGCCTATCGATAAGTAAAATCATGCGTTTTAAAGAATTGCGCGACGTCAGTTGAATCGAAGTCGTAGCCCTTTAGCAATAAACACTCAATAGCCTCTTCCACTGTGTCTACGAACGCGTGTTCGACACCCGCTGCGTCATAGCAGTAGCTAAGCTGACTGCGTATTGTAAGTCCAATATCCGTATCTGTTATAACAATGGCTAAAAAAGATAACCCTCGCTGCTTTCGAATAATGGTTTGTTTAATAAATATCTCAAACGTTGATGGAGGCATCAGGCTCTCGCCATAAAGACAGCTCAGTTGCGCCCACGACGACTGGGTGCCCAAATTTGAAATTAATCTAGACATTTTTACCACACCATTACGCATGGTTTCGTCATTCCAGGGCCCCCTGGCTGAAAATAACAGGAGTTGGCCCATTGTCTCGCTTTCAAATTCACCGTGAAGATTGTGCATACAGAAAGCGCCACCGCCACTATTTTTTGAAAGGTAACATCATAGATTATATGTGCATAGTCGCCCTTTGGCTAAATTTTGCTTGTATCTTAATATTTGAGCTCGCTTATCGAGGCGTTTATACGCGTGTGTTACACCGATAGACAGAAGTGATGCTTTATTGATTTTATCGTCTAATTAAACCCGCTCGCCGAAAAATTCACTCACGCACGTGTAATCCATTACTATGAGGAACAGAGTGTATAAAAATAGCGCACATGGGAGAAGATACAGCGATGTCATGCTTAACAGAACAAACTTTATGCGAGCGTGCTATCAGTAAAACGAGATTGTTAACTTCGGTAGCATTGGGGTTATTAATGACGTTTACTGCAACAGCACAAGAGACAGAGTCGGCAGAAAATACCCGGGTATCAACGCATTTTACGTCCGATGATATCTTTAATCTAGAGTATGCCAGCGACCCACAGGTATCGCCTAATGGTAACTATGTGGCTTATGTAAGGCGGTCGAACGATGTTATGACCGATAGTACGCGTTCCAACATTTGGTTGGCAGCCTCAGACGGTAGTAGTCACCGCCCATTACTCTCCTCGAAAAAGAATTTCTATTCGCCACGCTGGTCTCCCGATTCAAAACGATTAGCTTATTTATCTAATACAGAGGGTAAACCTCAACTTTATGTGCGCTGGATGGACACAGGGCAAACGGCGTTGATCACGAACGTAACCTCATCACCAAGTGCAATCACTTGGTCGCCAGACGGTAAATATATTGCGTTTACTATGAGTGTAGATGCTAACGAAAAACCATTGAAAGTGAACATGCCCAAGAAGCCTAAAGGGGCATCGTGGTCACCCAGCTTCCAATATATTACGAAAGCGCGCTACCAGGCTGATGGGCGAGGCGTTTTAGAGCCCGCTTATACGCATATTTTTATAGTACCTGCCGATGGCGGCACTGCGCGTCAGCTAACGACGGGAAATTATCATCACAACGGGAGTTTAAGCTTTTCAGCCGATGGGGCTAAAATTTATTTCTCTGCCAATAGAAGTGATGATTGGGAATACGAGCCGGTTGAATCGGATATATACACCGTAGATATGGAAGGGGAAATCCAACAGATTACTCAGTTTAAAGGCAGAGAGTCGTCACCCGTAGTATCACCGGATGGCAAATATGTAGCGTACACACGCCGCTCTGATGAAAAGGTGATGTACAAAAACAGTTATCTGTACGTTATGAATGCCGATGGAACAGAACACAAAAACCTGACGGCTGATATAGATAACTCCGTCTCTAACGTTCAGTGGAAAGATAACAAGCGCCTGTACTTTCAACACGCTGTTAGAGGGTTAATTAGCGTAAATAGCGTCAGTTTATCAGGCAAAGTCACAACAATAGCCTCAGGGCTGAGCGGGACTACGTTAGGGCGCCCCTATGTATTTGGTACCTATCATGCTTCGGGCGATGTAGTCGCCTACACGAAGGGACGCACGGACAGACCGGCTGACCTTTTCGTGACAAAGAAAAAAGAAGTACAAATTACTTATCTAAACGAAGACGTACTTGGTCACAAACGTCTAGGTGAGGTAAAAGAAATTGTCTATCAGTCGGCTATAGACGGGGAAGAAATCCAAGGGTGGTATATTCTTCCGCCTGATTATGACAGTGAAAAAACCTACCCACTGATATTAGAAATCCATGGTGGTCCCAACTTGGCTTATGGTCCCGTATTCACTGCCGAGTTACAGCGCATGGCGTCGCAGGGCTACGTTGTGTTTTATGACAATCACAGAGGAAGCACCGGATATGGTGAGCGCTTCGCGTTGTTGCTACAGGGAAAATACAGTTCTAAATATGATTTCTCTGATCACATGTCTGGTGTTGACGCATTGATTGAGAAAGGCATTGCCGACCCTCAGAAGTTGTACATCACAGGGGGATCAGCAGGCGGTATTGCTTCGGCTTATGCGATTGGCTTGACCGACCGATTTAAGGCTGCTGTAGTCGCTAAGCCCGTTATCAACTGGCTTTCAAAAGTCCTAAGTGCCGATTCAGGGTTGTACCAAATACCTTACCAATTTCCAGGCAAACCATGGGACAACGTTGAGCACTATTGGCAGCGCTCGCCGTTATCATTAGTTGGCAATGTCACTACACCTACGATGCTAATTACTGGCGTAAATGATAAACGTACGCCTATGTCTGAAACGGAGCAGTTTTATCAGGCGCTTAAGTTACAAAAGGTCGACGCCGTTTTAGTAAAGGTACCAGAATCGTCTCATGGTATTGCAGCAAGGCCCTCACGAATGATAGCGAAGGTTGAGAATATATTGGCATGGTTTGAAAAGTATAGCGTTGCCAACACAGATAAAGATGAATAAGCGTTAATCAAGCTGAGATATTGGCTACCTCAGGCAGTATGTGACTGCTTGAGGTAACCTTAATTGTGGTTAGTGAGCCAAAGGTAAATAAGTGAGTGATGGCTTTGCCGCAACGACTATTTTACAAGCCCCCACTTACGCATTATGCGTTGGTATTCTCCATTTTCTTTTAGCGTAGTAAGGCCTTTACGTATCATCTGAGCATGAGAGGCGGGTGTGTCAAGGCCCGTTGCAATTTGTATTTCTAGATTGAGTGGTTCTACGGTGAATTCACTTACGATATCATCAGGATTTAGTGCGCTGTCAGCTATTTCATATTTTCCCGTAATGAAATTTGATAACACCAAATCAACGCGCCCCGTGTATAAAGACAACCAAAGTTCCTTTGAGCTTTTGACCAGTACAAGGTTCTTACTTTCTTCAAAGCCGTTTTGTTGCAGATAATCAGCTGCTCCATAGCCTCTAATTGTTGCCACCCGGTACTGATAAATATCATCCCATGTAGATACTTCGATATCGTCTCGACGCTTGTGACGTATCAGTGAGGCTTCGGCAATGTCTATCACGCCTAGCCATTGTAAGGTCGATGTTCTGGCCGGCGTTTTCAATACAGAAAGAAGCACAACATCGGCATGATGCTCGACTTCATAATAGGCACGGGCCCAGGGCATGTGCTCGATGGATGCTTTTATATCAAGCGTATCAAAGAGCGCGTTGGCCAAATCGACATTAATACCTTGGGCAACGCCATTGTTGTCTAACCAGTAAAAAGGAGGGGTAATTTCGCTATAGAAGCGTAAAAAAGGCGTTGTTGTGTCGCTGACAGATTCGCCATAGCTGAGAGTAGGAAAAAACAGTGTAATGTATACGGCAAATACAAGGCTAAATCTTTTCACAGACTGACAACAACCTCTAAGGGAACCGGTAAATAGTGCGCTAAACATAAGCCAGAAAAGGCATGATGTATGTATTTTTGTTTATATTATCATCATTTTCGTTCAAGCACAGCCGTCCATAGTAAACAGAAAAGTTAAGCAACGAGTGCTTCTTCTGATTTAGCGTCACGCACGCTTTTAACATACAACGCTTTAGGCATCAGGCACACCGACATATTTCAATTAGGCATTACTAGCGTTAAGTGCGGGTAAAACCACAAGTGTTAAGTCAATAGCCTTCCAATAGTCGCTTTCTCTCATCAAGTCAGCAGACAGAATGGGTTTTTCGTCTAACCAGCCGTCGGGGAAAATAAGGGTAAGCGCGTTTTTATCTGCTTCGACAACAATATCGGGTAGAAAGCCCTCTTGCCGCTTTATGTTTAACAGTGCGCCTAATCGCAATAGTACAATAAGGCGTTTCACGGCATCACTATCAAATAAATTAAAAACGGGAAGCTCATTTAAACGTATTTTTTTCCGATGGAAACGCACTAATGTGGCAAGCAATAATTGTTGCTCTTGCGTAAAGCCTGGCATTTCCACATTCCCAAGAATATAAGCACTATGACGCTGTACACTACGAGAATTAATTTGTATTCCCACTTCGTGCAATAAGGCAGCCCATCCGAGCATATTTTTAAAGTCATGCCCACTTAGTTTCCACGTTTTCTCAACATGACGGAGTAAAAATAATGATGTATTGAGGACGAGTGTGGCTTGGGTGGTATCAACATCATAGCGTGTGGCCAAACTACTGGCAGTGCGGCCTCTAATATCGGCGTGATGAAGCTCATCTTCCATTTGATACAGTACACCTTCGCGAAGCGCCGCCGGTGAATACACTAGTGAATCAATTTCTAACGCTTTAAATACAGCAATAAGAATAGCTAGCCCGCCTGCAATAACGCCGCGTCTATCTTCACTTAGCTCTGGAAAGTCTAGTTTGTCGATATGCCCTGCGTTAACAAACTGCTTCATTAAGCTACGAAGGCTTTTTAACGTTAGGGGGGTATCGTGCCCGTTGGTATTTTCTTCATTACAAAGCGTAAATAAAGACCTAATGGTGCCAGACGTACCGATACCTTGTACCCAGCCCAGTCTTCGATACTTGGCGTCAATCATCTCAAGCTCTTGTTGGGCTGAGGTGATAGCGCGGTCAAAAGATTTTTGCTTAAGCTCACCGTTTTCAAAAAAACGTTGGGTGTAACTGACGCACCCCATTTGCAAACTACGACACAATAGTGGTGTGAAGCCTTTGCCTATAACAAACTCTGTTGAACCACCACCAATATCTACTACAAGCTGTTGGCCATCAGCGTGGTTAGTGTGCGCTACGCCCGAGTAGATTAGGCGCGCTTCTTCAACGCCCGAAATGACTTCAACAGGGTAGGGCAGGATATCTCTTGCTGCCGTGATGAAATCGTGTGCGTTACGAGCTTTTCGTAATGTATGGGTAGCAACGATTCGAACCGAATCGGGTTCAAACCCTTTTAAACTTTCTGCTACAACCTTTAGCATGGCGAGCCCACGGTCCATCGCATCCTGAGACAGCATATTATCGCTGCCTAGCCCTTCCGCCATTCTTACTTTTTGTTTAACGCGATGGAGGATCTGGACAGACCCAGCAACAATCCGTGCTACCACTAAGTGAAAACTATTTGAGCCGATATCAAGGGCTGCTACTTTGCTTACTTCTCGTGTTTCCACATCATTAAATACAGATTCATGTTGGGTCATTTGATCTCTTAAATATCAGCGTTCTTTTCTTCTTCTTGCTTCAGGTAATGATAAATCTCTACCTGAGAGCGCAATTTTTTGCGGTTGCCACGAGCGACATAGGGATTGGTTTGTGCATTGTCAATCACCCGGGCCTTAAGTGTATCTTGGAATTGAATTTCCATTATATCAACAATACGCTGTTGCAGTCGCTTATCATAAATAGGGCATCCTACCTCGATACGATTATCCATATTTCGTTCCATCCAGTCGGCAGATGAAATAAAGACTTTCCTATCGCCACCCCCTTCAAAAATCATCACACGGGGGTGCTCTAAAAACCGGTCGACAATTGATATGATTTCTATGTTTTCGCTTAACCCTTTAATACCAGCATTAAGTGAGCACATCCCTCTCACAATACCACGTATTTTAACGCCTGCTTGCCCAGCGCGGTATAAATCGTCGATAAGCTCTTTATCAACCAGGTTGTTTATTTTGAATGTTATCTGTGCATCGTGCCCTTGATTTAAATGCTGTATCTCTTGGCGTATGAGAGATTGGATTTTTGTCCGCGCATTCAATGGTGAAATCTGTAAATGTTGGAACTTGTATCGACGGTATGGGTATTGAATTAAATCAAATACTGATGCGGCTTCATCGCCAAGTTCTTGGTTTCGAGTAAACAGGCTGTAATCTGTGTAGATCTTTGCTGTCTTTTCGTTGAAGTTCCCCGTACCAAAGTGTGCATAGTTTATTAATGCGCCACGTTCTTCGCGGGTAACAAGACATAGCTTAGAGTGAATTTTTAAGGTTGGAACGCCTAATACAACACGAATGCCGGCATCGGTCATGCGCTTTGACCATTCAATATTAGCTTCTTCATCAAAGCGAGCACGAAGTTCGACGACCACCGTTACTTTCTTACCATTATCCACGGCATCTATCAGCGAGTTAACAATACGAGAATGGCTAGCAACGCGATAAATATTAATACGGATTGTTTTTACGCTAGGGTCAAACGCAGCCTGACGAACAAACTCGGTGAAATGTAAAAAGCGATGGTACGGGTAATACAGCAGTATATCGTGTGCGGTGATGGCGTCGAATACCGTGTTATATTTCGAAAACGCATTGGTATTGATAGCGGGCAACGGGGCATGTTCGAGATATTCACGGCCCACATTAGGAAAGCCAATAAAGTCTTTAAAATTGCGGTAGTGACCGGCGGCGTGCATGGTATCAAGTTTGGTTATTTTTAAACGCTTACGTAAATCTTGCACCATATCGTCGGGCATATCGTTATCGTAAATAACACGAACCGGCTCTGCGATAAGGCGTTGCTTCATACTTTCAGACATTTTTTCTACGTAGCTTTCATCAATCTCATCGTTAATTGAATATTCAGCATCGCGGGTCATTTTGAAAGAAAATGATTCAATTTCATCAAATCGAACAAAGCCTCTGAAAATGTCTTCAAGACATAACTGAATTATGTCATCAAGCATGACGATTTGTTTTTTCTTACGGCTTTTTTCCGGTGGAAGCAGCATGAAACGAGACATCTCGTTTGTTGGAACTTGGATGACCGCAAATTTGGTGTTTTTCTCTTTACGGCGCAATGCACAATAAAGGTAAACCGACGTGCCGTTTAAGCGGCTAAGTAGGTTGATTTTCTTATCGATAAGAATAGGTGCAATATGGCGAAGCACCTTATTAATAAAGAAGTTACGCACCCATTCTTTTTGAAAGTCGCTAAGATCATTCTTGCGCAAGATATGAATGTTGTAACGCGCTAATGCTTTTAGAACATTTTTGTGAATTTTATCGAACTTATTGGACAGCTCGACGACCTTTTTCTGAATACGCTCCATCATTAGCGTATGGCGTTCTGCCTCTTCTTCACTACCGTCATTTTGTGCAATGGTGATTTGACGTTTAACGTCGGCAGCGCGAACGCGATAAAATTCATCGAGATTATTAGAATAAATCCCAAGAAAGCGAATACGCTCGACCACTGGGTTATTCTCATCTGCGGCCTCTTGTAAAACGCGTTCGTTAAACGCCAGCCAACTCAACTCTTTGGGATAATATAAAGTTTCGTTATCCATGATCTCTCAAATTCTCGATTAGAAAAAAGGCAAAAGATTGCCAGTCGTCAATGACACTTGTATGACATGCCGCAGCTAAACAACAAGACCGTGCTAATGCGGCATTACCTAGTAAACTCTGTTAGCTTATTCAGCCTTTATCTCGACCACCAGGTCGTTTGCTAGAGCTTCTAATGCATCTTGTAGTGCACCGTCGTCAAATGATTGCGGTACCGCAATCACCACATCGGCTTTAAACATTAGACTTCCCCAATTTGGCGCACTTTCACATGTTGAATTAAAGGAAAGAATATTTAGATTAAACTGATTAAGTACAGAAGTGAGTTCTTGAACAATGCCCGTCTTGTCGTTACCCATAATATTTACACTAAGGGTAGTATCAAACGAAGTGTGCTCAGAAGCTGCAACCACCGACTGAACAGAGAGGTCGGTTATATCGTTTAGTGCTTCGATGAGTTCGCGCTGTTGATTCTCTGCAACATGTACTTCAACAAAGCCGGTGAATAGCCCTGCCATATGTGCAAAACTAGAACCCTGCCAGTTTCCTTGATGTTTATAAATGCATTTTGCAAGAGCGTCGACTAATCCGGGCTTATCTTTACCCATGATAGTAATAACGAGTGATTGCATGTGAAGCTCCTGTTCCTTGATAGAAGAAATGTTTTGCGGTCCGCGTGACGCCCGTCTAACATGGTTAAGTTTATGCCACTTTAGGGAGAAACGCGTACAACTTTCGCTTGCTATTAGCATAACAAAACTTACACTGCTCTCCAGTGCAATTTGTACCGAAAATTTTATTTAATAATAATGACTTCCAATCAAGACACTACAATTAAACAACGTCTTCGCAAAGATAAGTGGGGACGCTACGTTGTGACTGCATTTGGCGGTCTTGTATTGCTGACACTAATTATTCTTATTACCCACTTGCTCACGCAGGCATTTCCTCTGATGGTAACGCCAACGATCGAGCTTCAAAAACATTGGTCATTACCCTCAGGGCATCAAGTAGAGCGTGCGGGGGATGTACTGTCCGATCAGCCGATTATCTCTGTGCATACAACGTGTAAGTTAAATTTTTTGGAGGTTGTTGATAATACACTGAGTTCAGCTCACGTTTATAACAAACCCTGTGATCATGAACTCGCCGCCACGTCGTTAATGAGTGAAAATAGCATTGTAGATGTTTCAGCCAGTGGTCAGGTGAGGGTCGTGCCGGTCCGTACTATTTCTTCTCTTAATGGCAATACAAATAGCATTGCAAAACCATCTTTTAGCAGCGCGCCACTGCCTCATTTAAATAGTTTGTCATTTTCTTTGCCCAGCGAACGTTGGAAATCAAAAACCGATTGGCATGTGGCGTTGTCTGAAAAGTGGGTAGCGATTACGCTCTTTAGCGACAATTCACTCTTCACGCGATGGGTTAATCGACGTTCACCCACGCAAATCGTTGACCTAGAATTGCCTGATGTCTCCGATGCGCTAGCACTACCCGGCAGTGGAAGTCTTATCGTCAGAAAATCTAACGGTATTTTTGTTCATCGTATTGGTGTTGAAAAGCATGCGCCTTTTCGTCTAACTGAAGATACGAACAATACTAATGTGCCACTTCACACTTATTTGTTCAGCCTTGAAAAAGATCGCACACTGTTTATACAGGATAACGCGAATAATTCGCTTACTCGCTGGGTGTTAAGTCGAAAAGGCGGTCGTTTTGTTTTTGTGCCAACTTATCAGGTCTTGCTCAATACACAAGAGCAAGCTTTAAGCGTTAGAGAACATGCCAGCGCGAATGCAGTCGTCGTACTAACGAACCAAAAACGACTGTTATTAATCAATCGCGTATCTGGCAACGTCGTTGCCACCTATACGCTTGAGGTTGACCTTGATAATGTAGCATGGTTCGGTGACCGCTTATATGGGTATAACGTCAACGACGTTTATGTCTGGCAGGTCAATGATTTAAGCGGTATTACCACGTGGGCGTCGCTTTTTTCTCCTCAACATTACGAAGGATACGACGAATCTGATTTTGTTTGGCAAACCACCAGCGCATCTGATTTTCAAGAGGCTAAGTTTAGCTTAACCCCCTTGCTTATCGGCAGTATGAAAGCATCGTTATTGGCGTTGGTTATTGCTATTCCTGTGGCGATAGGCGCAGCAATTTATACTGCCTATTTTGCCAAGCGTCGATTGCGTCATTTACTAAAGCCGGCAGTTGAAATGTTAGAAGCTATTCCGAGTGTCCTGATTGGCTTTATCGCGGCTATCTGGTTGTCTCCCAAGGCAGAGCAATTTTTATTCTCTTTTGCCTTTTTCCTTATTGTTATTCCATTTATTCTTATTCTCGTAGCCTGGGTACAACGCCCATTCGCAGAAAAATTGCCTCGAAGGCTTCGTCACGGCGCGGAATTAGGGTTTGCCATTGGTGGCGTCTTGTTACTTGGGTATTTAAGTGTCCAATGGATACCCGAGATGTTATTTGGTCTTTTTGGCACTGACGGTTATGCATTGTTGGCGGCTGAATCAAATAGCCCTATTGGAAAAACCACCATTGTTGTTGCAATTGCATTAGGCGTTGCCATTGCCCCCAGTATTTATTCATTGGCTGAAGATGCGATTAACGGTGTACCCAATGACTTAAAGCACGCTTCGTTTGCACTTGGCGCCACGCGCTTGCAAACTCTCAGATATGTTGTGCTGCATGTGGCGATGCCGGGTGTTGTTGCTGCGATTATGCTTGGGTTTGGCCGTGCGTTTGGCGAAACCATGATTGTACTGATGGTTACCGGTAATACCCCTATCGCAAGCTGGGGGCTGATAGAAGGACTTAGAGCGCTGACCGCAAACTTGGCCATTGAACTACCAGAAGCAGACGTATCATCAGCGCATTATCAAATCCTATTTCTTACCGCCTGCATTCTGTTTGCCTTTACCTTCGTTATTAACACGGTGGCAGAACTTCTGCGCCAGCGACTTCGTTACAAGGCGTACTAATGAGCAATGTAATAGGAAGAGTACTCAACACTGTTCAACGCCAGTCGTTTGTAATTAGCCTTACGGCTTTTTTCACTGGCTTGTTACTTATTGCAATGGTGAGCATTCTGGTATTGATTACGATGCGAGGTGGTGCTTACTTTTGGCCGTCACCTATTTATAGTATTACGTATTCGCAAGAAGGTGCTGAACAAGGCTCTCGTGTTTTAGGGCAGGTTTATATTGAAAATGATGCTAACAACACCGTTCAAATTAAGTACGCAGACAGTGAGCAGCCCTTTGGCGCATACCTAGTCTTAGATAAATCAACGATTTCCAGTAAAGCGCTAGAAAAAGACAGCGCTGAAATTAAGTTTGCCGATGGGCGTGTGATGCTCGCAACGCCATTGAATATATCAACGCCTAATAAGCATTCAGTAGATGCGTCACAATATGACATTATCGCACAAGACGTTGCAAAGCTTAGCGCGGAAATTAACCAAATTCGAACAGGGCCTTTAGCGCAAATTCATGAAGCATTGGCACGTTTGGACGAGCGTGACGTTGAACAAGAAGCACCTGCAAGAGAAAAGTTGATAAGACGATTTGAAAAATGGCAGCAAATATTGATTTCAAATGAAAATGAGCGCAGTAAGTACTTACTTAACGTTGGCTTTTTGGATGGTGGAAAATACGCTATTGATATGTCAGATATTCTTGATGTCCACTATGTTAGCCGACTGACCTTCTTTGAAAAAACGACGTTTATATTAAGCGGTATTACTGTGTTTTTAACTGACACCCCAAAACAGGCGAACACGTCAGGCGGTGTCTTTCCGGCTTTATTTGGCACCGTATTAATGGTGTTTCTTATGACGATTATTGTTACTCCTTTTGGCGTGCTAGCCGCGGTATATTTGAGTGAGTACGCACCGAACAATGCATTTACCTCGGTGATACGAATAAGCGTAAGTAATATGGCGGGGGTTCCCTCTATTGTTTATGGTGTATTTGGGTTAGGTTTTTTTGTTTATACGGTCGGCGGTAATATCGATTCACTTTTCTTTAGCGATTCCTTACCTTCGCCAACAATGGGTAGCCCAGGGGTGTTCTGGGCTGCGTTAACGATGGCGATACTGACATTGCCAGTCGTTATTGTGGCGACAGAAGAAGGGTTACGCCGCGTGCCGGAAGGCTTAAAAGCTGGAAGCTACGCGCTTGGCGCGACGAAATATGAAACTACGGTAAAAACCATACTGCCTATCGCATCTCCCGCTATCATGACCGGTGTTATTCTCGCCATTGCTAGGGCTGCGGGCGAAGTGGCGCCCCTAATGTTAGTGGGGGCTGTAAAATTTGCACCAGCACTGCCCATTGACGGTGAATTTCCTTATCTTCACTTAGACCGACAGTTTATGCACTTAGGTGTGTTGATATACGACGGCGCATTTCACAGCCAAACTGACACAAAAAGTGCATCGATGATGTTTGCTGCGTGTTTGCTATTACTCATGGTGGTATTTGTTTTGAATATTCTGGCTGTCATTCTTAGAACTCGCTTACGTAAGCAATATTTAGAAGGGTAGGTTGCGGTATGTTGAAGTTGTTTGAACACAACACGCTTGATGTGCGTGACATTGATGAGGCGAATACCGCGATAGAAGTGCGTGACTTTAACTTATGGTTTGGAACAAAGCATGTATTGCATGACATTAGTATGCGCATACCTAAAAATAAAATTACCGCACTTATCGGTCAAAGTGGGTGTGGAAAGTCGACGTTAATTAGCAGCTTCAATCGTCTAAATGATTTGAATGACGGGTGTAGGTACAAAGGCGAAATACTAATTGGCGGTAAGAACATCAATAGTAAGCGCGTGAATGTTTCGAGATTGCGCACGCAAGTAGGGATGGTATTTCAACGACCTAACCCTTTTCCCATGAGTATTTACGACAACGTATGTTACGGGCTGCGTTTACAAGGTGTAAAAGTTCGTCGTCATCTTGATGATGCTGTAGAGAGTGCCTTGAAAGAAGCCGCGCTTTGGAAAGAAGTTAAAGACCGTTTATTTGAACCCGCAAATGTCCTGTCGGGCGGTCAGCAACAACGCTTGGTTATTGCCCGGGCGTTGGCGCTCAAACCTGAAATACTTTTACTCGATGAGCCTACATCGGCATTAGACCCCCTCACCACGTTATTCATTGAAGAATTGATGGATAAGCTTAAAAAGCGATGCACCATCGTTATTGTTACGCACAATATGCAGCAAGCTGCAAGGGTGTCTGACTACACCGCATTTTTCCATCAAGGGCGACTGGTTGAATATGCGGATAGCGATACGCTTTTCACTATGCCTGACAAAAAGCAAACGGAAGACTATATTACAGGGCGGTATGGCTGATGCGAACAAACATGAGAAAGGTGAAATTATGCGCCAAGTAGCACTTAATAATCATATCTCTGGCACCTTTAATATTGAGTTAGAGAACCTAAGGAATTCCGTTCTTACGATGGGCGGAGAAGTAGAGCAACAGCTTATTGACACCCTCAATGCGGTAAAGCTTAATCACGCAGGTTTAGCTGAGAAAGTCGTGCTTAATGATTTGAAAATCAATTCAATGGAAGTGCAAATTGATGAAGAGTGTTTGCGTATTATCGCTAAACGTCACCCCACAGCCAGTGATCTGCGCCTAATAATGACAATCTCAAAAGCCATCACTGACATAGAGCGTATGGGGGATGAAATTGAGCGCATCGCCAAACTAGTCACGCGCAATAAAATGCCTGCGTCGGATACTATTAAGACAAGTATGCTATTAATAGGTGAGCGTGTCGCAGAAATGATGCGCGGCACGTTCGATGCTTTTGCTCGACAAGATGAGTCTGCGGCGCTGGTGGTATATGACCAAGATAACCGTATTGACAGTGAATATAAGCGGCTGCTGACATACACCACATCGGAAATGGAAAAAAGCCCAAGTGGCATGCAAGACTGGCTTGATGTGTTATGGGCTATGCGTTCACTTGAGCGAATAGGCGACCGGTGTAAGAACGTTTGTGAATATGTCATCTATTTAACAAGAGGCACGGATGTGCGTCACAAGTCTCTTGAGACGATACAGCAGAAGCTAGAAGACTTAATTTGAGTTAATGTAGTGTAACAATTATGAAATAATTGCTGTTTTTATCAGCGCATAAAAATAATTACACCGCGTTTTGCTATTTTTCTGTGATTTTCACTATGGCTTCGCAGATGATTACGTTATTATGCGCCGCAGCCAAGAACAGATCGTGCAAAAAATAATCTACGTATATGATAAGACACAATTTGTCCTCAATTTCTTACTTTTGTCCTAATGGGCAACAGTCGGTGCTACCCGGTGTAGCAATGTCCAGCTTAAATCGCGTTTAGATCAGGAGCGATTATCCGTGGAATTTTTCGAAAGTTATGGCCTAATTCTCATCATGCTTGCCGCCGGTGTTGGTTTCATCATGGCGTGGGGAATAGGTGCTAATGATGTTGCCAATGCAATGGGGACGTCAGTAGGGTCAAAAGCATTAACGATAAAGCAGGCGATTGTAATCGCCATGATTTTTGAGTTTGCTGGTGCGTATCTTGCTGGTGGTGAGGTGACCTCAACCATTCGCAAAGGTATTATCGATACAGGGTATTTCGCCACTATCCCAGAATACTTAGTGCTAGGAATGATAGCCTCCCTGCTTGCCGCTGGTATATGGCTTGCGGTAGCGTCCTACCTTGGATGGCCCGTATCTACGACGCACTCCATTATTGGCGCTATCATCGGCTTTACTGCAACAGGCGTGAGTATGGACGCCGTTGAATGGGCTAAAGTAGGTGGCATCGTTGGAAGCTGGATAGTCACCCCCGCTATTTCTGGCATTATCGCTTATCTCATCTTTATGAGTGCACATAAGCTTATTTTCCAAACTGACTCTCCCTTTCTGAATGCAAAACGTTATGTGCCTTTCTATATGGCACTAGCGGGCTTTGTGATGTCTTTAGTAACCATTAAAAAGGGGCTTAAGCACGTTGGGCTAGAGCTCAGCGCAATGAATGGTTACCTGTTGGCCATTGCCATCGCCATCCTATTAGCTTTGTTTGGTAAGTGGTTTATTAGCAGAATGCATTTTAGTGGTTCAGAAGACGCCGACTTGCAAACCGCAAACGTAGAGAAAGTCTTTGCGTTACTTATGGTCGTAACGGCGTGTTGCATGGCGTTTGCTCATGGCTCAAACGACGTAGCGAACGCTATTGGTCCATTAGCCGCTGTCGTAAGTGTAGTAACCTCTGGCGGCGAAATTAATGCTAGTGCTAAGCTTGCGCCATGGATTTTACCATTAGGTGGTCTAGGTATCGTTGCGGGCTTAGCGATTTTTGGTCATCGTGTTATTAAAACTATTGGCCAAGGTATTACCCATTTAACACCAAGTCGTGGCTTTGCTGCAGAGCTTGCGGCTGCATGTACGGTGGTTATTGCATCTGGCACAGGTTTGCCAATTTCTACTACTCAAACCCTCGTTGGTGCGGTGTTAGGTGTAGGCTTAGCACGCGGTGTATCGGCATTGAATTTAGGGATAGTCAGAAACATTGTTGTGTCGTGGATAGTCACACTGCCTGCAGGCGCTATTCTTTCTATAATTTTCTTCTACATATTAAAAGCAGCCTTCGGCGTAGCGTAAAAGATAATGTTTTATTGCCTGAAAAACCGCACACCGTTGCGGTTTTTTATTAGGTTGAATAACCGCTTTTTCATATTCAAACAATAATCTTACGACCTCCAGCTTGGTTTATAAAATTGTCGCGTAAACGAGAGATTTTTTGAATTTCTTTGGGAAGTCGTAATCTTTATGTTAGATTAATATTGTAATTTTTAATCAGGGAAAAGTTGTTATGAAGTGGCCGAATCTTAAGCATTTACATTATCTTGTTACCCTATATCAAGAGCAACATTTCCATCGGGCAGCACAACGCTGCAACGTAAGTCAATCGACACTTAGTACCGCTATTCAAAACTTAGAAGAACACTTCGGAAGCCAGTTATTAGAGCGAGAGCACAAAACCTTTGTTTTCACGTCCCTAGGCTTGGATATTGTAGAGCGCAGTAAAGTGCTGCTTCAAGAGGCTGGAGAACTTGTTGAATATGCACAAAACGCCGGAAATTGGCAAAGAGGTACGTTAAAGTTAGGCGTAATTCCCACCATAGCCCCTTTTTTGTTTGAAGGAATGTTAGGGGCTTTTAACGCTTTCTTGCCTGAAATTAGCGTCGAATTGCAAGAAGATACGACCGAAAAATTACTTCAACAACTGACAGACGGTCGTTTAGATTTATTGATCCTTGCCCTGCCTATTGAGACTCCTGGATGCAAACAAATGGTGTTAGGGCACGACCCGTTTCATTTAATTGCTCACGAAGATGTTGCAAAACAGCTGCCAGACCCCGTCGATATTGCCTCACTACCAAAGAAAAGTATTTTCCTTCTTCAGCAAGAACATTGTATGACGGGGCATGCTGTGAGTGCGTGCAATTTGCAACACAGTGACCAAATTAGCAGTGTAGCGGCAAGCAGCTTATATACATTGGTGCAGCTTGCAAACAGCAAGTTGGGCTATACCTTTTTACCCGAATTAGCGCTCAATCAGTCGATATTAAACCATACCGGCCTTAAAAGCTTTGCGGCAGAAGAAAAGGCTTACAGAGAGATTGGGCTAGTGTGGCGTTCAGGCACTACAAGAATGCAGTTATTCCGACGAATCGGCGAAATTATTTCGCCACTGCTTCCCATACCTACGCTTAAATAAGTCGCTACACGTATACTACGCCGTATAGTATTAACGACAAAAAGGTCTTGCGCTTTTTTGTCGTGCTCTTCTTTTTATCACATCAAGAAATTATGCATCTATACTAAGGGCATGAGTGGACAATTATCGTGCTGTTCACGTATTAGTCATAATCTATATATGTTTTTTGATTTTTTAATGTCATCGGGACTCCATCTTTGCAGGAAATATTGCTGTGAGCCTGGAAAGCGACCATTTTGATGTGGATAGGTGCTCTTTTATATGATATCTGTTGCTGACTTCTTTGCGTCGTTGAATTATATTTTTGTTCGCGTAGATAAAACGTACGTCGTAAAAGCATGCAATGCATTTACTGCCAATACTTCAGGTGCCTCTCCTCAAGCTCTCATTGGGACTCAATTACTCGATTTTTTCCACAACGAAGATAAAGATGACTTAGCGTATTCGATAGCACATTGGCGTGATAATCCAGAATCACTACCCATCCACCGCTGGCGAAAAGCCGATGGCAGCTACTTGTGGTGTCAATGGCAATTGGTCTTTGAAGCCGAGGCTGATGAGCTTTATTTCTGGGGCGAAGACGTGTCTGAACAAAAGCGTGTTCAGTCAGCATTAACCGCCCTAGAAAAGGTTACAAATACGGGATATTGGGAAATTGACCTTGATACGGGTTATCTCTATTGGTCAGACAACGTTCACCATGTGCACGAGACGGATCCGCAGTCATTTAAACCTAAATTAGAAGACGGTATCAATTTCTATCATCCCGAATCCATCCCCACATTGTTAGATGCGTTGAAAGAACTAGAGCATTCGGGTAAAGGATATTCAAAGGATTTACGCTTCATTACAAGTAAGGGAAAAGAGCTGATTGTAAATGCTACGGGTTTTTCAGAGATACGACACGGTCGTGTGGTTCGAAATTTCGGTACCTTTAAAGATTTAACGAAACAAAAAGAAGATGAATTAACAAGACAGCGCTTAGAGCAACGTGTGGTATTAGCGCTAAAAGTGTCGAAAATTGGCGTGTGGGAATTCGATCTGGTTGAAAATAAGCTCATTTGGGACGACCGATTATTTGAGATTTATGGAAAGCAGCGCGCGGCATTTGAAGGAAAATTTGAAGATTGGTTAACATCATTGCACCCGGAAGATGTAGCGTCTGCAAAGCATGCATTTGCACATGCGGTGGCGTCACATACGCATTTCGATAATACGTTTAGAGTGGTTACAGACTCCGGTGATGTTCGCGTAGTTCAAGGGTTGGCGACGTTTATCTTTGACGCGGACAATAAGCCGATTAAAGCCACGGGCGTCAACATTGACCTTACCGAATCAGAAAAAATTAAAAATGACCTTCAGGCGACGTCTAAACAAGCACAATTAAATGCGTTGCTCGCACAAGAAATGGCGGAAAAAGCAAAAGCGGCTGATCAACAAAAAAGTGCCTTCCTCGCCAATATGAGTCATGAGATAAGAACCCCTATATCTGGCGTTATGGGGCTCATTAACTTATTGATAACCGATCTTCAAACCAAAGAGTTAGATGACGCTAAACGACGTCAGTACTTAAAAATGATGAAGAGTAGTTCAGAGCATTTGCTTAGCATCATTTCTGATATTTTAGATTTTTCTAAAATTGAAGCTGGAAAGATCGCTATTCAAAACCAGTCTTTTAACTTTGTAGAGGTGACTGATAGCCTCATAAAAGATTTTGCTAAGCAAATTGAAGATAAAGGCGTTACGTTTAACTACCAATGCAAGGACGTAAGCGATCGCAATCTGATAGGAGACCCACTGCGTTTAAAGCAAGTGCTCTATAACTTATTGGGCAATGCGGTAAAATTTACCGAAAGCGGCTCTATTACGGTTCGTATTCATCTTGCTAATCCTGACAGTGAGCATTCCTCATTCGTATGTTCAATTTCCGATACGGGGGTTGGGATTGCCGAGGACCAATTAGATATCCTATTTAAGCCATTCGAGCAGGCAGATTCTAGTTTCGCACGTAAAGCGCAAGGAACAGGGTTAGGACTTTCAATTACAGCAAAACTCATTGAATTAATGCACGGCACGATTAAAGTGAAGAGTAAGTTGGGAAGCGGTTCAAAATTTGTTTTTACTATTCCTATACAGCAGGCCGGTGATCTAGAGCAGAAAAGCACCGTTATCCCAACCATAAAAGATATTAACAGCAAGCTATTGAGTACACGCACTGCATTGGTAGTGGAAGACAATGAAATTAATAGAGTCGTGATAACTTCACTGTTATCGCAGTTGGGAATTAAAAGTAAGACGGCAGAAAATGGTAAAGAAGCGCTAGCGTCACTCTTAAGTCATGACGAAACAACTTTTGATTTTATCCTCATGGATTGCCAAATGCCGATAATGGATGGCTTTGAGACTACGCTTACGATACGTTCCAATGAAAAATTTAGGCAGTTTGCAAACATTCCGATAATCGCACTTACCGCAAATGCGATGGTGGGCGATAAAGAAAAGTGCGTTGCAGCGGGTATGAGCGATTATTTAAGTAAGCCAGTAACCGAGGAAACGCTTAGAGCGATGTTAACTCATTGGCTCACGATGGGTTAGACCTTCGGTGCGGTGCGGCCAAGCGTCGCCGCCCATGCTAGTTCGCGGCGAGAGAGGTTGTTGGCGGCATTTGCGCCAAAGCTATGAAGCGCACCATAGGCGCTATGTGATGGCACCCCAAGATAATGACACAAAGCATAGAACAATAAACTACAGCGATGCTGAGAACCATCACAATGAAGGTAGACGCGTGCACCCTCATTGAGCATCTGAGATAGCTCGTGAAGATATTGGTGCAAATGGACATCTTCGGTAGGGGATTTAGCTGAAGGGTGCAAAAACGGCACCCAAATCCACTCCAGACCTGCATCATAGGCAAGATCACGAATTACAGACGATTGTTCGTCAGTAGTTTGTACGGTAGCCAGATGACTCACCCCAAGGGTTTTAAGTCTTGAGTAAGTCTCTTTATTAGGTTTGCTGCCAAGGCAAATTTTGCCAGCACCCAATGAAAACCACGCAATGTTTATATTTTTTTGAGTCATACTACATAATAATAAATAGAGAAATAATGACAACCGCACCCGCCAATGACGAAGATATGCCATATAGCATGCGTGTACTTTATCTTTTTCGCCACATAAAAGCATACACCGATGCTAAAACTCAAGCCACCTGCAACTAACAACCATAACCCAGCACTGGGTAATGCCATATATAAAGGGTAAATAATGCCAAGCGCAATCCACCCCATCAGTAAGTACGTTATGACTGAAACTTTAGGGTAACGATGTTGTGCAATAAGTTTAAATGCTACCCCGCCGATTGCTAGGCTCCAAACTAAGGCAGTCATTATCGTGCCGAGGACACCACCGATAGAAACCAACAAAAAAGGTGTGTAAGTACCTGCTATCAGCAAATATATTGCGCTATGGTCAAAAAGCTTGAGCCAACCCTTTGCTTTTTCGTGAGATGTAGCATGATAAAGTGTAGAACTAAGAAACATAAGAATGAGGGTGACGCCGTAAATCGCGGCTGCACTGACTGTTACGGCGCCTTCTGCGCGATACAGCATAAAAGCAAAGCCGATGATGGCAGCAATAAGGCCAAGCCCATGGCTTACGCTGTTAAGCCATTCTTCTAATACAGAATACGCTTTGGCTGGGATGCTTGTCATAATATCTCCACTATTTTTAGCGAACACTTGTACGCTCAATGCGTCGCAGTGTAGCAAAAAAAACCACTAATGTGATGACAATGTGGTGATATTTGTCACTCAATAGATGAAAAACAACCATGTAATTTATCAAGCAAATGAACAAGCTGTTTGCTTTCAGCGTGTGACATACCGTCAAGCTTGCAGAGCATTTGTTGTGGAATGGCCTCTGCTTCTATTCTTGCCAATTTCCCCTTTTCGCTGAGTATTACGCGCTTTACACGTTTGTCATGCTCGTCTTTAGCCACATGTAAAAAGCCTTTTGCTTCTAGCTTTTTTAAAATCAGTGACATTGCCCCCCCATCAATCATGGTTCTTTCTAATAATTCAGCAATGGTAATACCACTTTGTTCCCATAACGCCATAAGCGTTACGTATTGAGGATACGTGATGTCTAGTGCGCGTAAAAGAGGGCGGTACGTGCGTGTGAATGCATTCGAGAGCGTATAAAACCTATGGCAAAGTTGGTTTTCTAATTTTAGGAGTTCAGACATATATTTCTCGAATTATAAAGATAAAATATATTTTGCATACAAATTACTTGATCAGCAAGCAGATTAAATGGTAATTTAATTTGCATGCAAAATAATTAATGACATTCAGGAGAATTTATATGCATAAGCTACAACAGGTTGTTTATACCGGTATTGCTACGGCAACAGGTGGTCGAGAAGGTACTGTGAAATCTAGCGATGATAAACTTAACGTAGCGCTATCTACACCGACTGCGCTAGGCGGGGCTGGAGGGGAAGGGACGAACCCAGAACAAATGTTCGCAGCAGGGTACTCAGCATGCTTTATTGGTGCCCTTAAACATGTAGCTGGCGCACAGAAAATTAAGTTAAGCGATAATATTAGCGTGACCGGTGAGGTGTCTATTGGGCCTATTGAAGTAGGTTTTGCCATCGCGGTTAAATTGACAGTCGATTTAGGTGACATGGATAGCCAGCAAGCACAGAAACTAGTGGAAACCGCTCACCAAGTGTGTCCGTATTCTAACGCTACGCGCGGCAATATCGAGGTAGTTATAACGCTTAAATAACCGCCGTGTAACAAAGTAAATATCTTGTTTTTATTCGTGCGATAAGCGGTGGCATGGTTTAATCGTTGGCCATGCCACCTTATCAGCCGTTATGCTGCGCCGCGCGTTGAAAGTTTGTTATGATGACGTTGACAAACGATAAGACAGGAAACGTCATGAAAAATTATAATTGGCTGGTGGCCGCTGTTTGCGCGCCAGTATTGTTTGCTTGTAGTGAGCAAACAAGCGAAATGAACGCTGAAACTGCAACCGCACAGATGGAGGCAGAAAACACAGAAAGCATAGGTGCGTCATCACGCATTGCATCGGGTGTCGACTATCACTCTTTCTCAAATCCCTCTGAAATTAAGGTCACTCACCTGTCGCTTAACCTTAGTGCTGATTTTGATGCAAAGCAGTTAGTAGGTGACGTAACTCTAGATTTTACCCGTAGTAAACCGACAAATAACACATTGGTGCTTGATACGAGAGGGTTAGATATCGCCTCAGTTAGCGTAGACGGGGAAAATGTACCATTTCATTTAGGTGAGCGTGATGTAGATTTAGGTACACCACTGCATATAACGTTGCCTGAAGCGGCAAATCATGTCACGGTCGCTTACAGTACCTCGCCTGAGGCTTCAGGCGTACAATGGTTAACCCCTGCGCAAACAGCGGGCAAGCAACACCCTTTCTTGTTTACGCAAGCACAAGCAGTACATGCGCGTAGTTTTATTCCATTACAAGACTCTCCTCAGGTTAGAGTGACCTACGATGCAATAATAAAAACGCCCCCATCGCTGCTAGCCGTGATGAGCGCTTCAAACGATCCGGACACGCCAAGAGACGGTGAATACAGGTTTACAATGCCTCAACCTATTCCCTCTTACTTAATTGCTCTGGCAATTGGTGATTTACATTTCAAACCAATGGGGGCGCGCACTGGGGTTTATGCTGAACCAGCATTGCTAGAAAGCGCGGCGAAAGAATTTGAAGATACCGAAGCAATGCTTGAGGTAACAGAGAAAACCTATGGACCATATCAGTGGGATAGATACGATCTTCTCATTCTTCCACCCTCATTCCCGTTTGGTGGTATGGAAAACCCAAGGCTGTCATTTATTACGCCAACGGTAATAGCCGGTGATAAAAGCTTAGTGTCGTTGATTGCCCATGAACTTGCACATAGTTGGTCGGGCAATACCGTAACAAACGCAACCTGGCGAGACCTGTGGTTGAACGAAGGTTTCACTACCTATTTAACGTATCGCATTATGGAAATGGTTTACGGTAATGACCGTTTTAAAAAAGAAGCGGTTTTAGGATACCAAGACTTACAAAACGATGTGGCTGCGCTTGAAGATAACGATGAAATATTGGCTATCGATTTGCGCGGTAGAAACCCTGATGATGTCTTTTCAAACATTCCTTACGAAAAAGGGGCGTTGTTTTTGCGCGAATTAGAGCATCGTATCGGTCGTGCTAATTTTGATGCATTCTTAATGCAATACTTTAAAGATTTTGCGTTTAAAAGCATTACTACTGACACGTTTATTGCGTATCTTGATAAAACATTGTTGGCACAATATCCCGATCAATTAGATCGCGCGCGTATTCAAACATGGATATTTCAACCTGGTATTCCCAAAGACGCGCCAGTGCCGGAATCAAATGCTTTTGACATTATTGATGATACACGTTCTGCATGGTTGCGTGACGAGGTGACGGCCAAAGATATCGACACTCACGCATGGACGGTACATGAGTGGCTATATTTCTTAAACAACCTTCCGATATCACTAAGTGACGCACAACTTTCTGAGCTAGATAATGCGTTTTCGCTTACCGCGAGCAAAAACAACGAAATTGCGCACAGCTGGCTTATGATCGCAGTGCAAAACGAATATAAACCTGCTTATGACAGGCTTTATTTATACCTTGTTAGTATTGGTCGTAATAAGCTTGTTAAGCCGTTGTACCGTGAATTGGCAAAAACAAAAGAAGGAAAGGCGTTCGCCAAAAAAGCATTTGAAGAAGCGAAGCCAGGGTATCACCCATTAACGGTAAGAGCGAATGAAGGGTTTGTGAACTAACCTGTGTTCTTGGCAATAAATACTAAAAGCATGCTTCTTTGAGCATGCTTTTTTATTGCTACCATTAAGGTTATTTATCTTCCAATGTCACTGCAAGTGCAATAGCGCCAACGTTAGCGGTGAAGTCTGGTATAGCCGATAGGGGAAGTTTAACGTCTATCGTAACGTGGCCACCATAATCGCAGTGGGCTATTTCACCTGCTTGTTGTTCAACCAAGTGGCGAATAAATTGCTCGTGTTTGAAGTCAACATCGATGGTAACTAATTGAAGCGTTACTTCCTCGCGTATTTTTAGCTGTTCAATGGCTTGTTGAGCCGATGCCGAATAAGCACGAACCAATCCGCCGGCACCTAACTTTATGCCTCCGAAATAGCGAGTGACAATCACCATTACGTCACCGATATCTTTATGCTGCAATACGTTCAGTATAGGCTTTCCAGCCGTGCCGCTGGGTTCACCATCGTCAGCCATTGCTGCGCTGGTCGGTGATGCAGGATTGCCGAACCGGTAGGCCCAACAGTGGTGTCTTGCATCGGGATAGTGTGCTTTCACACGCTCAAGATGCTGCATGGCTAAGTCACGCGAATTAGCAAAGGCTGCAAAAGCAATAAACTTACTTTTCTTTATTTCGTACAGGGTTTCAACCTGATTGGCGGGAACGGGATAACTCATCCACGTAGTGTAACGTATATGTGATTGTGCGTGATAGTAGATGTTAGACCAATTACTCAGGTTTATTTACGCCTCTAGCATTGCGATTATTTATGATTTTAGGTATTACTCACAGCAACTAATCATCATCAATGTGTCGTGCGCAATAACCATGCCTTCAGAACGCTTCATTCCTTATCGTAAAGCTGACATTATCGAAATGTGTAAGCCTGTATTGGCAGATAGTACAGACATTCATGCATTTGACACGGTGTGCAAACTGCTCGTGAACCGTATTCACTATCAATACCATGAACAGCTTGAGTCATTGAAAAGCAGTTATGCATTTTTTGACCCCAATAAAGATACTCGCAGTATTGAGTCGGTGAACACGGAAACGTTAAAGCGGGTTCAGAAAAAATTTGCGGGTGACTTTTCCCATTTACTAAACGCCGCAAATTTTGAAAAAGTGACCGATCATGATTTAGAGGAAGCGTTAACGGAAGAGTCACTTTTTAAAGTACGTCTTGCCGTAAGCTTTGATGATTTTCAAGAAGTCGTGTTTTATCGACGAGGTGAATCGGTCAAAACAGAGGTAATACGACACCTATTCGGACTGCGTAAAAAAGCGATTACGTTTACCAACTATGACCGCGTTGCAGTCTATATCACGTTTAAAGACGATGCCTACTTCGCACAAAAAGGGACGCTGCCGGTGGGGTTTTCTCCCGGCTCGACCATTATTAAATTGTTCCAAAATGTACCAAAGGCCGACTTAGAGATGTTGTTCCCTAATAGTGAAGTGAGGATGCGGCCGCTAGATAAGGTGATTATTGGCGCGTCAGCCGCTATTGGCGGTGCAGTGGTGTTGGTAACAAAGCTTGGGGCATCAATGTTATTGCTGGCCTCGGTACTGGCGTTTTGGTTAGGGTTTAAAGATGAACAGGTCGAGATAACTAAACAAAGCCTTATTACATTCGGTATAGGTATGGGTGTCCTGGGAAGCTTTGTTTTTAAAGAATGGACAAAGTTCAAAAATAGAAAAATCCGTTTTATGAAGGCGCTGTCGGACAACTTATACTTTAAAAGTCTAGACAACAATGCGGGCGTATTTCATACCCTTATTGACGCTGCCGAAGAAGAAGATTGCAAAGAAGCCATACTGGCATACACCTTTTTACTTAGCGTTGGTACAGTTGGCATGTCAGCAGAAGCGTTAGATAACAACATCGAGCAATGGTTTAAAAACCAACATAACTGTGAGCTCGATTTTGATGTAAAAGATGCTCTCGATAAACTACTGGCAATGAAGCTCATTACTAAGACCAAATTTACCTACCAAGCTCGTCCGATAAAAGATTGTGCTCGTGAGCTGGATTATTATTGGGACAACCTTTTTCAGATTTGAGATAGCATACGAGCACGCAGTGGATGTTCGCTGTGCTTTTCTCAATGACTTATAAACGGTAAAGGGTAGGGATTGACTTGGTTGCATTACGGCATGATGTTAACGCAGATGATGGTTCGGTAGTTAGTGATGCATTATTCGGTCTTATTGCCGCTGATTTAGAAACGCAAGGGTTCAGCGTACGCCCAGGTGCACTGCCCGAATCGTTGGTAGACGCACTACTTTGTTGTCAACAAGCGTTGAATGACCAGCAATTCGTTAATGCAGGGATCGGACGAGGCGATGACTTTGTAAAGACAGAGTTTGTGAGGACCGATGAAATTTGTTGGATCACAGGAGAGACGCCAGAAGGACGTCAGTGGGTTGACTGGACATCTCAGTTGCAAGCATTTCTCAATAGGCGGTTGTTTTTAGGCTTATTCTCGTTTGAAAGTCACTTTGCCCATTACGCGCCAGGCGCCTACTACAAAAGGCATTATGATGCGTTTCGTGGTGAAACAAATAGAGTGCTATCAGTGGTTGCTTACTTAAACTCTGGATGGACTAACGATGATGGCGGTGAGTTAGTACTCTATAAAGATGAACACGACAAAGAGGGGCTTCGTGTAGTGCCATTAATGGGCACGATTGTTGTGTTTCTTAGCGAAGAGTTTCCTCATGAAGTATTACCGGCGATACGAGACAGGCATTCTATTGCGGGATGGTTTCGAGTGAATACATCAATAGATAATAAGATTGACCCTCCCCAATAACGCATTCTGTACTAATTCGGTTTGAATTGAGATGCTTAAGGCTTGATTTGAACCACCATACCTTTTAGCGATATCATTATCGAAGCCACTGTTATACCGTGGCTTTTATAATTCTTCACGTCTACCAGATGGTTCCCCTAACGCAATGAAAATACTTCACACGTCCGACTGGCATTTAGGCCAAAGCTTCTTTACCAAAAGCCGTAAGCAGGAACACAGTGCTTTTATGTCTTGGTTGCTCGCGGTAGTAGAGGAGGAAGGCATTGATGCCATCATTGTTGCAGGTGATATCTTCGATACAGGCACTCCGCCGAGTTATGCTAGAGAGCTATATCACCAGTTTATAGGCCAGCTTCAAGGCTCTGGATGTACCTTGGTTGTACTGGGTGGAAATCACGATTCGGTATCGGTTCTGAACGAGAGTAAAGCTCTGCTTCATTATTTAAATAGCCATGTTATTGCCAGTACTTATGGCGATGACAGCGACCAAGTGTTTACCCTTAAAACTCGCAGCGGTGACGTGGGGGCGATATTGTGCGCTGTGCCATTTATACGCCCTCGCGATGTGTTAACAAGCAGCGCGGGACAAAGTGGTACTGATAAGCGGATTGCGCTTGCTGAGGCAATTAAAAGCCATTATGCAAGCTTGTTTGCACAGGCAAAGGCCATGCAGGCTGCGCAGTCTAAGGCAGTACCTATCATAGCAACGGGGCATTTAACCGCGTTGGGTGTAAGCCAATCTGAAAGCGTAAGAGACATTTACATCGGAACGCTTGAAGGATTTGATGCCGCAGGCTTTCCGCCTGCTGACTATATTGCCCTTGGACATATTCATCGCCCGCAAAAAGTGGCTGGTAGTGAACATATTCGGTATTCGGGCTCTCCAATTCCACTCAGTTTTGACGAACTTAGTACGCAAAAACAAGTGATGATTGCTCACTTTGAGGAGGGAAAGCTTTCTACGCTGACCTCAAAACCCATTCCGACTTTTCAAGCGATGCAAGTTATTAAAGGGGATCTGAAGGGCATAGAACAACAAATTCATGCCAGTGAGATGATTAACGCAGCAACTGAAGAAGCGCCAGTGTGGTTGTGTATTGAAGTACAGACACAAGACTTTCTTACCGACTTACAGCAGCGTATTCACAGCCTGCTAGATGGAAAAGCGGCCGAATTATTGCAGTTAAAGCGTATGCGTAAGCAAGCGACATCTTCACTTAAAAGTACACCCAACATACAGTTAAGTGAATTATCGGTAGAAGATGTATTTAAGGCGAGACTGGCCCTTGAAAGCCTAGACAGTGAGGAAGCGCAAGAAGGCGCGAGACTAAAACGTATTAACGTGCTGTTCGCAGAAGCGGTGGATGTGATAAATGAGGGTAACCAAGACGAAATTAATAGCCATATACCCGCAGAGGTGAAGTCGTGAAAATACTTACGTTACGGCTTAAAAATCTAAATGCCTTGAAAGGGGAGTGGAAGATAGATTTCACTCAATCGCCGTTTGTAGAAAATGGGCTATTTGCTATAACCGGGCCAACAGGCGCGGGAAAAACCACATTGCTAGATGCCATATGCTTAGCGCTTTACCATCAAACGCCTCGGTTGGGAGCCATTTCAGCGTCGTCAAACGATATCATGACGCGGGGAACCGCAGAGTGTTTGGCTGAAGTCGAGTTCGACATTAAGGGGAAAGCCTATCGTGCGTTTTGGAGCATGAGGCGGGCAAGGGGCAAGGTGGATGGCAATCTCCAAGGTGCAGACGTTGAGTTGGCAGAAGTCGCTACCGGGAAAGTTTTAGCCACCCAAGTAAGGCCTAAGAGCGATGAAATAGAGCGACTTACGGGGTTGAATTTTGCGCGTTTCACTAAGTCGATGATGTTGTCGCAAGGAGATTTCGCGGCATTTCTTAACGCTAATGAAAATGACAGAGCTGAGCTGCTTGAAGAACTTACGGGCACTGAAATATACGGTCAAATTTCACAGGTGATTCACCAGCAGTTTAGTGACGCAAAACAACAAAAAAAGGCATTTTCTCTTCAACTTGAAGGCGTTAACGTCTTAAGTGAAGACGCACTAGCCTCTTTAGAATTACGCATAAAGGATGTCGCCGACACCTTGGCGATACATCAAGGCGACATTGCTCTTTTACAGCAACAAAAGCAATGGCACGTTTCGCTTGCAGAAAATACCCAGTCTCTAGAGCACGCAGAGCAAGCACTAACGCGTGCACAATGTGCGTATGATGACGCCGCGCCACTGTTTGAAAAGCTTGCCCTTAGCGAACCGGCCGAAAAACTCAGAACCGCATTTGATAGCCTGTCCCAGTTAACTAATGAGGTTGAGTTACTCAAGCAACAAGGCGACGAAAAATCAAGCCAAATCCCGTTAGCACGCCATGGTTATCAATTAGCTGAAAAGGCTTATGAGGCACAAAAAATTACGCTTGAAGCTGCTACACAAGCACGTAAGCAGTTAGAAAAACGAATTAATGATGACGTTATCCCTCTTGATAATGAGATTGCATCACTGCTGACCGATAAACAGCGGGCAGAGCACGCGCTCGCTGAGGTACAAGCGCATATATCAACATTGGATATCAGCATCGCATCATATGAAAAAGACCTTAAAGAAAAAGTAACGCAACAGGGCACGCTTCACTATTTTCTTGATGGAGCCTCTCACTATAGCGTGGTAGGAGAGAAATTAAGTGGCTGGAAGGAAAATGCAAAACAGTTAAAAAGCGAGCATGAGGCTCTGAATGCGTTACGTCAAAAACAGATGCTACTTACCAAGGAACGCGAAGAACGTCAGCAACATATATTTACGCTAAGGCAAGAGCAAAAACGTCTGCAAAGCGCCTTAGATATTCATAATGAAACGGTGGCGTTCTCTCAGCGAAGCGTTGCGGCAGCTACCGAAAGTGAAACCGCTGAATCACTTAACAAAACATTAGCGCAGCTTAACAAGCAGTGGCCGTTAATTATTGAAGCCGAACACGTGCAACATCAATACGTGTCTGCCCGCGCGCAAATGGAAACATTGATACAACAACAGCAGCAACATGAAGAAAATAAGCGCGAGCAACAGAAACTGCGTGATCATTTTGCCGAGCAATATCAAGACATCAACAAGCAACGAAAAGATGTCGACGCACTGATTGCGCTGGATGAAGAAGTTTCACATTTGCGTGCCATGCTTAAGCAAGGTCATCCTTGCCCGGTTTGTGGCGCCAATGAACATAATCTAAATTCAGTATCCGTAGATGTCCCAGAAACAGTGAAGCGGCGAGATAGTTTGCGGCTTGCGCTTGAGGAAATTGAAAGACAAGGTAGTGAAGCGCGTCAGCAGGTAGAGCGCACGGAATACCTTATCGAACAAAATGCACACCAACATCAAGTGCTAAACGATGCTAACGCTGAGCGTAGCAAGCGCTTTGAGGCCATTATTGCCGCACTAAACGCACCATCTAATATCACACTATCAATCGACGAAAATGCTGGTATTGCGCGCTTTAAGTCATCAATCAGCGAGCAGGTAGAGAGTATTAATACCAGCCTTGAATACATCAATAATGCGCAGACTAAATTGACTCAAGAGATAAAGCAGCGTGATGAGGTTCAACACGAGCTGACATCAGTGGTTGGCAAGGTGACGCTCGCAGAGGCAAAAGATACACAAGATGAACAGGCGCTAGACGAATGTAAGCAACATATTGCGTTAAATAATAGCCGTGCTGAAGACGCGTATGTTCACCTTATCAATGGAATTCCGTCGGGTACTTTGGCAAACGAGGTTACTGCGTTGAGCAAAAACGACCCCGCGTCATTGATTGATTGGTTGGACAAGGTTGAAAACGAACTGGTCATATACAGAGAGAAAAAACAGCGGCTCGAGACCCTAGCGCCAATAATAAAGCAGCTTGAGAATGACATTAAGCACCAGCGAAACCGAGTGCACGAGTTGCAAGGGCAAAATGAGAAAGAGAATGCAGTGGTGTTCACGTGCCGCGATAAGATTGACGCGCTGAGTAAAGCGCGTGATTCCATTTTTCCTGAGGGCAATATTAGCGAAGCGCGAAGCAAGGCTGAGAAAGCGATAGACACTGCGCAAAAAGAATTGGACATAGCCCATAATGCAAGGGGGGAGGCCGATAAACGTGTCACGCAGCTTACGTCTGAAGCGCATCAACTTTCGCTTCAATATCAATCTAAAAACACACAGTTAGAGGCGCAAACCCTTGCGTTTTCAGAACAGTTAAACGCCAGCCCATTCCCTGATGTTACGGCGTTCAAACAGGCGCTGTTATCTGAACATGAAAGCAATGCCTTACGCTTGAAAAAAGAAACGCTATCAGGCGAGCTGCGCGATGCTCAGGTATGGAAGTCTAAAGCGGTAGAACAAAAAACTCAGCTTCTTGCTCACGAATATGGCCAGCAATGGGCGAACGTTACGCTTGATAGTGTGTCTGAAACGCTTACGACAAAGCAGCACGAGAAAGACGCAATGCTTGCAACTCAGGGGCAGCTTCGTCAGCAGAAAGAGAGTAATGATATGGCACAGGGAAAACAACAAACATTAATGGACGAAATGGCGAGGTTTGAAACATATTATGACGACATCACTTATTTGCATTCGTTAATCGGTTCTGCCAGCGGCGATAAATTTAGACGCTTTGCACAAGGGTTAACACTCGACAACTTAGTTCAGCTTGCAAACCAGCAGCTTGACAAGCTGCACGGGCGTTATCAGTTATTAAGAAATGAAAATGATGGATTAGGATTGCGTGTTGTGGATACATGGCAAGGCGATGTAATGCGTGACACCAAAACACTATCGGGCGGTGAAAGCTTTCTTGTTAGTTTAGCACTGGCCCTTGCGCTCTCAGATTTGGTTAGCCATAAAACAAGTATCGACTCGTTATTTTTAGATGAAGGCTTTGGTACGCTGGATGCCGAAACGTTAGATGTCGCGTTAGACGCACTCGATAACCTTAATGCGAGCGGGAAAATGATAGGGGTTATTAGCCATATTGAAGCAATGAAAGAACGCATTCCCACACAACTAAAAGTGGTTAAGCGTAATGGTGTTGGTGTAAGTGCTTTAGATAAAACGTATGCAGTAAGCCCATAGATATGTGGTGGGCTTACTGCAAAAGAGCTGGGTTTAATTAACGATAATGTCCCAGTTGTTTGCGTTACTGGAAGCTGACCAGTAAAAGCTCTGTGGGACAGCGCCTTCTTCAAGTGCCCATACCTGTGCAATAAGTTGTTCCGTATCACCACTAAGGGTAATTTTATATTCAGTAGAGCCTGACGGTAATGTAGTACGTAATTGGCAGGTTTTATAATCTACCTTCACTTTTCCAGAGACAGTTGAATAGTCGCTACAAACATTTAAATATACTCTTGCTGCACTCATATTGTTTGACATTTGAATCGTTAAGTCATCTTTGCCGATAAAGTCGAACGTTTTTGTTACGACTACATCTTCCATCTCAGATGGCGGCACCGTTGATACTGGAGGCGGCGTTGGTGCAGGCGCAGGTGCACTCACCGGAGCTGGAGCAGGAGGAGCGCTACTACTTGCCGTAGTAGAACCGCCATCCCCGCCTCCTGAACCGCAGGCTACCAATAAAGCAGTTGTTGGTACGAGTAATAAATATTTCATTGGTCGCTCCTAATAAGAATAAACTTTAGATAAATCGGCATTTTCTTTTTTAAACCATGACTTATTTTCCGCGCCATTGCTCGTCGCAAAGTCTAGAAAATCTGGATAGGCTCTTAAAATATCGACGTATTCTTGCGGGTGAAGCCAGTTAGTATAGGTACTAGCATTTATTGCTATTGCCCATGGTAAGCCAGTCTCAGTTTGATAGGTAAGGCCAGCAGGTACGTTTGATTTGTCTTCGGCTAAGCCGAAATAATTCTCAGCACGCGCGGTGGGTATTTTGTTCTTTAGATGGATTTCTAAGCTTCTGCCCGGGTTTCCTGAAAAAGCATCGCCGTGATAGGTATCTTCGGTTGCGAAAATAAACGGCTTGTAGGGCGACTGTGGAAAATTACTTAGTGCTATCTCGTTATTAAATTGTAGTGATATGACAAATGTAAATTCGTATTGAGATGTGCATCCTTGTTCCGTTTTATAGAACCAGCAGCCACCCGCCGTAACGTGATCCCACAAGTCGTCACTTATTTTCAATACGGCATCGTCATTGCCCTCTTCTAGCAAGTCTACCTTTGCCGATACACCATTTATTTCAAAACGGATACTCGTTGCGTCGATATCATCGTTTTTGATGCCTTGAAGCTGGATGGCAAAACCATTGTTGTAAGATGCCCCCATCGCCGTGAGTTCGCCCTCAAGGTTTAGTTTTTTAACATTACCTTCTTGTGAAACTATCACTGAAGAATCGAGTCGGATCACCACATCATTGAAGTCATAATCACCGGTTTCAGGCCAGTTATCTTCAAAGGCTAAGAAGTATGGTGTGTTGGTCACTAGGCTGTTACCCGGGTTTAAAACGGCGACCTGATAGTCCTCAACTTCACCGTCTGTTACTCCGCCATTAGGACCAACGCCACTGGTTGTGGTATATCGTACCCTTGCCCACGTTACACCTGAGGTGACATTCAGCGGTGTTTCCTCAAATATATAGTGGGTTCCGGTGCTGAGGCTTTTATCAGCGATTAACTGCTCATTCGCATCAAACTGACCATTTTGGTTCCAATCGACCCACATGCTCAGATAGCCATCGCCTTCAACCGTGACTTGCATAAAACCATCTAGGCCCGCTTCAAACGCCGTAATGAAATTTACACCGTCTTCGTCCCCATTGGTGTCTTCGTCGTTGTTGGGGTACACGTTAGCATCGTACTCCGCATCAATCGCACTACCAAGCTGAATGCCTTCAACTACACCATGTCTGGCGCCATTATTGAAAATAGAGGTTGAATAAGAGTCGGGTGCATCACCAAAATCGGTAGTTGCAGGTGTAGACTCATCGACGATAGGCGCCATCGCACAGCGCGCTCCGTCATTGTTACCAGAGCTTGGTCCATAGGCAAAGAGTTCCGCCTGTGGCTTAACGTCGTCAACAACAATCCTAAATATATTTCCGTCTTGGTTACGGCTAATATAAAACGTTCCATTTACATCGAAATACACTGCACCAAACGTTCCGCGCTGCCCCACGTTACTTACCTTTGATGCATCGCCGCTAGCGACGTCAATGCGATACAAGTCACCGTATTTATCAACGGAATAAGCAAAACCATCAAACGGATGAAAAGCTAAATCATAAATCAACAGCGACAACGCTCCGCCATCAATCACGCGCTGAACATCGAGGTAGTCATCATCATTTTGATCTAAGCTGACGCGGTACAAACCATAGTTGCTGCCTTTTTTGTAAAGGTAATAAGCGTTTTCAGCCAGCGCAATGTCGCCGACAAAGAAGTCTGCGCCGGGCTTATTGGTTAGTGGAAGCGGCTCAATTTGATAATCATCACCAATTCTTACGATAGTTTTATCCTGATAACCCCAACCGTATAAGTAACGGTCATGGTTACTAAAGCCAAAGCCATTGATTCGGTTATTGGTTCCTAAGTTACTAGAGAGTAAATCGACATTACCCGTGACCAAGTTCACGCCATATAACTTGGCAGTAGTATCTTGCATTAAAAAGGCTTGTGAAGGGCAGCTGTCAAATGCATCTGCAGAAACGTGAAGTGCAGGAAGCGATAGTAAAAGCGCGCCTGTTAATTTGTGTTTATTTCTCATAGAGCCACCAATAATAATTGCTTGTTTTTTTAACCGTTACAATTTGTGTGCCAAATAGAAATATTCTGGCTTATTTGCGCGGCGGGTCTCGTTATTTATCTATTAATCAATAAGTTATGAAGATTCCTCTTGAGTGGGTAATTATTTTTTTCTTAAAGAAATGAGATGCTAACTGCGGATATTTTCAATTTGCAAAATGGTAAAGACGGAGGAATTCGCAATACGGGAGAGTGAGAAAACGCACTCGCTCTCCTTTCATCTTTTCGCCGTATGTTCAGTTTATACGCGTTGAAGCAACGCAACGGCGGCAGGCTTACTATTTAACAAAAAAGGGGAAGTTTGCATGCGCTGCATTTCCTTCACCATCATATACGAACGCATACAAGCGGTAAGGTCCTGCTTCTTCAGGGGCTTCAAAATAAATCTTTTGAGAGGTAGGGTTTTCAATAACCCCCTCTACTGTATCGGGCACTATTTCGCGGTCGCCTCCCACCTCGGTGGCTGTCGACTCTTTGCGGATTTCCCACTTAAACGTTAATTCATCGCCATCTGGGTCTACCGCATTAAGCGTTGCTTCATAGCGGTCGCCTTTAAACAGGAATACATTGTCGAAGGCTACTTGTCCATCTAATCCAATAGGGCTAACTCTAGGCGTACGATTTTTTGGCCATTGACCGGACCAAATGTAGTGCATAACGTCGACTGCTTCAGTACGCTCGCCGGTGTCTAAGAACATGCCATACCATGTACTGGTTCGTTCTTGTTTCTGCCCCCACAGAAACACATAGTTTCCGATAACTTGTTGGGATTGTGGCTCAATAGCTTTTAGGTAACTTTTTGCATAGTTACTAGCCTTTTCAGAGCTGGTGGTTTCAACAGGCGCGCCCCATTTCGTTTTAAATACTTCCCAATGCCCAACAGCGCCCCATTCTGTAATCATATAGGGGCCAGTGTAGCCATATGAGGCAACGTATTTAGGTAGATTTACTACGTCAGCATAAAGTTGAAAACTAACAAAGTCTAAGGCAGGGGCGCGCTTGGTAATGGCATCCATCGCTTTTTTATCAAAGCCGGCAAGTGTGGTAGTCGTTGGGTGGTGAGGGTCTAACGTCTTAATCAATGTCGCCACTTCATTGACCGCGTCGTATACCTTTGGATTGGTAAAATCGTAATTCAACTCATTACCAATAAACCAGGTAAGTAACGCTGGATGGTCTTTGTACTTCACTATATCGGCTTTTACTTGTGAGAGTTGTTCTGCTACGGCCTGTGCATCGTTGTAGTCAAAACCGTGCCGCTCACGCGCAAAATCAATACCCAGTGATACCGTCATGCCTAATGCGTGCGCTTTGTCGAGCAGAACCGAAGCAGGGTAACTACCGCCGTCTATTGACCAGGTACGAATAGAATTTGCCCCATATGCAGCTAATGTTTCAATGTCAGCACCATCGACACCTGCCCCTCTAACCTGGTATGGCTTGCCATTTCGATGTAATGCATAGCTACCGTCGCTCGACTTCACAATCTCGACATGCAAAGGATCAGCAAAAATGGGCAGTGAAAATAATGAGAAAAGCAGGGTAAGTGTAACGGATTTTATAGAGGGGGAAACGTGCACTGCATCACTCCTTATTGCGTGTTAAATGAACCTAGAAAGGCTTATCCAATAGCCCTCCAGATATGTTCAACATCTTCTTCGAATATTTCTAGACGATTTACGGTACACCCACTGATGTACCGTAAATCTTAAACCCTAATAAGTGTAACGCATACGCACACCAAAGGTACGTGGGCGCG
The DNA here is from genome assembly GCF_057539655.1 of Alteromonas sp. 4NH20-0056. NCBI lineage: Bacteria > Pseudomonadati > Pseudomonadota > Gammaproteobacteria > Alteromonadales > Alteromonadaceae > Alteromonas > Alteromonas sp. 4NH20-0056. The sequence goes on along the minus strand of NZ_BAAJLS010000001.1, from coordinate 555,565 downwards.
TAAAGAAGCGCGTATTATCAAACTGAGTAATAATAGTCGCTGCAGTGCGTACTTCATCAAACAGGTTGTTTGCGAACGCCTCTATTCGCAGTGCTCCTTCACCGTGGGTGTAACCTAAACCAGCATCTACCGTCCAATAAGCATCGACACTATCATCCAATCGACGACGAGGGTTGTCAGGGTTCTGATAATCGACACTATTGAAAATGGTAAGGAACTGGTCGTCGCGCCAACCCGCTGATACCACATAATCTAGGGTTCCCGGACCAATATCAAAGATTTGGCTAAGGCTTGCATTAAGCTGAAAACGTGGTGTGCGTGGTAGTCGATTCCCGTCAATAGATTGGAATACTGCTTCATCTGGCGCAACGTCAGCTTGGAAGCGCGAGTCCTGAATGTCTTGACTGTCTTCTATCTCAGCCTCTAACCATAACGCTGTCCAGCTTAGATTGATATCGTGGGGTAGTTCAAACTTGCCGTCGAACTGCATACCATAAATGGCCGAGTCAGCGGCATTGAAGCTAAATGATACAACCAATGCACCAGGTGTAGCGTCAAGCGGGTCGACAGGCGCACCTGAATTGAATTCAAGGGCTTGCTCTACAGACAGTAAGTTAGTAAACACTTGATCTTGATAATCATTATAAAACGCTGAAAAATTAAACGTAGTTGGAACGTCACCCAGGTCAAACTCATTCTTTGAGCCCACTTCAAACAAGGTCACGCTCTCTTCTTGATACGTTGGTGCTAAAGTAAGCCCTGTTGTGGGATCACTGAACGTGTCATTGAAGCCACCTGACTTATGACCAGTAGCAATTAAGCCATAAACTAACTGATCATTATTGAGATCATGTTCGATACGTAAACGCCAATCAACAAAGTTATTGTCGATACGGCCGTCTTGTACTGTGATTGAGTTATTGGGCGAGATGGGTACGGCGAAGGAGTGTGTACCATCTTGGTTACAGATTAAATTGTCGGTAACATCGCTGTCTGAGCATGCTGGGCGGACGTCTGCGCCGCCTTGCGTTACGCCGTTTGCAAAGATATCGTCAAGGGTGTCGCGGTCGCCAAATTGGGCAATACCATCAAAATAAAAGTTTAAGAATTCTGCGTCAGACACTGCGCCATCGCCATCTTGGTCTGGGTTATAAATGGTGCGGCCAAAACCAGCAAATTCAAACCCTTCTGTGCCTACGCGCGCGCCCATACAACAACCGAATGGGTTACCGGTATTAACATCAAACCCACCCAAGGCAAACGCATAACGTGCATTGACACCTTGACGTGTTTTCGTGTCTTTGGTGTAACGTATACCAACCGTAAAACGAGTATCAGCGCTAAATTCATAGGTTGCATCGGCATACACAGACAGTGAGTCGGTATCAGTATTTGGCTGATTAAATTCAGCACCTTGGAAGAACCCTCCACGGTCGCCGGCAGAGGCTAAAAATGTTTGTTGCCGTTCATCAAACAAAAATATGCCTGCGGTGTAGGTTAGGCGACTGGCATCATCATCTGATAGTAGCCGTAGTTCATGAATAGTCGACTCTGAGTCAGTTAAAAACTGAAAACGAGAAAAATCGTCTAACGCTTGATCAAGGGGGGCCAAAGCATCAAATACACCAGGAAAATCAGGAGATAGCGGGGTTGCCGCTTGATAATCATAAAGCAAGTCGCGATAGCTTCCATTGTATTCAAGCAACACATTACCTAAATCCCATGTGACTTCTAGCTTAAATCCGTCATGAACGGTGTCTTGAATGGGAGAGAAGCCGCGGCCAACCACATCTCGAGGGTCATCAATATCATCAGGGTCGATACCTAAACCTAGAGGAAGTGCATAGTTTGTGCCCGTATAACCCGTACCCTGCTCGCTAGCATAATCATAAGATAAGTAAATGCTTAAGTCGTCAGTTGGTTCGTAAAGCGCCTGAAAGCGAAGTCCAAGGTTATCCGCGGCTTCAGCAAGCTCTAGATTAAGTGGCCCTACATCGTTGTAATACGAATCGTGGTCGACCTTGGTTCCAGCAATACGAAAGGCAAGCTTATCCGTAGCGGGAATATTCAATGCGCCGGTAATCGCGCGCTGATTGTAGTTTCCAAATTCAATTTCAGCGCTGCCGTTCCATTGCCCAATTGCCGGTCGCCAAGGAATAATATTCACAGAACCGGCGGTCGCGTTACGACCTCGGAGCGTGCCTTGCGGGCCTACATTAACTTCTACACGAGAAATATCGAAGAACGCGGAGCCGATCCCAGAGGGGCGAGGGATGTACACTCCATCTAAGTGTGTTGCGGCGGCAGGGTCGCCAAGTTCTGTATTGTTTGAACTACCAATACCGCGTATCCACACTTCTACATTACCTTGGTTGTTACCAATTTCAAGCCCGGGAATGGACTCTGCAATATCAGTAATATCTTGAATACCTTGAGACTTTAGGTCCTCTCCAGAGAAGGCAAATGCGGTGCCCGCTAAATCTTGCAAATCTTGTGTGCGGCGTTCAACGGTAACCACAATTCTTTCAACGTCTTTCTCTTTGTCTTCGACTTGTGTCTCAGCTTCTTGTGCAAGTACTGATGCACTACTTACAGAGGCTGCTATTGCAAAGAACAATGCGTTGCACCATAGCGTTGATGACTTACCGTTGAATATTTTCATGTATCCGTGCTCTGAATTAGTGAGTACATTATTAAATCGTTTCATTGCTCAATTCCTTATTCAGCCCGCGAAAATTCTACGTTGTCGTAGAAAATACCGCTCGGATTGTAGTTCGTCGCTGAGTTTGAAAAGCCAAACTGAAGTATTTGACCGTCCAAGGCATCCTCTAACGTGGCCTGCACCGTAAAGCGTGACCATTCCGTGTTACTGACATCGCTCAAATCGACGCGAATATCCACCGTAGACGCAAATCCATTGTTAGGGTCTAGCACGCGGATATAAGCATAGGCCGAAGTGGGTGATGCTATGCCACCCTCAAAAGGTGCTTTAGCATCAAAGGAAAACGAATACTCACCGGCATCAAGAGCAGCAAACGTTCGCTCTTGAAAGCTGGCTGCCTCAATGGTGAGGCCGTTTCCGTGATCACCGTTGTTGTAATCACTAAACACATTTAGATATTGGGTACCTTGGTCTTCACCTGCCTCACCCGACGCATAGCTGGTAAAGCCCCCCGTATTATTTGGAGAAGGGAAGGGACCGTAGCTATAGGCAAAGTTTCCGTCGGGTGCAAATACCGCAGCAAAGCTTGACCAACCGTCACCAATTTCACCTCCAGCGGCGTTTCCACCCTCAAAATCGCTGCTATAACTTATGCCGCCGGTAGCAACATTGAAGTCAACGTTATCAACCAAGATAGATGATGGAGCAAACCCGGTGGTGCGTGTAGTGAAACCAAACTCTAATAGCTGACCGGCCATGGTTTCACCGTTGATGTTGAAATCGACGCTATATGTCTGCCAATCAGTACTTGTGTTTGCTGACAAATCGATTTCCACACGTGCAGTGGTCGCAAAACCATTCGCGGGGTCGAGTGTTTGAACGTAAGCCGTAACGACAGTGGGGGCTTCTGTTGCAAATTCGTTTGGCGCTCTCGCATCGAAACTAAACGTATAAATGCCAGAATCATCCGTGGTTAAGGTAACCTGCTGGAATGTAGCGGCTTCTATGAACAGGCCATTACCATGGTCAGCATTGTTATAATCGTTAAAAATAACGAGCTGCTGAGCACCTTGTGCATCACCACCTTGCCCTGTTGCAATATTAGCGAAGCTGTTTGTATTCAACGGTGTACCGAACGGTTGCCCGTAGTTATAGACAAAATCTCCATCGGCCGTAAATACTGTTCCAAAGCTCTGCCAGTTTCCGCCAAGCGCCGAGCCTGCTGGGTCTACGGCTTCAAAGTCAGCAAAGAAACCAAGTGGTAGCACTTCTTCTTCTACGATCTCAGTGGTGGGTTCCCATCTGACATTATCAATGGTAAATGTAGCGGTCGCGTTGACATCGGTAACCGCGAGTACCAGACCTGCACTGACTGTCGCGGTATTTAACCCGCTGTTAATAAGCTGGCTCATTGGGATTTCTATCTCTTGCCATTCCCCATCGGCCGGCCTGCCTAGGTCTTGAGGGCCACTGGTACAAGGGAATACGCAGTCAATCTGCATCGTGATTGTATTGGTATCGCTACCAAACTCAGAAACAAACAGGTCAAAAACAACCGCACCGTTATTGTACCCAGCAAGGTTGACCGGGTCGGTTGCAATAAACCACACCCCACTTTCGCCGTCACCATTAAATGTAATCTCAATAACCTGGTCTCGCTGGGCATCGTCATCTGTCACAATGGCCCATTCGATTTTATTTTCACCGTCTGGGTTACTTCCGTCGGTGTAGGTGGCGAAACCAGAGCCGCTATCCACGGCGCCAATCCCAAAATCCCACAGTGGGTCAATGCTATCTATGAACACATTTTGAGGAACGGTCGTCACACTTACAATGCCACAAGGGCGAGAGGATGGAGCGCCGCAAAGTAAGTTAATATTATCGAACTGCATACGGGCTGCGCCGCCTACAGGCTCTAAAACAATGAGATTAAGCACTTCTTCTATATCAAGCGGACCGCCGCCAAATGCGCCGATATTACTTTGTATTACATCGCTGAGTGCAAGTGAAACTGATGTCCATTGATCAAGCGGTAACTCAGTCAGCGGTATCTGAGTGAAACCCACATCTGGAAAGCCACTGTCTACACCAACTTGAAGTATTGTTGCTTTTGTTGCTGCGCTGTCGATATAAACGTCAAACGTAAGCTCACCACCAAAAAATTCATTGTTGTCGGCGCGCCCCATTCCAAACAGCTCAAAGGTGTTGCCTTCTGGGTCATTAATTTGAATGTTACCACCACCTGTTGTAACGATTTCAATCACCGTTCCTCTGTCGGCGTCAGTAGATTCAACTTCTGTAACTGTTAGCGCGCCATTGTTGTCGAAAACGCCAATGTCTAATGGGCGTTCGCTATTACTGTCAGGAAACAGCACGCCTGTACCGTTGTTGTATAGCGTGAAGCTGCTTACAACCACGTCTTGCGGAGGGGGGGTACCGTCACCGCCTTGCGTAATAATAAACGGGTCGACTTGATCAATGCTATTTTCGCATCCAAGTCCATCGCTTACCGGTGCAAGAGGGCATTGATACACACGTACATAATCAACCAGCATTTGCCCAGGGAAAACGTCAGTGTCGTTGGGGTTTGGCATACCTGCAGGGTTGCCACCTACGGCTAAGTTAAGCAAAAGGTGCTGGTTTTCATTGAATGGAGCGTCTTCTTCACCCGCAAGAAAACCTTCAATCTGATTTTTAAAGTAATAATTCCAGTACGTATCTCTGCTGACCGTGAAGTAGTGAACGCCGTCAACAAACCAGCGGATACGCTGTGAATCCCATTCAACCGCATATTCATGGAAGCCATCGGTAGGGTCTACGTCGTAGGTTTTGGTCGCGCTCTCATTAAGGGGGAATCGTTGACCATAATGTACGGTACCCGCAACAAATGGTGTTGCCTGTCCGAACGATTCCATTATGTCTATCTCGCCCCTTGCAGCCCACTCGCCGAAGGGAGAAGGGTCGCTGCCTAGCGTCCAAAAAGCTGGCCACATACCAAGCCCTTCTGGAACTTGAATTCGCGCTTCCATTCGTCCGTAGGTAAAGTCGAGTAAGCCTTGCGTACGAAGACGCCCAGAGGTAAAAGCAAAATTGGGATCGGGCGAGTCGCCTGCGCGCGCTTCAATTACGAGAAAGCCGTCCTCTACGGTAATATTGTCAGCGGTGTAATACTGCTGTTCGTTATTCCCCCAACCGGGAGGTAAGCCGACAGATGTGCCGTCGCCAGTCTGAATTTCCCACTTTGTAGTGTCAACGCTACTACCGTCAAATTCGTCTGACCAAATCAATTCGTAATTAGCTGAGGTTGGTGGGGGAGGATTTGCTAGCGTTCCGCCTTCAGCGGCGTCATCATTTTGGCACCCGCTTAATGTTAGTGTGGTACCAGCAATTAGCGCCAGTTTTAGCCAGGTTCTCTGTATGATCATGCGGCATTACTCTTTATTTACGTAGTGTGCTCTTCGTGTCTAATGCTTACACCAATCTGTAGCGCTTAAAGATTACTTCGACTCGCACTACCTATGGTCAGTAAACGTAATGTGGCTACCTCCATTGCGGCAAAGTAGCATCGGCTTTTAGCCTCTAATAACCCTTCCCAACATCCTGTGGTTCATAAAAAAGGAGCTAAGATCTAACCTTTTCAAGGGCGCTGCGCATTTTTTGATAGTAAACAAATGCCCAGAACTCTTATAAGGTTTAATCTACCCATGAACTTTTTTCCAATTCGAATGTCGAGTCTAGTTGACGGTTTCAAATATGTAAACGCATACAATTTTACATTTACTTCACATTTTGTTTTTTATGGTTTCTTAAAGAAAGCTTAAGCCTTTGTTTATGTAGAATTTAGTTTTCTTTATAGAGGGCGGTGGATGAAATCATCGTTTTCTTAACAAAAAATTAACCTTCAGTGTTTCCGCGTTGAAAGGAGCGATGACTTTGCGTGTAATAAAAATGGAAGGATTAATGGCAGCTGCACCTAATCGGCAAAATCTACGACTAATAAATATGAACGTACTGAATAAACGAGCGTATAGTACAAAGGGTAATGGAATATAGTTGTCGACTGTTAGATAAGAGAACAAAAGGTGGGGAAAATTTAATATGGTTCAAAGCTTATCTGTGCCGTTGTTTATTACTGCTAGCATCTGCTTGTTGTTAAGTCTTTTTTTTATTCTGCTATACCACCGTTTAACATCACGCCATGAAGAGTCAGTGAAATACTACTTTATCTTCTCTCTAGCGGCACTCGTCAGCAGCGTCTTTTTTGGTGCCTTTGCTATTCTAGTAAATTCATCAGAAAACCTACTTTATTTAAGTATCTCTAACCGTATTACGGTTATTGCAGCCATGTTTACCACCGTCCTTAGTTTGCATTTCTATGTCGCGTTTTTTCAATATAAAGCGCCGACCTTTTTAAAATGGTGCTATGTGGTTTGCGCTGCCTTTTCGCTAATGGCGATAGTTCCGAACCAATACTTCTTAGCGAATGTATTTTTTGCGACTTCACAGTACTACACTGGCCTAGCGTATGGCCCTCTTTTCCAATTGTGGGGAGGCTGGATCCTCGTGCTTGCCGCTTATTGTATCTTCATACTTTTTAGGGTGTTTACCCGTCAACGCAGAAGACAAGAGAATAGCAATACAAACACGGTATTACTCCTTCTTATCGCCAATGTGATATGGACGATCACCGGCGTATGCGACACGTTAACAGGCATCCAAATTATCGACTTACCACCATTAACTTGGATAGGCTCGTTTCTCGTTACGTCGTGTATTGCTTGGGTTCTTGTTTTACATATTGATAATTTATATGAAGAAAGGCGTTTGTTGAGTAATCGTCTTATGCATGACCATTTAACCCAGGCATTTTCCCGAAGTTACTTAGAAATACGTTTAAATGAAGCCGTAAACTTAATGGCTCGAGGACAGTTGCAGCAGCTAGCAGTTTGCGTATTTGATATAGACAATTTTAAAACCATTAACGATGAATATGGTCATGCAAATGGCGATGCATTGTTAGTCCAGATAACAAAAATCATAAAAGAAAATATTCGACAGTCTGACTGCATTGCGCGTTTAGGCGGAGATGAGTTTGTTATCTTGTTCTCTGATGAGCAAAACAGCAACCACGCCCCCGAGATTGTAGAACGTATACGAAAGTGCATCGCTGAAACGCATTTTGGCAAAGGAACGCGAAAGTTCAATGCGTCGTGCTCGTTTGGCATTGTGACTGTCGTGCCTAATCAATTAGGAATGAACGATCTCGCCAATCAAATGTTATCAAGCGCCGATGAGGCGTTATACAGCGCTAAACATAATGGCAAGAATGCCATAGGGATTACTACGCTTTGTGATTTATCCTAACACGTAGGCTTTTTAAACCTTTAGAAAGAGAAGACCTACTGCCATTCTCAATGAATGCATCCGCTTTACAATTCAAGTCGGTGTTTTTAGATTTGCCCGAAAGTTGAGATTTAATACATAAATTGTAATACTCTCTTATAGTTATGTTTGTTGAAAGGATCTCCAAACATCACATAGTCAAGGGATTGTTGAGCGTCATCGTTACGCACGCCGCCATGTTGTCGTCCGCTTGAATAATTTGTCGATAATCAGAGGGTGGTTTAAAAATGAAAATAAAAATTATTGGTATCGGGATAGCTTTAGCTTTGGCTTTCACATCAGCAAACGCTTCACCGCCGAAAGATGCAAGCGAAGTTAAAGCGCATTTAGAGTTTTTGGGTTACGATATTTCTTCTAGTAGCCAACGTATGAAGGCTACACACTCAACAGAACTCAATTTTTTTATGAAGAGCTTCAGAGGCGGTATCCTTGTCACTGCCTTTTTTGGTGGGAACGATCTTTCAAAGCGAAATAAAGCAGAGTTTCTAGAGGTTTTAAATAGCCTCAATGCTAAATCTGCCGCGTCACGATATTATATTGATGGTGACGGTGATATGGCTATCGAAGCATATTATCCAGGTTCGTATGATAAAAAGTCATTTGCCGCATTCTTGGATGCATTTCAGTTAGAACGCGGTAATATAGCCGAACTAGGCGACCAAATTACCATGTTTTTAGAGTAAATCTACAAGTAAGAAATAAGCCTGGTTTGTTTTTAGGAACGAGTCGGGCTTCATTTATTATTCACACTTACTAACAAGCAAACCGATAACGCATGCTATCACTACCTTACAGCGCAGTGTTCAGCCAAGTTTCTTTTTAGCAACACTTCTGACAGCTTTTGTTAAATCACCGATAGCCCCAGACTCTACCGTATTCCAGTGCCAAAAAAGGGGGATGCCGAGCGCTTTCGTTGGGAAAAGTGGAACCAAATTTCCATCGGCCACTTCCTGGGCAACCTGAAGCGTTGGTAGTAGCGCCCATGCGGCGCCATCAAGCGCCATTTTTACAAAGCCATGTGAGGAAGGGAACCAGTGGCACGTGGTGAACGAGGGGGCAATATTTAAGCATTCACGCTGGTAATCTGAGAGCAGTGTTACGTCATATTCGTCATAGAGTAACCCCGGTGCCCTCATAACAATATCTGGTGTTATTTCCTCTCTTAAATATCGCTTTATAAACTGAGGTGATGCATAAAGTTGATATTTCATTGTGCCTAACCGAATCGACTGCCCACCTGTGACCGGTGTGCCTGTCTGGCTAATACATGCCATCACTCTTCCTTGTTGAAGAATATCTCGGGTTTGGGTTTGGTCTGCATTCACTATGTGTACAGGGTTGCCTCGTTTTTCAGCAAACTCAGCAATAACTTGAGAGAACCATGTTGCTAACACATCGTTGTTTACGGCAACGCTAATTGGTGTTGTGCCGGCCTCAATACCACTGTGAATATTGAGTGCTTCCTCTAACACACTGACTTTTTGAATATGAGCCAGCAACTCTTTACCTAAAGGCGTGGCACGTAATGGTTTTGTTCTGATTAAAACAGGGCCTTTAACATTTTGCTCTAAGCGCTTAATTTTCTGCGATACCGCTGATTGTGTAAGGTTAAGGGCTTGTGCACCTTTTTCGAAGCCCCCGTAACGAAGTACTTCGCTAAAACATTTCAACGCATCGTAATCTAGCATTACTCATCAACCTCTGTGAATGAATCGTTATTTATATTAATTCTGCTAATCAAAAATAAAAATCATTAATTTAATTTAGTTTGAAAGTGGAGGTAAGATCAAGACCAGATTGAAATGAAGCGTGGGGTCGGTCGACCTAACTAGTGATACATAGAGGCAAGAAAATGATAGCAGCAGTGACAAGTGGCTTTGTAATGGGTGGTACGCTCATTATTGCGGTTGGCGCACAAAATAGCTTTTTAATTGAGCAATCCATGAAGCGTCAATGGACCACGCTTTTTGTACTCCTTTTTATTGTTAGCGATGCTATCTCTATTAGCTTAGGCGCAATGGGCTTCGGTTTATTGTTAAGAGAGTACCCTATGCTTGTAACCGTAACAAAGTGGGCAGGCGTCGCGTTTTTACTCTACATTGCTTATCGGAAAGTGAAATCGTCTATGGCAAACGATAGCTTAGTGCTAGCAATGGCACAAAAGCAGCTGTCGTTTAAAAAGGCTATGCTAATAGCGCTGGCGGTGACATGGCTAAACCCACATTTTTACCTAGACACATTGCTGTTGATGGGCAACTTAGCAAGTCAGTGGCAAGAAAATAAGTGGTGGTTTGTCGGCGGTGCAATCGGCGCTTCAGTGGTATGGTTTGTCGGGTTAAGTACGTTAACGGCAAAGTTTGCTCACCATATGCAGCGTCCTAATTTTTGGCGTTGGTTCAATCGTTTAAACGCAGCAATACTGGGGATGGTGAGTATTCAATTAGCGAGTTTGTAGTATAGGCCTCTGCGTATTTTTATTAGCAAAACGAAGGAATTCGACATATCTTTTGAACAAACGACGGTGTTGTACGTAATGTTATAATGTCGAAGCAAAGCAAAAGGAGTACGCATGATGGCAAAAGTTCTAACACGTTTACTGCCAATATTGGCGATAAGTGCAAGCGTAGTAGGGATGACGGGGTGTAGTGATAGCGAAGTAGGCGACGTGTCGCTCGGCGTGTTTACAACCAAAGATATAAAAATAGATGCGTTGCAAGACCCTATTGTCACCGGCGTTACGTGCCACATTTCAAGTATTGAAGCCAATCTTGATTTTTCTGACCCATCAGACAGCTCAATAGCGTGCAGACAGACCGGCCCTATCACTGCTGATATGTTGGCTAGTATAGATAAATCCGACTCTGGAGACGTGATTTTTAAAAAGTCTAAAAGTGTCTTTTTTAAAAATATGAAGTTGCGCCGAATCTACGATGAAGACGCAAAGACGCTTATTTATTTGTCTTATAGCACAAAAGAAACGTCAGGCAGTTACAAACACAGTTTGTCGACCGTCCCGTTGTGGGAAACCGTCGCGTTCGCGGGTACATCGAATATAAGTAACTAATTAACTAAGTAGCTAAGTGACGTGTTTCACAACAAAGCCCCACTTATTTTTTAAGTAGGGCTTTTTCTAATTAGAAAAAACGTACATATGTGAGCATGGCGCTAAGTGCCATGTCATCGTCAGTAATTGGGCTATCGCTGATGCTATCGTCAAAAAAAGTGGCGCCAAAATCTAGCCGGGTCATTCCTCCTAAAAATTGACGAGTCGTAAACCCTAATCGAAGCTCGGTGTTAAGCGCGCTATCTGCTTGGTAAAACGCACGGGCGGCAGTTGCTTCTTGTGCGGTAACCCCATAGTAATAATCAACATAGTTACTGTCTTGATAATTCAAACCGACCGAAGGCTCAATGATCACACCTTTATATCGAAATTGTTTAGCGACTCGCGCTGACGCTTGATAACCATCAAAAGTGTTAAGGATATCTGCGTTTGCAGACACGCTGTATATCCAGCCTTCCGTTGTATAGGAAATGCTGGCTCCAGCCCCATAGCTAAAGTCTCTGTCTTCCATGCCCTCGAATACTGCGCTGTCGTCCTCTTCATATCCCGCAAAGATAGGAACGAGTTGGGCATCAATCGTTAGCCCATCTTCTTGAAAAAGCTGATAGCCGACAAATGGGCCGTATACGCGAAGGCGTTCACCGACGTACCCAATAATAGGAATAGGCACAATACGATTATCAAAACCGGTGTAAACGTCTTGGGATGCCGCAACACCTAAACCATATGTCCAACCTTGTGGTTGATTAGACGGTGCTTGCGCCGATGCGCCACCAGATAGTATTGCGCTTAATGACATGAGTAGCGTGGTAAGGGTAATACGTGCATTCATAAATAATTTCCTTTTAGTCATCTACAGCCAAGGTAAACAATACGATCAATAAAATGCCAATTAAATGAGGCGCATTTAGTTTAAGCGAAATACGTTTTGTCTCTCGTTAAAATATAAATACGTGATTGCACGCTTCCTTCTGGTAACATCGTACAAACGCCGTTGATAAATGAGAACGTTTACCCAAAAAATAAACATATCAATATAATTTTATGGTTAACTTACGTATTCTTATTTTAATAACAATGATTAACACTAAAAACGGCGAATACATTGAGTATAGGCGCGTAGCATCTTACAAAAGTAGGTACTCAGCAAGCGCTTTAAGCCAGCGATGTGGATAGAGAAATCAAAAACAGTGGAACGAGAGAAACGTGTTAGCAGCTAATGGAAAGATGATGCAGGAAGATACTTATTTTGTCGGTATCGATGGCGGTGGCACGCACTGCCGTGCGCACATACAAGATAGCAAAGGGAATATTCTTGGTAGCGGCGACGCAGGTGCAGCCAATATTATGACCAATGCACAGCAAGCCAAAGCGTCGATCATCGAAGCTTGGATGCAAGCCGCTGCTCAAGCTAATCTGTCGGTTACACCAGATAACGTTGCCCTAGCAGCCGGGCTAGCAGGGGCAAATGTTGAATCCGCCAAACGAGCATTTTTAGCGCTAACGCAAATTTCAGATTGGCCCTTTAAGTCTACAACAGTACTTAGCGATTTACATGCGGCGTGTTTAGGCGCGCATGCGGGTCAAGAGGGAGCGCTAATCATTGTTGGGACCGGCTCTTCTGGTACCGTATTCAAAAAAGGAACGTTCACAGATAAAGGTGGTTACGGGTTCAATGTGGGTGACAATGCTAGCGGCGCGTGGTTGGGGCACGAGGCGCTCAAACATGCGCTGTTGGTATTAGACGGCCTTCAGCCTGAAAGCTTACTTTCTACCTCATTGACTGAATACATTGGCGAGGTTTCTCCGACTAAACTCGTGAGTGCTACCGCACAATTTGGACCTCAACAATATGGTGCGATGGCGTCGCTCGTAAAGACGGCGGCTGACAACAACTGCGCTTACGCCAATGAGCTTCTTCAGCAAGGTGCACGTTACATCGATGCGCTAGCCTCAACGCTAACGACACCCTCGCCAATACCACTTTGTATTGCCGGTGGCCTTAGTCAACTTTACTTGCCTTACTTAAGTGATGAGGTAAAAGCACGTTTGGTCTCTCCTAAACATAATGCCCAATGGGGGGCGGTCTACTTTGCCCAACAAACGGCTGTAGAGTAAATTTACGTTATCAAGAATACTGCGCGCCATGCTCTATGCGTGTTTTTTGCATTCCTCTTATTACATTATCTTCCGGTTAACGGCAAAATAATCATGTGTTTGATGAAATAAATGGGCCTTACTTGTTACTTGGCATAATAGCGGTATAAGATAATGAAAACCTGCCTGAATCAAACGCTTGGCCAAACAAAGCGAGATTTACAAGGACGAAAACTATTAGGAGTTCAACAATGAGTTATCGCGTTGCAGTGGCTATTTCTGGCGCCGTTTCGCTGGGGGCCTACGAAGCAGGTACACTGTTTGAATTAGTGCGTGCGATCGACGAACACAACGCTAATAACGATAACCCTAGAATAGAAATAGATGTGCTTACCGGGGCGAGCGCCGGTGGGATGACAGCTGCATTGTTTGCCCAAAAATTACTGTTTGATGCTGAAGCACTAACCAACGAGACAGATAACGTTGGCTATAAAGCATGGGTTGAAATGGCTGATATTGAAGGCTTACTTACTCCGCTGCCGGGTGATAACCAAGCAAACTCGCTGCTGTCGAACGGATTTGTCAAGAATATAGCCGATTCGTTAATTAACAAGCGTTATGAGTTCGAGCCTACTGAAGCTAATCGACATGCTGCCAGTGCGCGCGAAATTAAGCTTGGCTTGGCCATGTCAAACCTCAACGGTGTTGATTATCAGGTCGACACATTTAAAAATGGCGTAGAGGGGCTTACAGGCGGCTTTTTTACACAAACGCGTTTCCAAGATCGTTATACTACAACACTTACTACGACATCTGACAACAAAGTCGTGTGGGAAGATATTGCTATTGCGGCACGCGGTTGTGGTGCGTTCCCAATTGCCTTTTCCCCCGAGCCTTTAAGAAGAAAATGGGATAACGACGATTACAAAGGGCGTGATGCGGTCGCGTTCAAACCTCGTCACTTCAGCTTTATGGATGGGGGCACGTTTAACAACTACCCATTAGGTATGGCCGTAGAGCTTGCCGATTCCATAGACTTAGGGCCGACTGACTACGAGCGGCGCTTCTACTTTTACATCTCTCCAAATCCCAAAGACAGCGCAGCAAAACCTAAATTTAATGGGAAGACTGCATCGTTTGTTGATACCACCAAACAGATGATAAATAGTGTATTTTTACAGAGCGGTTTTCAAGAGTGGTTGCTGGAAGAGCGTGTTACCAATGCGGTGCTAAAGCTAGATGCGCAAGCCCTAAAAATAAGAGAGCAATTATATAAAACCACGTCTGCTGAAGCGAAGATAAAGCAGATAGTTATTAATTCCTTACTTGATGTGGTGTACGCCGACGCAAAAGGGGAATATTTTAATGATGTAAGCCGCTTAACGCTTCAATATGGAAGTGATAATTATGAGCGTGAATTGCCAGCCGATCATTTTAAGTTATGGATAGATACGATTGCGCTTATTGAACATGCCGCCAACCTTGGTCCAAAAAATGCCAAAACCATTTATACCATTACCGCCAAAGAAGGCGAGTTAAGTGGCGAGTTACTTGGCTCATTTTTAGGATTCTTCGACCAACGCTTTAGGCACTATGACTATGAGCGTGGGCGATTAAATGCCATGCGTACACTCAATAGTATTCTTGAACAAGATAATCAAGAAACCATTGGAGTAAAACACCTCCCCCTCAACATCCCAAAGCGCAACTATGCTGACATTCAAGCATTCTTAGATGAGTCTTCACTCAATAATGCCAGTATGGGAGACGTTAAGAAGTCGA
Source organism: Alteromonas sp. 4NH20-0056 (assembly GCF_057539655.1). Lineage (NCBI taxonomy): Bacteria > Pseudomonadati > Pseudomonadota > Gammaproteobacteria > Alteromonadales > Alteromonadaceae > Alteromonas > Alteromonas sp. 4NH20-0056. Next base: position 540,557 of record NZ_BAAJLS010000001.1, on the reverse strand, counting down.
GCCGTAAAAAAGCATTAAAGCGAATAAAGAAACGCTTTTACAGTATTTCCAAAGAAATCGGGCTTGGACGCTTTACGCGAGCGATGGTATGGAGTTATGGATTGAAAAAACGTATCAAGCTTATGCTTGCGTTGTACTAATGAAAACGTGTGGTACACATGACGGTGACCACACGTCAGTTTCTATAGCGTAATGGTTTGATTTGCTGTTGGAATGGTTGATGCCCACCCTTTGTCGTGAAGGGCTTGTTGTAGATGCAATTTGGCGTCTTGCTCGCCATGGATTAAATAAAGCCGTGGTCTAGGACCGCTGAAGTGGCTTACCCACTCAATCAGTTGAGTTTGGCTAGCGTGGGCAGAGAAGCCACCAAGGGTATGTATTTGAGCGTTAACCGCAATATTCTCGCCTGCCATTTTAATTCGCTTTGCCCCATCAACTAAAATACGTCCCGGGGTTCCCATTGCTTGGTAGCCCACAAAAATAATGTGAGACTGTTGTCTCCAAAGGTTATGTTTTAGGTGATGGCGTATTCGACCACCATTGCACATGCCGCTGCCAGCAATGATAATTGCTCCTCTGTCTATTCTGTTAAGCGCCATCGACTCGTCAGTGCTGACAGCATAACGAAGCGTTGGTAAAAATGAGTGAAGGCTTTTTGAATGCTGTGGCGAACGGTCGTTTGCTTGTATTGTATCTTTGTCTTCAGCGTTATAAACGTCTTGATAGCGATGATAAATCTCGGTAACCGCAATAGCCATTGGGCTATCTAAACATATCAACTGTTGCGGAAGCTTTCCTTTTTGGTATAACTCACCTAAGCGGAAAATAATTTCTTGGGTGCGGCCGACTGCAAAAGACGGAATAAGTATATTGCCGCCATCCTGTGACGCATCGGTAAGTACTTGCTCAAATTCATCTAGGGTTTCTTGCATAGAGCGGTGCTCACGGTCGCCATAGGTTGACTCCATTAAGACGACATCAGCTTGTTTCAGGTATTCGGGATCTCGTAAAAGCGCCGCCTGGTTATTGCCAAGATCGCCTGAAAATACGAGCTTGCGAACGGTATCATTTTCGGTAGTTATTATTTCAACAATTGATGAGCCTAATATATGTCCCGCGTCATGAAGTGTGAGAGATACCTCGTCACTGAGAGTGATTTTTTCATGGTATGCCACCCCCTGACATTGACGAAGCGTTTCTTCAACATCGTTTTGCGTATATAACGGGTCGATTTCTTTTTTCCCCGAACGCCGACGCCGTTTATTTTCCCATTCAACGTCTCTTAATTGTAACGATGCTGCGTCGTTTAACATGACCTCTATTAAATCGAGAGTAGGCATGGTCATATAAATAGGCCCCTCATATCCATGGTTTACCAGAAGGGGTAATCGACCGGAGTGGTCAAGGTGAGCATGAGATAGAACCACAGCATCGATATCGGATGGACTAAATGGCAAGGGCTTTTTGTTTGCTTTCTCTTCTTCGCGCCGACCTTGAAACAAACCGCAATCGAGCAGAATGGTTGAAGATATAGTTTTCAGTAGATACATCGAGCCAGTCACGCCATCGACCGCGCCTAGAAAGGTAAGTGTTGCCATAAGAATATCCTCAAGAGCGTATTAGGTTATTATTGCTTTATCACTGTTATCGTCTGTTTGTTGCTGTGGTCTAAGCTCGACCGACAATGCGCTTATTCTATGCGCTGCTTTTTGCCATGTTCTTGCGATATGCCAAGCATCGCCAAGGCAATCAATCGCACTCGACATTTGGGATATGCCTACGTCTCGCAGCGTCCCCGCTTTGATTAACGCAGCTTTCAGTTGCTCGTGCTTTTTATCTAAATTATCGAGGGACACCTGCTCATGAGGCATTGCGCTGCTTGTGCTTGTTGAGAGTAAAGACAGGCTTTCATAGACATATTTAACAAAGTTATCGAGGTCTTGTTCTAACGTAACGTCATTAAGAGACTCCCTGGTAGTCAGTGAACCCGCTAGCGCTTCAGTCGCGTTAATACAATCAAGCAGATAATGATTTACACGCATAAGCGTTGCGAGCTGCTCGGTGATTTCATCACTTAATTCAGCCCGATCAATACTCACGATAAACGCAGATATTTGTTCACAAAGTGATTTCGCTACACCGATTTGCTGATGGAAGTGACGAATGTCTAACGTGGCTTTGTATGACGCGAGTTGATAGAGCTTAAGTAGCCGTTGTTGTAACGCTTCGGTTTCATTTAATATGGCATTCGCTGCTAAGGCTGGGGTAGATGCCACCGTTGAATCTAAGAATCGTGGGTGAGACTCTGTTTCTTCCCATGTAAGAAATCGTTTGTCGAGCCATCGAGCAAGTGGATTAATAAACGGATAAATCAACAGTAACCCGAGCAGATTGAATAGCGTATGAAAAAGTGCGAGCGAAATGGCAGGGTTATAAGCCAGTGAAAGTAATTCACTCAATAATCGAATCGCAGAAAAAAGAACCGGCAGAACAAGCATTGCTACGATGGCAGTAACAATGTTGAAGATAACTTGCGCTGACGCGGCCCGTTTGGCCGCAGATGTCGCCCCCAATGCAGCAAGTACTGCGGTTGAGGTCGTACCGATGTTTGCACCCACTACCATTGTGCCGGCAGCATACAAACCTATTACGCCACTTGAAGCGGCAGTAATCGTAATTGCGATGGACGCACTAGAAGATTGCGTCAAAATAGTGATGAGAATACCCACAAGTAAGTATATGAACATGGCGCTGACACCACTTGCGGTTAGCTCTTCCAATGAGAATGATGCTACCACGCTATCAAACGTAGTTTTTAAAACGTCAATACCAGTAAAAAAGAGGCCAAAACCTACCAAGACCGTACCGATTGCTGCAGGCTTACCGCGTTGAAAAACCAGCTTAGTTGCCATGCCAATACCAATGAGCGGTAACGAAATGGCATCGACATTCAATTTGAAGCCTAGTATAGCTACCAACCAGCCTGTTACTGTAGTGCCTATGTTAGCGCCAAAAATAACCCCTAAAACTTGGCTAAGGTTAATAAGCCCTGCATTAACAAAGCCCAACGATGCCACTGTGACGGCACTTGACGATTGCACAATTGCGGTCATGGTAAAGCCGGTCAGTACTCCTCTCGCTGGTGTGTTGGTCCACACGGCAAGCAGGTGTCGTAAGCTGGCGCCCGCAGCTGACTTTAGCCCTTCAGTCATCATCCCTATTGCAAGAATAAAGAGGCCAAGGCCACCAATTAATCCTCCTACTAAAGAAATCGTATCGTTCATAGAGAGTAATCGAAGTAAATTGTTTCTTAGGTATAGCAAATTCTCACATAATAACGTTGCGTGAGATCAACTCATGCGAAGAAGATCTTAGGTAAGGTGTTTTGCGTAACATATACGAGTGAAAAAGTTGCCACACTGTTTAGGGTAGCTAAAGGTTTTTTTAATATAATTTAAAGTGAATATAGCGACATCATTTATCTCGATGTGATAAGTTATTGTGTCATTCTTATCAGGTATTTTTTTCAACGTGATCAAACGTTTTTTTATTCTTTCGTTATGCTTGCTGTTTGTTAAGGCGCTTGCGGCACAGCCGCGCTTTTCTATTGAGGATGTCGAGTTGCATTCTGACGACTTTAATTTAACAACACGTGTGAATAACGAAAATGACAACTACGATTCTACCGCGACAGAAACTGCCCAGCTTCTACTTAACCAATTACAATATGAGAATGATATTCTCAATGTGCCACTAGCACGTTCGCTTAATGAAATTGAAAAGGGGCGGCCTGTTTGTGTTATCAACAAGATAAAATCAAAAGAAAGAGAACAGCGTTTTCTATATTCTTTACCGTTAAACATATTTCAAACCCAGCGGTTTTATCAGCATGCAACGCTGCCGCCAATACCAAAACACCTTCTTAACGATAAGGGAGAGGTTATTAATATTGCTGAGGTGTTAAGAGCGTATTCTCATTCGTCGTTAATTGTTGCTGAAAATTATTCGTATGGAGATGTATTAGATGCGCAAATTCGTCAAGCTGAGCCAAACCAAATTATAAAAGTATCGAATACTACGTTTTTTAGCCGGTTTTTTACGCTGTTCGAAAATCAGCGTTCCGATTTTGCGCTTATTTTCCCTAGCGCACTTTTCAGTGTTTACGGAACTAAAGTACCTGTAAGGCTAAGAGATTACCCTATTGCTAGAAACCCAAGAACAGTGAGTGGTCATGTACTTTGCGAAAGAGGTGCATTTGGTGAGATGATGATTGAGCAGATAAACGTTGCGATTCGTACGCTCTATCAGCGGCCAGAATTTGTAAGCGCTCACTTGAAATATTTAGCTGAAGATAAAAAAGACGAAGTGCGTAATGCTATTTTTGCGATAATCGAGAAAAGTAAGCGCTGAGTGCAAAAAAGGCACTAGCATGATGTAGTGCCTTTATATTTAGTTCTTACTGAATAAGCATGTACAGCATATATTATGCTTGACCGGTATGCGACAAAAATTCGTCGTAGTTTCCTTCGAAATGATTAAGCTTATTGTCTTTTATTTCAATAATTTGCGTTGCTAGTGATGACACAAACTCTCTGTCATGACTAACAAATATCACCGTACCATCAAATTTGTAAAGCGCATTATTCAACGCTTCAATCGATTCCATATCCATGTGGTTAGTCGGCTCGTCCATCACTAACACATTTATGTCTTGAAGCATTAGTTTGCCGAATAACAGGCGGTTTTTCTCCCCACCCGAACACACACTGACTTTTTTATTAAAGTCATCAGAGCCAAAAAGCAACCTGCCTAACATGCCTTTAATCTGTAAATCATCGTGCTTAGGACTTCGCCATTGGCTCATCCACTCGAACAAGGTTAAGTCATTTGCAAAATCTTTGGCATTATCTTGAGGTATATAACCAATCGCAGCGTTTTCAGCCCATTTAATGGTCCCTGCGGTTGGAGAAAGCTCGTCGACAAGGCACTTCAACAGGGTTGTTTTACCCGCGCCGTTTTCACCAATAATCGCCAGTCGCTGACCTGCTTCTAAGAGCAAGTTTGCGTTGTCAAAAAGCGGTAAGTCGGGATAGCTATGGCCTAATCCTTCCAGCGTTATTGCCAAACGGTGTAATTTTTTATGTTGGTTGAACACTATATAAGGCTTACGTCTGCTAGAAGCCTTAATTTCAGCCAATTCAATTTTTTCAAGTCGTTTTGCGCGAGAGGTTGCTTGTTTTGCCTTCGATGCATTTGCTGAGAAGCGTGCAACGAAGCCCTGTAGCTCTTCTATTTCGGCAGACTTTTTCGCATTTTCATTATGTAATTGTTCTTGAACCAGCATAGCGGCTTCAATGTAAGCATCGTAATTACCTGGGTAAATACGTAATTCGCCATAATCGATATCGGCCATATGGGTGCACACAGAATTAAGAAAGTGTCTATCGTGCGAAATGATAAGCATGGTCGACTTGCGTTTGTTTAGCTCTTCGGCCAACCAGCTAATGGTGTAGATATCGAGGTTGTTGGTGGGCTCGTCTAACAGCAAAATATCAGGGTTTGCAAATAGGGCTTGCGCTAGAAGGACACGGACCTTTTTACCGGGCGCCACTTCTTTCATTAAACCAAAGTGATAACTTTCCTCAATACTTGCGGCACTAAGAATATCGCCAGCACGAGATTCTGCAGTGTATCCGTCCATTTCGGCAAACTGTGTTTCTAAGTCAGCAACGCGCATACCATCTTCTTCGGTCATTTCAGCTTTGCTGTAAATGGCATCGCGTTCTTGTTTAACTTCCCAGAGTTCTTTGTCACCCATGATGACAGCGTCAACCACGCTCATTTCTTCAAATGCGAACTGATCCTGACTTAAAATACCAAGTTTGGTACCAGGAGATAGGGAAACATTACCAGAGCTAGGCGTTAGTTTGCCGCTCAATATTTTCATAAACGTAGATTTTCCGCATCCATTGGCACCGATAAGGCCGTAGCGGTTTCCATTACCAAATTTGGCAGAGATATTTTCAAAAAGCGGCGCAGAGCCGAATTGCATCGTGATATTAGCAGTGGTGATCAAAACAAGTTTCCAGCGGGTAAAACAGAAGAAAAGAGATGTAAGTGGTGTTGCGCACGAACATAATAAAACGCGCGCACTATAAGGAATTGCGGTCGTCATGTCGAGGGAATTTTGACCAGTAATGGTAAAGAGGTCTAATAAGTTAAGCTTAACTTGTTTACTGTACCACCTCAGGATATCTTTAAACCTAGTTAACCTGTTGTATTAGCAAACAATGGAGAGAGTATGCGCAAGCAAAGTGGTCATACATCGCTATGTGTTAACGAGGAGATAATTTCGGTTACGCTTAGCGGCGTTTTTAACGAAAAAGAAGCGCTTAACTATAAAGCGTTGCTTTTTGACGCGATCCACACACTGCGTGGGAAACCTTTTTGTATGCTGGTTGATAATACTGGTGTTGAAGGTGGAACACCCGAAGCGTTTGCAGTGTTGGAGGATATTAACACTGTACTTCCCAGCTTTAGTTTAGTCGCGAAAGCATATGTATACAAAAGTGATATTATTATGGGAATTGTTAAGCAGCGTGTTTTGGCACTAAAGAAAATAAACAAGCGTAATTTTACCGATTACCAAGACGCCATGGCTTGGTTAGCATCTGAAAAAGCACACTATAGTCAAGGCATTGGCTAAACGTTATACAGGCAACGCGACATCCTTGTCGCCGTTAACGTAACCCGCTTTGAATGGCGTAGTCTGCCTCTTTCTTTACATGGTTAACCCATGCGATGTATACCAGCTTCCTTTGTAATAACGTTCAATGACTGCAGGTTTCTCCCAACTGAAAAGATATAGCCAGTCGTTATCTACCAGCGACTGCAACATTTCATGCTTTGCTACGATGTCTTCGATTTTTTTATTCGGTGCAACAATATAGACGCTCAGGCGTTGAGGGTTATGTACCCAACGCTCTCCGTTATGAAGAGATTGTTTTGATAACCCTATTCTTAAGTCGCCGCTGTTGCCTTCAAACACACCGATATTATTGCCGACCGCATTGTGTAGCACTTTATTTCCACTGCCTAACTTTTCAGTGTCAGTAACTGATGCGTTGTATTGTGCGTTAATCCAGTGGGTAACAATCATCGGCGCGGTCATTAGCGTTTCTAATACCGAAGACGATTTGTCCGTTTGCCAGTTGTAGTCATGTAAGAAGCACTTTCCTTCTAAGTCTACGCCACGGGTACGTTGTCTAGGGCCAATAATGAAAGCGGCATTTCCTGCCAAACCCCATTCAGGCTGAACTTGCGACCAGTCACATGCGCGTTGTTGAAAGCGCTGGTCGCGCTTTTTATCAGACTCAAACTGTAAATTTGTGCTGTAGTGTTTCGCCCGCTCTTTTTGCGCTTGATGCTGAGCTTTGAGTAGCCAATTCTTTACTTTTTCCGGCACCTTGCTGTCAAAACATTCAACATCGTCTGTAGTGGTGTTGTGAAGTGAAGGAATAAAGCGGGTATTGCCTGGAATTTTATACCCCATAGTGGCAAGTTCTTGTCTTATCTCGGTATCGTTAAGCAATTGTGCCAACACGCGCACATTCACTTCGCCAGATTGACCACCACATGCGCCGCAGTCTAGACCTGCTGCATGTAAGTTGTTTCTCGATTTACTGCCATGCCCTACTAATAGTACGGTAGGTGCAAACCGTATCATGCCCATCATTTTTAGCGCGCCGGCAGCCAGCGCTACCTTATCGTGAAGCTGCAAAGGACCATCTTCGTTCTCTATTTGCCAGCATGCCTCGTGACTTAGTGAATTAATGGGGTTTTCTTTACCCGATGGTAACCACATGTTTTTAAGCAATTTAAAGGCATACCACCACCCAGCAGACTCAACCATAGAAAAACTGCCTAAGGGGGATTTGCTCCACTTGTGCCATGTTGAACGCTGTTGAATAAATTCGGTCCGGTACGTTAAGGTATTACTCTCAGTGACAGTGAGTTGTGGTGATAGCAGGCCCGGAAGCTGTGGACGATGCGCATCAGTATGCGAGGGAGCGTAGGCGATAGGCATTCCAAAAAAGCCTGCGAAGCCCATTGTCTTAATAGAGGGGCTTTGCAGTTCGAGTACACGGCGAATAACTTCAGAGCGAACATCAATACAAAACACGGCTTGTACGTCAGGCTGTAACTGGGGAGACGGTGATGTTGTTATTAAGCGGGCTTGTAGACGCTGTTGTTGCTCATGCTCGTATGCGTACATCATTACCCAAAGCATCGTCTCTTGACGCTTAAATTGTTCAATATTGTGAGATAGCTGCTTTATTGCATGACGCCAACGCACACTTACCTGCTTGGCGGCATCTTCATGATGCGTGGTGTTATAGCGATAAACGATGAGTTCCCATGCAAGACGAATAGCAAGTAAGCCTTGCAGTTCATCGCTTTCTTTAAGCCATGTTCTATACGTAATATACGACGCCCAACCGTTCATACTCATAACAAGAGTATAAAAGTAATCCGTCGCTCTACTACTTTCCAATTGTAATGATTCACTAGCTTCATTCAGCAGGGTTTCAATGTCTTGCGGAATAGTATTAAAAATGGATTTCAGCTTCTTGGTGTTCATTAACACGTTTATGCCTGCATCGTGTTTCAAGCCATGTAACCAACTTTTATACAAGGCATCGGAGGGAGAGCTGGCATTAATGTGTACAAGCGGTGAGTCTGGTTGATAATACGCCGCGCAAAATTGACTGATTTGGAACGTACATTCGTCTGTCCACGTCATTTCAGTGGGCAATCGGTAGCCGTCAAACAATGTGGTGATGCAAGGCAACGTGGCGGTATTCGTTGGCATAGTAAGCTGCGTTAAGAACGTCTTTACGTCATTGGACAAGCCGTACTGTTGTAAGCTATGTGCGATCGCTGAATCTGATATTGCGCCCTCGTTATATAAATCTAACCAGTAAGTAGAGGGCATTATGGTTGAAATGCCGGTGAGAGCGTGAACTCTGGCTGAAACGTCTTGCATGGGCTCATTAATGAGTTTCCAAAAAGGGTTTACTGCAATCGACTTATCTAGTGGGAAGTTCGGGGCCACAAGCTCGCAGGCCTCTGTCGCTGCTCGCTTCATTCTTACTGCATTTACCGTTGGTTCGTTTAGAGAAATAACCGTCATTATAGGCTCCCAATTTTTGAAACAGTGGCTGCTCGGGTGTTATGTTTAGGTGTGTTTCGTAATGTGACCGGATAGACTTTTAAGGTGATTTTGGTAAACCACTCATCAAGGTAAAAGCCTGCGAAAAGGTATTGCTTAAACTTCTTAATCGCGCCTCGCTCAGCAAAGCTTTGCATTAAGTAGTGGGCAACGAAAAGGCAAAGAAATAGCACGCTAATCCAAATGTCCATGGCTGAAAACGGTAGGGCCGGAGAGGGCAAGCCTGTCACTATATAATCTTGAACGAGGCCTTTAACCAATGAGTATGACGTGACGAGTGCCGTAGCAATACCCACAAAAATATAGAGTTGGGTTTGGTCTGCGTGTGCAGTTCGCATTGCCAGAAATGAGGTTAATGCCAAGCTGACTAACACCCAGGGACTTAACGGACCTTGATAGTCGCTAAGTGTGTAAACGGCTAATACGATTAATAGAGTAATAAACGCGGCATTCAGCCAATCGGCAAATAGAGGCGTTCGATGCGCGCTAATGTCATGCTCAAGCTCTTCATACACTGCCGAGCCTGAATTTAAGAAAGCGTAAGCCTTGTAAAACGAGTGTGCTACAAGGTGGATGACCGCAAGGGCGTAAAGACCCATTGCACACTCGATTAACATTAATCCCATTTGTGACGATGTAGACCAGGCTAGACGTACTTTAATGGTTACCCGTGTAGTCATTATCAGCGAGCTTAAGAATACACTTAAACCTGCCGCAATCAGTATTATCCATTGCGCTTGTGGAGCGGCGGCGATAAGCGGTGCGAAGGTTAAAAGAAGATAGCCACCTAAGTTGATAACACCTGCATGAAGCAGTGCACTAACCGGTGTAGCCGACTCTACAATATTAATTAACCAACCGTGTGCAGGTAATTGTGCGCATTTAAGTAATGCGGCAACTGCAAGTAAGCAGGTTGCGTAGATAAAGCAGGAATGTTGCGTTTGAGTGAGCAAGTCAACCTCATTGACTTTACTTAATAACTCGTCGATATACAGGGTGTCAAAAGCAAGAAAAAAAAGCGTAAAGGCACCTGCCATCAGTAGTTCTGAAGTGCGCGCGAGCAGAAATTTTTTATGTGCGGCGATGATGGCGCGAGGTCTATCAGGGTAGAGCAAAAGAAGGTGGTGAAGAGACAAGCTAACAGAAAGCCAGCCAAGCCAAAATACAATAAAGTGGTTTGCCAATATGGTGATTACAACGGCTGATAACGTCAGCTGCATCCAGCGTAAGAAAGCAGGGTAACACGCTTCGCCTACAAGATAGTTTCTTGAAAAGCGCATCAGAATAACGCCTATCGCGACCACAGTTAGTGTTATCAGTGCTTTTAGTGGTGTCAGTGTAACCAACATTGTGCCAGGAGCAAGGTCAGCGGCAAACGTGAATCCAATGAGCAACGAAAACAGAAAGAGTGACACGCTACCGAAAATAGCAATGCGCTCGACTCGTAGTTTTTGAGACTTGTTTTGTGTACGTCCTGTAAACCAAGATAGGACCGTCCAAAACAGTGGGAGCGAGACCAGTAGTAACGCGCTAGTGTGAGATGACATGCTTTACTCCTTAAAATTTTTATAGAGTAAAGCATGCTTAATAAATCAATAAAAATAGAATGAATACCTATAAATGATAGATTTATGTTAATTGTTAAATTTTTGTTTTCATATTTATTGTTTATTATTAAATAATTAGTGTTTTAAATGGTTTTAATGGTTCATATTTATATATGTTTTACTTTAGATAATTGCATTTTATTTTTTAATGCGTGCGCGCGATCATCCTTATATATTTTTTAAGGCTTATGATTTATGCAATACAACACGCAGGTTCTTCGATTCCCCAATGACATAAAGTGCGCAGCGCAGCTTATTGCTGATGGCGAATGCGTAGCTGTGAAAACGGAAACTGTATACGGCCTTGCGGCTAATGCAGCGGATGCAAATGCGGTAGCGAGGATTTTTGAAGCCAAAGCGCGCCCTGCAACCAACCCACTCATCGTTCACATTGCTAGCATTGAAGATATCAGTAAGTGGGCGAAAGAGGTGCCAGATGTCGCATTCACACTTGCCGAACGCTTTTGGCCTGGTCCTCTATCGTTGCTGCTTAAAAAGCACGATTGGGTACCGAATAGTGTCACTGGTGGACAAGATTCAATTGTTCTACGCATGCCCGCAAGTGAAGATTTTTTGACGTTAATTAGAGAAACCGGGTTAGGGTTAGCGGCACCGTCGGCAAACAAATACAAGTTTATCAGTCCGACATCGGCGCAGCATGTGCTTACCTCACTTGATGGGCGTATTGCAGCGGTTATCGATGGTGGAAAAGCTGAAGTGGGTATTGAGTCAACCATCGTAGATGTAACCGGCTCCTCGATTTCAATATTGCGGCCAGGCCCAATTAATGATGAGCAGCTGTCTCACACGCTGGGGCAAAACATTAGCTATTCAGAAAAGGCTGGCGTTACTGTACCTGGAAGTGTTAAGCAGCACTATCAACCTGTCACGCCAGTTGCTTTGCAATCGACCGACGCAATAATTGAATACTTTAGGTATTCTCATTCGCCGCTAAAGCCGCCCGCCAATGAGCGTGTTGGTTTTATAACCCACTCTGACGTTGCGCTGGAAAACAGTGTGCTCGATGCGTCTTATATTACATTGGGACATTCACCAAAACAGTACGCTGCACAATTGTATGCTGCGCTACACACGTTGGATGAACAAGGGCTTAGTAGAATTATCATAGAGTCGCTGCCAGATACTGATTCATGGCATGCTATAAACAACCGCGTTCGTCGTATTGTAGCGTAACTACATATACGATGAGGTAATTCACCAGGCGTTTACTATTCGTTGTTTAATGCCATATCGCCTGTGTTTTTGACATTTTCAATCAGTTGCTGAAGCTGAGGGGTAACACGTTTGCGAGATAACGTTACGGCATAGAAATGTTCGTATGCATCAGGCAAACTTTGTTGAATATGCAGCCGTTCATTAGCAATTTCATCGCGTATAACGACCGCCGGCATAACAGAAAATGCCCCGCTGTCGCGCGCTAACAGTCGAAGCATTGCCATGTCATTGGTTTCTGCTTTTATCTTCGGCGTGTATTGATGTTTAGCACAAGCAATACTGAACGCAGAGCGTATTTCACTGTTGACGGTGGGAAGCACCCAAGATACGTCGTTATAGCTTTGCGGAAAGGTGCGTCCTCGTCGGGGTTTTGATGGGCCCACAATTTCTATTGCTTGACGAGAGATGAGCTCGCTATGCCAAATGGCATTTTGTTGTCCAAGCTCCACGTTATGGTTTGTCAGAATGACATCAAATTTAAGATTAGATAGCCCATCGAGTAAAAATTGGAGGCTACCAGTCTGTAACGAAAATGTGGCGAACTTATCGTTAAGTAACGGCAGCGTAAATGTCTCAACAAAATTTCGCGATAAGTTCGATAGCACACCAATAGATACGTGGCGAAGTTGTTTAGGTAGCCCTTTGCTAATTAGCGATTCGAGTTCTTCCCCTTTTGAAAAAATCTCATCGGCATAGCTGAGAACTTGTTTTCCCTCTGGAGTGAGAATAAGCGAGCGTCCATGTCGTGTAAGTAGTTCTACGCCAAGATTTTGCTGAAACTGTTTTAATTGAGCTGAAATTGCAGATTGCGATAGGTGAATTTCGTTCGCCACTTGGGTTAAATTACCAGTATTGGCTACTCGCCAAAAATAATATAAATGATGGTAATTCATTCTCGACAAGCCAATTCTCCTCGGCAAAATATTAAGTGCATGTGGGCTTAGGGATTACAAAGCTGGCAATACTGTTGGCTAGCTAACGTAGATACCGGTTCGTCCCGCTGATAATGACAACAATCGCAGGTTGTTATTCTACGCTTAACTTGATGCGTAGGAAAACCGCAATATTCACACGGTAAGCCTTCTACCGTCTTGTTTACAACAAAGTTTGGCTTATTGCAGGCCGGGCATTTAGCGTTAAAGCGCTTAATGAGATCGTCCGCAGCCTGTTTGATAATTTCTTGTCGTTCTGTGCAATAACACGCGCGGTAGTCAGGCATTAACGTAAAAGGAAAGGATACCCGCGCACGCTCAATAAGGTGATGTATATCATTAATCGAGAGGCCTTTTTCAACCCCCGACGGTAAGGTTATCATCCAGCGTTGCCCCAGTGACGATTGAGTGATTTCGATTAACTGTGCTGCACTGTTAATGTTAACAGTGTTAACTGATATAGGGCCCTGCGCAAAGGCATAAATAGCATGAGCGCTCTCTGCGTCATACAAACATAGCACTTCTTCACACCAGTTAACGATACCCGCATAGGGCCCTTGGCCGAACGTGCCCTCACTGCCAATACCAAACTGCGTATTATTTACGGTAGTAGCAACTTTTGCTTTGTGCTGCGCAGCGTCGATAGGAGAAAGCGTGCGTGCTATTTCCATATCAAACGTTCCCATCGAGTCGGTGTCAAATGATGTGTCTTCCACAACATCCAAACCAATACGCTTGAGTCGAGAAGCAATGAGTGCCCCTTTTTTATGTTTGGTACAAATAACGGCTTTGTTCATATCAACTACGTTGGCGAAAATAGGGTTAAAGGGCAGAGTACTTTTATAAGTAATGCTTTAGTAATTATCAAGTTATACCACAATTGGAAAAAAGCAATGGCGTATGTTTTGCATGTTAAACACGGTTTGCATCGTACTAAAGGTAACGAATAATGGACATTCCCGCAGAGTTACAAAGCGATAGAGCCCTGACCATTGCCGGCCTTTTGGTGTTTGTCATTGCACTGTTCGCTATTAAACGCTTTATTTTGGTGCGTTTAAAAGAAAAAGCCCGTTCTGAAACAAGCAGTATGTCTAGCATGTATCGCGTATTAGTGTTGTCGCTTAATACGCCACTGACGTTCGTTATCATTTTATTGGTTCTCATGCTAGGTAGAAGCCTACTGGCCCTGTTAGGCATCGATAACGAGCAGATACCCAAGGTGATTGATGCAGTAGTGCAGGCGGGTGTCATTGTCACGGTATTTTTGTTCTTCGAGCGCTTTTTTAGCTATACACTCGCACGGTATAAAAATCAGTCTACCTTGATAAAAAACACGAGCGCTATTGCCGGTGGTGCAGCTCGCGCAATTTTGGTAACGCTGGCCATACTTATCATTCTTAGTACGATGGGGGTGTCGATAACGCCCATTATTGCATCCCTTGGGATTACCTCACTAGCGGTCGCTCTAGCACTGCAACCCACGCTAGAAAACTTTTTCTCGGGTATTCAACTTGTTATGGATAAGCCTATTCGTATAGGTGACTACATTGAACTTGATTCTGGAGAGCAAGGATTTGTTGAAAAAATTGGGTGGCGGTCTACTTGGGTACGCATGCTGCCCAACAATATTGTTATTATGCCTAACAGCAAGTTATCAAATTCAAAGTTGATCAATTATTACTACCCAGAACGCGAGCTATCGGTCCCTGTTGAAGTAGGTGTGCACTACCAATCAGACTTAGACTTAGTGGAGCGGGTCTGTTTAGAAGTAGCAGAAGATATTCTTAAACATCATGAATATGGTGTAGATACCTATCAGCCGTTTGTTCTTTTTCACACCTTCGATAATTCCAGTATCAACCTAACAATCATGTTACGCACTCGCGAATACTTTAACCGCTTCTTTATTAAAAGCGCGTTTATTAAACAGCTTAAAAAGCGGTTTGATGAAGAAGGTATTGTTATTCCATTTCCTATTACGGCGCTTAACATTGATCAGGAGCAAGTTACTGCACTGCTCGACTCACAAAGGCAATCGAAATAAAGAACAAAAATTGAGAGGGGACAATGGATTAAAAGTGCGTAATTCAGCTATATAAATGTGTGTTTTACGCGTAGTCTACGTAACAAACCATTAACCAACCGCAAATGGGCGAAGCGTGAATCGAAAGCGACTGATGCAATCTTTCTTATTAGCATGCAGTGTTTCGTTAGTTATTGGGCAAGGTCATATTGCGGCTGCTGTTGATAAACCAGATTCAAATTTTAAGGCGGCTCAAGCAAGTTCACTTCAACTTACTGGCACTGCGATCCGAAAACGTTTCTTTTTAAAAGTCTATCGTATAAGCCACTTTATGGAATGGCCCACCAATCCCGTTGTCGACTCTCACGCTTTGTTTACGTTGATAACGTCTGGGAATGTAGAGCAAAGGATAGAGCTTGTTTTTCTTCGCAGTGTGTCACGTAAACAGTTAGAAAACGCGTTGATAGAAGGCGTGAAACGTAATAACTCAGGGCGCGATTTGAGCGACATTGAAGCACAGATAAAAACACTATCCAGTGGTGTTGATAAAGACATTGAGGCACAAACTCATTTGGTGTTGGCGCGTTCTGCATCAGACGTACTAACGGTGTATGTTAATGACGAAAAAATTGTAGAGTCGAACAAGAAAGCGTTTAATGAATCCCTATGGTCTATATGGTTCGGTGACCAACCGACAGTAGATAAAAACGAATTGATAAAAAACTACCGTAACGTTAACGGATAGAGAGGAACCGAATGAAGGTTTATAAAGGCAGTACTCAGTCAGGTAGGTTCTTAATACCCTTTCGAATTTATGGCGATAAGCCAAATACCATTATATGTATAAGTGGGGCAAAACAAACCATGGCGGTGTGGCGTAGTTTTGTGAAGCGCTTTGTTCCATCGTTTTCTGTTGTTGTGTTTGATTTACCTGGTACTGGGCGGGCTGAAATATTGTCAGGCGATCCTCAGGTAACATTTGAAGAGCAGCAACAGGTGTTATTAGACGTTATTGCAGCCACCGCATCTGACAATGCAGTAACTTTAGCGGCAGCATCGTGGGGTACTATTCTTGCGGCTTACATCGCAGCGAAGCACCCTGAAAAAATTGAAAAAATGATTTTGGGGAGCTTCGGCGTTTCTACTAACGATACTATTTTAGCGCTTATCCACCGTGGGCAAGCGCTTTTTAAATCGGGCGATGTCGATAGTATTGCGCCGCTAATGATAGAAACGTTTGGCCAATTCATACCAGCGTCTCAAAAGCAGCAAATGATACAACAGTTCTCTACCATGGATGAGAAAGAGCTACTGAACTTTTATGAACACTGTGAGTTTGTTAAAAACAGTCGAGATATAAGCAAGCTTATTAATTTACGAGAGATAACGGCGAAGACGCTCGTAATCTGCGGAGAGCACGATACTATTCTTGATCATGAGGGCATTCGCACTGCGGTAAGCAAAATTCCGGATTGTATTTATGAATTGGTACCAGATGCTGGCCATTTTTTACATTGGGAAAGGCCGTCGATTTTAGATACCTACAGCCAGTTCCTGCATTCATAGTGCAGCGTACTGCGACTGGTGCAATGCTAGAGAGTGAACTGAATTTGAAACCGCAACTAAAGATGCTCAACATCATGTTGCATAAAAAGTAGAGAAAGCATAGAAGAAAAATGGTGGCCCAACCCTGACTTGAACAGGGGACCTGCCGATTATGAGTCGTTATCTTTATTGTCGCTGACTGCTCTTTCTTGTTTCATAGTGCTTATTTATCTTATCTATATCAATATTTTATCTCTTTGTATGATTCGTCCTGTTGTAGCTTGTTTCAAGTTGCCCTACTATTTAGTCGACTAATAAGGCGACTAAAAAATGCTTACCGATAAATTTATAAAATCACTAAAACCAAAATCGACGCCTTTCTATTCACGAGATACTACGGGGCGTAGAGGCACAGGAACGCTTGTGCTTCAAACTCTGCCTTCTGGAACTAAGACGTTTCACTTTCAGTATTACAAGGATGGAAAAGCTCAGTACTTGAGAATAGGGCGACTTACTACTCATACACTCTCAGAAGCAAGAGCTAAAGCTTCTGACTATTCAAGAATGTTGATGGACGGTACAGACCCTAAAGAGTTCGTTGAACAAGAAAAAATGAAAGCCGCTGAAGAGTCTCTTAAAAAAGAGCAGCTCAGCGCACAAGGTACGTTCAAAGAGCTTATCTATGACTACACAGAGGATATGAAGATAAAGGGCAAACGGACGTTTGATACAGTCCGTAAAGCCATGGAGAAAGAGTTTGAATCATTGCTCGACAAAGCGGCAAGCGAAGTTTCGACAGAAGAGATAGCGCTTGTGCTCTCATACATGATTAAGCGAGGGGCTGCTGTTCAATCTAACAGAGTACGTTCGTACGCTATGACAGCCTTTAACTTTGCTATTAAGCATGATTACGACCCAATGTACCTTGGCAGGAAGAAGAAGTATTTGGTTAAGACAAACCCTGTTCTTAATATTCCGCGTCAAGCATCAGCGGAAGTGGTAAGAGAGCGCACCTTATCGAGTGATGAGGTGAAAGGTCTACTTACTGCTCTTGAAGGTAAAGGCTTTTCAAGCGACCTGGCAACTTTGATTAAACTCATGTTCTTATTAGGTGGGCAGCGAACATTCGAAATAATTACGCTTGAATGGAAAGATGTCGACTTCTCCAAGTCCGTGATTGAGATCTCATCGCAGCGCTCGAAGAACAAAAAGGCTCATGTCATTCCAATGACCTCTACTGTCTCTGAGGTTTTATTGAATCATCGCAAATTGGGAGACAGTGACGGCTTTGTTTTTCCAAACCGTAACACCCCTAGCGAGCATATGCCGACTACCAGCGTTGCGCAGTGCCTGAGGCGCTACTGTGAAAGAGCTGATGTGGAAAGGTTTCAACCTAAAGATATACGTAGAACGGTTAAAACGATAATGGGTGAACTCGGTGTTTCGAAGTTAACTCGTGACCGATTACAAAATCACGCTTTGCAAGACGTGTCAGCGAAGCACTACGACAGATATGACTATATAAAAGAAAAAAGAGAAGCGTTAGAAAAATGGGACACTTACTTAAGCAACCTTGTAATAAAGAAAAGATAAAAATTACAGACCTTCACGTCGCTGAGCTTATCTTCGTATACGCATCACAATTCAGCAAACTGCCGTGGAGAGTGCCGCTCTGTATTGAAGGAGGATTTAATACTTCATTCGATCTTAAAGATAGAGTTGAGGAAACAGTTAAAGGTGAAAACAGAGCGCACCAAGTATTAGTTCGCACTAAATATTTGCCTGAGTATGGAGGGGGCAGTGTTCTTGGTAAGAACGTTTATGAAGTTGATACCAACTTCGCACAAGATGCGTTGCTCTTTTTGATATATCGGGAATACAAAAAGAGAGTCTTTTCCAAGCGTTTTATGGAGCGAGTATTTATGACTCTACCGTCTGTGAACCGACAAATAACAAAGCTTGGAGCTGTAACGCCTTATGATGGTGTAAAAATGGATTTTTGGCTTGAATTACATGAAAGTTTTGATGTTGAGTGTGAGGAGCTGTTTTTCTATGAAACCGACTTGGCTAAAGACTTCAACAATACGATTGGTTTTTTAAAGGAAGAAGCTTTGAGTCAAGGTGAAAGGGGAATAGAGCTGCTCGTCCAAACATTAGTAGATGGTTGCTTACCCAACTCTGTAGACAAAGAGTTTTTTCCCTTAGCAGATGCGCTAGTGCGTTTTACTGTTGACAGAGAAAGAGTTCCCTTTCAGTCGGGCAAAAAAGATAAAAAAGAGCTATGGAAAAGAGTTGTTTTAGCCGCCTCTAGATTCAAGGGGAGTAGCGATGAAGTAAGAACTCGCACTTCTTTTATAGAGCCAGGGACTGGTAAGAAGGAGATAATCGAAAGCAGTGACGTGGCTAAACATGTGAACACAACTTATTACCCTAAGTTAGTCGCTCAAGTAGCGATGTTATTGTTACCTGAAGATGATAACTTTACATTTGGTTAACAAGTGAAAATTTATGTGAAACTTTACACGCCCTGAACCCCTAGTGAGACCATGTATTTGTTTTAACTAAGAGGACAATCACATGGTTTTAAGAACGCAGCAGTTACGAGAGTATATCGGCTTAAGCAGAACAACTATATGGCGCTTAGAAAAGAGCGGTCAATTCCCAAAGCGAGTCAGGCTAGGTCAAAACAGCGTGGGTTGGCTCAAAGGGGATGTCGACACTTGGCTCGAGTCTAGAAAGTGGGGTGAGCTATGAACCCTCCTATGATGAAGCGCCGTCTGTTGTGCCCTGCTAAAATCGGTTTCACTGGCAACATCCATAATTTTGATGAATATACTTCTAACAGCGCGCTAGTATGGCCAACGACAATAAAAATGTCGAGTTGGTTAGGGATCAATGATAGTGCCCTAGAATGCTGGCTCGACCTACAGAATGTCCCGACAAAAGCTGACTTCTTTGTGGTGGCTTTGCGAACCCACCCTAAGCTAAGAATCTTCTTTAATCACCATATTGAAGAGTCGTTTGAGTTTATATTCTCGCTTGATAAAGAGGCTTTTAAAGAGTGGCTTGAAGAGAGCTTTTTGCAAAAGCTTTTAAGAGGCGGTTTGATTACCTCTGACGACGTAGTAACTCTCATCGATAAGGTTTAGTGATGGGAGCTGAAGAACAGGTTTCAATCAATGAGGCAGAAGAGGACAGCGTAAAGCTGTCTTCTTTTGACGCGCTAATTAACAGTCCTTTGTCTGCTTGGTCGAACGATAAGCTAATCGAGGGAATTGAGTTAATCACTTCAAAGGTGAATCAAGATAAGTCTCTGTATTTCTCTGTACGAAGAAAGCTGGTGGCGCTTCATCTTGCTTTGAACCGAAAGAAAGGGCTCTCACCGGCACTTAGAGGCGCTGTAAAGTTACTTCCAAGAATGGCTTATGATGATGGACTATATCCGTTGTGGGCAAAGGCGGCCTCTAATGATAAACAGCTCATCGATTTGGACTTTGTATTGCAACAGTATGCACAGTTCGTGAATTTCACTAGAAGCAAATATGGGACTTTCGACTCTGCGCATCATTACGACCTTAACTCAGTTCAAGACTTTGTCTGGGATGTCGGCTCAATTGCGCATAAGTTAGATTCTTTAAATTTGCCTAACTTCTTATTTTTCGCATTACAAAGCCTTAAAACGCCAGAAACCCATAAGCAATCAAAGTTGATCTCAAAAAGCTGCGTAGCTTATGAGCAGCTTCTTCGTAAAAGGATGTTTTGCGACAGAAGGTCTCGTCTCAATGAGTCATCAATTACGCTACGAGTACAGGTCCTTAGATGCTTGTGTATCTCAAACATACTAGGCACTACAAAAAACTCGGACGTCAACTTTTATCTTGAATGTTTAACAGGGCAAGCGGTTAACGCTGGTTCATTGTCGAGATTGATACAACAAGTGCGAAGGGAATGCAGAAAAAGCGAGGTCAGAATATATGACTAAACGAAGTCGACGTACTAGGAAGCTTACTCGCGCAGAATATGAAGATATTTACTATTCGAATTACGTGGGTGAAAAACTTGGGTTGGGTGCTATCAGTAAAAAACTCGACATCCCAAAAACGAACCTTTCCCGCAATTTCGAAAAGTACAACTTGCCGTTGCGTTCAAACGTAGAGGCTACCCATCTTTCCAACCGAAAGTGGAGTGATCAAGACATTGAGAAAATATATCAAAATGAGCACATCAATAAGAAGATGACGTTCGAGGCGATATCAAAGGTTCATGGAATATCGCCATCTAGGTTTTCTGCTAGATGTGCGAAGCTAGGACTTAAGGTAAGAAGCAGAGCTGAAGCCAATGAGTGCTTTTGGGAGAGACTTGCTTCTGAAGTACTAGAATTACATATGCTGTACTTTGACGACGATGTAACCGTAGAAGAAATAGCCAAAGAGCAAAACATATCAACTTATCAGGTATATGAGCGCTTTAAACACTTTGGCTTAGAGTCAAAGAGGCCAAGAGGAAGCAACCTCACAGGTGATGATATTTCGCAAATTGTTAAGCTGCATGCAGAAGATCAAGCTCCGCGAGAAATCGAAGAGAACCTTGGTATATCAAGCAGCACTGTGAGAAAGGTGCTCAAAAAGCTTGGAATTGAGTCGAGGTCACTTAGTGAAGCTATGAACCTAGCACTTTCAAGAGGCCGAGACAAAAATCGCAATTCGATTAATGCCAATATCAAACTTGATTTCTTTGAGCAGATGACGGTTGAGTTAGCGTGGTTCTTAGGGGCAGTTTGCAGCGACGGTAGTATTGGTTCAATTTATGGCCCCAACAAAATCACTTGTTCTTTTTCTCTCGCCTCTATAGACAGAGACTTTGTAGAAAAGCTAGGTGCGCTGGTGGGGTTATCACCATCAAAAAGTATGTCATTGACCTATGACAAGCCAATATGGACGCTACGGTGCTCTAATAAGCACTTTGTGAATCATCTCAAGGGGTTGGGCATCCATAGTAATAAATCTTCTACTGTGACTATCCCAGAGGCTATCCCGCCAGAACTAATACGGCATTTTATCAGAGGGTACTTCGAAGGTGACGGGTGTGTATGCGTAAATCAAAATGGTAGGGTTCGTTTTAGCCTCTCTTCTAAATCGAGTGAACTGATTATAAGTGTTGCCAAGGTATTGCATGAGCAAGCTGGGATTGGAATCTGTGGTAAGAGGTATTCGCGGTCGCACGTCAATCCGCCAAACTGTCCTTGCCTCACTATTTACGTAGTTAGAGAGCAAAGGTCTGATTTAATTATGTACAAGATTGAGACTAGCGCACTGAGTATGATCGAGAAGTTATACCGTTACTTGTACGAAGATATTGATGAAGCTAATCGAATGAACAGGAAGTTCAAAGTGTTCGAGAAGGCACTGGGCGGTTTGTAACCAAATCTTGAAAAAGTATCACAATACTAAAGCTAGCCGTCTCGCTTATTTTTATCAAACGAAGTCCTAGAAGAGGTGAGCTAAACACCGTAGCTACCATTCAAAAAAAATTTTCGCATTATAAGAACCCTTATAGTTAGTCTCGCCTCTTTTTACTCCGTTGGAGTATTATTTCTTATCACCGCATCTAATCTAAATGCTATAAAAAAGGGAAGAGGTGCGTTAGCGCCTCTTCAAATATATAAAGTTATTAAGTTACTAAATTATAAAGTTACGCTGTTATGTAATGGGAGTGTTGCACAAGTGATTGTATTTCAATGCTTTATTGGTGATGAGGTGCATCAGTTAAACGAATTTCGTGTTTAAGACCGAATTTAATCGGTTCATATCAACATTAATGCAAAAAATCGTAAGATGCCGTATCCTCTCATAAATGGCATAGACAAGGACGGTCTTTTCAAATGCAATACAGTTTAGCCTCATTGAGTCACTCCCAATTATCCTTCAACATACTTGTGAGCGCGTTTTTCTTTAAAGGTGTGAAATGATACTCCACTGCACCAAAAAGCTTTACGCCAAGCTACCAGAGAGTGTAAAAGAAGCTGAGCTGGCAACGTCCGCTATCGGCACGCAGGCGCACTGGTTAAACTGGCATGCAAATATTGTCACAATTCAACGTAGGCAATGCATAATTGCGGTGCATGATACAACGCGCTTTACGTTATTTATCCCCTGCCTAACCAAGAAAGATTTCGCAAACCTCGATTGGCATTTTAACGATGTGTTTATCAACACCTTGTTGAAAAATGATATGCCGCCTGAGCTCGTTAATGTCGCTGCGACGAATTACCAACCACTCACGTTCGATACAATCTGCAATCGTTCTGTACAAGGTACGATGAACCAAGTAGCTCAAGATATTGATTACGGGTTGTATTACAACAGAGCATCGGTTGCAGATATATGCGCTTACCGATACAGCGCGGATTTAAGTCAAAGACTTTGCGGAGTAAAAGGGCAGAAAGATTACATACGGCCAGATAAAGAGATGGCAAAGTTACTCCTCAAATTATCAACCAAAATCGCCGTTAGAGCAGCAAGCACAAGCTTGCACTAACGCAAACAGAATTAAGATACGGACACAGAAAATGAGCAAAGTGACTAAAAGGTCCTCGAATAACAAAAAAGAAATCGCCTTTGAAGAGACGTTATGGGACGCAGCCAACAAGCTGCGTGGCAGCGTTGAATCAGCAGAGTACAAACATATTGTGCTCAGTCTTATCTTCCTTAAATTCATCAGCGACAAGTTCGAAGCGCAACGAGAGAAGCTTCAAGCTGAAGGGATGGGCGACTACGTCGATATGGTTGAATTTTACACCAAAGATAATGTGTTCTACTTACCAGAAGAAGCACGCTGGTCGACTATCCAAAAGCAGGCTAAACAAGATGACATTGCGGTAAAAATCGATACGGCATTGCATACCGTTGAGAAGACGAATCCATCATTGAAAGGCGCATTGCC
Source organism: Alteromonas sp. 4NH20-0056 (assembly GCF_057539655.1). NCBI lineage: Bacteria > Pseudomonadati > Pseudomonadota > Gammaproteobacteria > Alteromonadales > Alteromonadaceae > Alteromonas > Alteromonas sp. 4NH20-0056. Next base: position 517,040 of record NZ_BAAJLS010000001.1, on the reverse strand, counting down.
AGATAACTACTTTTCTCGCTTATCGTTAGACGTAAGTAAGCTCGCAGCCCTTATTGATACCATTAACAACATTAACACCGTTGCTAATGAATGCGATATGAGCGAAGAGGACCTCGTAGGCCGTGTTTACGAGTATTTCTTAGGTAAGTTTGCAGCTAACGAAGGAAAAGGCGGTGGCGAGTTCTACACGCCCAAATCGGTAGTAACACTTATCAGTGACATGCTAGAGCCATATAAAGGCAAAATATATGACCCATGTTGTGGTTCGGGTGGCATGTTTGTGCAGTCGTTAAAGTTTATCGACAGCCACAAAGGCAATCGTAAAGACATCTCCATTTACGGTCAGGAATATACCAACACCACTTATAAACTGGCGAAGATGAATCTCGCGGTTCGTGGTATCTCTGCCAATCTCGGTGAAATTGCCGCTGACACATTCTTCAAGGACCAGCACCCAGACTTAAAAGCTGATTACATTATGGCGAACCCACCGTTTAATCAGAAGCAGTGGCGTGCCGACAATGAGCTTACCGACGACCCAAGATGGGCAGGTTTTGATGTACCGCCGACAGGTAACGCTAACTATGCGTGGATCATGCATATGATTTCTAAGTTGAGTGAACACGGTACGGCAGGCTTCGTGTTAGCGAATGGCTCAATGAGTGCTAGCACCAGCGTTGAAGGTGCTATTCGTCAGAAAATCATCGAAAATGACCTTGTTGACTGCATGATTGCGCTGCCCGGTCAGTTGTTTTTTACCACTCAAATTCCAGTCTGCTTGTGGTTTATCAGCAAAAATAAACACGAAGTCAAAGAACGAGGCTACCGAAACAGACAAGGCGAAACGTTGTTTATTGATGCCCGAGAAATGGGCAGTATGATTAGCCGTGTGCACAAGGAGCTAACTACCGAAGATATCGCAAAAATTGCCAATACTTACCATGCATGGCGACAGGATAAACAATTCACTGAACAGACTCTCGCAGGACAACAAAACGATGCCCCGACACAAGAGCTGCTAAAAGAACACAAGCAGCTTGATACATACGAAGATATTGCTGGTTTTTGTAAATCGGCAACCTTAGACGAAATCAAAGCCAACGATTATGTGTTAACGCCAGGTCGATATGTTGGCGCCGCAGCCATTGAAGATGACGGAATTCCGTTTGAAATCAAAATGCGTGAATTGAGCCAATCCTTATTTCGCCAAGTGGAGGAGGCTAGAGAACTGGATGAAGCAATTCTTCAGAAAATGGAGGAGTTAGGGTATGGAAACTAGAAGGTACTCTTTTAAAGAGCTACTTTCCTCAATCATAGATAATAGAGGAAAAACCTGCCCTACGGCTGATGATGGGCTTCCATTAATAGCGACTAACTGCATTAAAAATGATGCTTTGCACGCCGTTTACGAAAAAATACGATACGTCTCAGAGGATACGTACAAAAACTGGTTTCGCGGTCATCCTCGGCATGAAGACTTAGTCTTTGTATGTAAAGGAAGTCCGGGCCGAGTGGCTTGGGTTCAAGACCCTGTTCCTTATTGCATTGCCCAAGATATGGTCGCAATAAGAGCGGACAGGGATAAAATTACGCCAAAATACCTTTTTGCTTTACTTCGAGCACCTCAAACCCAAAAGTTGATTGAAAATATGCACGTGGGTACGTTAATTCCACATTTTAAGAAGGGGGATTTTCAAAATCTATATTTTGATATACCAACTGATATGGAATTTCAGAAATACGTTGGTGAATTACATTTTCAATTAAACGAAAAGGTTGAGTTAAATCGACAAGTCAATCAAACCTTAGAGAAAATGGCGCAGGCGCTATTTAAAAGCTGGTTCGTCGATTTCGACCCTGTGGTGGATAACGCGCTAGCGGCAGGCAGTCCAATCCCCGACGAGTTGGCTCATCGAGTGGAAGTTCGCAAAAAAGCCCATGCATTACCCGACTTTCAGCCGTTGCCCGACCATATCCGAAACTTATTCCCGAGCGAGTTTGAGCGAACAAGTGAGCGCACTGTAGGTATAGATGGGTGGGTGCCTGAAGGCTGGCAAGTGACAAGCATGCATGAAATGGTTGAGACGGTTTCGAAGACTTATAATCTAAAGGAAGTTGATGAAGTTATTTTCCTTAACACCGGCGATATCGAATCCGGAAAAATACTACATTATGAGTATTCATCAACAATCGGGTTGCCGGGGCAAGCTAAAAAAGCAATAAAAAAAGGCGATATACTATACAGTGAAATCCGGCCTCAGAACAAAAGATATGCGTTCGTCAACTTTGATGCAGAAGAATATGTCGTATCGACTAAGCTGATGGTTTTGAGAGCTAAAGAAGGACTTGAGCCTCTATTGCCTTACTTTTTGTTAACGCAAGAAGAGACTGTTAATGAACTTCAACGAATTGCAGAGCATCGTTCAGGCACATTCCCACAGATAACATATAAGGAATTGTCGAAGGTCTTGACTGTATTACCTCAAGAGGCGGAACTAGTCACCTTATTCGTAGAACAATATCTAAAGCCTAGCTACGCTAAAAAAGCATCATTGACTCAACAAAATACGCAACTTACAAAAATAAGAGACACGTTATTACCCAAACTAATATCAGGTGAAATACAACTCGATTCTTCTGGAAGTAGTAGTATCAACCAATAGGCTGAAATACAAGGAGTGTAGAAATGCTGAATTTCAACGAAGCGCAATTAGAAACGGCAATTATCGAGTTGCTAGAGGGTCACGGATATTCTTATGTGCCCGGTAATCAGATCGCGCGTACACCTTCTAACGTTATTATCAAGGATGACCTGCGTGAGTTTTTAGCCAAGCGGTATGTCGATGATAATATTACCAACGGTGAAATCGACAGCATAATACGCCAGATTGAGCGTCTGCCTGCTAGCGACCTATACGAAAGCAATAAAACTTTTTGTAAGTGGTTGAGTGATGGCTTCTTACTTAAACGTGAAGCCAGTAGCGAAGCAGGTAAAGCCTCTCAGAAAGACTTATACGTCCAGCTTATTGACTACGACAACGTGGTTGAGTCACTGCTGCCTGTAATATCTAACGACCAACCGAACACTCGGCGTATTGATGACGTCCCTATACGTAATGTGGCTGAACAAAGCTCAGACTTCAAAACTACTTCTGCCCTGAATGATGATATCAATATCTACAAAATCGTTAACCAACTTGAAATAGAGGGTGCGGAGGGCGAGCTGCGAATCCCTGACGGTATTTTGTATATCAACGGCTTACCTATTATTGTATTCGAATTTAAAAGTGCGGTTCGCGGTGAAGAGGCAAGCATTCACGACGCTTACGTGCAGCTCACTACACGATATCGAAGGGATATCTCTCAGTTGTTTATTTACAACGCGCTATGCGTAATCAGCGATGGCGTTAATAACAGGATGGGGAGCTTATTCGCTCCTTACGATTTCTACTATACGTGGCGTAAAGTAACAGGCAATGAGTCGATTGAAAAAGACGGTATCAGTTCATTGCACACCATGTTGGAAGGGTTGTTTGATAAAGCACGGCTTCGCGATGTGATACGTAATTTTGTTTTCTTTCCTGATACCTCGAAGCATGAAGTCAAAATAGTCTGCCGCTACCCGCAGTATTATGCCGCTAGAAAGTTGTACCAGAACATCAAAGAGCATCGCAAGCCCGTAGGTGATGGTAAAGGTGGCACGTACTTTGGGGCAACAGGATGCGGTAAAAGCTTCACCATGCAGTTTCTAACGCGTTTATTGATGAAGAGTGTGGAGTTCGAAAGCCCTACTATCGTACTCATTACAGACAGAACCGACTTGGATGACCAGTTATCGCAGCAGTTCACTAATGCAAAAGGGTATATTGGCGACCAGACCGTTGAGTCGGTAGAGAGCCGCTGTGATTTGCGCGCTAAGCTTCAAGGCCGTAATAGCGGCGGTGTATTTCTTACTACAATTCACAAGTTCACCGAAGATACTCAATTACTAACCGAACGAAGTAATGTGATTTGCATTTCGGATGAAGCCCACCGCAGCCAGACTAATCTTGATCAAAAACTTCGCATAGTCGACAAGGGGTCTGATGCGGGCGTAAGGCGCACGTTCGGGTTTGCAAAGTATCTGCATGACTCTTTACCTAACGCCACTTATGTGGGCTTCACAGGCACGCCTGTAGACGCTACTTTAGATGTGTTCGGGCAGGTGGTAGACAGCTATACCATGACGGAGTCAGTGAAAGATGAAATCACCGTTCGCATCGTGTATGAAGGTCGGGCCGCCAAAGTCATATTGAATAATGCAAAGCTTGAAGAGATTGAAGCTTATTACCGACAATGCGCCGAGGACGGTAGCAACGAACACCAAATCGAAGAAAGTAAAAAAGCCTCTGCGAATATGACATCGATTCTTGGTGACCCAGACCGAATCGAGGCTTTGGCAAAAGACTTTTTAGCGCACTATGAACAGCGATTGTCAGAAGGCTCAACCATTAAAGGCAAAGCAATGTTTGTATGCAGCAGTCGTGAGATTGCATGGCAATTCTATCAATCGCTCAAAGATATAAAACCAGAGTGGTTTAAAGTGTTAGAGTGTGAGGCTGGCGTAACGCTTACAGAACAAGAGAAGAAAAAAATTAAGCCGATGGAACGGGTTAAGATGGTGATGACCCGTGGCAAAGATGACCCCAAAGTATTATGGGATGCACTTGGCAATAAAGAGTATCGCAAAGAGCTAGATCGCCAATTCAAGAATAAAAAGTCCAACTTCAAAATCGCTATTGTCGTGGACATGTGGTTGACGGGTTTTGATGTGCCGTTTCTAGACACAATCTACATCGATAAGCCTATACAACGCCACAATCTTATTCAAACAATATCTCGTGTCAATCGCAAATATGAAGGCAAAGACAAAGGCTTAGTTGTTGACTATATCGGTATTAAAAGTCAGATGAACAAAGCGCTGGCGCAATATGCCAAGACCGACGAAACCAACTTTGAAGATATCGCTCAGTCGGTGGTAGTGGTAAAAGACCATCTAGACTTGTTGGCGAAGCTTACACATGGATTCGATGCTACTGAGTACTTCACAGGTAAACCCTTAGCGCAGTTAAACTGCCTGAATAACGCAGCAGAATTCGTGCTACAAACCAAAAAGCTTGAACACCGCTTCATGGGGTTGGTTAAAAGATTAAAAGCTGCATATGACGTTTGCTGTGGAAGTGAAAAGCTTAACCAGACAGAACGAGACCGTATACATTTTTATCTTGCCGTACGCTCTATTGTATACAAGCTCACTAAAGGTAATGCGCCTGACACCGCGCAGATGAATGCCAAGGTTAGAGAGATGATTACCGAGGCTTTAAAAGCCGATGGCGTTGAAGAAATCTTCAAGCTTGGGCAGGGTCAAGATGGAGTAGACATCTTCGATGACGATTACCTTGCCAAAATAGAAAAGATAAAACTACCAAACACTAAAATACAGCTTCTTCAACAAATGCTGGCTAACGCTTTAGGTGAATTTAAAAAGGTCAACAAAGCGAAAGCGTTTGATTTTTCTGAGCGGTTTAAATCGTTGGTTGAAAGGTATAACGAGCGTAAAGACGAAGATGTACTCGTAAGTAACGTGCTCGAAGATTTTTCTGACGAAATTATCAATATGTATAACGACCTCAGAGACGAAATGAATTCATTCGAAGACATGGGTATCAACTTCGAGGAAAAAGCGTTCTACGACATCCTGCTTGCCTTAGCGGCTAAGTATGACTTCAACTACCCAGATGAAAAACTGGTTGAACTTGCCAAGTCTGTAAAAGCTGTTGTGGATGATAAGGCAAAATATACAGACTGGAGCCAGCGAAACGATATCAAAGCGGAACTCAAAGTTGATTTAATCATCCTGCTCGCGAAACACGGCTACCCACCTGTAGACCGCGATGAAGTATACAAAGAAATCTTCGAGCAAGCTGAGAATTTTAAAAAGAATAGGGCTACAGCATGAGCAACAAAACCCGCGTAGACATGATTATCGAGACTTTGCGTGACCACAAAGGCGAAAAGTTAACGGCTCGCGAACTTGCAAAATTGTTTTTAGAACGCTATCCCGCTGAGATGGCTGAGAAGATGAAGAATCCCAATTACGCCAATGAGGAGGAGCTTATCGCGCAGTTGGCTTCTGAAGTTGGTGGCCGAAGAACCCGACAGGCCAAAGAAAAATTTACAAACATCAAAACGAGAGAAAAGCCAAGGCCAAGGTTGTACTTTTGGGATGATAGCCCAGAGTTTGAAAGCACGGCTGAAATAGACGATGAATTACACGAGGCTGACGAGCTTAGACTGAGAGAACATGAGCTCTACCCCATATTAATCGAGTTTTTAAACAAAGATATGGGGCTGTACTGCCATCGTATTGATGAAAAAACATCAAAGAATAGCCAAGGCGCTGGTGGCAATCACTGGCTACATCCTGACATTGTCGCAATGGAGCCGTTAGACAAAGGCTGGTCTCAGGCTGTTAAAAACTGTGTGAGGTTCGGCAACGACAAATCAGTGAGGCTATGGTCTTTTGAAGTTAAGAAAGAGCTTACCCGTTCAAATGTCAGAAAGTGCTTTTTCCAAGCAGTATCAAATTCAAGTTGGGCAAATTTTGGCTACTTGGTAGCTACAGGGATAGCAGACGGCGTTGAGGCTGAACTTCAAATGCTGTGTTCGTTACATGGCATTGGTGTATTGTTACTCGACGTAGGCGATCTCTACAACAGCCAAATTCTAATACCCGCAAGAGAGAATTCAGACATCGATTGGGTATCAGCCAACCGTATAGTAGAAGAGAATCCTGACTTTATGTACTACATAAAGCAGGTGGGAATCTACCACCAGACAGGTGAGTTGATACCGAGTGTTTGGAATAAGTGAGTGCGGACCTCTGGGGACTAATAGTTCGGGGTTTTGATGAAGGTTATTTAAGTACAGCTATAGGGAAATGATAAATTTGAAGACATTTACTTTTGTAATCATGCCGTTCAGCTCTGATTACGATGACACCTACCAACTTGGAATTAAGGAGGCTGCAAATAAGTGCGACGTTAAAGCAGAAAGACTTGATGAACAGCTTTTCGGAGAGGGGATGCTTGACAGGATATACCGTCAAATTGACGTAGCCGATTTTATTATTGCTGACCTCTCTGGAAGAAACGCTAATGTATTTTACGAACTGGGCTATGCTCATGCTAAGGAAAAGATTTGTATATTATTGACCCAAGACGCTTCCGACATTCCTTTCGATTTAAAGCATAAAAGACATATTGTTTACGGAAACTCGATAAAATACTTAAAAGAAGAATTGATAAAAAACATCAAGTGGGCAAAAGAAGAAGCGAGAGCGAGAAAGGAAAACAAAATATCAGTCATTACAAGGCCGCCATCTGGTGACCTAATTACCACAGAGCATACAGCCGAGGTGACTATAACCTTTACATTTGACCTGCATAACAAGACAGAGCATGTCTCCCCCGAAATATCAGCAATCTATATCTACACGGGTAGGCAGTGGAAAATAAATCACGATTCAAAAGAATGCCCTCACTCAGATGCAGACATCGAGCCATTTAAATATCGTTATTTTCTTGCTCCTCCAGCCCCTAAAATAGGTAGAAATGGCTGGTCTCAAGTAAAAGTGAAGGCGTCTAGAACAGTGGCTCAAGCGTGGGCCGGCGACCAGATTAAAGATGAATACATCGTTAGCGGCAAAGGTATCTTGAGGTTAGAGACACACGATGGAAACTATGACCATGAATTTGATTTTAACCTTGAATTAATGGAAATTCCGTTTTAAGAGGGGAGTTCTAGAGAGATTTTTAACAGCGAGAAGAGCAGAAGAGATGCGAAGCTCAGCACTATGTTTATAGTTTAACAAAGGAAGTGAATTTTGGATTGGTTTAAAGGACCTCTAGGCAGCCATAAGAACTACATTCAACACATAGTGTTGGAAAACTTTTATGACTACAAAGAACTTTGTGGCTTAAATTGCGAAAATGAGCGCAATAAAGCACCAGACAAGTGTAAGGAATTTCGTTATTTTCTAAACGTCGTCGAGTCGATGAATAATATCTTAGACTATCTATATTATGAACATGAGAATGAAATCCGACACGAATCAATCAGAGAATTTAAAAGAGCGGTGTGGGACCAGCACCCTGACCTTGAGAGATTGGCTGATATTGCTAATGCATATAAACATTGTGTTAGGGAGGGACGGAAAGGAAAAAACAAGAATTTACTATGGGCACAGGACCTTCAAAAACCACAGTTAAATATTGATATAGAGTTATGTTTGATTAAAGGTGTGAGTACAGCAGTATCATACGATTTTTTGTGGCCAATTGATGAGCATGAGGAAGTCTTAAATAAAGTAGTTCAGTTTTGGGTGGACTACATCCAGCCAGACGGCATTGAACTTTTCAAAATATAGAGAGCCTTTTCGAATCAACACCTACACATCATTGAGTTGCCAAGCCTGTAGATTGGCAAACATAATATTTGCGTTTGAGAAGATTCCCTCAGTTTGCACTAGATTACCCCATGCTAGACTTGTACTAAGAGCTTATACTCACCCGACTAATTAACCAACTAAAACTTCAATTTGGAAGGTAGTGTTAGTGGTGACTATCGCTTAAAGCTCAGGGAGAATGGTGGCCCAACCCTGACTTGAACAGGGGACCTGCCGATTATGAGTCGGATGCTCTAACCAACTGAGCTATTGGGCCACACTTTGAAGACGCTTTTGAGTTTGTTAGTGGTAACAACCAAAAGCGAGCGCAAGTATAAGCAGTTTTTTTTGCCTTGTCACGCCTCGCTGATGGCTTTATGGTGTGATTGCTTTATTTTTGTTCAGCAGAGCGGTTGTCTGCCTTTTCTTTGTGCTTTTGCCTGCCTTCGTAATGCAATAGCAACTACCATACTGAACAGCGTCCATAGCGTATTGCTTCCGCCGCCAGATGAGTCGTTATTTTGTGGTGGGGTAGGTAATACGACAGGGGCTGGGTCTGGGGTTTCCTCCGGTGCAGCTTGTACCTCTATTGTCACGGTGTCGGAACTTCTAACGCCAAATTCATCGGTTGCACTTAGCGAAAATATCAGCGTTGTCGCCTCATTAGGCGCGGTAAAGCGAGCAGTGAACGCACCTGAATTTCGTATTTCAACCTCAGTACCACTGGTTTGCTCCCACAGTATACTAACTAAATTTCCGTCCGGATCGGATGCACTTCCTACCAAAGACTGCGTTGCTCGTGTGTTTACTGTTGTATCTTCACCCGCGTTAACGATAGGGGCCTGATTAGACTCGTCATCTTTAATATTGATGACTGTCTTGGTGAAGTTCCCTAGTAAGTCGGAGTTCTCTGCCGATAACTCAATAGTAAAGGACTCTTGCGTCTCGCCATCGGTGTCGTTAATCAGTTCAGCCGTAATGGTTTTGGGGGTGGTGTCTTCGTCTAGCCATGTCAGAGTGCCTGACTGTGCAATAAAGTCTTCACCAGCCATTGCAGTATCCGAGACTAAGGCATAGTCGATAGTTAAAGTGCCATCATTACCCCCTTGACGAGATACGTTCACACTTACCGAGCCTGCTGGCTCAAGTGCCGTTAGCGTTTGCACACCTAATTCCGCTGAACCGGATTGCGCTTCTCCGGTTATAGCGATAAGCGCATAACCTTTTCCTGGGGTAATACCCACGCCATTTGCATTAAAAAGCCTGACAAAAAACTTTTCAGTTGGTTCGCCAGCCTCATTGTCACCAATGGTCAGTGAAATGGTTTGAGATGCAGTGTCGTTTGCCCCCCATACTAGTTTCCCACTACTCAGCGCAACGTCATTGTCGTCAGTGGCGCCTGCGATAACCTCATAACTTACTTCTGCCGCCGCATCGCCTTGCTTGTTTACCGTAAGCGTTACCTCGCTATCCGCTTCGGTAACAATTTGAGTAACGTCAAAACCAACCTGTGGTCTGTTGCTCAACGTCTCGTCTTTCAATACGTACAAACCACCTTGGATATCACTGACTAAAATGTTACCGCTAGGCAAGAAAGGGTATACCCCCCATGCGCCGTTGAAATTTGACGTATTGAAAGCCGGATACGTGTCAAAGAAGCCGGCTTCAAAGGGTGCTGTCGGATCTGAAACATCTAAAATAGTAAGGCCGCGTTCGTAGTTAGACATGTAGTAGCGATCGCCACGAACATAACCGTTGTGATCGACCGTGGGGTTGTCGCTTACCCAAATAGAAACAAGCTGCGGCGTAGTGAGCGATGACACATCAAACACCATAACCCGTGTATTTAATGATGAATTGCGTTCATCAAGTTCGTCATGAACGAACGTGTATTGCATATCTTCGCTATACCAGCCGCTGTGCGTATAAGCACTATTAACGTAACCGGCACTACTCAGTTCAGTCACGCTATTTGGATTGGTATGATCCCACAGGCGCATTGTACCTTCGTTAAAATCGAGTATAACGGTACAGCCCGATGCGTTCGCATTAACACAATCGGTTTGTGCACGGCTATCGGTTACAAGCATTGATGATGCATCATGCGTGTAATCACTTCTTGTTAATCCAGTGGGTATGTAAGTAGCGGAAGGCCGTTGGGCTGTTGCTAAGCTGTAAGACCGAAATGCGCCACCGTTGGTATTTTGACCCGTAATGTGTATTTGCGGTGTCGCCATGTTTAGTGAAGTATTGAACGCATAGTCTACGTTTGAAATATAAATGTTATGCGCTGAGTTATCATCAGTGATCCGAGTCACCAGAGAGACTTCATTGGGCAAATTATTCAAATCAATAACTGAAAACCCTTCAGATACACTATCGGCGGTAGAGTACGCGTAAGCACGCCATCTTTTTGCGGTATCATCGAAGTATTGAAACACTTTTATATCGCGCCATACTGTTGATTGCCCGGTTATTTCGCCCACAACAACAGGGTTTGATGCGTCTGATACATCAACGACAGCTACGCTTCTCTGCATGCCGACAATGGCATATTCTTTATTAGTATTTAAATCTACATGTCCCCAAATATCATTCGCTTCCGATGAAAGAGAAGACAACACGCTAACCGGAACGTGAGAAAGCAGAGATACGCCATTACAGGGGTACTCACCGGCCATTCCATTGTTGCATGGCAAATTTGCGGATATACGTTGAGATAACGTGTTGTGTTGCTTTTGCTCAACTAAGTGTTCATCACTGGCACCCTTTGCATCAACAATCACATCAAAGCCGTTGTCATAAAGGTCAGAGGTTAAATAAACCGGTACGTTGACGAGCGTAGTTTTATAAACACTAGGGTTTTGTATTTGAAAATGATCGATACGGCTAAAACCACCGATAACAGGCATTAGTGCATCATTTAATACCTGTGCATCGGTTGAGTTTTTGAACGAGTACGTACCGGCTGCTACAAGAACGCTATCGCCTTTGTTGGCTTGCATTGCGGCAAATCGTATTGTTGCGCACGGGCGAAAGCGATTATCACAGCGTCCAATATCTTCACCGTCTTCGGCGACAAATCGCGCCTTATCATGTTCAGCGTGAGCAAGTACATCTTGACTCGAGAATGTGAGAAGCAGCACTATTAAGGTGAAATTTTTGAGTATCATCGTTTCGTCCTTGTTAACCGTTGCTCAAAAAAGTACCAGAAAATCAAAGGAAGTAAATTTAATAATGAAAAACGTTGCACGCTTCACTGTAATTCCTGCGTTACTGTTCACTTTATTGGGCTGTGCTGAACTAGGTTTCGGGGAAAGGGAACCTGGTGAAATTCCTTTTTCGTTAACGGGTGTCGAAACCGCAGCATGCCCAATGCAAATGAAGATTGGTGAAAGCAAATGGCGGGTTGATTATTTTGGTATGTATATTAGTAATCCTGCTATTCGCGTTGATGGGAAATGGCATTCGGTTAAATTTAAGCAAACTAAGTGGCAAACACCAACCTCAGCATTATTAAAGTTTCATACATTGTGCCGAAATCCAGAAGAAGGGAACGATAGCATCGTGCTTGATGTATCAGAAAAGCTTCTGAAACTATCAACTAATTTGCGATTTACGGTAGGACTTCCTTTCGACGAAAACCATGCTAACCCGCTTACGCAAGCGTCTCCTCTCAATGACAGTTCGATGTTCTGGAGTTGGCAAAATGGGCATAAATTTCTACGGCTAGATCTTAGCAATACCGCAGATGCAGAAAAGTCGTGGTCTTATCATCTAGGCAGTATTGGATGTGAATCTGACGCTGCAGTGCGGTCGCCAGACCAGGCATGCGCATTTACTAACCGGGTAGAGGTAATATTGCCAATGAGTCAACTGGATTATGATTTAGGGCTAGCACTGTCTGTACCTACCGTTACCGCTCAGGTTAATTTGAACGATAGCAAAGGTTGTATGTTCGAGAGCCCAGAGGCTCAACCTTGTCGTCAGCTATTAAAGAATCTGTTAGTACGCCCATGGTTAACATGGGATTAGCCGTGAAACGATTGGTTTACGTAACGCTAGCGTGTCTACTGTGTGCTTGTGGAAAACCGCCTACACCTTATTCGTGGAATTTGCCACATAGCGTGCCGCCGCCAGTAGTACCAAACGACAACCCTATGACCATCGAAAGTGTCGAGTTAGGAAAGGCGCTGTTCTTTGATACTGCATTAAGTGGCAACCATACTACGGCATGTTCAAGCTGTCATGACCCTGCATTAGCATTTGCCGAGGCTAGTAAGGTTTCTGTTGGTGCAAATGGTGACCGCCTTAACCGAAATGCGCTAGCACTGGTAAATGTGGCCTATAATGCCACATTTACCTGGGCACATAACGGCTTAGCCACTATTGAAGAGCAAATCATGATCCCGCTTTTCAACGAGCACCCGGTGGAGATGGGCGTTACCGGTAATGAAGCGCTTATTCTTAAAAGGTTAACAACGCCTAATTATCAACAAATGTTCAATGCGGCCTACGGGAATGAAAAGCCGTCTATGAACCACATTGTAAAAGCGCTCGCCAGCTACGTAAGAAGCCTTACGTCGTTTAATAGCGCGTTTGATAAGTATGCCTACGGAGGCGATGACACGGCACTCACCACACAACAAGTAAAAGGTTTAAACCTATTTTTCTCTGAGCGCACCGAGTGTTTTCACTGTCACGGAGGGATAAACTTAACGCAGTCTACTATTCATGCTGCGCAACCCTTGGTGTTAAGACCATTTCACAATACCGGGTTATACAATGAAGACGGTGAAGGCGGGTACCCCTTAATCGACACTGGGTTGATGAGTGTGTCACATAACCCCGAACACATGGGGAAGTTTCGTGCGCCGACACTTCGTAATATTGAACTAACGGCGCCTTACATGCATGACGGTAGCATTACGTCGTTAGAAGAGGTAGTAGACTTTTATGCGAGAGGTGGCAATCACCGCGAAATAAAAAACCGTCACAGAAGCCCTTTTATAAAAGGTTTTGTGTTGACTGTTGAAGAACGGAATGCTCTGGTTGCATTTCTGGAAAGCCTCACCGACACGGAATTTGTAGAAAAACATAAAAATTCGACTATCTTGTAACGAAAAATACCGAATCCTGTTAAATATGTTTATACTTTAGACATACACTTCAACCAAATGCTTATATATGCCCTCGCTTATATCGTGGTACACTTTAAGCTGTTGGATTTAATTAATAATAACTACAAAGCAAGCGAGCTGGCGCGGAGACAAAAATGACAGAGAAGCCTTTCATTACTAGCGGTCGTAATACCATAATTCACAAAATCCGAAAGTTAGATTTACTTCTTATCAATGGTGATGAGCACCCACCAGTAATCGTTACTTATAAAGGAATAAAACCTTATGAAGGTAAAATTCCTGATAATAAACGCGAAGCTAAAATGATGGATATGGAGTTGGTCGACATAACGTTGAGTGATGTGTTTGGAGACGAGAAAACCCTTGTCTTTGTACAAACATTAAATGGTAAAGAATATAAAATCGATTACTCTAAAATCGGTACGAGTATGTTTATCAAAATTCACCAAGATAGCATTTTTTAGCCTTTATCCCATGATGGGGTCAGGCAATCTGGCCCCAATTGTTTGGCGGTAGGCAGTTGAAATCAACAATGCGTTTGCTTTCTCCTTTTACCTGAACGTACTTCTCACCAAATATTGCAAAACGACAAATATCTACGGGCGTCACTTCTGATGCATTAACGCCGTTAATCACCCCTGCTTGTTTTAATCCTTCTGCGACTAACTCGGAACAAAACCAACGGGTAAAATCTTCCTGATTGTAGGTCAGCGGGCCAAAAACCGGATGGTCATCAAAGGTATCGATAACCGAACCAAACAATTGCCTTATATCGTAGGCTTCGCCATCTTGGGCAAACATGAACGTGAAAAACGATTCTTTATTTTGTTCAAAATCTTTTCTTGCTTCATCGCCTAACGGCAGCCACCACATATCACCACAATACGTGATAACGCGATCGCATAGTTTATTAAGCATGACGCCCCTTTCACCGTTATACGAGGTTGCTTCAATAACTTGATTAAAATAGGAACCGGTAGTGGCATCATAAACGTTTGTTCGCATGACAATAGCAACATGCGTTACCACAGAGCCTGACGTAAATTTAGCCCAGCGAGAAAATAAGCTATTGCCTGAGAAGGCGATAATGTCACCAGGCTTAATCTGATGGCTTATTGCATCGTAGTGTTCTTCTTCCAACATCGTCACATCCTTGCATCGTTTGTTTTTATGTTTGTATCAAAGTGTGTTCGCATCACGGTGAGTGACGGCTCGCGGCGACTATTTATCTGCCTTTATTGTTACCTTATCGCAACAGCGTGTACAGCGGTGATTTACCGTTTTTATAACGTGATTTTAACAATATTTCACTAGTTTATAGAGGCGGAGGCAGAAAGAGGTAGTCACCGCACCACTTAAACGAATAAAGGAAATAATTATGTCTATCTCACGCAAAGCTACATTCGCATTACTCGTTGGCGCCTCACTTACTATTACTGCTGCCACAGCAAATGCTAAAGACTACCCGCTTCATATGGAAAACGATTTAGTTGCCGTATGTACAGCCATTAAAAATGACAGCCGATTAGCATTAAATCGAGCAGTAAAAAATACGGGGCTTCGCTTTTCAGAGTTAAATGCGGGGCTGGTATGCAACGGTCAAGATATGTTGACTTTTTCACTCACTCACAATGCTGCACAAACAAACAGTGTTATCGCGCGGAACCTAAATGGTCGTAGCGCCATACTAACCGCAAAACGATAGGGCGCTAGTACAATGTGTACTCGCTTGTGTAAAGGCCGCCTACACGGCGGCTGATACACAGTGACAAATAACCTCCTGATGAGGCAACGATTATGAATGCATTAATTTGTCTTCCTTGTGCATCTCAGTCTTTGGCACTTTATGAGCTGCTTTGTCAGTCCAGCACTTATGACAAGGTTGAACTAGTCGCGCACCACCATCAACCAGGCAAAAACCAAGAACAATGGCGTGAAAGCGTCGTGTTTTGCTTGGCGACAACAGTTATGCCAGTAGATGTCTCTGTAATCTGGGTTGCGATTGGTGACAATAACAGTGATGCGCTTAAGGCATATGAACAAAACGCTGCTGGGTTTCTGTGCTATCCATTTTCTCCTCAGCAAATAGAGAAGCTGGATACTTTGCTCACAGCGAAAATATCGTTAGAAAAGCGTCAGCAGCAATATCAAAGTATGTTACAGGGCTTATGTAAGCAGTATGGTGTCGCGAAATCGGCAGTACTTTCAATGCTTAAGCAGCGCTATTTGCAACACACTCAAGACAGTATGATGAGCATTAAATCTGATGACGGCTGGTTCTGTTTAAATCTTAATGAAATTAAGTGGATAGAGGCGGCAGGTGATTACATGTGCATTCAAACTGTGTCGCAAAATATTGTTGCAAGAACGACCTTGTGCGACCTTGTTGCTAAGCTTAAAAGTGCTGATTTTGTGCGCTGTAGTCGTTCGACTGTTGTAAATACGCGATTTCTCAAATGCACAGAAATCCGGGGTAACCGTGTGCATGCAGTGATGTCCGATGGGGTAACATTTCGCGTTAGTCAGAAATACTTGAATTTACATTGGCTTGCACCTTCCACTGTCAATACTCGGCCTGCGTTAGAGTAATATTGGGTTATACGACCAAGGTCGAGTAGGCTGTGTGCAATATGAAGCGCTACACTGCATTTTTGCTAAGAAACACGTATAGTGTTTTGTGTAACGCAATGCAGGGACTAAAGGACATTGGAGTGAATCAGGCCGTAAAAATTGTTGTGGGTACCCTTGCCATACTAGGGTGTTATTATCTAGGTGTTTTAATAAAGCACAGTACGTCTTTACCGCTTCCTGCCCCCTTAATAGGTCTTTTGCTGTTGCTTGTTTTGTTATTTATATCGCCTCGCATTGAACATGCTGTTGCATTGTCATCAGCGCCACTACTAAAACACATGACGTTATTTTTTGTGCCGGCAGTACTGGGTGTAAGCCTTTATTGGTCGGACATTCAAGAACATCTTTTCTCGTTAACGTTGGCCGTTGTAGGTATCACCGCACTTTGTCTGGGCATCACCGCATGGGCTGCCAGTAAAATCTTGCGTAACCAGAACTTACGTTCGGTAAAAAGTAACGGTCAAGGAGAGCAAGGCAATGATTGACGCATTGCTTTCAAGCGCTACGCTCAGCGGCATACTTTGGCTAACCATTACGGTATTGTCTTATCTTGGAGGGCTGTTTATTCACCGCTATGCAGGAGGTCACTCGCTTACGCACCCCCTTATCTTCACAGCTTCCGTGGTCGGCATTCTAGCTTTTTTAAGTAATACTCCTATCGTGGTGTATCAAACCTCCGCGTCGTTACTGCATTGGTTGTTGGGGCCTGCCACGGTTGCACTTGCGCTGCCTATTTATCGTCAATGGCAGCAGTTGATGCATTACGGTTGGCGATTAGCGGTCAGTATTACGGTTGGTGGTGTCATTACTCCTGTCATGGCATGGACACTATTATGGATGAGCGATGCGCCCCACGCCATGCAATTGACCATGTTAGCGAAGTCCATCACGACGCCGCTAGCCATGGAGACCAGTGCTCAAATTGGTGGTATACCCGCACTTGCGGCGGTATTTGTAATTTTATCTGGCGTGGTAGGCGCGGTGTTGTCGAGTACTATATTTGCGCTGTTTAACGTCACCAGTCGAGAAGCCCAAGGTATCGCTTTAGGAACTGTTGCGCATGCGATTGGAACAGCAAAGGCTGTTCATATGGGTGAAGACGTCGCGGCAATGGCCACTATTGCTTTATGTATCAATGGTATTGCTACCGCTATAATATTGCCGCTAATTATCCTTGCTTAAATAATCTCCATTATTAGGTATTTTCGTTCGTTTAATGGCAAATTCCTCCAAAAGTGCTATTCCTTAAAGAGTAAATTCGAGACAATATTCGCATATATCGTTTTAATCATTTTAGTTTGCGGTTTTGTTGCCGATATACTGAAATGTATTCAATGTGTTCCATATGGTATCAACAAGCTAGGTGGTAGAATCGCTCAATGTTTTCTGTACTCGTCTGTGACGATTCCTTAGTAGCGCGTAAACAAGTAGCTAAATGCCTGCCTCAAGATTGGGAAGTGTCTGTTCACTTTGCCAAAAATGGGCAAGAGGCGTTAGCGGCGTTGGCAGAAGGAAAAGGTGACTTATTGTTACTGGATCTGAACATGCCAGTACTTGACGGTTACGGTACGCTGGAAGCGATTAAAACCCAAGGGCTTGGGACCAAAACTATTGTTATATCGGGTGATATTCAGCCCGAAGCTCATGAGCGCGTTACTGCGTTAGGTGCGCTAGACTTTATTCGAAAACCTGTCGACCCGACAGCCCTTGCTGATGTGCTAGATAAGCATGATGTTCTGCATGCTGAAGTAGAGGAAGTATCAGAACTCCCGCCTTTAGACCCCGATATTAGGGATTGCTACCAAGAAATTACCAATATTGCGATGGGGCAGGCTGGAGATCACTTAGCCAGGATCATGAACGTGTTTGTTCGCCTCCCTATCCCCAATGTAAACCTGATTGAAGTGTCTGAAGTGCATATGATGCTTTCAGATATAGAAACACATGAGCGGGTGACTGCGGTGTGCCAAGGCTTTTTGGGTCCCAGTATTAGTGGTGAGGCACTGTGCATTTTAAGCGATAGTAGTTTTGAAGATGTCGCGAAAATATTGAATGTAGAGGGTGAGGTTGATGACCAGCTGCAGCTAGAATTACTGATGGATGCGGCTAGCATCCTCATAGGGACGTGCTTGACTGGCTTAGCTCATCAAATGGATGTCAATTTTAGCCAGGGTCATCCTATTGTTCTGGGTCAACACAGGGCAATTACCGAAATAATCAGCATGAACAAAATTAAATGGAAACGCACGCTCGCCATCGAGTTAAGTTATGGCCTAGAAGGCTATAACGTTCAGTGCGACCTTATCTTGTTGTTTACAGAAGAGTCGATGAAAATGATGAATTCGAAGCTTGCCCACTTATTGGAGGATTTCTAATGAGTCAGCAGCTTGACGATTTACTCGAATTTCATTGGATGATGGATATGCTTCAAACCGTCGACGTTGGTATCGTTGTGGTCGACAGACAGTTTAAAGTAAAAGTCTGGAATGGCTTCATGGAAAGTCACAGTGGCCTTCTGCCTAGCGATGTGCGTGATAAATCTTTGTTTTCTTTGTTTCCAGCAATTAAACAAGATTGGTTTGAAAAGAAAGCAAAGCCGGTGTTTGACCTTAAAACCCGCGCGTTTATGACATGGGAGCAACGCCCCTATCTACTCAAGTTTCCTAATTATCGGCCGATTACAGGAAGTGAGTTATACATGTACCAAAACATCACCCTGTCACCGCTAACGTCGGCAACAGGGACGGTTGATTATATCAGCATGATGATTTACGACATGACAGATGTTGCTGTAGGCAAAAAGCAGTTAGAAGCATTGCAAGTTGAAGAGTCTGAAGCACAAGAGCGCCGACAGCGAATGCGCTAAGCGCAAGTACGCTTCTTAAGGCTACTCTTCGTGCTAGCCATATTTCATACGCTGATATTGCCCTAGTTTTTTACCTTATCATTATTTTTATCTAGCCATGCCGGAGAGATTATGTCCGTTGCTCGTCGTCTTTTTATTCCTTCTTTTTTGAACATCCATAAAGCCATCCAGTATTTGCTTCTGGCGCCAATGATTGTAATGGTGTCCGCATGTGGTGGAGGCGGTGGAAGTAGCGACGGTGGTAGCGGCACTAACACAACGCTCGTGATTAACGCTGGGCCCGATGCGACCGTAACTGAAGGTGCCTCATTAACGTTAAATGCCGAGGTCAGCGGAGGAAACGGCGAATACACGTACTCATGGTCGTCTTCACCCGCGTTGTCTATTACTCACGGTGATACTTCTACTGCGTCAGCAAGTTTTGTAGCGCCTGCGGTAACACAAAATACTGCGTATACCTTAACCTTATCGGTAAATGATACCGCGGGTAACACCGCAAGCGACGAACGAGTTATTACGGTCTCACCTGTTAATATTGCGCCGGTTGCGAGTATTTCTGTGCCTTCATGGAGTGGGCTTGACGCAAACACGTTTCCTGGCGGCGTAGAAATAACATTGGATGGCAGTGCAAGTTCTGACGCAGATGCTGCTAATACCGCTAGCGAGATAGCAACATATACCTGGACGCAAACCGCAGGTACCAATGTCATAAGTGGGGCAACCACGACTATGTCCACCTTAACCGTGACAACGCCGTTGATCAATACAACTGAGTCTTTGTCTTTTGAACTGGTTGTTACCGATGCAGAAGGCGCATCAGATGCCGAGTCGGTTACGTTAGTGGTGCAGTCTCAATCTGAAACGCTTCCTACCGCTGACGCAGGCTTTTCTCAAGCCGTATTCGGTGGTGAGGTTATCGTATTGGAAGGCAGTGCAGATACAAGTATTCCAAGCGCACTACCTTTAACCTACTTGTGGGAACAAAGCGGTGGCGTGGCCGCAAATACCGACCCGCTTATTCTCGAGACGGTCATGCAAGTAGACGATAACGATGCGTTATCTACGTTTGCCATCGCCCCCTCAGTCACACAAGAAACCACGGTTACCTACACACTAAGCGTACGAGATGCGAACGGCAATATTGTTGAAGACTCAATTCGGGTCTCGGTAAAACCCTTACCCACGCCATTAATTAACGATACTGGCGTGCTTAGGCAAGCAACTAACACGGCAGTGGTAGCTGAGGGCGTACAGCAAAACCTATGGCCTGGACAGGATGGTCAGCGTGGCGCTGATGTAATTGAACAAAATGGGTATGTTGAAAAAGCAGGGCGAGGCAAGGCGGGGTTCGATTTCACTCGACTTAATGAAAATGGGGACGAGCAAGATGCGTCTACGTCAACATTCTCTTGCGTCAGAGATAACGTAACCGGCCTTATTTGGGAAGTAAAACGCGATGATGGTGGTTTACAAGATAAAGATTCAACCTACTCATGGTATAGCGATGAGGTTAATGGTGGATTTGAAGGCAACGTCAATGGCACAACAACGTCGTGTTCACTGACCAACTGCAACACGCAAGCCTATGTTGAGGCTATTAATGGGCAGGGGCTATGCGGTTTCTTCGACTGGAGAATGCCAACACATCAAGAGCTTTTCTCTATTATGCATCTTGGCGTAACATCAGGTGTGGCTATTGACGAGGATTATTTCCCGAATACCGGCACAGTATCATCGACGCCTATTTGGTATTGGACCTCAGTGCCAAGTGCTGATGGGGTGAATAGCGATGACGCTCAAAATGCATGGGCGTTAGACTTTGAATCGGGCGTTGATAATTTCCTTAATAAATCAACGGCGGGTTATGTAAGATTAGTAAGGGCTGGGAGATGATGATGAAGGTTGCTTTTAAGAGATGGTTTTTCATTGCGTCAGCGTATTTTTTTGCCGGAAGTACAGCGGCGCAGACCTGCTTGTCTGATGGACTAGAAACAACGCCTAACGATGATTTTGAAACAGTAACCACAAGTACACTGTTGCACTCGCCCACCGATCTCATTTGGCGGCGATGTGCTGAAGGGCAGACATGGAATGGTTCAACATGCGCAGGCGAGCCAACCAAATTTACCTGGCAAGAAGCATTACAAGTCGCTCATGAAGCGAATGATGACGAACTGTTAGGCTGGCGACTCCCCAACGTTAAAGAATTAGCCTCCATCGTTGAAAGAGATTGTGTTCGCCCTGCAGTGAATAGTTCGCTTTTTCCCGCTACCCCCGCGGATGACTTCTGGACTTCAACCCCTTCAATGAGCGATCCTGATCGCGCTTGGGTGGTTGCATTTTTTAACTCTAGCCACTCAATCAAAGAAAAGAACCGCTTTGTTTATGTGAGGCTCGTGAGAACAAACACCGATTAGACGACATGTGTTGGGTGTGTTTCCAAGTAAACCAAACGCTAGATTTTTATATCTAGCGTTTGGTAATTCTATTATCCACGTATTCTTTATTACTAATGTTGATGAAAAATTAAGACATCCAATGAACGGCTGATAGTTCACCCTGATTATTCGTCCGTTAGCCTCATGATGTCTTTTTATTTGTCTCTAAGCTAGCCACAATGTTAGTTATGAAAAATACCGTTAATCATTTCTTACTGTTTACCCTATTCCTGACATGTTTCCTGCGGGCAGGTGAGGCTTATGCTGAATTTACCTGTGATATCGACTTTGCCTATGGAATAGCGGTCAATAGCGACCAAATTCGCGTTATGGATAAAACACGAACGGTAGTGCAAATTAATGAGCAATCTCAACTGTTCGTTGGGGGGAGATGGCAAACCCTCAACCTTGAACAACGTGCATGGCTAAGCGAATACGCCGAAGGGTTACATTTTGTGGTTCCCAAGATGATTGTGCTCGCCACTGAAGGGGTTGATATCGCTATTGACACCATCGAGCATGTTTATCTGGGTTTAGTGGGCAGCGACCACGATAGTTATGAACGTCTTAACGCGGCCATGAAACGGGTACAAAACCGTGTAAAAGATAAGTTTAGACATGCCAGTAACCATTACTTTATTGGCCCGGGATCGCTTGAGAGCGTCGATGACTTCGTTGATAGCGAAATTGAAGCGCAATTAGAAGAAGCTATTTCAACATCAGTAGGGGGGATCCTCTCTGCGATAAGCGGCATAAATACAAATAGTGGCGAAGTAAACAGCGACAAGGTAGCTGAAATAACCCGGCAGCTCGGTGCGGTAGGCGAGCAATTAGAACGAGACATGGGTGACAAAGCTATTACTCTTCGCAAAAAGGCACAATGGTTCTGCGATAAACTTAAGCGGCTAGATGTTGCAGAGGAAAACCTGCGTAGAACGCTTCCCAGTTTTGAGCGTTATAACATTATTACGTCAGA
Source organism: Alteromonas sp. 4NH20-0056 (assembly GCF_057539655.1). NCBI lineage: Bacteria > Pseudomonadati > Pseudomonadota > Gammaproteobacteria > Alteromonadales > Alteromonadaceae > Alteromonas > Alteromonas sp. 4NH20-0056. The sequence continues at coordinate 494,503 of NZ_BAAJLS010000001.1, read as the reverse complement.
TTCAACGCCTACAAACGACGACAATTAATAGCGGGCGCACAGGGCCCAACGTGGTTATACGAAACAAGACAATAAAGTATTGAGGTAGCGTCTGCCTTTGTCAGTGACCTGCCATGACGATGAGGTGTTGATTAACAACCCTTGATGCTGAGCGTCGTTTAAGGCGGCAAGAACCTCTTTTGTTAAACGTTGCCCGGTAAGCGCTTCAAAGTCGTCTATTGGGCATGGCTCGACCAATCTGAATCTATTCATGAAAAACTCAAAAGGTAAATCGTCTGCGGCAACGACCTGTTCGCTATCAAGATATGGGCGACTTATTTCCATATAGCCTCTTGGGTGCTTCACTTTTACCGTGCGAGTTATTGTCCCTTCTTCAGAATTGGTTATTTTGCCATGCGCACCACACCCAATACCCAAGTAATCACCAAAGCGCCAATAGTTGAGATTGTGATTACATTGGTGACCCACTCTCGCATAAGCAGAAATTTCATACTGCTCGTAACCGGCTTCGCGTAATTTTTGGTGACCATCTTGCTGAATGTCCCACAATATATCGTCATCAGGTAGGTCTGGCGGGCGAGAGTAAAACGGCGTATTGGGTTCTATCGTTAATTGATACCAAGAAAGGTGATAGGGGTTGAGCGCGATACCTTCGTTAAGGTCGGACATCGCGTTTTCTACCGTTTGCTCAGGTAAACCGTGCATAAGGTCTAGGTTGAATGTGGGCAAGCCTGCTGCGTGAGCTTGTTGCACCGCCATGCGGGCTTGATTGCTGTCATGAATTCGACCAAGCACTTCTAAGTGCTTTGTTTGAAAGCTCTGAATACCCACAGACATCCGGTTTATTCCAGCGTTATAAAAACCCGAAAATTTACCGCTTTCAACGGTACCTGGGTTCGCTTCCATTGTTATCTCAGCGTGGGCAGAAAGGTTAACGCGTTTTTTGATGCCCGTTATTAACGCATGGATGGCGTCGGCTGAAAACAAACTAGGTGTACCACCACCAATAAATATGGTGTCTACCTGCCGACTACCAACGCGCTTTGCATCCAAAGCGAGATCATCAAGCAAATGTGCCACATATTCTTTTTCTGGCAGCGAAGACTTTAATCCGTGTGAATTAAAATCGCAGTACGGACATTTTTGAACGCACCAAGGAATATGTACATACAGGCTAAGCGGGGGATTACGCAAACGTATTTCTCATCGCATCAAGTAAAACAGCCAGCGCTTTACCGCGATGACTAATACGGTTTTTTTCCGCTTTATCTAGTTCTGCTGCGGTCAGCTTATGACTGGGTACATGAAAGACGGGGTCATAGCCAAAGCCTCCATCACCTTGACGTTCGGACAGTATTTCGCCCAACCACTTACCTTGGCTTACTAAGGGAACCGGGTCATCTGCATGACGCATAAAAACCAGTGTGCAAAAGAAGTGTGCCTTGCGGTTTTCTTGTCCGTGCAAACACGTTAGTAGTTTATCAATGTTATCGCTATCTGTGGCGTGTTCACCGGCGTAGCGCGCAGAATAGATACCGGGCGCGCCTCCTAATGCATCAACGACCAGTCCTGAGTCATCGGCAATCGCAGGCAGGCCGGTGACTTTCGCTGCATGACGCGCTTTGATAATGGCATTCTCAACAAACGTGGTGCCAGTTTCAGGAACATCTTCGACACCAAGTTCTTTTTGAGCGACAACATCGACGCCATAATCAGCAAAGAGTGACGTAAACTCTTTAACTTTGCCTTGGTTACCCGATGCAAGAACGATTTTTTGAGGAAACGTCATTTCATAGTCTCTTTATTTAAAAGAAAAGCGTTACTTGCGTTTCTTAGTCCGCACTTTTGCCTTAGCTTTCGACTTCACCTTGTCTTTAGATTTTGTTTTCTTCTTTTTCGCGCCAATTTTAGGCGTCTTATTTTGAGGTCTAAGCTCTGCAATAACACGTGCCTTCAAAGGCTCATCCATGTAACGTGACACTTTAGATACCATCGCGAAATCATGAGCTTCTACTAGCGATATCGCTGTTCCCTTAGCGCCTGCACGACCCGTTCTACCGATTCGGTGAACGTAAATATCGGCTTTTCGCGGCATATCGAAGTTGATTACATGACTTACATCAGGTACGTCAATACCACGAGCGGCAACATCGGTTGCTAAAAGAATAGGCACTTCGCCACTTTTAAAGCGCGCCATTGCTGCATTGCGCTTGTCTTGAGGCATTTCACCTTGAAGCCAACAAACGGCAATGTCTTGTGATGCTAAATAGTCTTTCATCATTTGAAGGCGATCACGGGTTTTGAAAAACACCACAGCGCTGGTGACTTGTTCTTTTAAAATATGAACAAGCAACGCCTGTTTATGCTTCATGTCATCCGCTAGGTGATACCATTGATGAATTTTATTCTTTTCTTTACGCGAAGGGGTCGCTTCAATAACTTCAGGGTTATTAAGGATATCTTTTGCAAAATTCCTTACTCCTGCGCCCTCTAATGTAGCTGAGAATAATAGGTTTTGTTTGCGCCAACGTGCTTCTGTCGCAATCTGATTGACTACCGACGAGAAACCCATATCAAGCATACGATCAGCTTCATCAAGTATAAGGCATTCGATGTCACGGCAATCTGCCGTTTCTTTTTCGATATGCTCTAGAAGTCGACCCGGTGTCGCAACAAGAATATCAAGATTTTGGCTTAACGTTTCTTTGTCTGTACCGTAGTTGATCCCACCGGTAATCACCCCACAAACGATGTCGGTGTATTGCGTGATTGCCTTTGCTTGTTCGTAAACCTGCAGCGCAAGTTCTCGCGTTGGCGTAAGAATGAGGATACGTGTCGCACCTGGCTGTTTACGCGGGTAGTCTAAAAGAAACTGGCATGCAGGCAGCAAGAATCCGGCTGTTTTACCCGTTCCAGTTGGGGCTGATGCTAAAATATCTCGCCCATCCATAGCATGGGGGATAACGAGTTGCTGTACGCTGGTTGGGGTCTCAAAGCCCATTGCTGCAACTGCACGACATAATTCGTCGTCTAATTCGAGTTCTTCGAAAGTCATAGTATAAGTACGCTCATATTGAATGAGCGTATTGTAGCATTGATGGATGAAAACTTAGAAAAAAACTACGTTGTAATTGTACCTAACGCATTTGCTTGCTAAACGCGCATGTTGTTCCATTACAGGCAACAACGCGTTTAGTGGCAATGCAGTGGTTAGCGCTTAGTTTGACGCTGCGGTTGTTAGGGGGATCAAGATCAAATCTTGTTGAGGCGGTATTAAATAACGTGCGCCGTCTTCAGTAATGACAGCCATTTCTTCAACCGAGATAGTTTTATATGTACCGTCTTCACGCTTCCAGCTATGAAAACCATCAAACGCAAACACCATGCCTTGTTTTAGCGGCTTTTGCGCCGCTGGCCGCACGGTTGCGCCACGTGAACCGCCCAAGTTAGGGCCCGTGTCATGAGCGACGTAACCCACAGGGTGGCCCGTGCTCCACATTACAGGCTCACTGCCATTTTGTTGAATAAGTTTACTTTGTGCCGCATCTACATCAATGCCTTTAACACCAGGCTTCATTGCGTTAAATGCAGCAAACCCACCGTCTCTACCACTTTCCCAATAATGTTTAATATGAGATGGGGCGTCGGTTTCGCCAGGTTTTAATGCATAAGCAAAACGTTGAATATCGCTTACCCAACGGTCATGCAACTTTATGCCGAAGTCGATTTGTATAACATCACCTGGCATGATGATCTTAGTGGTGGAATGAGAATGACCGCGATCGGGGCCTGAATTAACATTAGGGTTTTGATCTGGGGCCCATGCATCACCAACGCCGTGTTCTTTCATTTTATTTTTTAAAAACAACGCCACATCGGCGTCGGTGGTTTTCCCGGGTATGACCGTACCGTAAGCTTCAACTTCCCACTGCGCGGTGAGCCTTGCAGCTTCTGTCATTATCGCTACTTCTTCAGGAAGTTTTATTGAAAGCCATTCGTATACCACCTCTTCTGATGAGACTAATCGTTTGGCATAGGTAGCGCCAAGCGCAGCTTCAAGTGTAAGTCGTTGGGTGTAACTGATGCCATCTGCTTGCGCATTATTCGTTGAGGCATTAATCGCAATTGTAGAAAATTGATTTTCTTTGATAAACGCTGCCGCTTTTTCAATGGCCGATTCACCACGGGGCACGGCAATAACGTTTTGTAATACGTTTAAATCTGCAAGGGCGGTTGACTCGCTAGAGGGCGAAAATGCTAAAGAGTGAAACTCTTCGTTTTTAAGGTAAAACATAAACACTGCCGTTGAACCTGCGTTTTCGCATCCAACATGCTGTGCTAGCGGATCGTTATTATTTTCTCTGCACACGGTGAGCCAAGCATCGACACCTGAGGCGTTAAGTGCATTCGGAAGCAGCGTTTCTATGCGCTTTTTACGAATTTCAGGCCATGGGTTGTCGTTTACAAGTGAAGCCGCTGCAGTAGAAGCGAAACATAAACTGGCGATGGCTGCGAATAAATAAAAAGGAAATGGTATACGTTTCATAAAGATGGGCTCAAACTTATTTTCTCTACCCTAAACCATATTGCGCCCATCGCCAACATTTTGAGATGGGTGTCTTTATTTACATCGGGCTACGGGCATTCAGCGGTGCAAAGGAAAATAAAGCAACATAGGGCGCTAATAAATCTTCCCAACAGACTCGACGTGAGTCAAATACACCCTCATATCAAATTCAAGTTGGTGGTATTCAGGTAGCATATGAGTACAAAGCTGATAGAAGCTTTTGTTATGATCTTTTTCTTTTAAGTGCGCCAACTCGTGTACAACGATCATGCGCAGAAATGCATCTGGAACATTTTTAAATAGGGTGCTGACGCGTAATTCATTTTTGGCTTTAAGTTTTCCCCCTTGAATACGCGAGACATAGGTATGTAAACCAAGCGCGTGATTAACCACGTGTATTTTGGGGTCGAAGGCAATTTTGCTCAACGGGGCAGATTTCTTTAGAAACGTATTTTTAATAGCAAGGACATAGTCTCGCAATTGTTTGTCGGTATTGATTTCTCCTGCTGTGGGGTATTTCGTCAACAAGTAATCAGTCAAACGGCCTTCATCGAGTAATACTTGAATTTGCGCCTGCAACGCCGGTTGATACGACGATAAATATTTAAGCGTAGACACCGTTTATTGATTCTCCCTGAAAGCTTGACCATTGTGGCGTATTCTGACAATAGTGGCACTTTGCCCTATTTAACGAAAAATTAACATGTCAGAAGCATTGCATACAGACTATCTTATCGTAGGTGCAGGTGCCAGTGGAATGGCGTTTGCTGATACGATTGTCAACGAGTCCTCTCGTACCATTATCGTTGTGGACAAAGAACATAAACCAGGCGGACACTGGAATCATGCTTATTCGTTTGTGACCTTGCATCAACCTTCTTCGTTTTATGGCGTGGGTTCAAAAGAATTAAGCCGTGGCGTTATTGATAGTACAGGTCTAAATGCTGGGTTACATGAACTAGCCTCTGGTGCTGAGGTGAGTGCCTATTACGACCAGCTTATGCGAGAAGTGTTCCTGCCTTCAGGTCAGGTACACTATTTTCCAATGAGTGAATATTTAGGCAATGGTCAGATTCGTTCACTTTTAACTTCAGAGGTTATTACTGTTAGCTTCGATACGTTAGTTGATGCTACGTATTATAAAACTAGCGTACCCGCGACCCATACGCCTGCTTTTGCCATTAATGATAATCTTCAGGTTATCCCGCCTAATCAGTTACCGTTACTTTCCGCTCCCATTGAGGGCGTAACGGTTATTGGTGGCGGTAAAACCGCAATTGATACCTGTTTATGGTTATTACAACACGGTGTTTCTGCTGACGCAATAATGTGGATAATGCCACGAGATGCTTGGTTTATCGATCGTAAAAACACCCAACCTAGCAAAGCATTTTTCTTTGATACCATTGGAGCACAAGCGGCGCAACTGGAGTGTATTGCACAATCGACGTCGTTAGAAGATATGTTCTTACGCTTAGAACAGTCAGGCGTGTTTTTGCGGTTAGACCCTAACGTAATGCCGTCCATGTTTCATGGTGCGACTATCAGTAAACAAGAACTAAATGAAATTCGGCGCATTCGGCAGGTTGTGCGCTTAGGGCGAGTAGTATCGTTAACTGAAGGGGAAATAACCTTCGAGCATGGAAGCCGACCATTACCTAAGAACCAACTCCTCGTCGATTGCACTGCCAGCGCAATAACAAACTTAGCGCGTGTTCCCGTGTTTGCTGAGAATCGCGTTACATTACAAACCGTAAGAGCGTATCAGCCCACGTTTAGTGCAGCCTTTATTGCTCACATCGACTTAACATATTCAGATGAAGACAAAAAAAATAGGTTATGCACCGTGGTGAGGTTACCCAATCACGATTACGAATGGGTTGATTTAACGTATCAAAATATGATGAATCAATATTTTTGGTCAAAAGAGCCCGGGCTTAAAAAGTGGCTGCACAATCATCGGCTAGATGGGTTTATGCGCATGGTTGCCGGCGTAAAGTTTTATGAATTGAGGCACCTTGGCGTTCTTAACAGAATGCGTAAAGCAGCCAAACCGGCGATTGCAAAACTTAAGCAATACAAAAAGGCATTAGAAGCATCGGGATCCACGTAACCGGCCGTCAAGATGCACGCATCTCTGAACTTTGCTCGTTATACAAAAAACAAACTCGTGACTAGATGTTTACAATGGCGAAGGCTTACGCCCTTATGAACGTATCTCGCCCTCTGCTTTTTGCTTCGTAAAGCGCGTCATCCGCTTTTTGAAAAACATGCTCAAGTTGATTGACTTGCGAAAATGCGCAGTACCCAGCGCTTGCCGTTATATTTATAGCATGGACACCGCTTGGTACGGTTAGCAAACGTATTGTATTCATCGCACGGTGAAGATAGATGCGCGCTTCCTGAGGGGTACATTTCGTCAAAATGACAATAAATTCTTCGCCGCCCCAGCGTCCCACGACGTCCGCAGCGCGGGCCTCTTCTTTTAAGCACTTAGCGAACGCTTTAATCACATCATCTCCCACCTCATGCCCGTAGGTGTCGTTGATTTTTTTAAAGTGATCGATATCGAAAATAACCAAAACTGCATCATCAACGCCGCGCAAACACGAATACCAATGTAACTCTGCAAAAGACTGCATGAAACGGCGGTTTTTTAACTGCGTTAAGGCATCAGTCGTCGCCTCTACTTTAGAGCGCCTAGCAAGCTGAACGTGCTGTTTTTTTGCTTTATTAATTTGGGTTAGTCGTTGCGTAAAACGAAGCAGCTGTTCGTCGAGTTGATAAATGAGAGCAGCAGGGCGTTTGGTTCTTCTCGATTTTAGCATCGACACGTAAGCTGGCGACGTCTCGTTTGTTTGCTGCCCTTCATTGTAGATGGCTAGTTTAACGGGAAATAAGCCTGATCTTTGGCACACCCGCTCCCCTATTTCTTTAATAGAGCAGTCAATAGACTTAACTTCGAAAATGTCTTCGATTTTTTGTGTATGGAGTACGCCGGGCACATTATTACTAAACCGAGAGTTGAAGTTTACAATATCCCCGTCGAGTGTCGTAATCACTGCTGCTTCCGTAATGTTTTCGATCACTGAACGAATACTCAGTGTCTCTTCGATAGAGCGTTCAAACGGAAAAATATTCATACATCAGCTCTCTATTTGTTTCGACAGGACTAAGGTGTACTATCACGCGGCAATGCCCATCACCATTTGCGATAGTTTTGTCCAATTCAATAGCTGCATAGCCTGTCTCGTTAGAGGTTATTTTTCCAAAAACATTTGCGGTCATAGAGCAAAGCGCTTTCTTGCCCGCCACATTGCTGCCAAACGGACAACGACTGTTCTGTAAAATGATAGTGTCAGTTGAAATGTCTGAAATGGAGAACCGGCCGCCAATTCTTCGCTTTAAATCGACAAGTACATGCGCAATAACATCGGGGGTCATGACTTCATCGTCTAATGCGGATTTGTACTTGTCGTAAAAAATACCGCCGACGCGATCCGCAACCATGCCAATAAACGCTTTTGACTCTTCACTTCCTATGACGTCTTCCATCAATTTATCGAGTTCGAGCAGAATGGTCAGATAAAATGACTGACTGTCCATATCTATATGCTTACAAGCAATTCGATGTTCAATATCCGCAGATCGCATGCACTTTCTCATTCCAAAGTATTATACTTTAGTTGTAGGTCAAGCTTGGCTAGAAATCAAAAAAAAGGAGGGGCGTTTATCATAAGACACGTAGTGCAATATGCGACAGCGAGTGCGAATTAGCCATGCAGGGTAAATGGGATGTACGTTACGAGGAGGTTATCGTCTGTGCCATAACATGCTCAATAGCGATCAATTTTTCTCGGTTTAATGCGTCTTTTATGGCTGAGCCTTTTATGCCTTTTGCAATAATATCTTTAACATCAACTCTCTTTGCAGCAAGCAATGCGTCAATGATCACAGACTGTCTCTTGTCCCACATCACGGCCTCAAATTCAGCACAATGGCGTATCGCGTTCAGCAATGTTTCGAAGCGCTCTGGGCGTCGCCATGCATCGGTTCCGTTGAAGAGTATCATAAGGTTGTCAGCTGTTAGCACACGAGATGCACTGTTGGCTCGATTGTCGTCTTTACTCAGTAATATACCCTTGAATTTACATGCAAGTGTTACAATTTCACTGACTTGATTCTGCGTTTTAAGGCGCTTACACAATGCTGATGCTTGCTCCTCGTTTAAGTGAATACACAAGGATGTAAAGCGGGCCAAAAGCAATGGCATTCCACTCAAAGGCGGAGTGTCTTTCTTTGTAGCGCTACGAAGCATCTCGATACTTTCATTGATAACGGGAAGAAGTTCGCTAAACCAATCATTAAGGCCGCCGGTTGCCTCAAGTGTAGCGAAGTACACGTCTGGAGAACGCTCTACTAAGCTTCGCCTAGTTTCTTGCCATACTCTTTCAGCACTTAATGCTTGTAATTCACCGCTTGCAGCCATCGTTGACATAAGCGCAAGCGTTTCATCTGCAATTGTGAAACCAAGGTAAGCATAGCGCGCCGCAAAGCGTGCGACGCGAAATACACGTAAAGGGTCTTCACTAAAGGCATCGGATACATGACGTAAACATTTATTGTTTAAATCTTGTTTGCCGTTGTAGGGGTCAATAATTTTCCCATCACTGTCCTGCGCCATTGCGTTAACGGTAAGGTCGCGTCGTGTTAAATCTTCTTCTAATGTCACGTCAGATGACGCATCGCAGACGAAGCCCGTATACCCCTTGCCTGATTTTCTTTCTGTTCTGGCAAGCGCATACTCTTCGTTCGTTTTAGGGTGCAAGAATACCGGAAAGTCTTTGCCAACCTGTGTAAACCCTTTTGCAATCATTTGCTCGGGTGTTGCGCCAACAACCACATAATCGCGTTCTATAACTTTTCTATTTAACAGTGCGTCGCGCACTGCGCCGCCCACCAGATAAACTTGCATATCGACTTGTGACCATGTTGGATTTTCAAAGACGCTATTATTACAGAAGAAGTTTACATACGCACACTTTGACTTCTCGCACGGCTCTGGTAGTTTTGATCGCGTTTTCAGTTTATTACAGCAGTTACCATGTATTTGAATTACTTTGGTTTGAGCGATAACCCGTTTTCTATTGCGCCAAACCCTGATTATCTCTATATGAGCCCACGTCATAAAGAGGCATTAGCTCACCTAACGTTTGGTCTGACAGAAAGCGGTGGTTTCGTCATGCTAACCGGTGAAGTCGGCACGGGTAAAACAACCGTGTCGCGGAAGCTATTGCAACAACTACCCGATAACACCCAAGTGGCGATGATCCTCAACCCTACGCTGTCTGCGCTAGAGCTTCTCGCGACAGTATGCGATGAACTGGGGTTGCCGTACGACGGCAATAAAGCAAGCTTAAAGTATTTTACCGACTTGATCTTATCCAAACTTGCGAAAAATCATCAGGCAGGCATGAATACGGTTTTAATGGTTGATGAAGCACAACACCTATTGCCAGAGGTGTTAGAACAATTAAGACTGTTAACCAACCTTGAAACTAACCGTGAAAAGTTGCTTAAAGTGGTGCTAATTGGTCAGCCTGAGCTTCAACAGCTATTAAAACGAAATGAACTGCGACAGTTAGCACAACGTATTACCGCCCGTTACCACTTGTTACCGTTAACGGCGCCTGAAGTTGGGGCGTATATCGCCCATCGATTAAGTGTTGCTCATGGTGACATCAGCATCTTTGCTAAGCCCACATTGCGGGCTGTTCATCAAATCACAGGCGGTATTCCACGCGTAATTAATTTGTTATGCGACAGAGCACTAACCTTATCTTTTACGAAACAACATGCCGTGGTTAAAAAGCCGATTTTTCTCGCCGCCGCTGAGCAGATTTTAGGTGAGGATGTTGTTAGTCAACGTGTACATAGTCAACGCAAGTGGTATCTAGCGTCTGCATTTCTATTTGCAATGGTATGCGGCTATGGATTAGGGAGTTTATATGTCTAGTTTGCTGCCTATACAACACGTTACGCCCGGCATGGTTATTGTGCAAATAACGCAACAAAATGGGCCGGTCAAAATTAGAAAGTCGGGTTTGGTAACCAGTGAAGCAATGGTGCAAGGCTTGGCTGAAATGGGTGTGCAAGAGGTTGAGATTGATGCCGAGCAAACCGTTGAAATCGAACCTGTAATGCAACACCGAACGCAGACACAAGCATTGATTCGTGGCGAGCACGATACGTCGGCAAAATTTGATAAGTCGCTGTCTGATCAATTTAATCGCAGCCTGTTTTTACCCTCTGTTCAAGGTTTGCCCTCTGCTTGGAAAGCAATAGTGAAGGACGTAGCATTATATGCGCTAGTGCTACTAGGGGGAGGGGCGATAGGCTTCAGTGCTGCAACACGCACAGCGTGGTGGCCTTTGATAACTGCGTCTGCCGCCAATAGTCAATCATTGACTACCTCCAATCAGAGTACACCGGCAGCATCGTCTGATACCTCGCCAGTTAGGTCGTCAAACAGCAACGATCAGCAAAGTGCTAACAGTGGTCTAGTCGAGCGCAACCAACAACGCGATGAACAGAGCAATGACATTGCCGAAACCGCAAAACCCATAGCGCCAAGAGAGAATGTAGAACTAGGGTCGACGCCCGCCAGTGCACAAGGTGAAAATCGACTCAGTGTAAGTAATGACCGGGAACCTACCGTGCTTAACACCGACACGACAGAATATGAGGGGCGTGTTCTGAATGAAAGTAGTGACAGTGACGTGTCTGTTTCACCTGAATTGATGGCACGTTTCAACGCCGCAGTAAGAGCGCTTGATCAGAAAGCTGAAGACAGTGAACCGCCACAAGAAGAAACAACGGTTACCGTTAGAGATAGCCTTATTCGTGTCGACCAATTGCCGGTTCGACTTCTTTCTAGGCTCCCCACAATGAATTTTAGCGCTCACATGTATGCTTCGCGACCGTCAGACCGGTGGGTGAGGGTGAATGGACGTCAGATTGGTGAAGGTGACTGGATTGAGGACCGTGTTCAAATTGTAAATATTGAAGCGCAGCGCGTTGTATTGGCGTTTGAAGATGAAATATTTAGCATGGCAGCGCTGACCGATTGGTAGGCCAGCGCGCTATGCAGCATTAATTTGGCACTTGATGAACAAACACTTCTTGAAAGAATTTTGGAAGGTTTAGGTTAAACTCATCGGGTCTTACACCGGATACAATTTCATCATCTATTTTTGATAAATCGATGCGTTTTACTTCATTAAAATGATTAGATTTGACACTGTAGAATGTCATTATTATTGGGCTTACCGCATCCGACTTGTTTTGTTGGCTGACAATGCCCAGTTTGCCGCTTTTCAACCTAACTAGCGAGCCTACAGGGTGAATGCCGACGCATTGAATAAACTGTCTGACTAAGTCCTGATCGAGGTTTTTAGCATCAGAGAGGCGTTTTAACGCTTGTGTTGGCGTAATACTGTCTTGATGCGGCCTATTAGAAGTCAGTGCGTCAAAGGTATCGATGATTGCTGCAATGCGCGCAAATTCAGATATCTCATCACCCTCTAACCCTTTTGGATACCCTGAACCATCTACGCGTTCATGATGCTGTTCAATAATTTGTAATGCTAAGTCAGAAATGTCGCCGTATTGCTCGACAATGTCACGTCCAATTTCTACGTGCGTTTTCATGATTTCCCAGTCTGCATCACTAAACTCGCTGGTATTACTGCGAATGTCGTCGGGTAGTGAAGACATACCGATATCCATTAAAAGTGCCCCAAGACTGGCTTGCTCAGTCGCATCCCTATCGTATCCGATAAACTGCGTGAACATGCCCATCAAAATGCTACAGTTAATCGAGTGCTCCAGTAAGTAGCTGTCAGTGTCTTTAATCATAGTCAAACACGACAGCGCATCTTTATTATCAAAAACGCTTTCAATGATGCTGTGAGAAAGCTCTTCTACAGGTGAAAGATCTTTAATCGCGCCACGTTTCAACGATTTTAGAAAGCCGCTTTGAATATTCTTCGCATCTTGATAGAGGTCATTGGCCTCATTGATGGACTCCCTCGTGACAGGCTTACTTTCTTTCACCACTTCGGGAATCGGGGAGGGGGGAGGCGCTAGCGCGTCCGGGACGTCGATTGAAACAGAAGACTTAGAGGCATCAACCTCAACTAAGGTAATACCCTTTTGCTTTAGACTCTCAATCACGCCGGCTGTTTTCACTACACCTTTTGAGCGCATACGAAGCTGGCCAGTTTGCTCTAGCACCTTGTTGACGTACATCCCTGGCTTCAATGCATCTATAGATACCGGTTTTAGCATTACATCTCCTGACGAGTCGTGATTAGAACAATTAGTTTGCTTTACAGATGAAGTATAGTGCGACAAAACGTCTTCATTCATATTCCTTATTACATTAAATGTAATAATTTTGAATATTACGATAATTCAATACGTGAGTCAGGGATTTATTTGTGTCAAAAGTGGTATTGATAAAAATAAAAAACGGAGCCAACAGCTCCGTTTTATTTACGCTTAGCGCCTATTGCCATGAAGCGTGTTTGGCTTCGAATGCCTCAATAGCGTCGGCCAACTCTAGCGTTTGACCAATTGCATCTAACCCTTTAATAAGATTGTTTTTATGATGCGCAGCAATATCGAATTCGAAAACTAACGGGCCACATGACACGTTTTGGGCTTCTAAGTTTACGGTAATCTCTACTGCGGGGTTGTGCTTTACGGCTTCAAATAGCGCGTCCATCTGTTGGCTGCTAAGCGCAACAGGTACCAGTTGATTATTAATACAATTGCCATAAAAAATATCGGCAAAGCTTGTTGCGATAATCGTTTTGAATCCAAAATCGGCTAACGCCCAAGGGGCATGCTCTCTACTCGAACCACAGCCAAAGTTTTCTCTCGCAAGCAAAATACTGGCACCTTTATGCTCAGGCTTATTCAATGCAAAGTCTGGGTTTGGTACTTTTTCTTCTAAATCTAAATAACGCCAGTCGTGAAGCAAATGCTTGCCATAGCCTGAACGCGTCACGCCGGTAAGGAATTGCTTAGGTATAATTTGGTCGGTATCAACGTTAGCCTGGTCAAGAGGCGCCGCAATACCGCTGTGCGTAGTAAAGCCTTGTGATGTATCCGTCATGAGCTACTCCTGAAAATCTCGTACGTCGGCAAAACGACCGGTGATTGCCGCCGCCGCTGCCATTGCTGGGCTAACAAGGTGAGTACGTGCCCCACGACCCTGACGCCCCTCAAAATTTCGGTTGCTGGTTGATGCACATCGGTCACCAGCGATAAGCTTGTCGTCGTTCATGCCTAAACACATTGAGCAGCCAGGCAGGCGCCATTCAAAGCCTGCTTCTAAGAATATTTTATCCAACCCTTCTGACTCTGCTTGGCGCTTAACGTTACCCGAGCCCGGCACTACAATTGCGGTGACGGCGCTTGGCACTTTGCCTTGCTTAGCGATGTGAGCTGCAGCGCGTAGGTCTTCAATACGACCATTAGTACATGAACCGATAAATACATGATTTACGGCAATATCAGACAGTTTTTCACCCGGTGCCAAGCCCATATAGGATAACGCTTTCTTCGCACTTTCTTTTTCGATAGCGTCGCTAAAGTCCTCAGGTCCAGGAACCGCATCATTGACGCCAATAACTTGCCCAGGGTTTGTACCCCATGTTACCTGAGGAGCAATGTCTTTAGCCTGCAATTCTACGACAGTATCAAATTGTGCGTCAGTGTCTGTGTATAAGGTTTTCCAGTAGGCCAGTGCGGCATCCCAATCAGCGCCCGTTGGCGCGTATTCGCGATCTTTTATATAGGAAAAAGTAGTGTCATCCGGTGCAATTAGCCCGGCTTTTGCACCCGCTTCGATACTCATATTACATACCGTCATGCGTTCTTCCATGGTTAAATCACGAATGGCTTGACCCGCATATTCGATGACATAGCCGGTGGCACCAGCATGACCAATTTTGCCGATAATGGCTAAAATAATATCTTTTGCCGTAATACCAACAGGTAGTGTGCCATTTACATTAATAAGCATACTTTTTGCGCGCGTTTGTTTCAGTGTTTGTGTTGCAAGCACATGTTCAACTTGTGACGTGCCTATGCCAAACGCGAGGGCACCAAACGCGCCATGAGTCGCGGTATGCGAGTCTCCGCATACTACGGTCATACCGGGTTGAATTAAACCAAGCTCTGGGCCCATTACGTGCACAATGCCTTGCTTTTGGTGGCCTACAGGGTAAAGCTGAATGCCGTGCTCTTCGCAGTTTTTCGCCAATGTATTAAGCTGCAAGGCGTTTTCTGGACCACATGCATCAATAGCTAACGAGCGGGTTGAAATGCTGTGATCCATCGTGCCAACCGTTTTGTCAGGGCGACGCACTTTTCGTCCTTTTTCATTCAGTCCCGCGAATGCTTGTGGAGAGGTTACCTCGTGAATGAGGTGCCTATCGATATAAATTAAGCTGTCATCGCCTAATTGGTCGACAATGTGTGCTTGCCATACTTTCTCATATAGGGTTTTGGCCATGGTCATGATCACTCCTGAGCCATTAAATGTTTTACAATTTCATCGCCAACTTGGGCTGTCGTTGCCGCATTGTCGCGTTTATCCGACGGCAACAGCTCACTGGTTAATACGCCGGCTTCTAACGTTGCAACGACGGCTTTTTCAATGGCGTCTGCCGCGTCATTCAAATTCATACTGAAACGCAACATCATTGCCGCTGACAACACTTGTGCGATAGGATTAGCAATCCCCATTCCAGCAATGTCAGGGGCAGAACCACCTGCAGGTTCATATAGACCAAACCCGTCTTCGTTCATGCTGGCAGACGGCAGTAATCCCATCGAGCCAGTCATCATGGCGCATTCATCAGAAACAATATCGCCAAATAAATTAGAGCACAGCATCACATCAAATTGCGCTGGGTTCTTCATGATTTGCATTGTCGCATTGTCGATATAGATATGCTCTAGCTCTACCTCGGGGTAGTCTTTTGCGACGTCTTCTGTCACTTCACGCCAAAGCCTGCTAGTAACCAATACGTTAGCTTTATCTACCGAGGTAACTTTACCACGACGTTTCTTGGCAGCTTCAAACGCGGCAATAGCAATACGTCTAATTTCACGTTTGCTATAACGCATGGTGTCGAAAGCGTACTCTTCTTCGCCTTCCCCCTCTCTTCCTTTGGGTTGGCCAAAATAAATACCACTAGTAAGTTCGCGAACCACAAGGACATCTACCCCTGATTTGGCAATGTCTTCACGCAAAGGCGAAAGTGATGCTAAACCTGGATAGATGCGGGCAGGGCGGAGATTACTAAATAAATCGAAATGGCTACGAAGTGTTAATAACGCCGCTCGCTCTGGCCTTAACTCAAGAGGAAGTGTGTCCCATTTTGGTCCGCCAATACTTCCAAACAAAATGGCATCTGCTTTTTCGCAACCCAGCAATGTCTCAGACGGAAGCGCTTCGCCCTCTGTGTCGATGGCATAGCCGCCAACGGGGTACGCTATTCTGTTAAGCGACACATTGAATTTTTTCTCAACCGCGTCTAACACCTTATTGGCTTCTTGCATAACTTCTGGGCCGATGCCGTCCCCGGCTAATACGGCAATTGAATACTGGCTCATCTACACTCCTGAAACGCGTTCTTGTTGGCTCTTTTGTTGATCGATACGGTCAGCCAAATAAGTATTATTAAGTACGAAAATTAAGGCTTTTACGCCAGCCTCAACGATGTCAGTTGCAAGGCCTATACCGTGAAAACGACGGCCTTTATAGGTAGCGATAACACTTACCTGTGCGAGGGCATCAGCGCCTTCGCCTTTTGAATCTAATTTGAAATCGACCACTTCTAAATCTTCATGCCCTAATATAGACATAATGGCTTTATACGCGGCATCAACCGGGCCATTACCGGTACTTGATTGGGTAATTTCTTCTTCGCCAACTTTCATCTTCACGGTGGCGCTAGGAATAATTTCTCTTCCCGAATTAGCTTGAAGATACAGAAGCTGGAAATGGGCTTGGTCGTGTTTTTGCTTATCGAAAAACAAAAGTGCTTCTAAGTCGTAGTCATACACTTGCCCTTTTTTATCGGCAAGCTTTAAAAACGCCTCATAAACGGCTTCTAAATCGAAATCTTCGGGTTTATAGCCAAGCTCTGTTAAACGGTGCTTTATTACGTGCCTGCCTGAACGAGAAGTGAGGTTCAGGTTGTTCTTGTTAATACCCACGCTTTCGGGCGTCATAATTTCGTAGGTATTCTGTGCTTTTAATACGCCGTCTTGGTGAATGCCGGAAGAGTGACTAAACGCATTTGCGCCTACAATTGCCTTATTCGATTGCACGGGCATGTTACAAAGTTGGCTTACCAGTTTTGACGTACGAGATATTTCCGTTGCGTTAATATTGGTATCAATCCCCAATAAGCCCTTTCTGGTTTGAAGGATCATGGCTATTTCTTCAAGGGAGGCGTTCCCTGCACGCTCACCAATACCATTAACGGTACATTCTACCTGTCTTGCACCTTGTTCTACCGCAGCGAGTGAATTCGCTACCGCCAAGCCCAGGTCGTTATGACAATGTACGGAGATTGTTGCTTTATCGATATTCGGAACACGGTTGAAAAGCTGCTGAATAATGCCACCGAATTCGGTTGGTGTGGTGTAACCTACGGTATCGGGAATATTTACCGTTGTCGCTCCAGCACTAATTGCAGCTTCAACCATTCGGCACAAGTAATCGATATGTGTGCGACCTGCATCTTCACAGGAAAACTCAACGTCATCAGTATATTTCCGCGCATGCTTAACTGCTGCTACCGCCATTTCAACAATTTCATCTTGTGACTTTCTTAACTTCGCGCCGACATGGATTTCTGATGTAGCAATGAAGGTGTGAATACGAAACTGTTCTGCTACCCCAAGGGCTTGGCCGCACGCGTCGATATCGCCGGGTAAGGCACGAGATAAACCACAGATAATCGAGTTTTTTACTTCTTTTGCAATCATCTGGACCGAGCGAAAGTCACCTGGTGATGATACGGGGAATCCCGCTTCGATTATGTCGACACCTAGGCGCTCTAACGCCAGTGCAATCTGAAGCTTCTCTTTGGCACTCAGGCTAGCAGGTAGAGCCTGCTCACCATCTCGCAATGTAGTATCAAAGATTTTCACTTGATTTGTCATGACGTTCTCTCGATTGAAAAGTAAAAAAAAAACCCGTGCTAGGCACGGGTTTTAGTGTAATTAATCGCTGGTCGCAATCTACCCGTGCAGTCTGGCTGCCATCAGGAGTAGAATTAGAAATAAGCGGTTTATTAACATGCCGAAATATCTTTGCTGACCAAAATTTATAGCGACAATGTAACGATGAAGCGCGTTAAGGTCAACCCTTGATTCGCATAAACGGTATTCTTTTTAATTATAATGTGGTGACGGGGTATTATTAGGATGCTTATCCTACTTTGTCTTGTTTAATTCGGTAATAATCTTTAATACGGGTAAATGACGCCGATTTGTTTTTCTGGTTAGGATAAATGTCCTATTTTATAAAAACCGGCATTAACACTTGGTCTGCTTAAATATTCGTTAAATATGAAAATTTATTCGCCTTCTCACCATTATTTGAAGGTTTTCCAGTTGATATGCGTCGATAAGCGCATTTCTCTTAACGATAGCGAACGGGGAGAGGTTTTACTCTTGTAATTCCACGAGTGACCACAGCACGCTGCGGTCATGACTGCTTTTGTCGGTTTACACAGCTTTTTTTCGTTAGGTGTTACTGTGTTTTCAGTATATTGAACGCCACTATATAAAAACCATCCGTGACGGTTAACATGTATGCGATGATTCTCTACATCGACTTTGTCTATCGAGTCTAACTCTATATGCATACCTTCAAGGCTTTTTACAAAGATTGGCACCACAACGCCATAGTCAGCATGCTTCAAAAACCATGCTAGCGTTTTTTCTTCGTCATCTCGTATGCCTGGGCATTTGCCTGCCTGTTTGTAGTACCAACTCCCGTTGTGGGTGTCTATCGACAAAGGAGTCGGGTTGGCAACAAGGTATCTTGCAACGCTTCTTACATGATGCGGTAAGCCGGATAGCCGACGTTTCAAAACTGTATTATTCGAAGAGCCTGCATGTGCCAAACCAATCAGCTCTCTTTCATAAAGAGCGGTACATATCTCTGTAAATTGATGATGACGACCACCTAGCTCACCCGTACCGGAAAAGAAGCCAGCTTGTTCGTGTGTGTGGTTACCCTCTTTAATCATGGCCTGTGTGCAAATTTACAACAATAACGCTAACCTAACAGAGAATTGCTGTCGTCGCCAGATGCACAGAATGATCATAAGTAAAAGTGGGTGACGACAATCAAATGAAGCGTTACTTGATTTTTCTAGCTTGGTTGTCCAACGCTCCTCCGTAGGTACTGCTTTCGGTCAACACATAATCTATTACCAATTTTAGTTAACCTCCATGCTTATCGTTATTTAAAAAGCCTAGAATTTTGAGTTTTCTTTTGCATCATTGGTAAATTATTTAAGGTTATGATTTTTATCACTTTTATTTTAATTTTTTATATTTTCATATTTTTTTTGTTAATTTGGTTATGCCACCTTAGTCGTAATTTAGCAAATTAGCTTACCAGATTGGTTGACCATTTGGGTTATTTGGATTACTTTGTAACCGTCTTGTAAATTTATTGTAAGTTGTAATTTGGCAGGGCGTAATAGTTTGAAGATTAATAAAGTGGTTCAGATGCGTGCGATGCGCCATCTCTAAATCCTTAAAGGAAACACAAATGGGACACAAATTATCCAAGATCACACTTGCCGTGCTGTCAGCTACAACACTCAATATTGCCTCTACAGCATACGCGCAAGAAACAGAAACAAGTGAAGTAGAAGTCATCGAGGTTTCAGGTATCCGCGCTTCACTTGCGAGCGCACTTAATGAAAAACGTTACAAAAACAATTTAGTTGAAGTTATTGAAGCTGAAGATATTGGTAAATTGCCTGACCAAAACTTAGCGGAAGTGCTAGAGAACATTACCGGTATACAAATTACCCGTTCTGCAGGGGTAGGTACAGGTGTTCAAATTCGTGGTACAGATGCGAACAGAACGGAAATCAATGGTGTGTCAACTGTTGGTTCCGGTGCGGGTAGAAGTGGTATCAACTTTGAAGATGTGTCAGCGGCAATTATTGCAGGTCTTGAAGTAACAAAGTCTCCCGATGCTAAGACGATTGAAGGTTCTGTTGGCGGTACGATTAATCTTAAAACTATTCGACCTTTGCAATTAACCGAAAGATTAGCCGCGGTCCGCGTTCAAGGTGAAAATAGTAGCCTTTCAACGGATAGCACATTTCAACCTCGCTTTTCTGGTACCTTTGGTGACAATTGGGAAAACGACAACGGAAAGTTCGGTGTTGTATTAAGCGCGAGCTATGCGGAGCAAGACGTAACGGCGTTTCGCCCTCGAGCTGATAGAGATAATCTTATTGCCTCTGATAGCGGCGTAGCTAGCGCCCAGTCATTTGATTTTCTTCCTATCCAATTTTTCGTTCAAGATTATGATAATTTTGAATATGAGACAAAGAACTTTGTGGGGACATTTGAGTGGGCGCCGAACGATAACTCTCGACTCTTTTTCGATGCGGTTATCAACGACCAAGAACGTCGTCAAGAAAGTTCACGCGTGCAAGCGTCTGGCGTAAGTGCACTTAATGATATTTCAGTACCTGACGCATACGAAACGATTAATTTTGGCTCGTTAGGGGGAAGAAATTTAGGTTCTATCGAAGCGGCACTTCGTGGCGTGGTACCGGTAAACCTAGACAATGATGACGACGATCCTAATCTTCGTTTCTCAAGCGATACTAATTCTCGTATCACCGACAGTAAGATTTTCAGATTAGGTGGCGAATGGCAAGGGGACAAATGGAGCGTATTTGCTGAAGTAGCATCGTCGTCTTCCGATACGACAACACCAAGCTTCAATACTACGCTTAACTTCATCAACCCTAATGCGCCATTAGATGCGGGTGGCGGCAACGATAATAGTGTCCCATTTGCCTATGATTTATCGGGCGGTTCGCTAACCTTTGGTATCGCTGATGGGGCCGAATATGCACCGACATCTGCGCAGCTTCTAGATCCTAACAACGTTGTACTTCGTGATGTAAATATTGGTCGTGATACTACCGAAAACTCAGAAGATGCGTTTCGCGTAGACCTATCGTACTTTGTCGATTCATTAATTACGTCTGTCGATTTTGGTTACCGTTACAACAAATCTGCAAGCGTACGTGAAGATATTGGTACCAGCGTAGGCCTACGCACAATGGATGACAGCCCTCGCGGTAGCTTGTTCTCAGATATCCTTACTGCCGGCCCTAATAACTTTAATGATGCAGACGGTCGCCAGTTGTTTGTTAAAGACTTTCTACTGATTAACCCTGAATTAGTGGCGTCTGACCCAGATGCTGTCTTAGCGTCTCTACAAGCGGCAATGACAGCGCATGGTTCAAGTAGAACACTAAACCAACCAACTGCATCGTCATCTGGCTTCTTCGATATTGAAGAGGAAACGCATGCGTTATACGCACAGGCTAACTTCGAATATGAAATGTTCCGCGGTAATTTCGGTGTGCGCTACTTACAAACCGATGTAACGTCTTTAGGCAATTCAATCACTGAAGATGAAAATGGTAATGAAGTGGTATCACGTGTTACTAACACTGGTGACTATGACTTTATCTTACCAAGACTAAATATCGTAGCTGACGTTGCTGATGATGTTGTTGTTCGATTCGGTGCGGGTAAAGATATTCGCAGACCAAACTATGACGACCTTTCTACATCAGTCGTGTTTAGTACGAGCCCAAATCCAAATGTTGCGATTGGTAACCCGGGTTTGAAGCCTGAAGAGGTGACTTCATTTGACTTATCTGCAGAATGGTATTTTGCAGAGGCTAGCGTAGTCAGTATCGGTATCTTCCATAAGACACGTAAAGATTTGTTTGTTGACCAAATCGTGAGCCCATTCGAAGAGGCAGTAACAGGGTTCCGAGACCTAACAGACCCTTGTGAAGGTGGCGGTATCTTTAACCCCATCGCAGACATTAACGTGTTCGGCCCAGATTTAGGTACGGGTGTGTGCGTAGGTACAGAAACCAAGGTTAACGACACCGGCGAAACGACGCAAAAAGGTATCGAGTTTGCTGTCCAATACGATCTTTCTAGCTTTGAAAAAGAGTTAGGTTGGGCATCAGGTTTTGGTGTGTTAGCTAACTACACTATCCAGGAGTTCTCTGGTGGCGAAACAGAAAATAGTGCCACTTCGCGTGCCGCTAACGTTTTTGCTGCAACTACAGGCAGCGATGAAGAGGTTAGCGCTATTCAAGGGCTGCTCAATCTTTCTGAGAATGCCTATAACTTCACGCTTTACTATGAAAAATACGACTTGTCAGCACGTATGCGTTACACATGGCGTGAGGCGTTTAGAACGGATGACTTCGGCAGTACGTCGAGCTTCCCTTGGGGATTCCCAGCGGTTCAAGGTGATCGCGGTCAGCTGAACGCTAGCATTACCTACACGGTAAATGAAAACCTTAATGTAGGTCTTGAAGCAGTAAACATAACTGAGTCTGAAGTAGAACAATACTGTGTAAACGAAAGTGCGTTACTTTGTTTCCAAGGACTGACAGATCGTCGTATCACTCTTGGTGCAAATTACCGATTTTAAGTTGACGTGAGCCTCTAGTTAGTTGGGGGTTCAAGTAACTAACGGTAAGTAATTATTTGTCTACTCGTTATGCTTAACACTAAGCAGGTGATGAGGTAAGTGCGGAATATTCTCCCTTGGTCATAATGCATTGAATATTTCCCTTTAGCCTGCTTATTGTTCTGGCCTAACCTCTTTCACTTGACTTTGTTACCAATTTTATTTTTTACAAGCAATTGGTTGACAATTTGGTTAGTAGGTAATAGCATTTCGGGTAGATAATTTAAATGCGCAGTTTGGGTGATAGTGAAAGCGAGATAGCAGTTCACAACGTCAACGAACAGTAGCTTATAAAGAACAACGTAAAGCTGTGCACAAATAAGATTGTCACGCTTTTTACTCACATACGAGTATCAGAATTTAGGAGTTATACATGTCCAAACCAACTATCGGTTTTATCGGCCTCGGCCTTATGGGCGGCAATATGGTTGAGAATCTTCAAAAGAAAGGTTACTCAGTTACCGTAATGGATTTAAACAAAGACGCCGTTGAGCGTTGTGTAGCTCGCGGTGCTAATACGGCGTCTACAGGCAAAGCATTAGCTGAACAGTCTGACATCGTGATGTTTTGTTTAACAACATCAGAGATTGTTGAAAAAGTAGTATACGCCGAAGATGGTGTATTAGCGGGTATGAAAGAGGGGTCAGTATTGATTGATTTTGGTACGTCAATTCCTGCTTCAACACGCAAAATTGGCGCAGACTTAGCAGCGAAAGGCGCTGGTATGATTGATGCGCCGCTAGGCAGAACGCCTGCCCATGCAAAAGATGGCCTATTAAATATCATGGCGTCTGGCGATATGGAAATCTTTAATAAGGTTAAGCCGGTACTTGAAGAGCAAGGCGAAAATGTTTTCCACCTTGGTGCTCTGGGCGCTGGCCATACTACAAAGCTGATAAACAATTTTATGGGTATGACCACAGTGTGCGCAATGTCACAGGCATTTGCTGTTGCGGAAAAGGCGGGTGTTGATAAGCAACAGCTTTTCGACATTATGTCTACAGGCCCGTCTAGCTCACCGTTTATGCAGTTTTGCAAAAACTACGCGGTTGACGATGTTAGCGACTTAGGGTTTTCTATTGCCAATGCAAATAAAGACCTTGGATACTTCCTGAAAATGGTAGAAGACCTTGGTACGGAATCGAAGATTGCTGAGGGTTCATCGGCTAACCTTAATGCTGCGGTAGACGCAGGGCTTAGCAACGGAAATGTGCCGGAAATTTTCGACTACTTCAAAACGCTAGCAAAGTAATAGCGAATCAAGGTAGATGGGCGCTTTAAATAGAAGTTCTTATGTAAAGCGCCACGTTCCACTATCCTCAAACCTAACATCGTTTCTGTAAAAAAATATAGCGTTTTTATTTGCCGTCTCGATAAAGTAAGAGTGTGTTATGCGATTAAGTACGGTCTATTTAGCAAGCGTAGTATTCACAAGCGCTACATTCCTTCCATTTTCTACTAATGCTGCCGACTACGTTGTTTCCTCTCAAGAACAATATAAAACCGTTTCAAGTAACCTCGCGCCTGGCGACAATATCATTTTAACGTCTGGTGTTTGGCAAGATTTCGAAATATTGCTAGAGGGTGAAGGAACAAGTGAAGCGCCAATCACCTTAAAAGCAGAGTCAAACGGTGACGTCGTCTTATCAGGCAAGTCAAACCTAAGGCTTGCAGGGGAACACCTCGTTGTTTCTGGCTTAGTGTTTAAGAATGGTTACACGCCAAGTAGCGCTGTTATCGCATTTCGTAAGAATAAAGAACGCTACGCCAATAACTCCCGCGTAACTAACGTTGTTATTGATAACTTCAATAATCCAGACAAGCAAGAATCCGATTATTGGGTTGCCCTTTATGGTAAGCATAACCGGTTCGATCACAACCACTTAGAAGGAAAGCGCAACAAAGGCGTTACGGTGGCTGTGCGTCTTAATTCAGAGGCGAGCCAAGAAAACTACCATTCAATAGACCACAACTATTTTGGCTATCGTCCCACTTTCGGTTCAAACGGTGGTGAAACCCTTCGTATTGGAACGAGTCACTATTCTCTTACCGACTCATATACGTTGGTAGAAAATAATATTTTCGAACAAACTAACGGTGAAGTAGAAATTATCTCCGTCAAATCGGGTAAAAATACACTGCGCGGTAACGTATTTATATCTGCCAGAGGTACACTCACGCTTCGCCATGGCAATGGCAACATTGTGGAAAATAATGTGTTTCTAGGAAATGAGGTTGCGCATACTGGTGGCATCCGCGTTATCAACAAAGATCAGGTGATCAGAAATAACTACTTAGAAGGCCTTAAGGGCTATCGCTTTGGAAGTGGCTTCACCATTATGAATGGCGTTCCCAACTCTCCCATCAACCGCTATCACCAGGTAGAAAACGCAACGATTACAAACAATACGTTTGTGAACGTCGACCATATACATCTTGCTGCAGGCAGCGACGCCGAGCGAAGTGCCGCGCCTATATCATCTATTTTTAAAGACAATGTGGTTTATAACCAAAATGATACCCAGCCATTTTCTATTTTCGATGATGTCAGCGGTATTTCTTTTCGTAATAATGTAACTAATACAGAGACTGCAAAACCCATTGCGCGCGGATTTGATAAGCAAAAACTGTCACTGAAAAGAGCGGCAAACGGACTTTTTTACCCTGAAGGGACTGCTCAAGGAGTTGCTAAAACATTACCCGTTACCAGTAAAGATAGCGTAGGAACATCCTACTACCCCAAAACGGTAGTCTCTGATGATTTCGATACGGGCAACATTATTGCCGTTGAAGCCTCCGCAAACGCGTTGAAGAATGCCATAGCAACAGCACAAAGCGGTGATGTGCTAGTGCTCGCTGAGGGAGAATTCGTTGTACCGTCTGTACTCTACATTGATGACGCTATAACAATAAAAGCCAAAAGCTTGCACAAAACGACCCTGTATTTTGAGCGTACTGCGCTATTTGAAATTCGTGATGGGGGAAGCTTAAAACTTGACGGTTTGGTTATCTCTGGCGCACAAAGCCCTGATTCTTCGGGCAACAGCGTGGTACGTACTAAGAAATGGGGTATGGTCAATAATTATCGTTTTTCATTGGAAAACTCGATAGTAAAAGACCTTGATATTAACCATTCTTTCTCATTTTTTACCACAGGGAAAGGTGCCTTTGCTGACGCGATAACGCTTTCTAATAATACCTTTACATCAGTTTCAGGAGATATTCTGCGCTTGGATAAAGAAATTGAGGACTATGGTATTTACAACGCTGAATACGTCACCCTTAAGCAAAACACTTTTACTGATGTAAAAGGTGGCGTACTTAAATTATATAGAGGCGGTACTGATGAAAGTACATTTGGCCCGCACCTACACATGACCCACAACGTGCTAAGTAATGTGGGTAACGGTAAGCGCAACAAAAAGGGAGCGAGCGTGTTCTTACACGGTGTTCAAGTTACTGATGTACAGAGTAATGAATTTATTCAATCAGCACCGCTTGTTATTGACCACACGGTTGGTGAGCCTATCACTTCCGTAATCGATAATACGTTTACGGCGACACCGACAATACAAATCCAAGAACTTCATGCCGAAGGACCACACACTGCAATACTCAAAAATAATATTGTTGAGGTAAAGGAGGCGAGTAACCTATGAAAACGCTAGCAATTATATCATGCGCCACAGTGGTGCTGTTATTCGCCGCGTCATCGCTGTCGTTTCAGTCGCAGGCTGCCCACCCTAACTTGGTAATTACTGAAAGTGATGTGGTTGACATGAGAGCGGCCGTGAAGGAAGGAGGTCGCTTTTCACACGCCTATCATGCACTGAAGGCAAACATCGACTTTTACATGACACAGCCCAATATTGTACCTGTGCCAAAAGATGGTGGCGGCGGTTACACCCACGAGCGTCATAAGAAAAACTATCAGCTAATGTACAATGCAGGCGTGCTGTATCAAATTAGTCAAAACGAAGCTTATGCCAACTATGTTAAAGGTTTACTGCTCGATTACGCTGCGCTGTACCCTACACTTGATGTGCACCCAAAACGAAAAGTAAAGTCGCAAAATCCTGGCAAGTTGTTTTGGCAGAGCCTAAATGAAGCAGTTTGGCTAGTGAATACCATTCAAGCCTACGACCTGGTTTATACAGCGTTGAGTGATGGCGAGCGTGCAACCATCGAAAATAACCTGTTAAAGCCTGTTGCACTATTTCTGTCTGAAGGCCAACCGTCTACATTTAACAAAGTGCATAATCACGGTACGTGGGCTACAGCTGGTGTAGGTATGGCTGGTTATGTGATGGACGAACCAGAATGGGTAGAGAAGGCGTTATACGACTTAGAAAAGTCGGGTAAAGGCGGGTTCCTGCGTCAGCTTGATACACTGTTCTCACCTCAGGGCTATTACAACGAAGGCCCTTATTACCAACGCTACGCCCTCATGCCGTTTGTTACTTTTGCTAAAGCGATTGAGAATAACCAGCCTGAAAGAAACGTATTCGATTATCGTGATGGGGTTTTACTCAAAGCTATTGATACCACCATACAGCTAAGCTACAACGGTTTATTTTTCCCCATAAACGATGCTATCAAAAGCAAGGGAATTGACACTATCGAACTTGTTTATGGTGTGGCGGCAGCGTATGGGCGAACAGGCGATACAGCCTATTTAGACATTGCCGACAAGCAAAACCAAATTGTATTAACTGGCGATGGCGTAAAGGTAGCAAAGGCCTTAGACGACGGCTTAACTACACCATACAAATTTCGCTCTGTGGCCTTTGGCGATGGTAAGGATGGTGATGAAGGTGCGTTAGTTGTCATGCGCAGCGAGACAAATGGGAACTCTGCAGTATTGTTTAAACCCGCCGCTCAAGGTTTAGGCCATGGCCATTTCGATAAACTTACATGGCAGTTCTATGATGCAGATGAAGAAATCGTATCTGATTATGGTGCGGCTCGTTTCTTAAATGTGGAAGCAAAATTTGGTGGTCGTTATCTGCCAGAAAACAATAGCTATGCTAAACAAACCGTTGCGCATAATACGGTAGTGGTCGACGAGAAAAGTCACTTTGACGGTAACGTTGATTTAGGTAATCGCAATGCACCCACATTGAATTTCTTTGAAACGAATACATTTGGCTCGATAGCCAATGGAGAAATTGGAACCGCCTATGACGATGTGTCGTTAGAAAGAACGTTGGCGCTTATTGACCTTCCTAACGTGGATAAGACGGTTGCGCTAGATATTTTCGACGTGACCTCTTCAAGCAAACATCAGTTCGACCTTCCGCTTCACTACAAAGGGCATCTAATTGATACCAACTTTCCGATGACGGCAAACACATCTTCACTTCCTGCATTAGGGAAGGACAATGGCTATCAGCACCTTTGGCTTAAGGCTAAAGGAACGGTGGAAGATACTTTATCAAGAGTGACCTGGCTAAACGACAACGGCCATTTTTATTCTCAAGTGAGTTTAGTCACGACGCCAGAAACGTTTTTATTCACTCAGCTTGGTGCTGGCGATCCTAATTTTAACCTTCGAAACGAAAATGGATTTATTCGTAGAGTAGAAGATGCGTCATCTCACCAGTTTGTGTCTGTGCTTGAGCCTCACGGGAGTTATAATCCCAGCAAAGAGTTTACGCTGAATGCGTCAAGCTCAATTACCGAACTTTCAATGGCTGAAGAGTCTGGGATTGTGCTGGTTACATTAACTGCCGCCGAACACAAGTTTCTGATTGCGATAGATAAACGAAGCACCGCTGCAGATGATTCAAACTCTTTCACTTTCAACAATACTGCATATTCTCTTGATGGCCGATTTGCCGTTTATGAGCTGTAACACGATTAGGAATAGATATTATGAATAAGCAAAGCGAACACTTTTTATTCGGCAATGAAACACCTA
Source organism: Alteromonas sp. 4NH20-0056 (assembly GCF_057539655.1). NCBI lineage: Bacteria > Pseudomonadati > Pseudomonadota > Gammaproteobacteria > Alteromonadales > Alteromonadaceae > Alteromonas > Alteromonas sp. 4NH20-0056. The sequence continues at coordinate 466,156 of NZ_BAAJLS010000001.1, read as the reverse complement.
TTGAAGACTTAGGAAATGGCCTTAAGCGCCAAATGCTTGGATTTAACCACGAGCTGATGGCCGTTAAAGTGTTTTTTGATAAAGGTGCTGAGGGTTACACCCATAAACATCGTCACTCGCAGGTGACCTATGTAGAGTCTGGTGAATTTCATTTCAGCATTGACGGTGAGATGAAAATTCTCAAAGCCGGAGATAGCTGTTTAATTCCTCCCCATGTGGAGCACGGTGCAATATGCCCAACAGGCGGTGTGTTAATTGATACATTTAGTCCTGCACGCGAAGACTTTGTAGGGGAATAGCCATGAAAGTAAACGGCTTACGCTGGTGGGTAATAGCACTTATCGCTCTTGCTACCATCATAAATTACATAGACCGTCAGGCGCTTAGCGTTTTATGGCCAGATATTGTTGAAGACTTGTTCCCAGATAAAAACGCGCTAGAGCGAAAGCAAATTTACGCCAATATCTCTATCGTGTTTGTGTTCGCATACGCCTTTGGCCAAGCTATTTTCGGGAAGGTGTTTGACTGGGTAGGCACCCGGTTAGGTTTTGTGTTGTCTATTGGTGTGTGGTCATTGGCTACTGTGTTACATGCCTTTGCACAAGGTGTACTCAGCTTTAGCTTTTTCCGCGCTATTCTTGGTGTTGCCGAAGCGGGTAACTGGCCCGGTGCGGCGAAGGGGAATGCCGAGTGGTTCCCCACTAAAGAGCGTGCACTAGCACAGGGCATTTTTAATTCGGGCGCGGCTATCGGCGGCATAATTGCTATTCCCGCTATAGCAATGCTTACTGTCTACTTTAATTGGCAAATGGTGTTTGTGATTGTAGGGGCCATTGGTTTTTTATGGCTGGTTCCTTGGTTGATTTTGGTTAAGTCGCCGCCGGGTAGTCACCCTTGGATTACGGAAGAAGAAAAGCAGTATATTCTTACCGGCCAGCGCGCAGAAGATAAAGATAAGCACGGAAATGCGTGTGAAGAATATAACCCGTCTACCGCTGAGTTATTAGGTCATAAAGAGAGCTGGGGCGTTATTATTGCGTCAGCCGCTATCGATCCTATTTGGTGGTTATTTGTTTTCTGGATCCCTATCTATCTTAACGAAGTGTATGGCATGGACGTACAGTCTATCGGCCTATACGGGTGGGTGCCTTATGTGGGCGCAATGTTCGGAGCTTGGTTTGGTGGTCTGCTTGCCCAAAATAGACTGAAAGCAGGTTGGAACATCAACAAAACGAGAAAGCTCACGATTACGCTAGGCTGTCTCATTATGCTGCCTGCCTTACTGGCAATGGCAAATCCTGGCGCCCCCGTGATTGCAGTACTGATCATGGCCGTGATTTTGTTTGGATTTCAAACTGCAATCGGTAACGTTCAAACACTACCTAGCGATCTACTAGGAAGAAAAGCGGTGGGTACATTATCAGGGTTCTCCGGCATGGCTGCAAAGCTCGGTGCCGTAGGACTTACATCATTGGTGCCTTTTTTAACCGCAGATGGCAATTACACCCCTGCTTTTGTAATCGGTGCTTCGCTAGCCATTATTGCGATGGCTGCTGTGTGGTTCCTTATCCCTAAAGTTGAGCCGTTAACAAGGTCAAAGTAACGCCAGCAGTGCCCCGTTTTTTTAGCGGGGCACACAGCTGACCTCATAACGTAATTGAGTGCAAATAATGAAAAAAATCTGCTTTATGGGTGAGTGCATGGTTGAACTGCGCCCAGTCGAGCCGGGAAAGCTGAATCAGTCATTTGCTGGTGATGTTTATAACTCCGCAGTTTACTTAACACGTTGTTTTAACGATGTTAGCGCGTCCATGTTAACCGCTGTTGGAAGCGATAGGCTGAGTAATGAGATGGTGACTCGATTCAAGCAAGATGAGCTTGATACATCGTATGTGTTTCAGCATGAAACTCGTTCCATAGGGCTTTACTTAATAGAAACTGACGAAACAGGTGAACGTAGTTTCACCTATTGGCGCAGTGAGTCTGCTGCAAGACAGATCATGTCGTTTATCACACAAGCACAAATAGATTCGCTTAATGACCTAGACCAATTTGTATTTTCAGGAATATCCATAGCAATCATTGAAGCAGGCGATAGAGAAGCGTTTTGGCAGTTCCTCAACACACTGAAATCAAAAGGGGTTCAAATTGTTTTTGACCCTAACTACCGCGCTAGGTTGTGGAAAAACGAGTCTGAGGCAGTGATTAATTTCGACAGAGCCTTTGAACTTTGTGACGTAACACTTGCAGGCGTTGAGGACTTAACTTCTCTCTATGGTGTTCACACCTCTGCAGAAGTACTCAGATTGTGCCAAAAGCATGATATCGATGAAATCATCGTAAAAGATGGGCCTTCTTCTGTTATCTCGTGTTTCGACAACGAATGTTTAGAGCACGCTATCACTCACGTCAGTAACGTTGTTGATACCACATCAGCAGGTGATGCATTTAATGGCGTGTATTTAGGCGCAAGACTTTCGGGTAGCACTATCAGTGATGCGATTTCAGTTGCCGCTAAAGCAGCTGGGATAGTAATACAGCATCCTGGGGCTATCATCCCCAAAGGCTTGGTTGAGAAGGCCATCGGCTGAGAAGGTGATCACAAGCTAGAAAATAGCGGCCGATAGTATAGAGAAGCTATCGACATGCTCTTTTATTCTCCCAAAAGAGAACGAATGAACAAAAAATAAGTCGCGATTAAAAGCGCTACAACACAATAGACACTGCACTTACACACTAAGCTCGGGGCGTTTGCCACGACAAAATAATATGGAGATTTTTAAATGACCCGTTTTTCTGAATTAATGTCGGGACAGGCTCTGCTGCCCATTATCCAAGCCAATTCTTGTGAAGAGGGCGTAAACATTGCCAAAGCGATGGCCGAGGCCGGTCTTAATTTGGTTGAAGTGGTGCTTCGTACAGATGCATCGCTTGATGCACTAAGCGCTATCAAAAAAGAAGTTCCTTCTTTGTGTGTGGGGGCTGGAACGGTTATTAATAAGGGTATCTTAGACAAAGCCATTGATGCTGGTTCAGATTTCATTGTTACACCCGCGGTTTCAAGAGGGCTGTTAGCTGATCTTTCGTCTTGTGGCTTGCCCGTACTTCCTGGTGTGTCGAATACGGGGGATATTTTGCTTGCGCTGGAAGCTGGTTTTGAAGAACAAAAGCTTTTCCCTGCGTCTCTTTCCGGTGGGGCACCTTTTTTGAGCGCAGTCTCTTCGGTATTTAAATCAGTTTCTTTCTGCCCGACTGGCGGCGTAAATCAAAACAACCAGACTGATTATCTCTCTTTACCCAATGTTTTCGCGGTAGGTGGTACGTGGGTAGCTAAGAAAGAATGGGTTGATGCAGGTAACTGGCAAGCGGTTACCAACGCGTGTCGAGAAGCAATAAAAGGCTAAATATTATGGATAGTTTAAGGTCTGCCATTAAACCTGGCGTGGCGCTCGGTGAAGAGGTGTCATCACTATATACCCATGCACGGCGTAACGAATATGCCTTTCCTGCGGTAAATGTTATCGGTACACAGTCAATTAACGCAACGTTAGAAGCTGCGAAAAGTGTTAATTCTCCCGTAATTATTCAGCTCTCGCACGGTGGTGCGCAGTTTTTCTGCGGTAAAGGATTGTCACTACCAGCAGATGAAAAAGCCGTTATTGGAGCCGTTGCAGCAGCAAACTACGTACATCAGATTGCTGAAAAATATAACGTGGCAGTGATGCTACATACCGATCATGCAGCCAAAAAATTACTGCCATGGATTGATGGTCTTCTCGATGAAGGTGAGAAGCATTATGCGCTAACAGGAAAGCCTTTATTTAGTTCGCACATGATAGACCTTTCAGAGGAATCCTTAGAGGAAAATATTGAGATATGCGCTAAATACCTCGCTAGGATGGCAAAAATAGGGATGACTCTTGAGATAGAGCTTGGTTGCACAGGCGGCGAGGAAGATGGTGTTGATAACAGCGATATGGACAACGCTATGTTATACACCCAACCTGAAGATGTCGCCTACGCGTTTAAAGAACTGAGTAAAATTAGTGACAACTTTATTATCGCTGCGTCATTTGGGAATGTTCACGGCGTTTATAAGCCAGGAAATGTGGTTCTGACCCCCCAAATTCTTAAAGATTCTCAGCATTATGTTTCGCAGCAGTTTTCGCTTCCTAACAACAGTCTGAATTTTGTCTTTCATGGCGGAAGTGGCTCAGAGCCTGAGAAAATAAAAGAATCGTTGGGGTACGGCGTTGTAAAAATGAACATCGATACCGATACCCAGTGGGCAACGTGGGAAGGTGTACTTAATTATTACAACGATAAATCGGGTTACTTACAAGGGCAAATAGGCAACCCTGATGGTGAGGATAAGCCAAACAAAAAGTTTTATGACCCCCGTGTATGGCTGCGACATGCAGAGACCAACATGGCAAAGCGGCTTGAGCAGTGTTTTGCTGATTTGAATTGTATAGGGCGTTACAAATAATGCGTCGGTTAATACCAGTACTAAAAAAAGATGGCGTTGAAACCGATCTTATTATGCTTATTAGGACTGTCCTTGCGGCGTGCAAAGAGATTTCTTTTCGTGTCTCCCAGGGCGAACTTGCAGGTGTGTTAGGATCATCTTTAAATGAAAACATTCAAGGTGAAGTGCAAAAGAAGCTCGACATCCTTTCTAATCAATTACTTAAAGACATCCTACTTGACGATGATGCGGTGAGAACCATTGCGTCGGAAGAAGAAGATTATGTCGTGAGCGGAAACCCAAAGGGTAAATACATTGTTGCGTTTGATCCCCTAGATGGAAGTTCAAACGTGGACGTGAATGGACAAATAGGCACCATTTTCACAATTTATGAGGCAAGAGATGACGTGCCTTGTGACAGTGACGAGCAATTCCTTCAGCCTGGCAATAAGCAAGTATGCGCAGGGTATGTATTATACGGGCCTTCTTCAATGTTAGTGATGACCACGGGTGGTCCTACTCGCTGCTATACATTGGATAATACCCACGGTGGCTTCCTGCTTACTAGAGACGTTCTAGAAGTACCAAACGACAGTAAAGAGTTTGCAGTAAACATGCTTAACTATCGGTATTGGTCTGACTCGGTTAAACATTACTTCGACAATGTTCTCTATGCATCAGACACGTACGCCGGCAGTTCACTTCGCTGGAATGCTGCCATGGTTGGTGATGTACATAGAATTCTGTGTAGGGGAGGGGTCTTTTTGTATCCCCAAGACACTAGACCGGGTAACCAAAATGGGAAGTTAAGGTTACTTTATGAAGCAAACCCTCTTGCATTCTTAATAGAGCAAGCTAAGGGATGCAGTACTGCAGATGGTAAAAGGATTTTAGATATTCAGCCTCAGGGTATTCATCAGCGCGTTCCTGTAGCGATGGGATCAAGGAAGCAGGTACTCGTGTACAACGAACAGACTACGAATAGTAAGTCGAGAGTAAATGCTTCATGAAAAGTATAAATATGAGGTATGACCAATTTTAAAGTGCAAGTACGATTATTCGTCGGTAGGGCATGCATCATATAAATGGTGTTTAGTGTTTTATTTTTGTAGGGTTTTGATATAAAAGGTTTTTTCCTCTTTTAGGATTGGGTTTGTTGTGCGTCAATTGAAATATTACCAATTGCGTGTATATTGACACGACTAACATAGATAATATAAAAGTATTGATGCCTAGCACAGAAGTTATCTCTCTGGACATCTAGCATTTATTTTTAAGGGTTCAACCATGAAAAGCCGCCGCATGTTCTGGCAAATTGCCGAAAAAATTCAGGCATTAATTGAATCTGGGCTATATCCTCCTGGAAGTAGGCTTCCACCGGAGCGAGAGTTGGCCGAATCATTCGATGTGAGTCGCCCGACTATTCGTGAGGCCATAATTGCATTGGAAGTACTTCAACTGGTAGAAGTGAAAACAAGTTCTGGTGTGTACGTGCTGGATAAGCCTAAAAACACTAACGATGCACCTGCAGAAAAAATTAGTGCTTTTGAGCTAACGCAAGCTCGCGCACTCGTTGAAGGTGAAGCGGCGGCGCTTGCTGCACTGTCAATATCCGATGAAGAGCTTAAAGCTCTGGCAGCAACACTTGACGCCATGGAATCAGGTATAGAAGCAGAAAAAGCCGACCGTGAATTTCACCTCATTATTTCAAAAGCAACGCGCAACAAAGCCATTTTACTGGCCGTGAATAAGTTTTGGTCTTTAAGAGATTCTCAGCCTCAGATTACACAGGCCTATAGTACTGTTTGTAGTCAATCAGACAAAGACAGATTGGAAGAACATACTAAAATTTACCAGAGCCTAAAAGAGCGTAATTCGCAAGCGGCCCGTGCTGCTATGCACGCGCATTTTAATAGACTCATTAATGCATTATTTGAAGCGAGCGAAGCTCAGGCTTTAGAAGAAGTTCGTAAAAAGACGAGTCAAACAAGAGACTTATATTCTTTAAGCCATCTACGCAATTAACTCAGTACGCCCCCAACGCGTCAAAACAAAACCCTACTATGCAGTCCTTCGCATAGTAGGGTTTTGATATTTTATTAACTTCTCGCTTTAATACCTATTCGCTTTCTGCGTAGTTGTCATGACTGTTTTTGATAGAGTAGAACGTGATTTTCGCTCGCTCATCGGCGTTACTTGAGTTATTGACATGATAAACGCCGACCTTAAAATACATATACTGATCAGCTTCGTCATAACGACTTCCCGTCATATCGTACGTACTCACGATATCTGCCTTACCTTCTCGAGAAATGGTTACGAACAGGGTGTTACCAAGTACTTCGATGGTATAGCTAAACGGCTCGTTAAGTGCGATGCCATCGCTAGGGTTATTCGCTGAACTACTTCTAGAACCAATCATTTCAATCCAGTCTTCGCTCTTTTCCTGAGAGCCATCAGCACTGGCACGCTTCTCGTGAGCAAAATAAATAGCCCCCTTATCATTTTTAGGAAGCTTGCGGTAGTACAGCCTTACGGGTTCGTCGTCATTAGCATGAATTTGGCCAATAATGACCCTGCCAACTTGATAGTCTTCACCCGTTGTAGTGACCTCATTGACAGCAAGGGATACACTAAGTTTACCATCAACTCCACCAGCTGCAGCGCGTGCACTTTGGGGGGCAGAGCTAAAGACCCAATTGTTTTTATTTACGCCTTGAGTGCTAATACTCGTGTTCCCTCGTCTCAGCATTTCTCTAAGCTCAACTCGCACATAGCTGGTGTTTTGAGAGGTCTTAAATCCATACGAAGGAGATCGCATCACAATGCCTGCATCATCATTGGCATAGAAATATTCGGAGTTAGTGTACCCAGCGGCCAGCTCGTTCTCATAAATGCTATCTGATGTTCCTGAACCGTCCTCGTCAGTGGGCACGCTCACATACCAATCAATTAACTCAATGCCAACTTCGTTAGGAAATACATCAACAATTTCACCGTCGCCTGATTCGCAGTTATATGCATCTAACTCTACAATGGCGGTCTCATCGTTCACTGAGTTTCCTGACCCTGTGATGCGAAGAAAATTCGTAGATGTTGGTTCTTCAAAGCTGATGAGTTCAAACCCTGAATGCCGACCACTAGAGCGTGCATTGCTAAGTAAAGTGTTCCAATCATCGCCGTTAGACGAGCCTTCAACTGAGAAGCGATACTTACGTTCGCTGCCTTTAAACCACTTGATCTGAAGGCTGCCTACTTGTCGCTCTTGGCCAAAGTCTAACGTTAACGGCTCATCACTAAAGCTACTTTGCCATCGTGATTCGCTAGCCGTATTGTTATCGACAGCGTTGCTTGCAGAATAGGTGTTCGAGGCTGAATCGTTGCTTTCCGACACGTCAATTGGCAGTGCGGTTAAAGAACATGTTTCCACTGCAGTGGGAGGCGGTGAAGGCACTTGAGGCATGGCCGGCTCTGAAGAGGGCGACGATTGAGAGCCGGAGCCACCGCACCCCGTTAACGTTAAAAGGGTACACAATAAATATAAGCTACGCATGAAATATTGCTCTTTAATGAAGAAAAAATTAAGCGCAGAGAGAAGATAGCGTTATCTTCATGTCTGCGCTCTTTGCACTTACAAGGTTGATGGTGCTTCCAAACGTGTTAGTACTTAAATTCAACCCCCGCGAAAATACGCGGTCCATACACATTAATTTCTGCAAAATTGTCAGGTGAAGGACGGTACTGTCTTTTTGGGTCGTCAAACAGGTTGATGGCCTCGAGTCTGAATTTCCAGTTGCTGTTTAAGCGGTATGACAAGCGAGCCTCAAATATTTCGGTATCGTCTACATAACGAACGGCACCAGGTGCAGCCAGGAACTGCTGAAAGTAATTACTACGATATTTGTAATTTACCGCCACATTAAAGTTCTCATACTCGTAGTAAAGCTGCGTGGAAAGCACATGCTCCGAGAAACCAAATAGATTCGCCGGCGGAACAATACCGAAGCGCTGCTCAAGTTCACCCGTACTTGAATTAATGACAACTGAGGTACCAAAGCTTTCATCTTCAAATTCAAAGTTTGAATCTGCGTAGTTATAGCTCACCTTAAAGCCAAAGCCATTTAACCAGCTATCCAAATAGGCGAACGAATGCGTCGCAGTAAGTTCTAAACCGTAAATTTGACTTGAGTCATCACTTGTTTGAGGGGTGGTAACAATGGTATCTACAGATTCGCCGTCAATTTCAAACGATTCAGTTTGTGAGGTATTAGAAAATCCGCCATCAAACGTTTTATAGTAAAGGCCAAAAGCTAATACGGTATCTTCATTAGGATACCATTCAACTGCGGCATCTAGGTTCCATGACATAAACGGGTCTAACAGCGGATTACCAACGGCTACTGCGCGGCCAACAGCGTCGGATAAGTTTCCGGTTACGACTTCGTCATCGATACCCGTAAAGCTTCGACCAAATCCTAAGTCAGAAGGGTCGGGACGAGACAAACCTCGATAAAGGCCTGCGCGAACAAGAATGTCATCACGAACATCCACAATAACGTTTACACTGGGTAATAGTTCGGTATAGCTACCGCCGCCTTCTACTTGTTCTAAATCTCCCTCAACTGGGCTTATCGCAGTAATGATGCCGTCAAAGTCTCTTTCAGCAGTAAGCGGGCCGCGATACGAAATCGAACTTACATCGGTTTTAACTACACGAAGACCCACATTACCTCGAACACCATAATCACCGATAAAGGTGTCGTAGTCGGCCTGAAGATAAGCAGCAATAGTGTCTTCTTCCATATCTACCGCGGCGATGTCGCGGGCATCTGCTTCGTCATTGGTGGGCATAGAGTTAGCGATAGTGCGTATATCACCGTTTTCTAGTGTTAGTGAACTAAGTAAGTTCTGTGCCAAACAGATAGGGTCGAACGTGGCAAAAGAATTCCCCGTGCCGTTTGCTAACACATTGCCATTACTGTCGACATTGGTGAACAAAGGCGCGCCGCCCGTTTCATTATCAAAAAAGCCCGACTCAGGAAATACCGTATTGCGACATGCAGTGTTTGCCGCTGCGGCCGCATCGTTACTAAAGGTTAATTCTGTTCTGTTGTTGGTGCCGCTTCCGCCAGGTACGCTTGCGTATTCAAGTTTAGACACTCGTAACCCGCCCTTTACACCCACAATGAAATCCGAGTCAGGAATATAGTCAAAGTCTAGGCGGGCTGCAGTTACATCGTTGAAACGAGACTGGTTTAAATCAAGTCGAGTTCTTGCTTGGCCTGCAAAGGCAGCGTGATAGTTCACGTCAAAGTTCTGTAACGTCCAAGTCGGAACCAAAGCTCCATTATTAAAGATTTGTGCAGCGGTAAGTACTTCACCGTTGCTGTCTGCACCCTCAACGTTGTTTTGATAAATATCTCTATTTTCAGACTGAAGCCGTGTTTGAATAATCGTCTCTACACGCTTGGTTTGCGACGCGGCGTAGTCGAGCATAACCTTCAATCTATCACTGACGGTGTACTTGATGTTGATACCTCCGCCGTTATATTTTTCGCCGCGTTCGGCATATTGGCTGTTCGTTTCAATATTTTGAAGTGCAGTAAATTGACGAAGCGCGCCGTTTTGAGTCGCCACTAAGTTAAACGGTAAACGATCAGACTCTGGCACGTTAAAACCGTCAAGATGGTTTGCTTCGGCAAATACAAGGTCGTTGCGGATTTCACTGAAATCTCGATTTGAATATTGATAGTCGGCGTTTATTTCGATGCTATCATTCGGTTGCCATTGTATAGCGCCAAACACTGACTCACGAGTATCGTCAGTAATGTTTTGTCGGAATGAATTTTGAGAGCGAGAGAATACAAAAGGCGTGTTGGCATCTGGAGCGTTGCCACTTTCATCGGCGATAAGGTCAAGCGCACCACCACCGTCTTCGCAGTCAACGCGGCTTTGGTTGATTCCACCATCGAACCCAGGCGCAATACGACAAGCGTTCCACGATGTACCCGTGCGAGCCTCCTGCTCTGGGTTACTTTTAGTGTCGCGTTGTAGACCAATAGAGAAGCCGAAATCGCCCATCGAGTCGGTCTCTATTTGATCCACGAAGCTTGTGGTAATACGGTGTCCCAGTTCGCTGACTGGGTCTTCTAAATCATAGTTGTCAGGGTTCATGTTCCCTTTATACGATAACTGAAAGCGACGCTTTCCGTAATCTAAAGGCCTGATAGTATCAAGGTGTATTTGCCCAGAAACCCCGCCTTCGATCAATTCGGCAGATTGCGTCTTATAAATAGCGACTTTGTTAAACAGCTCAGAGGGAAATTGAGAAAAGTTTACGGAACGGTCACCACTGCCGTTAGCCGCTTCACGTCCATTCATTACTGTACTGCCTAAATATGGACCAAGACCTCGAATTGAAATCTCTGTTGCACCGCCTTGCTCTCTGTGCGAAGAAGCACCGGTAAGGGTTTCTAATGCTTCACCAATAGATAATGCAGGAAGATCGCCAATGTCCGTTGCCGATATACCGTCAACAATTTCTGTGGACTCTCGTTTGATTGATATGGAACTTTGGATAGTTTGGCGAATGCCACGTACTTCAATTACTTCCGTTACTTCAGCAGACTCGCCCTCGCCCTCGCTCTCTTGGGAATAGACAAATAACGGAGTCAGTGTCATCGGTGCGCAAATTACGCCGGCAACGAGTGAAGGGTGGTACGCTTTGCGTATCGCTTGCAATACTTTGCTTAATCGTGTTTCTTGTTTTAATTCAGTGTGCATAAACGTGATGTCCATTAAAGTTCTAACTACCCAATTTGTAGATAAGGCGTTCCTTGTAAATCCAAGCTTTCCATATGGTAGGATAAGGCTAACCGTTACTACCTAATGTTACCAAAATGCATTTCAATTGTTACCAATGCTATTCTTTTGTTTACATATTGGCAATAACATTTGGTAAATATCTGGCTTTTATTTAGTCTTTTCGTTCAAATTAAGGTGCAATAACGGGGTTGTCGTCTCTCTTTTCGGCACCCATGTTTTCACGAATTGGTGGTGTACCCTCACTTAGCATAAGCTTTGAAAAGCTCACTCGGGCGTAATCACCATTTGCTTCATCTTCTTCCCAGTTTCCCGTACCTAAGCATGCTGGATACCAAAAGCCAGCCTTCTCGCTAGTGCTGCATTGGTTGTATGCGCCCGCTTTGAAGTAGTTCCAATCAAGCGTGTAGCCATAAGGATGATCGAACTTATCAAGCTCACCATAGGCATTAATTGCATTCGCTAAGTTAATTTCATACTTCACCGTATCGTGCCCTTCAGCTTCGAAGGTTAAATACATTGTGTCTTTGTATACATTTACCGTGTAAGAAATTTCATCACCTAGCGCGATACCCTCAATACCTGGATTAGCAGGCTCTTTCCATGTGTTTCCCCAAACCGGGTAGGCAATGTCGGTTCTATTTGGATTGTCTTTGGGAAGGTTGCGTTCGTAAGTCCAGAATACCGAACCTGTTTCGTGCTCAGGCCATTTCTTATAGTAGATTTTTAGCGGTTCGTTACCCCAGCCGAACCCCTGAATTTTCTTTTCCCACTTAGTGGCGTGGATTTGACCAATTACAACAGAGAATGCAGGCGGCCTATCGGGGTATTTAGCTCGTTTGGCTACGTGCTCTATGGTAAGAGTAGCCTCCATCTTTCCACCAATACTGGCAAACCGTTTCGCAATGGGATTGCTTGCCACGGTAAAACTATTTTGCGGAGATTGTGTTTTTATGCGGTTGTTATCCCCTTTAAGCATCTGACGAAGCTCACTACGAGTATTTGTCGAGTTTTTAGTCGTCAGCGCCTTATTCGGCGCAGTAAAAACCATGTTGCCTTCATCATCAAGGTAGAAAAAGTTGGGATGGTAAAAACCCTGCAAGTCCTCTACAGAAATATTATCGACCTTTCCATCGTTATTATCATCTACAGGAAGCGTGATATACCACTGAGAGAGATCGAATTGCTCTGAAGGTGCCTCGACGGCTACACAATGGCTTGAAAACAAGACAAAGCTTGAAAAGAGTAACGTAGTAACATTTTTAGGTCTTATTTGCATAACGAAGTCTTTACATATTGTTCACTTTGCTTTCCATATTAACAAACCAAATAAATTTACCAATAACTATTTTCTAACAAACCAATTTTAAAAATGAATATCGTGTGAGAGCTTATTCGATTAAGCGCTTTAACCACAAAGCCTGCATGGCTAGGGGGTAGAGTAAGTTCTATAAAAATTTAATTTTTCCGTTACACCCTTTACTGGCACTTAAAAACGTATTTGTTAATTTTTTGTATTTAATTATGGATAATATTTGGGGATTGTGATTACATACCAAAAAATAAATTGGTAATAACCGATCTTTTTGTTGGTAAGTTTTTATTTTTCAGCCTACACATTGGTCAAGCATGGGTTTTAAAAAGGAAATAGGTGAACCGTAATGAAATTGAAGAGTGTATTTACATTTAGTCTGTTGAGTTTGACGCTTTACGGCTGTGGTGGATCAGATGCCCCCGGAAATCAGCCGGGCGCTGTAACCCTATCAGGAAATGCTATCGCTGGAGAAACGCTCAGTGCGAGTGTTGAAGACCCCGACGGTTTTGATGCAAGCGCTGTATCTTACCAGTGGCTAGCTAATGGCATTCCTTTGTCAGATCAAACAGGTTCAACCTTTTTGTTAACCAGCGCACAGCGCGGCGCGACAATCCGTGTATCAGTGACTTATGTAGACAATGGTGGAACCCGTGAGGGCGCTACATCAAACGAGACGTCGGAAGTGCTTGCTAACGAAGCTGGAGCGATTACCGTTTCTGGTGCTACCACCGTTGGCTCGGTGCTAACCGCTGAGGTAACAGACGGCAATGGCTTGCCTGAAACGGTTACCTATTCTTGGTCGGCGTCTGGTACGGTGATTGAGGGGGAGACTGCGCAAACGCTAACGTTAGGAGAAGCAACAGAAGGCACTACGATTTCTGCTACAGCACGTTACACGGACTTAGAAGGGTTTGAAGAAACTGTCACTTCTGAGCCTACTGAAGCGATTGCGCCTTTAGGGACGAATACACCAGCAGAGTTTAGTGGGTTAACGGCTACCGTAAGCAATGACGTGACTGATCCGCTAACTGGTTCGGTGTCGGTGTCTGATGTTGATGAAGGCGAAGCGACGATCGTTGCACAAACCGATACAACAATAAGTTACGGAACGTTTTCCATTACTGAGTCTGGTGAGTGGTCATATAACCTAAATACAGAAGATCCAACGGTTGCGGGACTTGCTAATGCTTCTGAATCGGTCGAAGACAATGCGGTGCTGGAATCTGCAGATGGAACCGTTGCTACGCTAGTGATTACTATCATAGGTGTCAACCCAGCAAGCGGTAACAATCAAGCCGCCGTTATCAGAGATTTAACCGATGATGATACTGGAGAGCTGCGTTTCTCGCTGCCCGAAGCACTAGCGGCTGGAAGAATTGAAGCAAGCTTTACCAGAACCGATGATGACCTTGGTAGTACTGATGCATTTATCAGCCTGTTTAACTCAGGTAATAACAATGCAGGTTCTATCATCGACTTACGCATTCGCGATGATCAATTTGCCACTCGCTACCCTGAGCGTTCATTTGATGGGGTAGAGGTAACACCAGGGACCTTACAAGATATTGTGATCACATGGGCTTACCCAGATGGAAACACCGCGGCGGGGCAATTGCCTGTCATTACTGTTGAGATAGACGGCGAGGCGGCAGTCGACCCTTTCACCCCAGAGGGAAGCAATCCTGAGGGCGGCGTGACAACGGTTTCATTCCGATTTGGTAGTAATTCTTTAATACTCCCAGAAACCGGGCAGTTTATTATTAATGAATTCGCTGTATACAGCGACATAAATGGTGACACGCTTGTATTTGAAGATGATTTCTCTACTTACAGCGCAGGCTTTAATCTTGATTCAGAAGTCAGTGACACGTCACCCTATGCGAGTAATACAGAAGACGCATTGGTAGAAGAATATGGTGCAGCCTCTGCTGACGGTAATCAATACGCGCGCGTTGTTGATACTGACGACAGTGACACCGGAGAGTTGAGATTTGCATTGCCAGAGGCGCAAGCCCAAGGCCGATTTGATCTTCGATTTGCGCGAACTGACGATGATTTAGGAAGTACAGATGCCTTTATCAGCCTATTCAACTCAGGTAACAATAACGCAGGCTCAATCATGGACTTACGTGTAAGAGATGATTCTTTCGGCTTACGCTACCCGAGTATGGATATTGAAGGTGCTGTTGTAACTCCAGGCGAATTCCAAACGTTAAGTGTGACTTGGGCTTACCCAGACGGAAATACGTCGGCAGGACAACTCCCTACCATTACGTTAGAAATTGACGGCGAAGCAGTGATGGACCCGTTTGAGCCAACTGGCAGCAACCCAGAGGGCGGCGTGACGACAATATCTCTGCGATTTGGTAGCAACAGTACGGTGTTAACACAAGATGCCATGTTCTGGCTGGATGACCTAATCATCTATGCAGACACAGCTGGAACGAACATTGTCTTCCAAGATGATTTCCAAAGCTACGCAGATGGTGAAGACTTGGACCCTGACAACAACACAAACTCTGTTTATTCGAGTAATACGTCAGAGGCAGTGGTTGCCACTGAGCAATAGAGCTCGTCTAATAGTAAACAATATCGCCACATCAGATACTGTTTAACTAGAAAGGCTGTACAAAAGAAAATGCCCATTACGCTACAACGTATTGGGCATTTTTTTCAGGCACAAAAAAGCGCACTTTATTCAGTGCGCTTTTGTATTCTTTAAAGCGAGTTAAAAGCGATTCATTAGAGAATCGCGTTCACTTTATTGGCCTTTGATTTCAGAAAGGCCGTTATAGGTTGCTGCACTTCCAAGCGCTTCTTCAATACGTAGAAGTTGGTTGTACTTAGCAACACGGTCAGAACGACATAGAGAGCCAGTTTTGATTTGACCTGCAGCAGTACCTACCGCTAAATCAGCAATTGTCGCGTCTTCAGTTTCGCCAGAACGGTGAGAGATAACAGCAGTGAAACCTGCATCTTTCGCCATTTTAATTGCATTAAGCGTTTCTGTTAGTGAGCCAATTTGGTTGAACTTAATAAGGATTGAGTTACCAATACCGTTATCGATACCGCGCTTAAGAATTTTGGTGTTCGTTACGAACAAGTCATCACCAACAAGCTGTACTTTGTCGCCAATCTTCTTCGTTAAGCTTGCCCAACCATCCCAATCACTCTCGTCTAGGCCGTCTTCGATAGATACAATAGGATATTGTGCAGAAAGGTCAGCTAAGTAGTCACCAAACGCTTCAGAATCAAAGCTTTTGTCTTCACCAGACAATACATACTTACCATCTTTGTAGAACTCAGACGCCGCACAGTCTAGTGCAAGGGTAATGTCTTCATTCATTTTGTAGCCAGCGTCTTCAACAGCTTGTACGATAACGGCAAGCGCTTCAGCATTCGAGCTAAGGTTTGGTGCAAAACCACCCTCATCACCTACTGCAGTATTAAGGCCTTTCGCTGAAAGTACTTTCTTAAGCGCGTGGAAGATTTCAGCGCCCATACGCAATGCTTCTTTAAAGCTTTTCGCGCCTACCGGCTGAACCATGAATTCTTGAATATCAACATTGTTGTCTGCGTGCTCACCACCGTTGATGATGTTCATCATAGGCACAGGCATTGAATATTGACCAGACGTACCGTTTAAGTCAGCGATGTGCTCATAAAGTGCTACGCCTTTTTCAAGCGCAGCTGCCTTTGCTACAGCAAGAGACACAGCAAGAATAGCGTTGGCGCCAAGTGTTTCTTTATTTTCAGTACCGTCTAGGTCAATCATTACGTGATCGATATCAGACTGTGCTAGTGCGTCTTTGCCTAATAGCGCTGGAGCAATGGCATCGTTAATCGCCGCTACAGCTTTAGTTACACCTTTACCAAGGTAACGAGACTTGTCGCCGTCGCGCAGCTCTAGTGCTTCGCGGCTACCAGTAGATGCGCCAGAGGGTGCAGCAGCACGGCCCATTACGCCAGACTCTAAATAAACGTCTGCTTCTACAGTTGGATTACCGCGTGAATCTAAGATTTCACGTCCGATTATGCGACTAATTTTCGCCATGTTATTTCCTCAACAATTGATGTGGGAACGCAACGGGAAAGCGTCCCCTTTATTAGAAACTAGTGATTTTCTTTCTGGTATTTGCCAGCAGCGGCAACAAAACCGGTAAATAATGGATGCCCATCCCGAGGTGTCGACGTGAATTCAGGGTGGAACTGACCTGCGATAAACCATGGATGGTCAGGTATTTCGATAACTTCTACAAGTCGTTTGTCAGTGGACAAACCACTTACCTTAAGGCCCGCTGCTTCGATTTGATCGCGTAAGTTATTGTTCACTTCATAGCGGTGACGATGGCGCTCGTAAATTTCAACGTTGCCATACATCTCATGCACTTTCGTACCTTCAATTAAGTGGCAAAGCTGGCTACCTAACCGCATTGTGCCGCCAAGATCTGATGACTCAGTGCGGGTTTCGGTAGTACCGGCTGCATCTAGCCATTCCGTGATAAGACCTACCACAGGGTATGCAGTTTCAGGGTCGAATTCGGTACTATTCGCTTTATCCATGCCTGCAACATTTCGTGCAAACTCAATAAGCGCTACCTGCATGCCTAAACATATACCCAAATAAGGAACTTTATTTTCACGAGCATAGCGAGCTGCTTCAATCTTGCCCTCAATGCCGCGCTCTCCAAATCCACCTGGTACTAGGATAGCGTCTAGTTTTTCTAGAATTTGCGTACCTTTACTTTCGACATCTTGAGAGTCGATGTGGTGGATATTTACCGTTAAACGGTTTTTAAGGCCAGCATGCTTTAATGCTTCGTTTACTGATTTATAGGCATCTGCCAACTCGACATACTTACCAACCATACCAATGTTTACTTCGGCCGTTGGATTTGATTCAGCGTAAAGTACTTGTTCCCACTCAACCAAATCAGCTTCTGGGCAATCAAAACCGAAGCGATCGACAACAAGTTGATCCATTCCTTGTGCTTTCAGGGCTGCCGGAATGCGATAAATGCTATCTACGTCTTTTAGTGAGATAACCGCTTTCTCATTTACGTTAGTAAATAGCGCTATTTTCGACCGCTCGCTGCTTGGAAGGGCGCCGACTGAACGACAAACTAAAATATCTGGCTGAATACCGATTGAACGAAGCTCTTTAACCGAGTGCTGCGTTGGCTTCGTTTTTACTTCGCCTGATGCAGGCATGTAAGGCACTAAAGTAAGGTGCATAAACATGGCACGCTCACGACCGACTTCAGTACCTAGTTGTCTAATGGCTTCTAAAAAAGGTTGTGATTCAATATCACCTACCGTCCCGCCTATTTCTACAATAGCGACATCGTGACCTTCCGCACCATCAATCACTCTGCGTTTAATTTCGTTCGTGATGTGGGGAATAACCTGAATAGTCGCGCCTAAATAGTCACCGCGACGTTCGCGTTTTAGGACTTCTTCATACACACGACCCGTTGTGAAGTTGTTGCGTTTGGTCATGCGGGTGCGAATGAAACGCTCGTAGTGACCTAAATCGAGGTCGGTCTCTGCGCCATCATCGGTAACGAATACTTCACCGTGTTGGATAGGGCTCATGGTACCCGGATCGACGTTAATATAAGGGTCGAGTTTTAACATGGTGACGGTGAGACCGCGAGCTTCCAGAATTGCGGCAAGAGATGCTGCTGCAATACCTTTACCAAGCGATGAAACTACACCACCGGTGACGAAAATATAATTTGTCATGCGAAACCTAGAACGTTTGGGTTGTATGATAAATATAGGCTGGAATCAGAACAAAACCATCTACACTTTGGACGGGGCGATAGTATACGCAAATTCATGTGAGCAGACAATCTGTTTGCTCACATGATGTACAAAATTTAGCGCCGAGTTTTTTACAAGCGGGCTTTTATACCGCAGCTTGCTGTTAAGACTGACTCAATCGCTTTAACGTATAAATAAGATCAAGCGCCTGGCGAGGAGAAAGTTCATCAGGGGCGAGATTCTCAATAGCTTCAACAACGGGGTGCGGTTTATCGGGAAAGTGCAATTGCGCTTGTCCGGTAACCTGCTTTTCTTCGTTTTTGTGCTTGGTCGAGGGTTTCGTTTCATCTTGCGTAATAACGTGAGAGGCTTCTAGTAATGCTAGCTTTTGCTGGGCTGCTGCGATCACTGCTTTGGGTACGCCGGCTAATTGTGCAACTTGTAAACCAAAACTTTTACTCGCCGCCCCTTCTGATACGGTATGCATAAACCGTATGGTGTCTTCAAATTCCACAGCATCAAGGTGCACATTCACGACGCCTTCTTGCATATCTGGCAACTCGGTAAGTTCGAAGTAGTGCGTAGCAAATAATGTGTAAGCATTAAGGTGTTTTGCTAAGTAACTCGCGCAAGCCCATGCAAGAGATAACCCATCGTAGGTACTGGTTCCGCGACCTATCTCGTCCATCAATACCAACGAATGCTCAGTTGCGTTATTTAAAATGTTCGCCGTTTCAGTCATTTCAACCATGAACGTTGAACGGCCTGACGCTAAATCGTCCGACGCGCCGATACGAGTGAATATTCTATCTATCTTACCTATGTGTGCATGTTGCGCAGGCACATAACTACCGATGTAAGCTAATAACGTAATAAGCGCTGTTTGTCGCATGTAGGTTGATTTACCGCCCATATTTGGGCCGGTGATAATCAGCATTCTACGCGCATTATCAAGCGTTACAGGGTTAGCAATGAAAGGCGTTTTCATCACGCTCTCAACCACAGGATGACGACCTTCTTGGTAGGTCAATTCACACTTGCTACTTAGCACGGGTCGATGCCAGTCAAGCGATGTTGCACGTTCAGCGAAACAGCAAAGTACATCAAGTTTAGCGAGCGCTGCTGCGCTGTCGATTAAGGCGTTCAAATAGTCGGTAAAATCATCAAATAAGGCTTCATATAATTGCTTTTCTAATGCGAGCGCTGCGCCTTGGCTGCTTAAGACTTTATCTTCGTGCTCCTTTAGTTCAGGGGTTATGTAACGCTCAGTGTTTTTGAGTGTTTGTCTGCGAATATAGTCGGCTGGGGCATTGGCACTGTTCGCGCGGCTGATTTCGATAAAGAATCCGTGAACTCGGTTATACCCGACCTTTAACGTTGCAATACCCGTGCGCTCTCGCTCTCTTTGCTCCATTGCATCAAGATAGTCAGTTGCCCCTTGTGATAACTTGCGCAATTCATCAAGTTCATCGTTATATCCTTCAGCAATTACGCCACCGTCGCGAATAATGACAGGTGGATTGTCAATAATGGCCTTATTGAGCAAAGCTTGTAAGGTTGGATACGTGCCTATCGTTTTTGCCACACGCTGAACTTGTTCAGAGTCATAACGAATAAGGGCGTCTTGTAAATCAGGCAATGTGTTAAACGCATTTTTTAAGCGAGCAAAGTCACGCGGTCGGGCAGAGCGCAGTGCGAGACGAGCCATAATTCGCTCGATATCACCGATATGTTTGAGCGCTGAACGGATATCATCAGGCGCGTCGTTAATAAAACCGTCCACCGCGTCTAAACGGCTATCGAGTTCATGTTGGTCGGTTATAGGGGAATGAATAACACGTTGAAGCATACGGCTACCCATTGCCGTGGTCGTCGTATCCATTACGCTAAATAGCGTGTTTTCTTGGCTTCCTGAAAGGTTGTGCGTCAGTTCCAAGTTGCGTCTTGTTGCTGCATCTAACTGCACGCGGCTGTCTTGTTGTTCGGTCTGAATACGACGAATATGTGGAAGGGCAGTGCGTTGCGTGTCTTTGACATACTGCAGCACGCACCCTGCTGCGCCTAAGCCTTTAGTGATACCAGTGATTCCGAAACCATCGAGGGTTGTTGTCTCAAATTGAGCGTTTAATTGCTCTATTGCAGTATCGGTATCAAATTCCCATTCAGGGCGACGGCGAAGACCTTTTCTATTCTCAATTAATTCGAGATTTTCAAACCCTTCTGGGTGAAGAATTTCTGCTGGGTTTATTCGTTGAAGCTCTGCCAACAAACTTTCATCGCTGTCGCATTCAGCGACAACAAATCGCCCGCTTGCAACATCTAACGTGGCGAGTCCATAATGCATACTGTGGCCACATACCGCGGCTAAAATGTTGTCTCTGCGCTCTTCAAGTAACGCCTCGTCGGTCACGGTTCCAGGGGTGATAATGCGCTTAACTTGACGCTCAACGGGCCCCTTACTGGTTGCAGGGTCGCCCACTTGCTCACAAATCGCCACTGACTCGCCCATTCTTACGAGACGAGACAAGTACCCCTCAACAGCGTGATACGGAACCCCCGCCATTGGAATGGGGTCGCCGCCGGATTTCCCTCTAGCAGTGAGAGAAATATCAAGAAGCTCCGCGGCTTTTTTGGCGTCATCAAAGAACAGTTCATAGAAATCGCCCATACGGTAAAACAATAAAATAGAAGGGTGCTGCGCCTTTATACTTAAATACTGACGCATCATGGGTGTGTGTGATTCCAAAAGAGCCTCTTGCAGTTATGTTAGCTGTCGTAATGCAGCACATATGGTAACAAATATCATCACGAGGTATAACTTTATCGTCGCGAGAATGGCAGATGAATATTCAGTACCATTTATCTGTCATGATACACTGTCAACAACATGCTTTTTATTGGGCTTGATTACGATGAACTTTGAAGAAACCCCCACTGAAAATAGTGAAGATAACTGCGTAACTCTTAGCGATGAGCTGCGCGATCATGTTGTGGCCTTGGGTGCAGCGTTAAGGAAAAAAGGCTGGAGTGTATCTTGTGCAGAGTCGTGCACTGGCGGAGGTATAGCCTTTGCTTTTACGAGTGTTTCTGGTAGTTCCGATTGGTTTAAGCAATCGTGGGTAACCTATTCAAACGACGCTAAGCATACCAGCTTGAACGTAAAAGAAGCGACATTGATGACACACGGTGCGGTGTCACAGGAAACCGTGGCAGAAATGGCAACTGGCGCGCAGGATAAAAGCCAGGCAAACCTTGTGGTGACGGTGAGTGGCATTGCTGGGCCAGGCGGGGGAAGTAGCGACAAACCCGTCGGTACAGTGTGGTTTGGGTTTATCTGTGGTGAAAGAAAACGTGAAATAAAGCAATTGTTTGCCGGTGGGCGTGACGCCGTTCGAGCTCAGGCAGTAACGTTCGCAATATCTGAATTATTGACAATGATAAACGACTAGGCGCGTGCCCGACGCCATCAAGTGAATGACAATCTTCAAATAAAATTCAAAACACAGCTTGAAACTGTATGCTTGTACAGTATAGAATGCAGGCATAAATTGATAAGGTTTAACCCATTAAACATATCAAATGTATTTAACCGCCAATCCTAGAGGATAATGACGTGGACGATAATAGATCAAAAGCGCTTACTGCTGCAGTCGGACAAATAGAAAAACAGTTCGGCAAAGGCGCAATTATGCGTTTAGGCGACAACCAAGCAATGGATATTGAATCAATATCTACCGGTTCACTGACTATCGATATCGCACTAGGAATAGGTGGGTTGCCATGTGGTCGAGTAGTTGAAATTTACGGTCCTGAGTCATCAGGTAAAACAACGCTTACGCTGCAAGTTATTGCTGAAGCGCAGAAAAAAGGCAAAACCTGCGCGTTTGTCGATGCAGAGCATGCACTCGACCCTGTTTATGCGGGTAAACTTGGCGTTAACATCGATGATTTATTGGTATCTCAGCCAGATACAGGTGAACAAGCGCTAGAGATTTGCGACATGCTAGTGCGCTCTGGTGCGGTTGACGTAGTTATTGTCGATTCAGTAGCAGCATTGACGCCGAAAGCGGAAATTGAAGGAGATATGGGTGACTCTCATGTTGGCCTTCAGGCACGCTTAATGTCACAGGCACTGCGTAAGCTAACGGGTAATATCAAACGCTCAAATACATTATGTATTTTCATCAACCAAATCCGTATGAAGATTGGTGTGATGTTTGGTAACCCAGAAACCACTACTGGTGGTAACGCACTTAAATTCTACTCTTCAGTTCGTCTTGATATTCGCCGTATTGGTGCAGTAAAAGAAGGTGACGAAGTGGTTGGAAATGAAACGCGCGTTAAAGTTGTGAAAAACAAAGTGGCGCCTCCGTTTAGACAAGCTGAATTCATGATCCGTTATGGTGAAGGTATCAGTAAAGAAGCGGAGTTGATTGACTTAGGCGTTAAGCAAAAGTTAGTTGATAAAGCCGGTGCTTGGTATAGCTACAAAGGCGATCGCATAGGTCAGGGTAAAGCGAACGTAATGAAATATTTGAAAGAGCACCCTGAGATAGCGAATGAAATAGAACTGAAAATTCGTGAAGAGCTGCTTCTTCCTAAAACGGTTAAAGCAGAAGACGCTGCGCAAGTTGAAGATGATTTAAAGCCTGAATAACGGCTGACGATTTGGAAAAACCCACCTATATGGTGGGTTTTTTTATGGGCGCAACATATTTTCTAACACTTTAACTATGCACAATACTTGTACAAGGTAAAAAAAGCAGGAATGCTGTAATAAATAATAAGAACAACAGACTAAGTACGTGTAAGTATAAAAACGACGTGCATGCAAAGTTTGTCACATCACCGTTAGGGTAAATAAAACAGGGAACAAAAGATGATTGAAATATCAGGCCTAGCGAAGCGCTTTGAGGTGGAAAACCCCAAAAAGTTGAGCGAACAAGAAAAGAAAGACCCGCGTTTGAAAGGACGCTATTTTCAGTCGGTAAGAGATGTCTCTTTTACCTGTGGGAAAGGACAAGTACTGGGGTTGTTAGGGCCTAACGGCGCGGGTAAAACAACGACATTACGTATGCTATCGACGGCACTTAAGCCGGATAGTGGAAAAGTGCTTATTGATGGTGACGATGTACTGGCGAACCCAATCATCGCGCGAAAAAAGATTGGTTTCCTTTCTAGTTCTACCGGCCTATACGGCCGCCTCACCGGGCGTGAGAATATTGCTTATTTCGGCGAATTACACGGCTTGGATAGAAAAACTATCGATGCCAGAATTGAAGAAATGGCAGATCTTCTTGATATGGAAAGTTTCTTAGAGCGACGTGCGGAAAATTTTTCTTCTGGAATGAAGCAAAAAACGTCCATCGCGCGAGCGGTTATTCACGAGCCTTCTCTTGTGGTACTTGATGAACCTACTACTGGTTTAGACATCATGGCTACAAGCACCGTAATGGAATTTATTCAACGGCTTAAAAGTAAAGGGACACCCGTAATATTCTCAACACATCATTTAGATGAAGTACAAACATTGTGCGATAAGGTCACGGTAATTAACCAAGGACAAACTGTGTTTAATGACTCTTTAGAGGCATTTAGCGCATTGTCGGGTGGTCAAATGCACAAGAGTTTTTTACAAACCTTAGCACTAGACACGAAGGAGATGAATAATGTGGTTAATCTTTAAGAAGGAATTTAAAGAGCTATTACGTGATAGAAAAACCATTATCTTCATGATTGGTCTTCCGTTACTGCTCTTCCCGCTTATTTTTGGTGTGGCGATGTTCTTTATGAGTTCTGCTGCAGAAAAAGCGGAAAGTGAAGTGCTTAAGTATGCCATTGTGGGTGAGGCGTATGCACCTGACATTGCAACCTCGTTGTCGCAGGCAACCGATAAATTTGAGACGATATCAATTGCCAGCGATGCAGATTATGCAACACTGATTAAAAACGAGACGGTTGATTTCGTCTTAGTTATCCCAGAGAGCTTCAACAGTGATGTGTTGAATTCGGGGCAACACAAGCTTCAATTGTTTTTAAATGATGCAGGGCTTAATAAAGTGCTTGGCAGAGTGTCGGAAATTGTTGATGTTTACACCGATGAATTCCAGCAAACAGCATTTAACACCCTTGGGTTAAATGAAACCCAGCAAACTGCATTGTTAACACCTATCTTGATAGAGAAGCAGAATGTTGCTGACGATAGGGAAGTCTGGGGCGAGCGTATTGGCGGTATTATTCCGTACTTCATTTTTATACTTTGTTTGCAAGGTGCAATGGCACCTGCAGCAGACTTAGGGGCAGGCGAAAAGGAACGAGGCACCCTTGAAACCTTGCTTATTTCGCCGATGGATCGGTACAAATTAGTGCTTGGCAAGTTTCTAACCATTTGCTGTGCCGGCATTATTACCGCGTTAATCACCGTGTCGTCCATGGCCGGCTGGGGGATAGTGCTCTCACAAGGAATGGCTATCGAATTTGTTGCTGAGGTAATGGCAATGATAGGCATCATCGACTTTGTATTGATCTTCCTAATGTTAGTGCCGGTAGTAGCAGTGTTCGCGGCTGTTCTGCTGTCGCTTTCTATATATGCCCGTTCGTTTAAGGAAGCCCAGAGTTATATGGGCTCATTGATAATGGTCATTATATTCCCTGTACTCATTGCTATGATGCCAGGCGTTGAGCTTAAAGGTGGATGGGTGTGGGTGCCACTCACCAATGTTGCTCTTGCTATGAAAGAACTTTTCAAAGGTACGATGGATTATTTTGCATTGTTCGGCATCTTTATTTCTACGGCTGCCATTGCGACAGGCTTACTCATGTTCTGTATTCACTGGTTCAACAAAGAAAAAGTGTTATTTAGATAGTATGAACAAGACCATTTAAAGAGGGCGAGCGCTTTTCAAGGGCTCGCTTTTTTTTATACTTCGAAATTGATGCGTTTAATAATACCTTCCCAACCAGGTGGTATTTTTCCTTGTAGTACATACGAATATGCAATGAGCTCTGCAACAACATAGTAAAGAGATTCGGGTATCTCTTGACCAATGTCGAGGGTGGCTAACACTTCACTTAAATAAGGATCTTCGTGGATTAAAATGCCGGTTTCCTCTGCCATCGCTATGATGGCCTGCGCAAGGTCACCATAGCCTTTGGCGACGACTTGTGGGGCGTTCTTCTTATCGCCTCCTTTATATTTAAGCCCAATAGCGCGCTTTGCTTTATCACTCATACCCGTGTCTCGAATATATGATGAGGGCGTGTATTTAACGATGTTGGTACGACGCCCGTCTGAAAGCTGGTTTTCGCAACATTCAATCCCAATTCGGTTAAGCGTTTCTCTAGATAAGGTAATGTATCCGCAACGCGGGCGAGTAACGTACTGTTGGAGGCATACAAATCTAACGTAATCGTATCTACGTCAATCTTAGATTTAGCCAGCACCTTACCCGTTTCTCCGATATCTAACTTCATGGTGACATTCCACAACGCCTGCCCTTGTTTTTTTGTTTCAGCTTGTTCTTTATGTTTAGGCTCACGCTGAACAAGCAGCTCTGGCGGGGCTGTGTGCTGCGAAACTGACGGCAAAATATAGTAAAACGTATCTTGTCCTTGTAATCGGCTATCAATACTGCCTACTTTTGCTTGTTGATGATTCGAAAGCAGTGTCTTCAAATTTGCTATTAGGTTAAATCGGCTATCAAGCGCAGAGATATCCTGTACGACCCGGCTTGGCGTTGCTGCACTGCCTGTTACGCTCAATGTTTTTGTAATAATAGAGTCAGGCGCATCGACAAGACCCTTCAACCCGGGTTGACGCTGTAAGGCTCTCCCGGCCAGTGACAATTGTAAGAGCGCGACTAGCCCTTGAACAAAATTCGACGTTGTAACCGGGGTCGTCAAGGAGCTTGGTGTTGTAAGTAGCGCAGGAGAGAGCAAAAGGCTTTGAAGCTTTTGTGCCATCGTAATGTCGACAGATGACTGTGTGCTCTTGCCCGCAGAACCGATATCGACGTCACTTGGGGCGGTAGCGCCCATTTTCTCAGTGGTCATTTGCGCGGTAGGGGGTGGTGGCTCATTGCCAAGTTTAGACGCGATAGATTTTGAGAGTAAGGCATGTAAAGCATTGCTAGCCGCACTTTTGACCTGCCCATTAAACAGCGCTGCTACCTGAGTAAGTGGCGACTTCGTCGCGCTTTTATCTAGAACATTGGAGCCAGTTTTCGCGTGTTCGGCCACAGTGTCCGTAACGATGTTAGACGATATGTCAGAGTTAGGCTGTGTGGGCAACGTAAGTTTTTGGCTTGCAGAGGCGGTAAGTGGATTTATTCCTTTTATTTGTTCTAAAAGTTTACCTACGCCCTCAAGTGCTTTAGGTGATTTTACCGCACTTTCGCCGTTATCATGGCCCTCCACAATAGCAAGTAATTGCGTTAGTGCTTGCTGAGTACTGCCTGTTTGTCCCAATAGCACACGAGATAATTGTGAGATGGCATGATGTACTTCACTGCCCTTGAGCGTAGCGGGAGATTTATCGGTACCTTCCATGTTTTGAGGTTGGGATGTACGGTTCAGTTCACTCTGGCTTGTATTCTGAACACTTTGTTGTAACGAATGATTCGACACCTTCTGTGTAGAGGGAGGCGTAAGGTTTGAATCACTCGCTGGTAGCGCAACACCCATATCCACCACTATACGAGTTTGCGTGTGACTAACATGGGGTAGCGAAAGAGACTGCGCAATTTGCTGTACCTGCCGCTGAAGTACGTTGGATGAAACAGGTGAGGGTGCCAAAGGGGCTTTTACATCAAATGTCAGTAGCGGTATGGTTGCCGCGCTTTTAACGGTAAGGGCCTTATCGCTAAGGGTAAAGGCTTGCGCCACTTGTAACGCTGCCGCCGGCGCTGTACTTTTTGCGTTAGCCAAAAAGGGGGCAAGGAGTGAGCGTGATTTCGCGTCCTGAACGATGGCGACGCCTGACTGTTTTAGGCTTGTTTCAATAATTGCATGCAGTGCTTTACTCCCTTCGGCACTACTACTGTTTATTGGAACCACAGCGTTCAGTGATGGGCCTGTCGTTGACGGGGAAGTAATTTGAGCCGCCAACTTCCCATTTGAAAGAGCGCTAAGACTTAGTAGCACCCGTTTTCCTTCAAACGTTTTAAGTACATTCTCTATCTCAGATGCACCAGAGGTAGGGAGAATTAATCGATTGCCGCCCGGTAACTCAAGCGATAGGCTGCCGTTCGATAGTTGCGCTAATGTTGCCTGCAACGATACTGACGCGCTTCTGTTTTGGGTGACTATCTGGGCCAGTATATTTAACAGGTCCCCTCGTTTATTTGCCGGAATAGATACGCTGGCAGTCTGCGTTTGTGTACCGAGGAGTAACGCCTTCGAGGTTGTGCTCGAACTGTCGGACAACGAAAGCAAAGCGTTTTGTTGAGTGCCTATTCTACCTTTTAATGATGACAATATGTCGGGAGTAAGTGAAACCTGAATTTCAGTTTCGCCGTATTTAATGGCAATAATGTTGTTAGGGCGAACAGCAACATCGATGTTGATGGCGTTAGCGGGAACAGATGCTTGCGATAGTGTTGGCGAGGAAGGCGGGACGGCCCCATTACTAGATAGCCCTGATTGAGACGTAGCCTGCTGGGTAATTGTTGAAAGTAATGCAACAAGTTGATTAGTCATAAATAGCGTATCGGCCTATGGGCAATGAACTTTATTTTTCACTGCGCAAACGTCACTTTATTCATTGAAGTAAATCATATTTAATTGATATTCGCGACTGCGAAAAAGACTTCATATGATAAACTACCCGCTAACATTTTATCATATTCGGTTTGTTTTTAGGTTTTCAACGATTTTGGAGCTCGTTTGTCGGTTTTAGATGCTTTGGCGCTTACTTGCATTAAACGCGATCGAACCCTCTTTGAGGGGCTTACTTTTTCTGCCGACGCTGGCGAATTAGTGTACTTACGTGGGCCAAATGGTGCGGGAAAAACAAGCTTGTTGCGGATTTTAACGGGCTTGAGTGCACCGTGTGGCGGAGATGTCTTTTTTAATCAAAAGAACATAAAGACGGCCCCTGATGAGTTCAATACCCAACTACTCTATTTGGGCCACAAGAGTGGGATTAACGGTGCGTTATCGGCAATAGATAACCTTTCCTACTGGATGGCGCAGCATGGTGTGCAGCAGCCTCACGAAACACTGTTAAGCGTATTAGCGACGCTAGGATTGGTTGGACTTGAAGACGTACCGGTAAGATTTTTGTCAGCTGGCCAGCAACGCAGAGTGGCGTTGTCTAGGTTATGGCTTAAGAAAGCGCAAGTATGGATCCTTGATGAGCCTTTTACAGCGCTTGACGTTAGCGGCATTGCGCTGCTTGAAAGTACGTTCAAAGCGCACGTGTCGCAAGGCGGGATAGTGGTAGCTACGTCGCACCAAGCACTATCAAGCCACGCAGGCCCACATCGCACCTTTGATTTGGAGTATCAGTGGTAGTGGCGTTATACAAAGGTATTTTTAAACGGGATATGTCGATTGCATTTCAGCAGAAAGCTGAGTTAATGCAACCGTTAATGTTCCTATTGATGGTAGTGACGTTGTTTCCGCTCGGCGTAAGCCCGTCACCTGATACGCTTCAACGTATTGGTCCTGGAGTGATATGGATTGCGGCTATTTTGTCGTCACTTATGGCGATGGAGCGCATGTTCAGAGACGACTTTCAAGACGGTGCTATGGAACAGTATGTGTTGTCAGGTCTGCCATTACCTGCGGTAAGTATCGTAAAAGTTGCCGGGCATTGGCTGGTGAGTTTTGTGCCTCTTTTATTGCTTTCCCCTCTGTTGGCGGTGTTTTTACATTTAACCATCGACATGTACATCGCACTCATGCTTACCTTGCTATTGGGCACGCCATTGTTGTCGCTTATCGGCGCGATAGCTGTGGGTTTAACGGTAGGTCTTCAAAAAGGCGGGTTGCTGTTAGCGCTGCTATTGATTCCTGTATTTATCCCGTTACTGATATTTGCCACATCTGCTGTGGATTCTGCCGCACTTCAATTACCTTATTACCCCCAACTTGCTATCATTGCGGCAATGCTGCTACTAGCGGTGGCTTCGGCCCCCTTTGCGATAGCTTATTCTTTGAAAGTGAGTCAAAACTAATGTGGAAGTGGTTGCACCCTTACGCAAAAACCGAAAAAGCTTACCGGCTTTGTATTACTTTACAGCCGTGGTTCTGGATAGGAGCCATCGTTTGTTTACTCATAGGTACGATATGGGGGTTAGCATTTGCCCCTCAAGATTACCAACAGGGTGATTCATTTAGGATTATTTATATTCATGTTCCTAGCGCCATTTTGTCCATGGGAACGTATGTAGCCATGGCGGTGGCAGCACTTGTCGGTATGGTATGGCAGTGGCGCACCGCCTACATGACAATGATAGCGATGGCACCAGTAGGCGCTGTAATGACGTTTATTGCTCTATTTACCGGCGCAGCATGGGGAAAACCTATGTGGGGAGCTTGGTGGGTATGGGACGCACGTCTGACGTCTGAATTGATTTTACTCTTTCTATACATCGGTGTTATTGCGCTGTATGGGGCATTTGAAGATAAACAGCAAGGTGGCAAAGCAGCAGGGGTAATGGCATTGGTCGGGGTCGTAAATATCCCGATAATTCATTATTCCGTAGAATGGTGGAACACCCTTCACCAAGGGGCCACGATAAGCAAATTTGATAACCCCTCCATTGCACCTGAAATGCTATGGCCGTTGTTAATCAATTTGCTAGGGTTCGCATTATTCATAGGTGCGGTTACAACCGTGAGGTTACGTAGTGAAATTATACGCCGAGAATTGCACCGCCCCTGGGTACAAGCGCTTGCCAGCACGTATTACGAAAACAAAAGGACATAAAGCTAACCATGCAATTTGATTCTTTTTCTTCATTTTTATCTATGGGTGGCTATGCGTTTTACGTGTGGTTGTCCTTTGGAGTAACCGGTGGTGCAATGTTATTGCTTGCGCTGCAAAGTTACCTTCAACATAAAAGTTTGCTAAATACCGTGGTGGTAGAGCAAGAACGCAGAGCGCGCGTTAAGAAAGCGCGCGACAACGCTTCAATGTGACCTTGATTCGTTGAGAGATAGATGGCAAGTGTGGCGTTTAGCTTCCAAACGTCAATACGTTTTTGATATGAGATTAACTGCATGAACCCAAGAAGAAAACAGCGTTTAGCCGTAGTAGGCGTTATTGGCTTACTCGTTGTCAGTGCAATAGGGCTGATGCTTTTTGCGTTAAACGACAGCATTGATTTATTTTATACCCCAAGTGAAATTGTCGAGGGTAAAAACGGGCAAAAACCGCAAATCGGCCAACGCTTGCGTATTGGTGGGATGGTCGTGCCGGGCAGCGTTAGTCGCGACAGTGAAAGTTTAGCGGTAAGCTTCGACCTGATTGATACAGGGCCAGTGGTGACCGTAACGTTTAACGGGATATTGCCAGACTTGTTTCGAGAAGGGCAAGGCATTGTTGCAACGGGGGTACTCACAGCAGATGCTCAGATAAAGGCGCAGGAAGTGCTTGCCAAGCATGATGAAGAATATATGCCGCCAGAACTTGCCGAAAAGATGAAAGGGATTAAGCACGTAAAGCCTGAGAATATGCCGACCTATGAAAAAGGAGGGCAGTATTAATGGTCCCCGAAATAGGCAATATTTCCCTTACGCTAGCGCTTATTCTATCTATTTTGTTGGCGGTATACCCATTGTGGGGCGCACATCGTCAACACGAAACGCTTATGGCCACCGCCAAACCTTTAGCAATTGGGTTGTTTCTTTTTACCTTAATTGCCTATGCCTGTTTAACCTATGCCTTTATTACCGATGACTTTAGCATTGAATATGTCGCGCAGCATTCAAATAGCAGACTCCCCATATATTACAAGATCACAGCAGTGTGGGGTGGTCATGAGGGCTCATTTCTTTTATGGGTGCTTATGCTATCTATATGGACTGTTGCCGTCGCCATTTTTAGCCGAGGCATTCCTCTGGCTATGGTTGCGCGGGTGCTCTCAGTATTAGGAATGATAGGCATTGGTTTCTATCTATTCATGCTGCTTACGTCGAATCCATTCAACAGTATGTTGCCATTTTTCCCAGTCGACGGGAGAGATTTAAACCCCCTTTTACAAGACTTTGGCATGATTATTCACCCTCCAATGTTATATATGGGGTATGTCGGGTTCTCTGTTGCGTTTGCTTTCGCTATTTCAGCCTTAATGTCGGGGCAGCTAGACTCAACGTGGGCCCGCTGGTCAAGACCATGGGTTATTGCGGCATGGGCCTTTTTAACGGTCGGTATCGCATTAGGAAGTTGGTGGGCCTATTACGAGCTTGGCTGGGGTGGCTGGTGGTTTTGGGACCCCGTTGAGAACGCATCGTTCATGCCTTGGCTTGTGGGTACTGCACTTATGCACTCTCTCGCGGTAACCGAGAAGCGCAAAGCGTTCAAGTCATGGACTGTGCTTTTGGCTATCGCAGCCTTTAGTTTGAGCTTACTGGGAACGTTCTTAGTGCGTTCAGGTGTCATTGTTTCTGTGCATTCGTTTGCTAGCGACCCCACTCGTGGGTTATTTATTCTAGGAATATTAATTGTTTTAAGTGGCTTTGGGTTGCTTCTTTATGCCATGCGAGCCGGCTCGTTAAAAAGTACCGGGCGTTATAAGGTATTTTCACGAGAAGTTCTATTGATGGGAAATAACGTGTTTCTATGCGCCGCCACGCTGGTCGTATTGCTGGGAACACTACTACCGCTTGTACATAAAGAGTTAGGGTTAGGTAGTATTTCTGTCGGTGCTCCGTTTTTTAATCAAATGTTTACGCTGCTTATTGTTCCGTTTGTCCTAATGTTGGGGTTGGGTCCATTGACCCGCTGGAAACAGCAGCATGCGTCAGCCCTAAGAAATCAGCTTCTTATAGCCGGTGGTATTGCGTTAAGTGCAGGCGTGCTCATTAACTTTGCTTACGATGCGCCAACTTACATGGGCGTATTGGGAATGGTTTTGGTGTTTTGGATCCTTGTCACAACGGTACAAGAGATCAGCCAGCGAATATCTGGCATGCCCGATAATCAGACTATTACCACTAAATTAAAGAAGCTTACCCCGAGCCATTGGGGCATGGTACTAGGGCATGTTGGATTTGCCATTTCGCTTATTGGCATAACACTCGTTTCTAATTATGAACTTGAGCGCGACGTAAGAATGAATGTGGGAGAAACGGTATCGCTTTCTGGCTACGACTTCACATTTAAAGACGTAAAAACCATCAACGGCCCTAATTTTACTGCCGATGCTGGCGTGTTCGACATTTCTAACGATGGCGAATTCGTAGCCACGCTGGTGCCAGAAAAACGTTTGTATATTGTACAGCGCATGCCTATGACCGAAGCAGCTATTCATTCAACACTCACGCGAGACTTATTTGTTGCAATGGGTGAACCATTAGACGATGGCGCGTGGGCAATACGCATTTATATAAAGCCTTTCGTTATTTGGCTTTGGGCCGGTGCCGTCGTTATGGCTATTGGTGGCATTTTTTCCATAAGTGATAAGCGTTATCGCATGGCGAAAGTTCAAAAAGTGAAAGCCTTTATAAACAAAACCGTACCTGTCGCTGCAAAAGGAGATGCACAGTGAAAAAAGCACCGTTAGTGGTAGTGCCCTTGGTATTGTTTTCGTTGCTAATCGTGTTTCTATTTCAAGGTTTGTTTTCGGACCCTCGTGAATTAGATTCTCAGGTGAAAGGGAAGCCATTGCCCGCCTTTTCGTTGCCCGACTTGATGTCTCCAACGACAATCTATACACCTGAAGTGTTTAAAGGGCAGGTGACTATTTTAAATGTTTGGGGGGTGTGGTGTGTGACATGCGCCGTGGAAATGCCTTTTCTTACTACCCTTAAAAATGAACAGAATGTTCGAATCGTCGGTCTTTATTTTGACCAAGACTTAGACCCTGACTTTGGTACTAAAACCCTTAGTCGGGTGCAAGAAGAAGTAACCGAGATGCTTAGTCGATATGGTAACCCGTATGCGTTTAATATATTCGATGTGTATCGCGATACTTCTTTAGATTTAGGGGTTACTGGCGCGCCAGAGCATTTCATTATTGATGCCAACGGAGTAATTCGCATGCATCATATTGGTGATATTAATGAGCGAGTGTGGCGCAATAAAATAGGGCCGCTTTACAACGCATTGATAGCTCAGATGAACGCAGATAATAATGACGAATCTGTGACAGACGTGGGGCCTACGAATTAATGAAATATTTTTTGATCATCTCGGTCCTGTTATTAAGCATCGCGGTTCAAGCTGCTGAAGATAACTTCGCATTCGATACGCCAGCTCAGCGAGCGCAATTTCTGGCGTTAACGGCAGAGCTACGGTGTCCAATGTGTCAGAATCAAAATATTGCTGATAGTGATGCAATGATTGCGCATGATATGCGCCGCAAGGTGTATACGTTACTGAAGCAAGGCAAGTCTGAACAAGACGTTATCGACTATATGAAAGCAAGGTACGGCGACTTTGTTCATTATCAGCCGCCAGTCACCGCCGCTACGATGTGGCTGTGGGCCGCGCCATTGTTGTTTGTTCTGTTTGCCTTTATCGTCGTAATCACGCGAAAAAATGGCAGAGTAGATGAAGACCGAGAAATTAAATTAGCAAAAGCTGAAGCTATGTTGGAGCAAGATAAACAATGAGTTGGGCAGAATTTTATGTCGTAGTATCTGGGCTCATAACCTTTGTGCTATTCATCATTGCTTTCCCTTGGTTGCGAAAAAAGAGTCATGCGAAGCAAGATAGTTTGAGCAATACACAGATTGTGAAACAACGTTTGACCGAACTTGATAGAGAAGTTTCTGAAGGGCTAATTTCCGAGAGCGATAAGCAACAAGCCGTTGATGAATTGAAATTGGCGTTGGTAGATGAAAGTGACGTAAGCCCCTCAAAAACGGGTACTGCAACACTTCCTCTCATCGTAGGCGCAATCTTTGCGATAATTGCAGGTATCATGGTTTACTCTCAAGTTAATCATATGTCGCAATTGCGTAAAGGTAGTGAGGCTATTGAAGCGCTACCGGCGCTCAGCCAACAGCTAGCGGCGGGAAATGGTAGTAACCTAACACCTGAAGATGTTGCTAGCCTTGCGTTAGCGATTAGACAGAGGTTACGAGAGCAGCCTGAAGACGATACCGGATGGATGTACTTTGGTCGATTAATGTTGTCGTTGGGACAAGAAGTTCAGGCTATTGAGGCAATAGATAAAGCGGTGCAATTAGCACCTGATAAACGTGCCAACCAGATTACCTTTGCGCAAGCGCTCATGACAACCGGTGATGAAGGCAACCTCAAGCGCGCGCAATCGATATTAAGTTCGTTATTACAGACTAACGAAGCCAATGATAATCTTGCGCTCATGATGGCTGTAGTATCAGCACAGTTGGGCGATTTGGATAGCACGGTTCGTTACTTTTCGCGGGTTAAAGACAAGTTACCCGCCGATAGTGATATGGTCTTACGCCTGTCGGCTCGAATAGATGAATTGCAATCTAGGGCATCGACGATAGCATCAGCCGTTTCACCGGGCAGCCTTGAAATAAACAGCGTTAAAACGGGTTTCGACATAACCATTTCTTTATCAGAGTCTGCTGAAGATGCCTTGGTAAAAGAGGGCTTTCTTATTGTGTTTGCGCAAGATGCGCTCTCGGATAATAGAATGCCTGCGGCGGTCATTAAGATGCCGTTACAAGATTTTCCTGTCACAGTCACATTAAGTACTGACAACGCTATGATGCCCCAGTACTCTATAGAATCACTGACCGAGGTCACATTGACTGCAAGAATATCAGTAGATGGTGATGTGTCAGTTTCTAAAGGCGAGTGGCAAGGACAGGCCAAGGCCTCAGTTAAAAATGGTAGCGTTATTGCAAAAAGCATAACTATCAATAAGGAATTATAGTGAGTGAAATGGTAAAGGGCGTACGTGTATCAATAGTGTTAGTGATGTTATCGCTGGTAGGGTGCGCAAGTCAAAATACGGATCAGCAAGCCGCGGCGACGAATCAAGAACGCGTAGATACGGTAGACCAGTCTGACCCCAGAGACCCATTAGAGCCTGTTAATAGGCTGATGTGGGACTTCAACTGGGAGGTATTGGATGCGTATTTGTTGCGCCCGATAACCGTTGGTTATGTAACGGTCATGCCCCAGTTTGCTCGAACAGGCTTGCTCAATGCCGCGCAAAATCTTCAAGAGCCTGCCAATTTTATGAATAATATGTTTCAGGGTAAGGTCGATGACGGGATGGATAGCCTAGCCCGATTTGTACTAAATACATCAGTAGGAATCTTCGGAACCATTGATGTTGCGACAAAAATTGGTATCGCAAGAAAAGAAGAAGAGTTCGGTGAGACACTCGCTACATGGGGAGTTGATACAGGCCCTTTCTTGATGTTGCCTGTCCTTGGACCTAATGATCCGAGAAGCTTTGGTGGTGAAGTGGTTGATGGAACGGTTTATCCGATGGCCGTTATCGAAGGAGGGTTTGCTATCGGGCGTTATGTGGTCTCGTTACTGGAAACGCGGGCGGCAATTATGGAACAAGAAGCACAGCTTGAGCAATCTGTTGATGATTATGCGTTCATAAAGAATGCCTATTTTGAGAACTTGGCATTTCGTGTAAGTGATGGAAAAAGTAGCGATAAAGCCATTGATGAAGAGCAGCTTGATGACTTTGCGGATTTTGAAGCGCTTCTTAATGGCACCGATGACGGTGGTGGCAACGAGCAAAATAATAATGAGTAATGCCCCTGCGTTTTAAGCTGTCCATCAAAAAGCCCTGCTAATAGCAGGGCTTTTAA
The DNA here is from genome assembly GCF_057539655.1 of Alteromonas sp. 4NH20-0056. NCBI lineage: Bacteria > Pseudomonadati > Pseudomonadota > Gammaproteobacteria > Alteromonadales > Alteromonadaceae > Alteromonas > Alteromonas sp. 4NH20-0056. Next base: position 429,845 of record NZ_BAAJLS010000001.1, on the reverse strand, counting down.
TTTCTCGCTTAAGGCTTGCTTAATTGGACATTAATCTTTTGGGTAACCCATCGGATTTTGAGATTGCCAATTCCACGTGTCAGCACACATGGCTTCTAACCCTTTTTCTGCATGCCAATTTAACTCTGTGGCTGCTTTTGTCGGATCGGCATAACACGATGCCACATCGCCCGTTCTGCGCGGTGCAATCGAATAAGCGATTTTCTTTCCTGAACCTTTTTCAAACGCGCTCACCATTTCTAACACCGAGTATCCTTGCCCCGTGCCTAGGTTATATTTGTCTAAACCCATATTAAGGCTTAGCCTATCGAGCGCTTTCAAATGACCATTCGCTAGGTCTTCGACGTGAATATAATCCCTCACGCCAGTTCCATCCACCGTATCGTAGTCATCACCAAATACACTAAGTTGTTTTAGTTTACCGGTGGCAACTTGCGAAATATACGGCATAAGGTTGTTTGGAATGCCATTAGGATCTTCACCAATTTGGCCGGATGGATGTGCGCCTACAGGGTTAAAGTACCTAAGTAAGACAATATTCCATTGCTCATCCGACACGTATAAGTCACTTAGCATATGCTCAACCATCAATTTAGACATGCCGTAAGGGTTGGTTGGATGTCCGGTTGCCATATCTTCTCGAAGTGGCAATGCTGCTGGGTCGCCATAAACGGTTGCTGATGAGCTAAACACAATGTTTTTGACATTATGTTTTTGCATTGCCTTACACAACGTTAGTGTCCCGTATACATTATTTTCATAATAGGAAAGAGGCTTTTCTACCGACTCTCCCACTGCCTTTAAGCCAGCAAAGTGAATAACTGCATAAATCGTGTTTTCACTGAAGATACCATCTAATACAGCCGTGTCTCTTATATCTCCTTGAACAAACGTTACCGCTTGCCCCGTAAGCGCTTCTACACGTCGTAAAGACTCGGGGCTTGCGTTAGACAGGTTATCAAGCACAACCACGCTGTAATTTTGTTCTAATAGCTGTAGTACCGTATGGCTCCCTATGTAGCCTGCTCCGCCGGTAACTAAGATGGTTTTCATGAATTCTCCTTGTGAGGCACTGGCGCAATATACTTCGCGCAAATTGAGTACTGTATGGGTTTTACAATAAGTGGATAAAGTAAAAATACCACAAAAGCCCATAGCAACGATGTCCAATTCGATACGGTTTGTAAAATAAGTACAAAGACAGGAACAATAACCAAAAGCTTAAGCACATTTAGTAGTGTTTTTTCAGGAACCGTCAAACGCTTAGACGCTTTATCTACTAGCTTCACACGCTCAGTAAGTGGTAACCCTTTTAGGGCTGGGATGTTACGCGTTGAAAAATAAAAAGTCATAAACTGCTCTCAATAAAAAACCGCCGGAACAAAAATGCTGCGGCGGTTATTGTAGGTTAATCTGTTAAAGGATTAAACTGTTTACGCTTTCTCTTCAATACCCGCTTTTTCCCAGAATCGTGACTTAACGCTAAGTAGCGCAATAACAATTCCAACTGCAATGCTAAATAATGCAATTTGAAGATAAAGGTTTGGCATTTCTTGCACGTTTTCAGGGTCAAAGTTACCTGACAACAAGCCGGCGATGATATTGCCAATTGAGTAAGTCAGTACGAACACGCCCATCATTTGGCCCGCGAAGCGTTTGGGTGACAACTTACTTACCGCACTAAGTGCCACTGGGCTTAAGCAAAGCTCACCAACGGTGTGCAAGAAGTACGTTGTTACCAGCCACATTGGCGCAACTTTTAGCCCCTGGGCGGCATACTGTGATGCCATAAACATAACGATAAAACCGCTGGCCATAATGACCAGACCTATCGCGCATTTTATAGTGTACGAAGGGTCAATCATTCGCTTGGCTAAGTTTATCCATAGCGCAGCAAAGAAAGGTGAAAGAATGATTATAAATAGCGAGTTAGACAGCTGGAACCAAACGGTAGGGATAGCCGACATGCCGAACCATGACGTAATGAAAGAACCTTCTGCGAGTACTCTGTCTGTATAATTCTGTGCAAACAAGTTAAGCGACGAGCCCGCTTGTTCAAAGCCAGACCAAAAACAGGCCGACGCAACACATACTAAAAAGAGTGCCCACATGCGACGTTTTTCATTTTCTGACAACTCGCCTTTAAAATAAATAAAGCCAAAGTAAACAAAAAAGATAACAGTGAATGCGACAGCAACTTTCTGCGCAAGAGCAACCGGGTCAATAACAATGATGCCCATGTGTGCGAGTACAATTACAACCACAGCAGCTGCGACAACCGCTAATACGCCCATCCATGCTCTTGTTCTTGCTGCACCTTGGTAAGCGTTTGCGGGTTGAACTGATTCGCTCGACAGTGAGCGGCTAGAAAAGTAGTACTGAATGAGGCCTATTGCCATCCCTATCGCAGCCGCACCGAAAGCGTAGTGCCATCCCCAATTTTCTTGCAGGTAACCAGTAACAAGATAGGCGATAAGCGAACCAATATTAATACCCATATAATAAAGGGCATAGCCACTATCACGACGACCATCATCATCGCCGTATTGCTGACCTACCATTGCTGAAATGTTAGGCTTGAGCAGGCCTGTGCCGCTTGCGACGAGGATAAGCCCGACAAAGAAAAGGTTTTGTAAATCTATTGCTAAAACGACATGACCAGCAAAGATAATAATGCCGCCATACCATACAGCTTGCTTACCCCCAATAAGCCTATCGGCAAGCCAGCCACCGGGTAAGCCTAAGAAATATACTGCACCGGTGTACAGGCCATAAATTGCGCCCGCTGTTGCTACGGTCAATCCTAAGCCTTGCGTTTGCAGGCTGGCAGTCATAAATAATACAAGTAGCGCTCGCATGCCGTAGTAACTCATGCGCTCCCACATTTCTGTGAAAAATAACGTTCTCAGGCCCCCTGGATGGCCGAAAAAACTAGTGTCGTTCGATGATTTCATCATTATTCTTTTTCCATATTGATTATGGTTGTTATTGTGGCGCCGTTATTGATGGCGCTCTATCAGCGTCCTAACAAGGATAGCTTCTTATACTAGAGCTTTGGGCAAGACACAAGATTTGGCGTGTAAACTTCATGGTTACACCGTCAACTGGCCAAGGATTAAACAGCTTGGCCAGTCAACACAGCCCTAGAGTTCTCTTATCGTTGCGATAACGATGCGAACAATTCCATAGAGCAAGAGAAGCCCCGCGCCGAAAAGAACGAGGTTATAAAAATTAGTCCACATTTGGATTAAGTGAATGTTACTCATCATTAAAGTGATTATTTATGGTGACAATGAGATAGTATAAAAATTATAGAGATACTTACTTTCACCAATGTTGTGCATTAGATATGATGTCTGCCATAATTTGGGGCGATAACGCGTTGGAATATGCTCTTCTGCTTAAATAATGGGCAATAGCAAAGTTGTAATTGCATACATCGTGATGGAACACTGCTTGCATCGTACATAGGTAGAAGCGGGCTTTGCCCCTAAAATAAACGAATAGTGGCGTAAGCCTACATCTCAAAAGAACAAGGACATAGATATGAGTCAGGTAAAAAAGGCGGTTATACCGGTAGCAGGGTTGGGTACGCGTATGCTGCCGGCAACAAAAGCGATACCAAAAGAGATGCTTCCCGTTGTCGATAAGCCGCTTATTCAATACGTTGTAAATGAATGTGTTGCTGCAGGGGTTAAAGAAATTATTTTGGTAACGCACGCAAGTAAAAATAGTATTGAAAACCATTTTGACACATCATTTGAGCTTGAAGCTACATTAGAAAAACGTGTTAAGCGCCAGATTCTTGAAGAAGTACAGTCTATCTGTCCTAAAGACGTAACCATCATGCAAGTCCGTCAGGGCGTAGCAAATGGCCTAGGTCACGCTGTTTTATGTGCTAGACCACTAATTGGTGATGCGCCATTTGCCGTAGTATTGCCTGACGTTATCATTGACGATGCAGCAAGTAACCCTAAAAAGGATAACCTTGCCGATATGGTCGCTAAGTTTAATACCAGCCGGGTTAGCCAGGTTATGGTAGAAAGTGTGCCAGAAGAAGATATTTCAAAGTTTGGTATCGCTGACCTAGATGGTGCGGCGATAAAGCCCGGCGAGTCAGCCAAAATTCACAAGATGGTAGAAAAGCCACCGCTAGACGAAGCACCTTCAAATCTTGCAGTGGTTGGTCGGTATGTATTGTCTGAAAAGATTTGGGATTTGCTTGAGTTTACGCCGCCAGGCGCAGGTGGTGAAGTGCAATTAACAGATGCAATCGATTCGTTAATGAATATTGAGCAGGTCGATGCCTACTACATGAAAGGAAAGAGCCACGACTGCGGTAGTAAATTAGGTTACATGAAAGCGAATGTTGAATATGCATTGCGTCATCCAGCGCTAGCGGATGAGTTTAAAGCGTTCTTGGCAACGCTAGATATATAAAAGTGTTTATTATGGCGGGCTGCGACCTCAGTGTTGTAGCCCGCCGCTTTACTTAACTCAATGAGCAACCACTACATACGCTTTAATTTTGTTAAGCATTTTTTCGCCAATCCCACGAACTTCGGTAAGTTGTTCAACTTCTAAAAATTCGCCAATATTCTCTCGATAAGCGATTATCGCTTTTGCCTTCGACGCACCTACCCCAGGCAATGATTCCAACTCTGATTGGCTTGCGGTATTAAGATTAATTTTTTGACTCATTGATACCGATTGCGGTGTAGACGTGCTCGCCTCTTGAGCGGCAATTGCTTGTGCAGTTTGCATTTGAGTGCCGAGTGCAGCCACAACCATTAATCCATATAGTGTTTTTTTCATGTGTATTTCCTTATTTGTTATGTACGAAATGTGTACATGTTTAAGTTTACGTGGGAAAGCACATTCGACTAGTCCAGTTTTAGGACAGGTTTTATTTTAATGGTGTTATAAAATAAAAAAAGCGAGCCTAGGCTCGCTTTGAAAAGATCATATTGGATTTACATCGTTTTATAGACGGTCAAGAAGCGCCTGTGTAAATTCGGTCGTACCAGATTCGCCACCTAGGTCACGAGTAGTACGGTCGCCTGATTCGATTACGTCTTTTAACGCAGAACGAATTTTTTCTGCTTTATCACCCATGTTCAAGTATTCGAGCATTTGCGCAGCGGCTAGAACAACTGAAGTAGGGTTAGCAAGGTTCTTACCCGCAATATCAGGTGCTGAGCCGTGAACGGCCTCAAAAATTGCGCAGTCTTCACCGATGTTCGCACCAGGTGCCATACCTAGACCACCGACAAGACCTGCACAAAGATCTGATAAGATATCGCCAAATAAGTTGGTAGTAACGATAACGTCAAACTGGTGAGGGTTCATTACCAATTGCATACAGCAATTATCAACAATCATTTCGGTTGATTCGATATCTGGATAACGTTCGCCAACTTCACGTGCAACTTTTAAGAACAGACCAGATGTAGATTTTAGAATATTCGCTTTATGTACAGCAGTCACTTTCTTGCGACCTTCACGGCGTGCCAGTTCGTACGCGAATGTCACAATTTTCTCTGCACCGTCACGCGTAATTTTACTCATCGCTTCAGCTTCGTTGCCATCTTCCGAGACAACTTGGCCCAAGCCTGAGTACATGCCCTGAGTATTTTCGCGCACCGTGATAATATCAATATCTTCGTAGCGTGCTTTCGTGCCTTTAAATGAGATAACAGGACGAAGGTTTGCGTACAGTTTAAACTGCTTGCGAAGACTTACATTGATGGAGGTGAAACCTTCACCAACCGGTGTGGTTAATGGACCTTTAAGTGCCACTTTATTTTTGGCGATTAGGTCTAGAGTCTCTTGTGGTAATAGCTCACCATGCTCTTCTAATGCAACTAAACCTGCATCTGCATAATCATAGGCAAAGTCACAGCCGACTTTTTCTAGAATTTTAATTGTCGCGTCGATAATGTCCGGGCCAATGCCGTCACCGCGAATGACCGTAATACGTTGCTGAGTCATGTGGAAGGATCCTCTGGTAATTCTGTTATCAAAATCGTTAGGTGTACTAAATCTTAGTATGGCGAGGAATACGCGCCAATAGATGTCTGCTTCAACCTTTATTATATAGGATTTTGTAGGGTTTACCGGAAGCAGCGCTTAAGTTCGCGTATTTTATACGATAGTACGCACAAGTTATAGCTATTACGCTATTTTAATTAACCTTTATTGGGCGATAGGACAGAAGAGATAATGACTGAGACCCGTCAATAAGGTATTAAATTGAGCGGGTGTTACATTCACATGTTTCAGTAGATCTCTTTCAGTTTGAGAAATAGCCGTTGGAAGCCTCTCGTTAAAAAGAATGTCTCGCGAGACCCCCATGGCTAATTGAAGTATGGCGTGCTCCTTTTTTAACGAGGCCGGCACGTCATGAACATGCTTATGAGAATGGTGAATCAGCGCGCGCCATGTTGCGCTTTGGTGCCAATTGGTGGCAAGTTCTCCGGCTATCGCGCTCCAGTCGTTGCTTCCTTTCAACCGGAACAACACCGTTACCCTAAAATCAGGTTTGGTATCGGCAATAAGTCTGCTAGCTACCTTCAAACCTGGAAACGTAAATAATGGTGCACAAAGAAACGCGGCAATCAGTGAAGCACTTTGTGCCGTAAACTTTGTTTTTGTACGGCACGCTAGCTCAGCGGCAATCGCACAAGTAAGCAATGTATATTGCTTACTTATTGCAAGTAACGGATACGAATGCTGGGTTAAACGGTCCATCAAGGCATGTTGTACGAGCATGTCGCCTATGCGCTCAATGCCATATGTGAGTATTGCCTGTTTAATATTCTTAACGGGTAACTGTAAGCGATTGTCTTTACTTGCTGTTTTAAGTAAAAAGTTACTGAACAGCGGCGACACTTCGACTTTTGCAGTAATGTCATCTAATTCTGCATCAGGTTTACGCAACGCATCAATGATAGTGAGAAGCGGACGAGGAGGATGTTGAATGGAAAATGAAACAGGGAGTATGCTTTGTCCGCCTTCTACCCGTCGATAATCAATAGCTTCGTTAATGTGTTTACTTAATTCTTCGAAGGCAATACGGGGCTGCCCCGTGCGCATCAACGTGGAATTTGCTACCCACGAGTACGGCGATGCGCTTTTATCGCCCGAAACAAATATCAGCGAATGTGTCGCTTGAATATCAACAATAATCGCTCGTTTTGCTTTGATATAAACGACTTCACCTGGCATAGCCGCCGTTATCAAATTAGAAAAAGGAGAGAGGAGTTCGTGGTCCCGCGCGGGATAATGTTGCGCGATGGTCGAAAGCACGTTGAACAATGACTCGCTTTGATTTTTATTTACTAAGGTGCTGACAGTAAGGCACAAACGCTGAAGCCGGTTTAATCGTTCGTCACCAAGGTAGCGACTAGGGTGGGGGCGAGTGATAATGCGTTTGAGTGCAAAAACGTACTGCCATACTTTTAGTTGTTTCGAGGCAAAAAAGGCATTTAATTTTTTATGTATGTCGGTGTTTTCAAAGGACGACGTCGTTTCACTCAGTGACGCTAACCAGTACAAAGTTAAGTGTGCGGCTATGACATGTTGCAGATAATGCTCGTTTAGCATCGCGCACTTGCCAAATAATGACAGGCAAAGCATATGTCTAATTTTTTTTGGAAGCGCTGAGGATGGTGAGTCTACCGCACCAAATATAAGTGCGGTGTTGTTTTTACTGAAAGATAACAACGCTTTTGATTGTGCCAGAGCTACGTTTACAACTTCGAGGGGTGGTTGATGCTCTTTTGGCGACCTGTCCAATACTCTTATTAAGGAGGGGAGGTCAATCTCTTGCATCATTAGCTTTGTTGGTAGCTGGAGTAGGCACCCTCTCCCCACGCAATTAACTTATCGTTCTCAAAAAGAAGCGGCGTGCACTCGTCTTGTGTTGTCAGGCCGTCAGCTCTTACATGTTGAGTGCGATAAAACATAACTTGAATGGCGGTATCGTCTTGACGTTTGGCTTCGGTAATATCAGGCGAGCCTAAGAGTGCCAGCACTTCTTCTCTTGTACTGCCTAATTTTAGCTTCGTGATTTGTACTCGGTTATATTCTTCCCTATCTTTCCAATCCATATTTTCTGGTTTGTCAGGATAAAAAGCGACAACCAAAAATACGAAGGCCGCATATACCGCGATGCCCGCTAATATGAGTCGAATTACTTTGGAGTTCATAACCTTTACTTCACTTTTTGTATTTGCATCTACAGCGGTTGTCTTTCAACGAACCCACTTCATCTGCTAATGGTTTATGGCGCGAATATTGTTTCGCTTTAGTGTACCGCAAAAAAAACCGTTACAGTAAGTAGTAAACGTAACCAAATGCGTCGTTATGATTTATTGACGACATAACATGGCTCGTAGGCGGTGCCGGGAAGCTTCATGCGCCCCTGTGTAACGAAAGATTCAAGTAATGTATCAATACGCGCCATAAGTTCTTTGTCACCCGTTAATTCAAAGAGGCCATTTTCTTTAATTTGCTTGATCCCTTCGGCTTTAACGTTACCCGCAACAATACCTGAGAAGACTTGGCGTAACACTACCGCAAGATCTGCTTTATCTTGAGATAAGTCTAACTTAAGCGCAGACATGGTGTCGTGAGTGGGGATAAACGGGCGCTGAAATGCTTCATCAATGCGTAACGACCAATTAAAGCTGAACGCATCTCCCATTGCTTCGCGAAACTTTCTCACCCGCTCTAAGTTGGTAACCAAACTGCGCGCAACTTCTTCCGGGTTATCAATAATAATCTGGTACTTGCTGCGGGCTTCATTGCCTAACGTGGCACCAATAAATTGGTCTATAGCATCGAAATAAGCCTCTGAACCAGCGGGACCGGTTAATATGACGGGGAAGGGCTGCTGTGCATTTCGGTCGTTTAAGAGTATGCCGAGTAAATACAATAATTCTTCAGCCGTGCCTACGCCCCCTGGAAAAATAACGATACCGTGGGCTAATCTAACAAACCCTTCTAGTCGTTTTTCGATATCAGGCATTATAAGCAGTTCGTTCACAATCGCATTTGGCGGCTCGGCAGCTATGATACTGGGTTCTGAAATACCAATATATCTGCCTTCTTTGTAACGTTGTTTAGCGTGGCCTATGGTTGCACCTTTCATCGGCCCTTTCATTGCACCAGGGCCGCATCCGGTACAAATGTTCATTTCTCGCAACCCCAGATGATAACCCACATCTTTGGTATATTTATATTCAGCTGGCTTAATCGAGTGACCGCCCCAACATACGATGGTGTTGACCGCATCATTTCCTTCAAGCGCATTGGCGTGACGTAACATATCAAAAACCATGTCTGTCACTTCACTACTTTCTACAGGCGTCTCTTGATGCATAAAGGCGTATTTGTTACCCATAAATAGCAGGTCTCGTAATACGGCAAAGAGATGTTCATGCACGCCACGAACCAATTTATCGTCCACAAAGGCGACTTCTGGCGGATTAACGAGTTCTATCTTAACACCGCGCTCGCGGCGTATAAGCCTGACATCAAAGTTCTCATACGGCGCAAACAATACTTCAAAATTATCTTCGTCTACACCACTATTTAGTACCGCTAAACAGCAGTTTTTGAACATTTGAAACAGCTGCCCGTTAGCGGCGTCTTGAAGGCGAGCCACTTCTACTTGTGATAGTTGACTCATCCAACCTACTGGGTTTAGCTGCACTTTTCTCATTAGGTAAGTTCCTTGTCAGTGATCACGCAATTCCGACCATTCCGTTTTGCTTGGTAAAGGCATTTGTCTGCGCGTTCAAACGCCATTTCTGGCGTATCATCTTCTTTAAAGCAGGCTACCCCGAACGATGCCGTGATGCTGACTTTTTGGTCTTTAAATTTAAAGGGCAAAGAGGCCAGGTTGGTGCGCATCGTGTCTAATTTTTCTTTCAATAGCTCAACGTTATCTTCTGGAAGCAGCATAATAAATTCTTCGCCCCCCCAGCGCGCAATGAACTCATGATTACTTATATGTTTTTTTAGATGGCGGCCAACAATTTGCAGGGTTTTATCCCCTGCCGCGTGTCCGAATTGATCATTGATAGATTTGAAATGATCGATATCGAGTACGGCGATAGCGAGTGAACCTTTCGTTTTCTGCCATTTTGCATAAGCGCGTTGAAGTTTGTCGTTATAAGCCTGACGATTTGGAAGGCGGGTAAGCGGATCGGTTTGGCTCAGAATAAGTTGTTCAGCCAGCTTTTTCTTGTAAACACTGGTCTGCTTTTGCAGCGTTTCTATCTGAGATTGCATGGATGTAAACAGGTGCATTAAACCTTCCTGTCCGTCGGTGTCTGCTTTTATTTGCTCAGATAGCGTTGCTGTTAAACTTTTTACGCAGTCTTGCGTTTGCTCTTTTAACGCCTCAAATGATTCACTTTCTGATACTGCTTCCTCAATTGTGTGCAGGTGCGATTGTAGTTGCGCATGACTCGCTTGGCGCTGTTCATACTGATGTTGTGAACCATCTATGCTGCGCTGGATATCTTTGCCTACGTTACCGAGCGAATTGTGTAGCCCTTGAATGACTTTTCCAGTAATACTGGCTTCAGACATGGCGTCTTGAACAATCATACGCAGTATCACTACACAGCTTTGTAACAGCTGATCATCAGTCATCCCCGTTGCTAGTCGCGCTTTTATGTCAGCTAGATGAGCATCGTTCGGCTTGCGCTGGGCGTAACTAACAATAAGTTGATTAAGTTCTTCTAAGATTGAGCCATAGAGATCGTTGGTGGTGGCTTCACTTGTTGCGTTTTCTGGCTCAATCGTTTCAATTTTATTATTTAACGCGGCTTGATGTAACGTGAGCGCAACTTCAAAGTGTGAATATAGGCTAAACACATCACTTAAAGGCTGATTCAGAGTAATAAGTGATTTGGTCGATTTTTCTCTCAAATCTGCATCTTCAAATACGATTCGTTGCAATGATTTCATTGTACTTTCGAGTGTACTCAACGCATTTGCATTGTATTTTTTAAGCGTCAAGTCTTGATGCTGAATAGCACTGTTGAGCTTATCAATGCTCACGGCCGCTAACGTAAAGTTTGGCGTACCAGATAAGTGACCTCGAAGTATTTTGAGTTCATCATCAATGGTCTTGGAAAACCCTTCATAAAACACAGAGAGCCGCATGATAAATTGCGTTAGCAATGCGCTATGTTGTTTATGAGCTTGTAATTGTTTTGAGTCCATATTTGCTCTTTGTGCCGTTTTTCGTGAACGTTACTTCTCTAATGCGAACTTACTGTCTAGCTTGGCGCAAATTTGGATACGGGCTTTCAAAGTTTGATCTGAATGGATTAATGTCTAATCCTCCGCGCCTCGTATAGCGAGCACATACTGTAAGCTTTGTCGGCTTGCAATGGGCCATGATGTCGCAATAAATGCGCTCGACGCATTGTTCATGAAACTCATTGTGCTGCCTAAAGCTTATCAAATATTTTAAAAGGCCATACTTATCTATTGCTTTGCCTTGGTATCGAATTTGAACACTTGCCCAATCTGGCTGACTGGTAATTAAACAATTAGACTTTAACAAATGTGATACCAGTGTTTCTGAGACGACCTCGTCCCCAACGTCTAAAAACTGAGTATTAGGGGAATAGTCAGTTACGTCAACGTCTAAATCATCGATAATTTCACCAGAAAACTCTTTAAATGTGAGTTGGTTAAATTCGCTCGATAATATAAGAGAAACACGAACCTGCTCGCCTGCACATAGGCTTAGATCTTTCTCGATAGTAGTTTTTACGTCCTGATGACTTGCAAATGCGGTTTGATTAAAACTATTCAGATAAAGTTTAAATGATTTGGACTCTATTAAGTTAGGAGACGAAATAGGTACGTCACACATCAAAATAGCGACGTTGGGTTTACCTTTATTATTTAGCCAAGACAGTTCGTATCCATTCCACGTGTCGATGCCTGAAAAGGGTAATTCGTCGGCGTCAAGAGACAGCGTGTCTCTGCTTAGACTGCGCGGTACGCCTTGTAATAATGAGGGGTTGTATTCGAATTCATAATCAACCTGCTTACCTAAAGAAAGGTCATCAGGTGTAGCGATTTCAATCTTTTTAGGCGAATTATCCGAGGTCATAAATACCTTTCATTTGTCTTAGTAAATAGTGTTTAACACAACATCGATAGTATGAAGCGTAGACCGAGTTGTATCTGTCAGCTTGACTTAACCTTTTATGGCTTTATTGTACCTGAAAATTATTAAAGACATGAAAAAAAGGCAGTGGTATGACGAATGAACTCGATCAATTCGTGGCACGATACGTTTCGACGCACGACAATGCACTAATGACGACTTATGATGCGAATTGGCCGTCAGAATGTTATGCCGAGCGCAAAGAGGATGGTGAAGCGGTGCAATGGAAACCCGTGCTTCAAAATGACGGTAATGTTTTTACGAATGTTGAAGCGGCACTCAACATCACATTGAATAAAGCGTACTGTGACTTCTTTACTCGCTATTACAGCCACAACCTTCCCGCCATAGCGCCTAGAGGAAACTGTGAACTGCTTCAAGCATGGAACAAAGACGATTTTGAGCGTTTACAGCAAAATACTATTGGCCACTTGATGATGAAGGCGAGATTAAAGCAAGAGCCGACATTGTTCTTTGCGGTGACCGACGAAGAAGATTTTATTTTAAGTGTTTTGAATAGCACGGGTGAGGTGGTGTTAGAACAGGTTGGTCAACCGCCAAAAGAGATAATCGCGCCAGACTTATCAACCTTTATAGCGAGCCTCACACCACGGTAATCCTACCATCTTGTTTAGCGCGGCTTAGCGACTTTCAACAAGCTGCGCGAGTTGGCGTTGTAGTAACTTCACCTGTTCCTCTAGCGTTGAAACGCGATGAGCTAAATCGCGTTTTTCGTCAGCTTCTGATGTGTTAGTTTCTGTCGCGCTAGGCGCTCTATTGCCATGCGCTGATTTGTAGCGCTTAATCGCATCAATAGCGTCAGGTACACTGACTTTAAAAGGTGCTTTCGAGCGCAGTAAGCCAACGGTTGGCGGAACACCGCTTCTTGAGAGTTGGTCACAAATAATAGTTAAAGTTTGAAGATTGTCGTTCGCCATCGTGTTCAATTTGCCCCTATAAAATTGGGATGTTACATCAGATACTAAGAAAGAACCCATCTTTATCGATTCGTGTAATTTACCAATAGTAAGCGTTATTTTTAATATTTTGGTTAATTTCACAATGCGGGATTATGCTAAAGCCAATAAAAACAGAAGGTTACGTTTTGGCGTTAAATTTGATATGTAAGCGTACGCACTCAAACAAAATAAGAAATATTTGAACAAGGAATACATTATGAAAAAGGTTATGCTTTCAATCGCATTAGCGTCAAGTGCACTACTCAGCGGATGTGTGGTATCGGTAGGCGGCGGTAGTGATAGCCATTACAGTGCTGATTGGGAAGATCGTGAGTACAACAACAGACAACATATTGCAGCGTTGGAGTCAGGAATGACGTATGAGTCTGTTTTACGAAAGATGGGCGTTGCAGATTTTAACGAATTGTTTGAAAAACAAGATGGTACTTATCGCGTTTTATTCTACCGTACACAGAAGACAATGGGTGATGGGATTACCACCAAAGATGAGTGTACGCCGCTTGTATTCAAAAACAGCCAACTCGTTGGTTGGGGTGACAGTGCCTACGCGTTGATGAACTAGTTTTACATTTTCTTAACATATTGCCATTTTTCTTGTAGTGTGAACAAAAGGCTTAGCGCTAACGTAACGCATAGTGCACACTGCAGGAGAATGGCATGACAGTAAATACAGCTGCATCTACAACTACACCGACACCTAATTCCCCCCAAAGTACGGTAAAAGCCGTTCACCTTTCTATTGACGATTTAAACGTTGCAGCGTCTATTTTGTTTAATGCCTATGTCGATGACCCTTTGTTTGCTGATATTTTTCAGGCTGAAAAAGAAGGGTATGAAAGCCGGCTTCGCTCGGCTATAAGAGAAGAGCTCAATGCCTTTTGGACTGCTGAGCAGCCAATGATTGGCTTGTTTCAAGACGCTCGATTGCTTGCAGTGGCTTGCCTTACATCGCCTGACGCCGCATTTGGTGCGGGACGCTATTGGCATTGGCGGTTGAGAATGTTACTCACAGCGGGGTTATTTGGAACAAAACAAATGCTTCAAAAAGAAGAGAAAGTGAGAGATCTCGTTCCTGCCAATAACTTTCACATGCTAAGTTTTATTGCGGTACACCCTGATCATCAACATTTAGGTCTAGGTCATGTGCTACTAGGTGCTATTGATAGTGTTGTAGAAGAAGACAGCAGCAGTGAAGGCGTTGCTGTTTTTGTTACTGTAGACAAGCATAAACGCTTTTTTGGTGACGATGAGTATCAAGTGGTAGGTGGGCTTACTCTATCGCATGTCAAAGGTGAAGTGATGTTTAGAGAACGTCAATAGCAATGTGCAGTTAACTTTCTACACGCGTTTCTCTTGCAATAAAGCGCTAATGCTCGGCTTAAATGTCGTCTATTGAGCACAGTTAACCGTATCAGGATGAGGCGAGTGACTCGTTCTGAAAACGGTCAGTGTCAAAAAATGAGTTCGTAAGCACTTACTCAATCTCTATATCTTTTAATTAGAAAGAAAGTCTTATCAAAACTTTGCTGAGATGGATTGGTATCTTCTTGTTTTGCCATCATTCAGTCAATAGATCGCTATCACTAATTTAAATTAATGAGCGCGATGAGACTGGTACACTAAAAATACTTTTTAACTTATTGGAAGGCCAATATGTCAATGTCTAAACAGTTGTTTACAAAAATAAGTTCACAGGGTGAATTGTCGGTTAGCTTACAAGAGAACAGTGTTCCAGAACCAAAACCCCATGAAGTCGTCGTGCGCATAGAAGCGGCACCTATAAACCCTTCAGATATGTGGCCAATGTTCGGGCCTGCCAATTTGGCTGAAGCACAATTTGATGCGTCAACGAATACGCTTACTGCGCCAGTAGCAGAAGCAATCCTGCCGCGTATTGCATCTCGATTGGACATGACCTTGCCCATTGGTAATGAAGGCGCAGGCGTAGTGGTTGCGGCCGGTAGTAAAGCACAAAGCTTAATGGGTAAAACAGTAGGCGTATTAAGTGGTGCAACGTATAGCGAGTATTGCTGCGTGCCTATGCAAGCTTGTATCGTCCATAATGAAGGCACAACGGCTAAACAGGCGGCTTCGTCATTCGTGAACCCTTTGACGGCGTTGGGCATGGTAGAAACCATGAAGCGTGAAGGGCATAAAGCCTTGGTTCATACTGCAGCAGCATCAAGCTTAGGGCAAATGTTAAACAAAATTTGTATTGCCGAAGGTATCGACTTAGTTAATATCGTACGTAAACCCGAGCAAGCGCAATTACTTGTAGATATTGGTGCTAAGTATGTTTGTGATTCATCACAGCCTAGCTTTAAGAAAGATTTGTATAACGCTATTAAAGAAACCGGAGCAACACTAGCATTTGATGCAACCGGTGGTGGTACGTTAGTAAGCGATATACTGACAGCGATGGAAATGGTGGGCAGTAAAGATGCTAAAGGCTTCAACACCTACGGTTCAGAAGATAACAAACAAGTATACATCTATGGTGGATTAGACATCTCACCTACCGTACTTAACCGCGCCTATGGCATGACATGGGGTATTGGCGGGTGGCTACTTATGCGTTTCCTTGGCAGTTTGCCCGTAGAACGTGTTTTAGCATTACACAAGCAAGTAGCAGATGAAATTGATACCACCTTTGCTTCTCATTTTAGTAATGAGATTAGCCTACTCGAAGCGTTAAACCCTGAAACCATTGCTAAATACAATGCGAAAAAAACGGGTGAGAAGTACCTCGTTAACCCAACTAAGTAGCGAACAATTAGCGCGGCTTTCATGCCGCGCTTCTCCATTGACCATAACGGTAAATTGATTACTGCGCTGTTTACGCTTTATACACCCCCCCATTGAATGAAACATCAATATGTATTCCTTTTTGCGCTACCTCTTAAAGCATTCGCTTAGTTCATATCCAATATGCTTAAAGTCTTGTAAGACATTTCCTACAAATGTGTACGTATATCGTCTTTTTTTATGACGTCTAAATTTATACTAAAGTATAAAGCTACTGATTTTTAACGATTTTTTATTTTTTAGACAAAAGTTGTAAAAAAACCGCCTTAAATGTTTGTAATTCAGTATGGCAGTAATATTTAAGGGGGATACTATACATACGTCACAGGGAAACACGACGAGTCAGGATGACAAGGGAATAACCTAGGACAACTTAAGGATGAGATTCTCATACATGATGTGTGAGCGAATGGACAAAGGACAACACTACGGAAAGTTATTGACAGGATGTTCAAGGAAGCCAAGGGATTAAATGGACTGTTATGGTGAAAGGATTTCACAAAAGGACGTAACAGGATATTGCGTAAGGATGCGTGAGGCAGGATGCTAAGGAACTAACGGAGCATACAAGGACGTAAGCAGTTGCAAAGGGTATGCAACGTTAAAAGGAATAAGGGAAAGGGACATCAGTTGAACTGAAAGGACAGCCTCAGGAAGAGGAGCGCTATACGACAGGATGTATAGTTATAAAAGGATAAAAGGAAAGGGATCTACGCAAGGATGTGTGGCTCGCACAGGATGTTGCGAGGAAAGAAGGAAAGGGGCGTATAGGGATTTTAATCTGGATGATTTTAGTCGCAATGGATCGCAGAGAGGGATGCTCAAAATTCCGAAAAAAGGTAGCAGAAATGCTACCTTTTTTTTATGTCTGTTTTATCAAACCTTTGTTGCGCTTATTGACGTTTAAATTTTATAGGGGGGGAGCGTCGTCGTTAGAACTCGTGAGCCTATTAATTGTATCTCTCCCGTGTACCTATTTTTACCATCGCTTGAAAATTCAAAATAATAGCTGCTGAGCCAGTCAGGTTTAGCGTATTTGAACGATAGCCGCGTTTTGTTGCGCGCAATACTTAATAACTGTAACTGATTGGTTTCACAGTATTGCAGTAAGTAAGTATTAACGTACTCTGAAATTCCCCGTATCCGCCAAAACTGATAGCTTACAAAACCAATGCTTAGCCATGTAACAAGTTCAAGTAACGTCATGATTCACCTCGCATAGAAGAAAATAGTAAACCAATTGCTTTTGTTAGTGTGTCTGAGCGTTCTGGGTTACGTAATACCGATAGCACATCATTTCGCAATGCTGGTATTTGCACAAGATCTGAAAAGAAACCAGAAAACAAGGCGCCTTGGTGCAAATCAGAGGCATCTACGCGAGCACAGGCTTCGAAGAAAAGCATTAAGAGAGACGCATCAAACTGTGTGAAGTGTCGCGCGGCTATTACACTGAGAATATCAATTCTGTCTGCTTTTTTGTTTTCAAGAAGCGAAGCGAGTTGTCGATAAACCACGTCACTTTTTTGCGCGCAGGATAAGCTTCGCAGGGCAGCGATATTCACGTCACCGTCTTGCAGTACCCAACTTGCAAAAACAGCTTCAAGCCGTTCGCTTACTTCACAATTTTCACAGCTTTCCATCAGCGTATGAAGAAACGGTGTGGCAAAAAGTGAAATATTATCAACCAGTGCTTGTTCAAGTTTTTCGCGTTTATTGCTGTGGGATAAACTGAAAGCAAAGTCAGTAACCCCTTGAAGTGGCAGGGCCTGCCAATCAGCCACTTGCGGTGCTTGAAGGTAGGCCTCAACATTACAAACTTGATCAGATAAGGGTTGAGCCAAGGCTATTTTTACTAACGCGTTAAATTGCGCAAGCAAAGCTTGTCCTGGAACAAAAGAATACGGGTTATCTGGCAATGATTGGTGTTGCTCGCCTTCATCAGCAATAGATTGCCCCAGTGCATCAACAATGATTTCTAGGAAGTGGTTTCGAGAAGCAGGAGACACAAGGCCTCTTTCATCCAACGGGAGTTTAACAAACCAAATATAGTGTTGCACAGACGCGTTTTTGTTCCAAAATACGATGCCAAACCAACCATGCTGTTGTCTTGGGTAGGGTGCGGGTACTGTGCCGTTTTCAATGTTCAAAAAAGCTTGTGTTTCAATAGGAGTCAATCGTCGTCCCATATCGAATATACGATATTCCGTTCCTGCCTGAAGAAGAAATTCACTGATTGAATTGATACTGCTCGCGCCCATTTATCTTATCCTGTGCTCTTATAACAACGGCGAGAGTTTATCATAAATGTTCACTTCTGGTTGAGCCAAACCATGTTCATGCTATTAGATATTAACGATGATTTTGCTATACTCGCCGCCTTTCTCGGTGTTGTTGACCTTTCTTATGCCTATACATGAATATTACCGCATACTTATTGATGCATTGTCACAGGCACTGAAAGCCCATTGTTTATGGCCCACCACTCGCCCCGCTGATACCGCGTTTTTAAGCACCACCCCCTTTGCCATTGACACGATGGCGTTCGAGAGTTGGCTGGCATTTATTTTTATTCCCAAAATGGAAACGCTCATTGCCAATAATGCGCACTTACCTTGCATGGAAATAGCGCCAGCCGCCGAGGTGTATTTGTCGCCCTGCCCACAGCCGATCATGACGATCATAAGAAAGTTAGATGCGCTATCAATGGAGCAAGTCAATGAAGTTTGAACCGCAAGATGATGCGATAAACGCGGTGCAGAACAGTGCAGGTGTACCACTGGAAGTGCTCTATCAGGATGAACACATCGTTGCGATAAATAAACCCCCTGGCCTGTTGGTGCATCGAAGTCCCATTGATAGGCATGAAACCACGTTTGCAGTTCAAACGCTTCGTGACCAATTGGGGCAATATGTGTATCCTGCGCATCGCTTAGATAGGCCTACTTCAGGTGTGCTAGTGTTTAGTTTTTCCTCTAAAGTTGCTGCATTACTTGGTGAGCAAATGATGTTGAAGCAAGTAAAGAAAGAATATCATGCATTAGTAAGAGGTTATGTGAGCAATACCGGGCTTATCGACTACGCACTTAAATATCGCTATGACAAAATTGCTGATAAGCATAAGCGGCCTCAACAGCCTGCGCAGCAAGCTACCACTGTTTATGCTGCTAAAATGCATTATGAGTTACCTTTTGCGGTAGGTAAGTATCAGTCTGCGAGGTTTTCTCTTGTAAAACTTCAGCCATCGACAGGAAGAAAGCATCAGCTTAGGCGGCACATGGTTCATATTCGCCACCCTATTTTAGGTGACACCACTCACGGAGATGGAAAACAGAATAAATTCCTTCAAGAACACTTTGGTTTTAAGAATTTGGCCTTAAGTTGTACAGGTATGAGTTTTATGCACCCTGTTACAAAGCAGTGGCTTTCAGTGTCTGCTACTATGCATGAAGAAATGAACAGAGTAGTAGACGAGTGGCAGCGTTACAAAATAGATAGTTAAGAAGGTAAAGAAAACAAATGGGTACATTAAAAATAATCGCGGGCACCGTTTATGGCAACGCACAGCACGTTGCAGAACAAGTAGAAGAAAACTTGGCTGAGCAAGGGATTGATTGTGAATTGGAAAGCGATCCTTCCGTGAATGATTTCACTGATGCTGATGCCATCTTAGTCATCACTTCTACAACCGGTCAAGGCGATGTGCCACCTAACGTAGAGTTTGCTTTTTCAGACTTAAAAGATGAGGCGCCACAATTAAATGGCAAGCCTTTCGCAGTGGCTGCGCTAGGAGATAGTAGTTACGGCGAGAGCTTTTGTGGTGCAGGTAAGCAGTTTTATACGTTGTTACAGGAATTACAGGGAAATGCCGTGGCCGAGATGCTTGCTGTTGATGCGATGGAAACCCTTGAGCCAGAAAAAGATGTAGTGGAGTGGGTAAACAGTATTAAAGATAAGCTGGTTAGCTAAGCTATTTTTTAAAGCAAATAAGTAAGGGCGCAACATTGCGCCCTAACGACATACATTACGATTATTCAGCGCCTCGTAAAAGCGCGTTTATGCCTACTTTCGCACGTGTCTTTGCGTCAACTTTTTTCACGATTATCGCTGCATATAGACTGTACTTACCATCAGCGCTTGGTAGATTTCCAGATACAACAACAGAGCCAGCTGGCACGCGACCATAATGCACTTCGCCTGTTTCTCTGTCGTAAATACGCGTGCTTTGGCCTATGTAAACGCCCATAGAAATTACCGCACCCTCTTCGACAATGACACCTTCAACGATTTCTGAGCGAGCACCAATAAAACAGTTGTCTTCGATGATGGTTGGGTTAGCTTGAAGGGGTTCTAGTACACCGCCAATCCCCACGCCGCCAGAAAGGTGAACGTTTTTACCGATTTGCGCGCAAGAGCCTACCGTCGCCCATGTATCTACCATAGTTCCTTCATCGACAAATGCACCGATGTTAACGTACGACGGCATAACGACAGCATTTTTGCCAATAAATGTTCCGGTACGAACCGCCGCTGGTGGAACGATACGCGCGCCTTCTTCTGCAAACTTCGCAGCGGTATAGTCTGTGTATTTTAACGGAACTTTATCGTAAAACTTACTCTCTGCACCGTCTATGATGTCGTTGTTATGTAACCGGAAAAAAAGAAGTACTGCTTTTTTCAACCATTGATGAACCACCCATTCACCGGCAATTTTTTCTGCTACTCGCGCTTTGCCCGTATTGAGTAAATCAATTGCAGAAGCAACCGCTTTTTTTACGTCTTCGGGGGCGGCAGAAGGGGATATGTTGTCGCGGTTATCAAACGCTTCTTCAATGATGGCTTTCAATTCATTCATGGTATTGTGATATCTTCAAGTTGGTCTAGTTTAAACAAAATACGCTTTTTCAAGCTTACTTGTTGTTCTTGGGTTAATGCTACGCCAGCATCATTACTGACGATAAAAATATCTTCGGCTCTTTCGCCAATGGTCGCAATCTTCGCGAGTTTTAGCGTTACGTTGGTATCAACGAAAGCATGTCCAATTTTAGCTAATATGCCCGGCGCGTCTAGTGCTTCTAACTCAACTAATGTTGCTTCTTCGTTCAACGTAAAGAAGCGCACCTTAGTAGGGACATTCAATTGTTTCATCTGTCGGGGAAGTTTACGTTTATTCTCATGAGAACGCCCCGGCTTTTCTAGTTGCTCTGAAACGGCTTTTTCTAATGAGGCAATACGAGATTCTGAAGACAATCGAGTGCCGTCATTTTCGAGTATTAGCATGCTATCGAATACGTATCCATCGCGTGTCACAGTTACGTGAGCATCGTGGATAGAGCAGTTGCGGCTATCAAGTACTGAAGCAACTTGGGCAAATAGTGCTTTTCTGTCTTTACCATAGATAAAAATTTCGGTGCCGCCTTTGGCACTATTATCATTCGCTTTTACCAATAGGCCATTGTGCTCAGGCGTTAGCCATGCATTTTGTGCCTTAATAATTTCTTCGGTGTGCCATGCAATTTGTGTCGGTTTAAAACGCACGAAATAGTCGTCGTCTAACCTTGCCCACAGTGCCTCTATTGACTCTGGGTTGATAGGCCGCTCTTGTAAGATTTGCTTAGCTTGGTGCTTATGCGTATCAACGCGTTCTTTAATTGTTACCTGGCACTGCAAGCCATTATCCAATGCTTTTTGCGTCATCAGGTAAAGTTCTCTGAGTAACGATGCCTTCCAGTCGTTCCAAAGGTTGTCGTTTGTAGCCCTAATGTCGGCGAGCGTTAATGTGTAAAGCAGATTAAGGTGACTATGACTTCGAACCGCACCGGCAAATTCACTAATGACTTCAGGGTCGTAAATATCTCTTCGCTGTGCAACAACAGACATAAGAAGGTGGTTTTCTACTAGCCAGCTAATCATGTTTGCGTCTTTTTCAGGCACATCATGTAGCTTACAAAATTTGGCAACGTCGATAGCACCTAATGTTGAATGATCGCCATTTCGACCTTTTGCAATATCGTGAAAAATAGCAGCGATATAAAGAACATCTGGCTTGTCTAAATTGCGGCATATTCTACCGCATCGTGGAAAATCTTTATTTTTGTCTGAGAAAAAATAATTTATATGTTTTACCAGACGGTGAGTGTGCTCATCGACGGTATAGGCATGAAATAAATCGAACTGCATCATGCCTACAATTGCGTCCCACTCGGGTAAATAAGACTGCAAAATGCCATATTGATGCATGATGTCCCACGCGAAATCAAAAAAAGTGGGCTGCTTAACCAGTGCCATAAATTGACGTCTGCATTCGGGACGGTCGACGAAATAAGAGGCGTCATATTGACGTTGTGCGTTTCTTAATTGTCGAATGCAGATTGTACTTAACCCTCGTACTTCTGGATTTTGCGTGATGGTGTCGAGAAACGCTAATATAGTTTCTGGCGTGGTAAATACGTCCTCGTGACGAGGCGATATCATATTATCTAGTAACTCGAAGTCTTCGTTTATGATAACGGTCTTCTGCACACTCTGGTTTAACATGTCGTATTTGAATCGTTGCAGTAGCATCTGGTTAAGTTCTGATACACGGGCAATGGTTCTAAAAAAATCGCGCATCATTTTTTCAACCGATGCTTTTCCGTGTTCGCCATAACCTAGCATGGCTGCAACGTCAGGTTGATAGTCAAATAGTAGACGGTTTTCACTTCTACCCGCTACAAGGTGCAAGGCACAACGCATTTTCCATAAATGCATCCGACATGCGATGAGTTCGCTGTGTTCGTCTTCGGTAAAGTAACCGTGCCCAACTAAATTCCAACCGTCATATTCTTTAAAGTGTTTTTTCGCTACCCAACCTATCGATTGAATGTCGCGAAGGCATCCAGGGTTCTCTTTTATATTCGGTTCAAGGTTGTATGCTGTGCCATTAAACTTAGCATGTCGCTTTTTCTGCTCTTCGTACTTTGCTGAGAAAAATGCTTTGCTGCTCCAAGAATGTCGACCGTTTGCTTCTTCCCAAAGCTTTTCAAACACAGTCTCGCTACCGCAAAGTAATCGGCTTTCTACTAGGTTTGTGGCAATGGTGATGTCGTCTTTCGCCAGTTTAACGGTATCTTTAATCGTCCTAACAGACTGGCCAATATCTAATTTAATATCCCACAGTAGCGTGATGAAAAGGCTTATTTTTTCTTGAACGTCCGACTTTAACGAACGCTTGCTGACAATGAGTAAATCAATATCGGAGTGAGGTTGAAGGTGGCCTCTTCCATACCCGCCAACGGCACATAATGCCAAGTCGCTTTCTGAACGTAAGCCGTATAGTTCCCACAAATGGCAAAGCAAAGCGTCGATAAATTGTGCGCGGCCATTCACCAATTGATTAATAGGAATGACATCAAAAGATGCTTTGATCCATTCATAGCTGGCCTCAACGTATGATTTGATAGATGCTAAATCATCTACTGACGAGATGCTTTCAATGTTTTTAATTAACGATTGGAGGGTCAAGATACACCTTAACTTGCGTACACAATTCTGAACAGGTGAACCATATCACGAATTGATAAGAAATCGCAGTGCCTTTACGGTGCATATTGCGTGTGAAAATGTGAATAAATATAAGAAAAAGTTATAGAAAATAGCAGAGGATGCTAAATACACGCAATGACGTGCGCATCCTCTCAGATAGGAGGCAAGTAATTAAGCGTGAGAGATAACGCGCTCTAACGTTTCTTCTTCCCTAAGCGTTAGCACTTCAACGCCATTATCGGTAACCAGCAACGTATGCTCCCATTGTGCGCTCAAACTTCTGTCTTTCGTCACTACCGTCCATTGGTCTGGAAGCACTTTACTGTATCGCTTCCCGGCGTTCACCATAGGTTCGATAGTGAAACACATACCAGGCACAAGTTCTTCTCCTGTACCAGGTTTACCATAATGCACTATCTGAGGTTCTTCGTGGAAGCTCGATCCAATTCCATGGCCGCAATATTCCCGAACAATTGAATAGTTATGCGCTTCGGCATGGGTTTGACAAATGTGGCCAATGTCGCCTAATCGCATACCCGGTTTAACTTGCCTAATGGCTTTGTATAAACACTCTTGTGTAACTCGCGCGAGGCGTTCGGCAAGTATTGAAGGCTTACCCACAATGAACATCTTAGAGGTATCACCGTGATATCCATCTTTTATAACCGTTACGTCAATATTAATTGAATCGCCGTCTTTCAGCTTTTTATCAGAGGGAATCCCATGGCAAATACAATGATTAACCGATGTACAAATAGACTTAGGAAAAGGCGGGTGGCCATAATTTAGTGGCGCTGGAATCGCTTTTTGTTCGTTAACAATATAGTCGTGGCAGATGGTGTTAAGTTCATCTGTTGTTACACCTTTTTTTACATAAGGCGTGATCATGGTTAATACGTCCGCGGCAAGTCTACCCGCTACGCGCATTTTTTCGATTTCTTCCGGAGTCTTAATTATAGCTGTCACAGGGGCTCTCAAATAGTATAAACGTAAAATTCAACAATAATGTACGGTAGTATAGCAAAATTCGATTATCGATCGTATTACTAACTAATGTGAAAGTCTAATCATAGGCACGTAATGCTTTGCATTGATATTTATAACGCACTAGCAATAAGTGAATAAAAGCCGCGTCGTCTAAATTCCAAATCTGTGAAAACGCATCATGTAAACTGCGCTAAAACTTGAGATAGGACAAGGTGTGTGGTATAAAGCGCGCGCTCTGACAGAAAGGTCGTTGGCTATGATGCTTTTTACCACTGTCTAAAGAGTAAATTACTTTTATTAAAACACACATATACCGACACTTCGTATCGGGGTGTTCAGCTTAGGCTGAATCGATACAAGGGGTATATGGAGGCCTAACCCCAAGAGGAAAATAAAATGGCTAATGTTTCTATGCGTGACATGCTGAAAGCCGGTGTGCATTTCGGTCACCAAACTCGTTACTGGAACCCAAAGATGAAACCATACATCTTTGGTGCTCGTAACAAAGTTCATATCATCAACCTTGAAAAAACAGTTCCACTTTTCAACAACGCGCTTAACTACCTTTCAGGTGTTGCGTCTAAGAAAGGTAAGGTTCTTTTCGTAGGTACTAAGCGCGCTGCTGGCGATGCTATTAAAGAGTCTGCACTTAAATGCGACCAGTTCTACGTAAACAAGCGTTGGTTAGGTGGTATGTTGACTAACTGGAAAACAGTTCGTCAGTCAATCAAGCGTCTAAAAGAGCTTGAGCAAAAAAGCCAAGACGGTACGTTTGAAAAGCTAACCAAAAAAGAAGCACTTATGCTTCAGCGCGAAATGGAAAAGCTTGAAAACAGCCTTGGTGGTATCAAAAACATGGGCGGTCTTCCAGACGCGATCTTTGTTGTTGATGCTGACCACGAGCACATTGCCGTAACAGAAGCACGTAACCTAGGTATTCCGGTTATTGGTGTAGTAGATACAAACTCTAACCCAGATGGCGTTGATTACGTTATTCCTGGTAACGACGATGCTATCCGTGCTATCCAACTTTACTTGGATGCTGCTGCAAACGCTATCAACTCAGGTCGTGAAAGCAACCTTGAAGTTCAAGCTGAGCAAGACGACTTCGTAGAAGCAGCAGAGTAATCTGGCTGTTTGCTGCCGTTACTCGCTAACAGAGCAGCACAAAATAATACGAAACGTATTGAGAGGGGCGATTCCGCCCCTTTTACCTAATGAATTTATTTTTAATGCTGAGGAATTGAAAAATGGCAGTGACTGCAGCACTAGTTAAAGAACTGCGCGAGCGTACTGGCGCAGGTATGTTGGATTGTAAGAAAGCCCTTGTTGAAACGGATGGCGACGTTGAACTAGCCATTGAGAACATGCGCAAGTCTGGCCAAGCGAAAGCGGCTAAGAAAGCAGGCCGTATTGCAGCTGAAGGTGTAATCCTGACAAAAGTTGAAGCTGGTCGTGCGACTATGCTTGAATTGAACTGTGAAACAGATTTTGTTGCACGCGACGAAGGTTTCTTGAAGTTTGGTAATGCGTTGCTAGAAATCGCATCTGCAAACAATATCAACGATATTGAAGAACTTAACGCGTCTGACCTTGACGGTGTTAAAGTAAGCGATGCGCGCGACACCCTTGTTGCCAAAATTGGTGAAAACATCTCTCCTCGTCGTGTAATCAACGTTGAAGGCGAAACGCTAGGCGCTTATGTACACGGCGGCCGTATTGGCGTAGTTGCTATCCTTACTGGTGGTGACGAGACGTTAGCTAAAGACGTTGCAATGCACGTTGCAGCAGCTAGCCCTCAATTCGTGAAGCCGGAAAATGTTCCAGCTGAAGTTGTTGAGAAAGAAAAAGAAATTCAAATCGGTATCGCTATGCAGTCTGGCAAGCCAGCTGACATAGCAGAGAAGATGGTTGCAGGCCGCATGAAGAAGTTCACTGGTGAAGTGAGCCTAACTGGTCAGCCTTTCGTGAAAGACCCATCAATCAGTGTTGCTGAGCTTCTTAAGAACAACAGCGCTGACGTTATCAACTTCATTCGTTTTGAAGTTGGCGAAGGTATCGAGAAGAAAACTGAAGATTTTGCAGCAGAAGTTGCTGCGCAAATGGAAGCGGCTAAGAAATAATTGGGCGTTTACCTTTTGCATTCAAAGAATGTCAGATAAACTATAAGCACCTCTTCGGAGGTGCTTTTTTATAGCTATTAGTCTCAGGTCTTCGTTTATTGTTACAATATGCAATAAATGTTGTTAGCGCGAAGATAAGTACTTTTCAAAGCATTTTCTCCTAGTCTTTTTGCACTAGTTAGTATTTTTAAGAAAAAGCTTAGTAGAAAATGGGTTTACGAGGACGATTCAAACAATGAGCATCACACCAAAATCAGCATATCGCCGTATTTTATTAAAGTTAAGTGGCGAAGCCCTTATGGGTGAAGAAGGCTTCGGCATCGATCCAAAAGTATTGGACAGAATGGCGCAAGAAATTAAAGAGCTTGTTGAGCTTGGCGTTCAAGTCGGATTAGTAATCGGCGGCGGTAATTTGTTCCGTGGTGAAGGCTTAGCAAAAGCTGGTATGAACCGCGTAGTGGGTGACCACATGGGCATGCTAGCAACGGTGATGAACGGGTTAGCTATGCGCGATGCACTTCATCGCGCTTTCGTAAATGCGCGAATGATGTCTGCTATTCCCCTTAACGGTGTGTGCGACGCTTATAACTGGGCAGAAGCTATCAGTTTGCTTAAATCTGGACGTGTAGTTATTTTTTCAGCGGGGACCGGTAATCCGTTCTTCACTACTGACTCTGCGGCGTGTCTGCGTGGTATTGAAATTGAAGCAGACGCCGTGTTAAAAGCCACAAAAGTTGACGGCGTGTATAGCGATGATCCAGTAAAAAATCCGGATGCGACGCTTTACCAACAATTAAGCTATAACGAAGTATTAGACAAAGAATTAAAAGTGATGGACTTGTCGGCATTCACGCTGGCAAGAGACCACAACCTTCCTATTCGAGTATTCAATATGAACAAGCCAGGGTGCCTGAAACGTGTTGTGATGGGTGAACAGGAAGGCACGTTAATAAGTCACGCTGACAGCAATTAAAACAAGATAAATAGGATACAAAATCGTGATTGATGAAATTGAATTGGATGCGCAGGAGCGCATGGAAAAAAGTATCACTGCATTGAAAGGGCAGTTCAGTAAGATTCGTACTGGTCGTGCACACCCGAGCCTATTAGATGGTATCATGGTCCCTTACTACGGTACTGACACACCACTTAAGCAAGTGGCTAACGTTATTGCCGAAGATAGCCGAACATTAGCACTGACCGTTTTTGATAAGAGCGCTATTCAAGCGGTTGAAAAGGCGATTATGCAGTCTGATCTCGGCTTGAACCCGATGAGTGCAGGCGGGTCTATCCGTATCCCATTACCGCCTCTTACCGAAGAGCGCCGTAAAGATCTTATTCGTGTTGTTCGTAACGAAGCCGAGGGCGGTCGAGTGGCGATTCGTAATATCAGAAGAGACGCGAACAGCGATATTAAGGACTTGCTAAAAGAAAAAGAAATCAGTGAAGATGAAAGCCGCGCGGCAGAAGAAAACATCCAATCTACTACCAATGATTTCATCAAGAAAGTTGACAGCATGCTTGCTGACAAAGAAAAAGAATTAATGGAAGTATAGTTAATTATTATGATTGGGAAGCGGTTTAGCGCAACCAAAGCTAAAAGTGAAGAGAAGCCAAGCGCACAGCTTGGCCCTCAACATGTTGCCATTATTATGGATGGCAACGGGCGATGGGCGCAAAAGAAAGGGAAGATTCGAACCTTTGGGCATAAGGCGGGCGTAGAGTCCGTTCGTGCTGTGGTTCGATTTGCGAGAAAAGCTAACATTCAGTCACTTACGTTGTTTGCATTTTCAAGCGAAAATTGGAAGCGCCCTGAGGAAGAAGTTAGTGTCCTTATGGAATTGTTTAACCTGGTGTTAAACAGCGAGGCAAAACGTCTGCATAAAAATGGAGTCCGCTTGCAAGTTATTGGTGATGTAAATGCGTTTGATAATAAGCTTGTTGAAAAAATACGCAAAGCTGAAGCAATGACAGCGGAAAACAATGAACTTGTTTTAAATATCGCTGCAAATTATGGCGGTAGATGGGACATTGTTAATGCAGCAAAACAGGTCGCTATCAGTGTGAAAGACGGCTCGTTATCCCCTGACGACATAACGGAATCAATATTCAATCAATACACTTCTACACACAACCTTCCAGAGTTAGATCTTCTCATACGTACCGGTGGTGAGCATCGCATCAGCAACTTTTTGCTTTGGCAATGCGCTTACGCAGAGCTTTATTTTACTGATGTGCTGTGGCCGGACTTCGACGAAGAGGTATTTCAACTTGCCGTTAATGATTTTAATGTTCGACAGCGCCGATTTGGCTTAACTGGTGAACAAGTAAATACAGATGGTAACTAATCCTATGCAAATGATTATCAGGGCCCACCTGATGACAGGAGCCAAGAGCCAATTATGCTAAAACAACGAATAATTACTGCATTAATATTGGCGCCATTAGCGCTATACGCCATTTTGTTCCTTCCGATTTTTTGGTTTGAAATTGCCATTGCCGGCGTCGTCGGTATCGGTGCCTATGAGTGGGCTGCAATGGCGGGCGTTACTGCACGTCCTAAAAAACTCGTTTTTATGGTGGCAGCCTTCGCCATTTGTATTGGTTTATCAACGATAGTTGATGCCAGCATTATTTGGTATCAAGGCCAGTTGCACGGCCTTTACCGATTTATATTAACGGTTGCCGTTATCTGGTGGTTATTGTCGCTTGCAATGGTCCTCGCTTATCCGAAGTATTCAAAAGTCTGGCGCGATAGCAAAATAGTACGCACGATTTTTGGGGCGTTAACCCTTATTCCAACGTGGGTGGCGGTTATTGCGCTTCGTACTAGTCTGCATGATGTTGACCCATTTTATGGCGCATCGTTGATTTTCTATGTGTTAGGTATTGTATGGGCCGCCGATATTGGCGCATTTTTTGTTGGTGTAAAATTTGGACGTCATAAGCTGCGACCCAACGTATCACCGGGGAAAAGCCTAGAAGGCTTACTAGGTGGTATTGCAGCTTCATTTGCCATTATCGCTTTTGCAGCGTTGCATTACCAAGTTGAGCCCTCTCGCATTTGGCTTCACCTTGCTATAGGCGGGGTGACGGTTGCGGTGTCTGCCTTGGGCGACTTAAATGAAAGCATGTTAAAGCGCTGTGCGGGTATAAAAGACAGTGGGAAAATCCTGCCAGGGCATGGCGGTGTGCTTGACCGTATAGACAGCTTAACCGCTGCATTTCCGGTGTTTGCCTTTTGCTATGTGACGTGGATGGCGTAATGCAGACGGTTACTATTTTAGGTGCTACGGGGTCAATTGGTTGTAGCACGTTAGACGTTATCCTTCGTCACCCTGCGCATTATCGTGTATTCGCTATTACCGGTAATTCCCAAATAGAAGAGCTGATAAAGCAAGCGCAAAAGTGTACGCCTCGTTATGTGGTATTAGCTGACGACTCGCATTATGCTGCGGCATGCGATTATGCTAAGCAATATCAGGTAACCGCAGAGATTTTATGCGGCGCTAAGGCATTGGAAGAAGTGGCGAGTGCGCCTGAGGTCGATGCCGTGATGGCTGCTATTGTTGGTGCGGCAGGGTTGTTGCCAACGTTGGCTGCAGTAAAAGCGGGTAAAAAAGTGTTGCTGGCGAACAAAGAAGCGTTGGTAATGTCTGGCGCCCTGTTTATTGAAGCGGCGAACCAAAGTGGCGCAGAGCTTTTACCTATCGATAGCGAGCATAATGCAATATTTCAGTGCTTGCCTTCTGATTTTGAGTATGGCCAGTTAGCAAAGTCAGGTATCAGTAAGATACTACTTACCGGCTCTGGTGGTCCGTTTCGAGAAAGAGCGCTTTCATCGTTTGGGAATATCACCATTGACGAAGCTAGCACGCACCCTAACTGGTCAATGGGGCGAAAGATAACTATCGACTCAGCGACAATGATGAATAAAGGGTTAGAGTTTATTGAAGCGTGTTGGTTGTTTGGTGCAACTGCAGACGATATAGACGTGGTTATTCATCCGCAAAGCATTATTCATTCTATGGTGCAATACGTTGATGGGTCTGTGATCGCCCAATTAGGCAATCCAGATATGCGTACGCCCATTGCGTATGGTTTAGCCCATCCTTCTCGTATTGATGCAGGTGTTAAGCCGCTCGATTTTTCTGATATGAAAGACTTCAGTTTTCATACGCCGTGTTTTGAACGTTATCCAAATTTGAAATTGGCGATAGACGCATGCAGAGCGGGGCAAGCTGCTACAACGTGGCTTAATGCTGCTAACGAAATCGCGGTGTCACATTTTCTTAAAGGTAATATCGAGTTTTGTGATATTGCTTACGTTAACGAGGCAACGCTTAACGCTATGTCCGTTGTCGACGTTACCTCAATTCAACAAATAGTAGAGCAAGACGAATTAGCGAGAAACGCTGCTGAGTCTGTTATTAAGGTTAAGGTAGCATGTTAGGTTTTTTATGGAGCTTAGGCTCGTTTATTGTTGCCTTAGGGATACTTGTCGCCGTGCATGAGTGGGGACATTTCTATGTGGCGCGTCGCTGTGGGGTTCAGGTAGAGCGTTTTTCCATTGGTTTTGGAAAACCTATTTGGCGAAAAATGGGTAAATCGGGAACAGAATACGTTATCGCGCTTATCCCTCTAGGTGGCTATGTAAGAATGTTAGATGGCCGTGTCGACGATGTTCCTCCGCAATTAGAGAATAAAGCATTTAACAACAAGCCTGTTCTTCAACGTATGGCGATTATTGTCGCTGGACCAATGGTCAATTTTATCTTTGCCGTTTTTGCCTTGTGGTTAATGTTTTTAGTTGGCCTACAAACGGTTCGTCCAATTGTTCAAGATATAAAAGCTGATAGTATAGCCGCCCAAGGCGGGCTATTACCTGGTGATGAAATCATCCAGGTAGGCGATAGAAGTACGCCCGATTGGGAAGCCGTAAATTTAGAATTAGTGTCGTATATCGGTCATGAAAATGCCAAATTAACGCTAAAGAAGGCGGATGACTCACTAAAAGAAGTGACTTTTACACTAGGTAATTGGAACTTTGACCCAGATAGCGAGTCTCCTTTAAGCAGTTTAGGGATTATGCCTTTTAGACCAAAACCTACGCTTATTATAGGTTTTGTCTCAGAGGGAAGTGCAGCAGAACAAGCGGGACTTCGAAACGGAGATAAGCTTCTCGAATTCAATGGTGACACCATTGTTTCGTGGCAAGCGTTAGTCGACATCATTGTTGATAGTCCAGGTGAGTCTGTTTCGTTCACCATTGAAAGGGATGGACAACAGCAGCCGGTGCGTGCAACGATAGCGCGCCGCGATACGGCAGAAGGGCAAACGGGATACTTAGGTGTTAGTCCGATGTTTGAACCGTGGCCTGATGGGTACGTTTTTACCCATCAATATGGTGTGGTTGACGCCTTTGCAAAGGCGATAGATAAAACATGGCGTCTGATGACGCTGAGCGTAGAAATGATTGGCAAGCTCTTGACTGGTGATGTCTCGGTTAAGAATTTAAGCGGCCCCATTTCTATTGCACAAGGCGCGGGAACAAGCGCGGGATATGGGCTTGCTTATTTCCTTAGCTTTCTTGCACTAATTAGCGTGAATCTGGGCATCATAAATTTATTACCCTTACCCATGCTAGACGGTGGGCACTTGATGTTTTTTACCATCGAGTGGATAACCGGAAAGCCTGTACCGGAAGCGGCACAAGAGTGGGGGTTCAGAATCGGTGGAATGCTTCTATTTGCAATAATGGGTATTGCCATCATGAACGATATTGCGCGCATAACCTGATGATTATCAGGAATAATAAAACAGCAAATACAAAACGCGGCCAGGAAAAGAAAATTAGATGAAGTTAAAACAGTTAGTAGCAGCCGGAGTTATTCTTTCCAGTGCTAGCTTAGCCAACGCTGCGACACAAAACAGTAAGTTTGTCGTTGAAGATATTCGGGTTGAAGGGTTGCAACGTGTCGCACTTGGTGCAGCGTTAACTTATTTACCGGTGCAGGTTGGTGACGAGTTAAATACTTTTCGAGTGACACAGCTCATTCGTTCTTTGTATTCATCCACGCACTTTGAAAATGTAGAAATTTTACGAGACGGTAATGTTCTTGTCGTTCGTGTAGCGGAGCGTCCCACGATTAGTAACATCATTTTCGAAGGAAATGATGATATTAAAGACGAGCAGCTACAGGAAAGTCTCGACGGAAATGGCGTAAGACTTGGCGAGCCTTTGGATAAGACGGTACTGACGTCTATCGAAAACGGACTGAAAGACTTCTTTTACAGTATTGGTAAATACAATGCAGACGTCACAGCCATTGTTACACCGCTTCCGCGAAATCGTGTTGATTTGAAGCTTCTTTTTGAAGAGGGCGATGCTGCCGAAATTCAGCAAATTAATATCGTCGGTAACAACATTTTCTCTGATAAAGAGTTGATGGAAACATTCGAGCTGCAATACGACACGCCGTGGTGGGATTTTCTTTCCGAGACTCGTTATCAGCAGCAAACACTCCAAGGTGATATGGAAACCATGCGTAACTTCTATTTAAATAGAGGTTATTTACGTTTCAATGTAGATTCGACACAGGTTTCAATGACGCCTGAAAAGTCTGGTATTTATATTGCCATGAATGTGACTGAAGGCGAGCAGTACACTATTTCAGAAGTTGAATTAGTCGGCGATGTACTCGGGTATGAAGATTACATTGAGCGTGTGCTTCCGCTTACGCCAGGTGAACTGTATAACCAAGCTGAAGTAACCTATACCGAAGAGTTTATCAGTAAATACCTAGGCCGTTTCGGCTATGCGTATCCTACCGTTACTACGGTTCCTGATATCAATGATGATGATAAAACCGTAAAGCTTACCTTAAGCGTTGACCCAGGTAAGCGTATCTACGTAAATCGCATTAAGTTTAACGGAAACATTGTTACTGCTGACGAAGTATTACGTCAAAATGTTAGCCAAATGGAAGGTACATGGCTTTCCAACAATCTACTTGAGTCATCTAAGAACCAGCTTTCTCGCCTCACCTATATGGAAGAGGTAGAGTTTGAGACTATCCGTATCCCTGGATCAGAGGACAAGGTTGATATCGACTTTAACGTTAAAGAGCAGCCATCAGGCTCGTTTAACGCAGGTATTGGTTATGGAGACCGGACTAAGCTAAGTTTGAACGCGGGTATTCAGCAAGATAACTTCTTGGGTACAGGTAAGCGCGTCGGTCTTAACTTAAGCACTGTATCTTATCAACGTTCTGCGCAAATCACCTATAACGACCCATTCTTTACCATCGACGGTATCAGTTTGGGAGGCAGTATTGGTTACAGTGAGTTTGATGGTTCTGACTTTAACGTTATCCAGTACAACTCGAAGCAGTGGTCGGTAGGCGCTAATATTGGTTATCCTATTAATGAGTTTAACCGTATTAACTTTGGTCTAACGTACAGCAATGTTGAGCTGTTCAATCGTGGTTTCTATGAACAAACAGAGCAGTTTTACAGCCAGTTCTTAGACGGAAGCGACCCTGATGCGGCAGTAAAATATGACAGCTTTCAAGCGAGTGTCGCTTGGAGTAGAAGTACCTTAAACCGTGGTTTGTTCCCAACGGCAGGCTCTTCACAGCGTGCATCATTTAGCGTAACCACACCAAATTCAGATGTTAATTTCTTTAAATCTGTATTTGACGGTAAGTGGTATTTCCCGCTATCTCAAAATCAACGTTGGTCGTTCTTGGCACGAATTCGTGTAGGCTATGGTAACGGTTACGGCGACATCAATGGTAACGAGCAAATACTTCCCTTTACCGAAAACTTTACGGCCGGTGGTGCAGATTCGTTACGTGGGTTTGAAAACAACACGGTTGGTCCGCGTGGTGTAATTCGCCAATCAGGTGGAAATATAACGGGACCGGGCGGCGTCGTCTATCCTATTGATCCATCAAATGATCAGATTGCTATCTCACGAAGAAGTTTAGGCGGGAACGCGATGGCGCTTGGTGGAATAGAGTTAATCGTACCGACTCCATTTGTTGAAGAGGACATGGATAACTCGGTACGAACAAGTCTATTTGTAGATGTGGGTAACGTGTGGGATACTGAGTTCGATTATGATAAGTATCGCAGTCTAACGCAGCCCAATACCCAAGATGGGACACTATTGGACTATTCTGACTGGAGCCTATATCGTAGTTCCGCTGGTATTTCGGTACAATGGGTTTCTCCGATGGGGCCGATGGTTTTCAGTTTCTCTAGAGCGATTCAAGACCGAGATGGTGATGATGCAAGATTCTTCACGTTCAATATCGGTCAGACTTTCTAAAATACTAATAGCGGCACATCGCTAACGCGTGTGCCTGAAAAAAAGATATAAAAAGGAGTTCCTTTTGAAACAGTTGGTTAAACATATCGTTGCAGGTGCAATGTTGGGCAGTGCGTTAGTAAGCACTTCAGTAATGGCAGAACAAAAGCTTGCGGTTGTCGATGTTCAAGGTGTATTTCAAGCAATGCCTCAAGCGGCCGAAATACAGAACGCTATACAAATGGAGTTTAAAGACCAGCTAGAAGAAGTGAATCAACTTCAACGTGATGGTCAGTTCTTCGCTGAACGTCTACAGCGCGATGCGGCTACGATGAGCGAATCTGAGAAAAAAGATCTTGAGCAAAAGATCCTTAACGTACGCGAACAGCTTACGACAAAAGGTCAACCTTTACAGCAAAACATCCAGCGTCGTAGCAACGAGGAGCGTAATAAGCTTCTTGGTCTAATAAAGCAGGCTATTGATTCTGTAGCAGCGAAAGAAGGTTACGATGTTGTTCTTAATGCTGGCGCTGTTGCGTTTGCTAAAGAAGAGCACGACTTGTCTGAGCAAGTATTACAGCAAGTTAGCAAAGCGAACTAATTGCCAAAAAAGTAGGTAGTACAAGGCGTAGTACCACTTTTGTACTGGTATAAATGTCAGACCAATATCCGAAAGGTGTTGGTCTGATTTGTTTTTCGCGCCGAACAGCGTATGGTTGCCGCCGTTTTATTATTTACACGGCGAGTACGACTAGCAGTAGGTCATGCTTGTAATTAGGAGAAAGTTTTTGGCCAATTCACTCAATACTATTGAAATTCAGGAAATAATGTCATTGTTGCCACACAGGTATCCATTCTTGTTGGTGGACAGGGTGACAGATTACGTTCTGGGTGAATCAATCAAAGCATATAAAAATATCACTATCAATGAACCTTGTTTTACAGGGCATTTTCCAGGACAGCCTATTTTCCCCGGTGTGTTAATCCTTGAAGCATTAGCACAGGCTGCCGGTGTTCTCGGCTTTAAAACGATGGGCCAGAGTGATAAGTTATATTTATACGCTGGAATAGACAACGCCCGTTTCAAACGTCCTGTTGTTCCAGGCGATAAATTAGATTTCGATGTATGCTTGGTAAAAGAGCGTAGAGGAATTTGGAAGTTCAAAGGCACTGCAAGTGTTAACGGTGACGTTGCATGTACTGCAGAGTTTATGTGTGCAATGAGAGAGATAGCATAACGTGATTCATCCTACCGCGGTAATTTCAGATAGTGCGACTATTGGCGAAAATGTCACGATAGGGCCTTTTTGTGTCGTTGACGACCATGTCACTATAGGTGATGGCTGTATTTTAAAGTCGCATGTCGTTGTTCGTGGGCCCACGCGTATTGGTAAAAATAATAAGTTCTATCAGTTTTCCTCTATCGGAGAAGACTGCCAAGATAAAAAATATGCTGGTGAACGAACAGAATTGGTTATCGGTGATGATAACGAATTTCGTGAAGGCGTCACTGTTCACAGAGGCACCATTCAAGACAACAGTATTACCGTTATAGGCTCTCGATGTTTATTGATGGTGAATGCACACGTTGCGCACGATTGTGTACTTGGCAATGATATTATTCTGGCAAATAACGTGGCCATCGCTGGTCATGTTCATATAGACGATTTCGTTATTGTTGGCGGCGCGGTAGGCGTTCATCAGTTCTGCAAAATTGGCGCGCATGCGTTTCTCGGCGCAGGGGGTATTATTCTTCGCGATGTGCCGCCTTTTGTGATGGTTAGCGGCACTAAAAACATGCCTCAGGGGATAAACTCTGAAGGCCTCAAGCGTCGAGGCTTTGATAAAGACGATGTAATGGCTATCAAACGCGCCTATAAAACGATTTATCGCGAAGGTAACACTGTCGAGCAAGCAATAGAAAAACTTACTCAGTCTGCGTCCAATAGCGAATCGGTGACTCAAATGATTACGTTTTTAAGCGAAGCCACGCGGGGTATCATACGCTAATATGGCTGCGCCTATTAGGATTGGCATGGTTGCCGGAGAGCCCTCCGGCGATGTGCTTGCTGCGGGAATAGTGGCAGAATTAAAGCGCCAATACCCTGATGCAATAATTGAGGGTATTGGTGGTCCAAGTATGCAGGCTGAAGGTTTTAAAAGCCTGTATGATATGGAAACCTTGTCGGTGATGGGGTTAGTTGAAGTGCTTAAACATCTTCCCGCTATTTTAGGTGTTAAAAAGCAATTGCTTGCTCATTTTGAAAAACATCCTCCTGATATATTTGTCGGTATTGATGCGCCTGATTTTAATCTACGCATCGAAAAAACGCTCAAAGCACGCGGCATTAAAACTATTCACTATGTTAGCCCAACCATATGGGCGTGGCGCGAAAAACGTATTCATAATATCGCTAAGTCAGTGAATCGTGTTCTTGGTCTATTTCCTTTTGAACAGAAGGTCTACGACAAGTATCAGGTGCCTTATACATTTGTTGGGCACACAATGGCCGATAGTATCGATATCGTACCTAACCAATTTGCAGCACGCGAAGCACTAAAGCTAGTGGTGGATAAACCCGTACTCGCTGTTTTGCCAGGCTCACGTCGCAAAGAAGTGGAAACACTGCTTCCAGTCTTTCTTGAGACTATAGAAAAAATACATGTAAAACGCCCGGATATTCAGTTTGTTGTACCT
This sequence comes from Alteromonas sp. 4NH20-0056, assembly GCF_057539655.1. Taxonomy (NCBI): domain Bacteria; kingdom Pseudomonadati; phylum Pseudomonadota; class Gammaproteobacteria; order Alteromonadales; family Alteromonadaceae; genus Alteromonas; species Alteromonas sp. 4NH20-0056. The sequence continues at coordinate 392,215 of NZ_BAAJLS010000001.1, read as the reverse complement.
GCTGTAAATGAACATCGGTTACAGCAAATAGAGGCTATTATTAGCGCTTCTAGTCATGCCCAGAGACGACTTCCGATTATTGTAACGCAAGGTACTGCAAGAGGTGCGATGATTGCCAGTGATGTGATTTTGCTCGCATCTGGCACTGCGACGTTAGAGGCAATGCTATGCAAACGTCCAATGGTTGCAGCCTACAAGCTGTCACCGTTAACGTACAAAATAATGCAGCGGTTATATAAAGCCCCGTACTTTACATTACCAAACTTGCTTGCTGATGAGCAGATAATACCTGAGTTACTGCAAGACGACGTAAACGCAGATAATATGAGCAAGCAGCTACTCGATTTGTTCGAACAAGACAATTCAGCGTTGATTTCTCGTTTTACAGCGCTCCACCATACGTTAAAATGCAACGCTGATAAAACGGCAGCAAAGGCTGTACTGGAGGAGTTGTTTGCATAAATTAATTGCTGGAGTTGATGAGGTAGGGCGCGGCCCTCTAGTTGGCGATGTCGTCACCGCTGCGGTCATACTTGACCCCGATAACCCCATTGAAGGGTTAACCGACTCAAAAAAACTTAGCGAAAAAAAGCGTAATATTTTGTCAGAAGAAATAAAGCAAAAGGCGTTGTGTTGGAGTATTGGTAGAGCGTCGCCTCAGGAAATCGATAAGCTTAATATTCTTTATGCGACCATGCTTGCTATGACAAGGGCTGTTGAAGGTCTAAAGGTTCAACCAGACTTTGTTCGCGTAGATGGCAATCGGCTGCCTGTTTGGCATTATGCGGCAGAAGCTGTTGTCAAAGGGGATAGCTTGCATACCGAGATTTCTGCGGCATCGATCATTGCCAAAGTCGAGCGAGATAATGACATGCTAACGCTCCATGAAGCCTACCCACAGTATAATTTTGCTGGACACAAAGGCTACCCGACTAAAGCGCACTTTGAGGCACTCGCTGAATTTGGCGTGCTTGATTGTTACCGCAAGAGTTTCAAACCAGTCAAGGCACTACTAGAAGAGAAATAACGCTATGTCCTCGCCCTTTATTCACCTTCGTGTACACAGCGACTATTCAATGATGGATGGGCTTAACAAGGTTAAGCCCATTTTAGGTAAAGTAGCCGAGTACGGCATGCCCGCGGTTGCGATTACCGACCAAATGAACATGTGTGGGTTGGTTAAATTCTACTCTGAAGCGCACAACCTTGGCATTAAACCAATTATTGGCACAGATTTTTGGGTTACTAATGAGGTTTTTGGCGATGAGCCGTTCAGGCTAACGTTGCTTGCAATGAATAACGAAGGCTATAAGAATATCACTATTCTTATTTCAAAGGCTTATTTACGTGGCCAGCTCGCCCACCGTGCAGTCATCGATCAAGAATGGTTAGCTGAGCATTCAGAAGGCGTAATCGTACTTTCAGGTGGTCTTAATGGCGATGTAGGCGTTGGGCTGACTAAAAACAACAGCAAAATACTTGATGCTTCATTGGCGTTTTATACCACGCATTTCGCCGATCGCTTTTATCTTGAGCTTGTCCGTACAGGAAGAGCTAGCGAAGAAGACTACCTTCACAGAGCTATCGCGCTTGCAGAGCAACACGGGCTTCCGGTTGTTGCAACGAATGAAGTCTGTTTTATCAATAAAGAGGGGTTTGATGCCCACGAAATTCGAGTATGTATTCATGATGGCTACACCTTGGAGGATAGCCGTCGCCCTAAGCGATACAGTGAACAGCAATATCTACGTAGTGCTGAAGAAATGGTGGAGCTTTTCAGCGATATTCCAGAAGCCATTGAGAACACCGTTGAAATTGCAAAACGATGTAATGTAACGGTAAGACTTGGAGAATACTTTCTACCTCAATTCCCTACTGGTGGCATGACAACCGAAGACTTTTTAGTAAAAGTATCGGAAGAAGGTCTAGAAGCGCGTCTTGAATTTCTTTTTCCCGATGAGGCAGAAAGAAAAGAAAAGCGCCCAGAGTATGATGATCGCCTTCGCATCGAACTCGAAGTAATTAATCAAATGGGATTCCCAGGTTACTTCTTGATCGTTATGGAATTTATCCAATGGAGTAAGGATAACGGTATTCCTGTTGGACCGGGGCGAGGCTCAGGTGCAGGTTCTTTGGTTGCGTATGCACTTAGCATCACGGATCTTGATCCATTAGAATTTGACTTGCTATTTGAGCGATTCTTAAACCCAGAACGTGTTTCGATGCCCGATTTTGACGTCGACTTTTGTATGGATAGACGAGATGAAGTGATTGACCATGTTGCCGAGTTGTATGGGCGACAAGCGGTGTCGCAGATTATTACTTTTGGAACAATGGCCGCCAAAGCGGTGGTACGCGATGTAGGTCGAGTATTAGGTCATCCATATGGCTTTGTCGATCGCATTTCAAAGTTGATCCCCCCAGACCCCGGTATGACACTTGAAAAAGCGTTCATTGCAGAACCGCGGTTACCAGAGATATACCAAGACGATGAGGAAGTAAAAGACCTTATTGATATGGCGCGGATCCTTGAAGGCGTAACACGAAACGCAGGCAAGCATGCCGGTGGTGTTGTTATTGCGCCAACTACCATCACTGACTTTTCGCCGCTCTATTGCGATGATGAGGGCAAGAATCCCGTTACGCAGTTTGACAAAAACGATGTGGAAACTGCTGGGCTTGTAAAGTTTGACTTCTTAGGATTACGTACCCTTACCATTATCCAGTGGGCGATTGATATGGTTAAGGAAGGGAAGGGCGTTGATATTGATATTACGTCAATCCCATTAGAAGACCCGAGAAGTTTCCGTGTTCTACAAAACTCTGAAACGACTGCCGTATTCCAGTTGGAATCTCGCGGTATGAAAGAGTTGATAAAACGGCTGAAACCAGATTGTTTTGAGGACATTATCGCACTGGTAGCACTTTTTAGACCGGGTCCTTTACAGTCGGGAATGGTAGATAACTTTATCGACCGAAAACATGGTCGTGAAGCTATCTCTTATCCTGATGCAGAATACCAGCACGAATGTCTTCAGGAAATTTTAGAGCCTACTTACGGCATTATTCTATACCAAGAACAAGTTATGCAGATTGCCCAGGAAATGGCTGGGTATTCATTAGGTGGAGCAGACTTACTTCGTCGCGCCATGGGTAAGAAAAAACCGGAAGAAATGGCTAAGCAGCGAGGCGCCTTCGCAGAAGGTTCGAAAAACAATAATATCGACCCTGATCTAGCAATGAAAATATTCGACCTCGTGGAGAAATTTGCAGGGTACGGTTTTAACAAGTCTCACTCTGCGGCCTACGCATTAGTGTCGTACCAAACGTTATGGTTGAAAGTTCATTATCCTGCTGAGTTTATGGCTGCAGTAATGTCAGCGGACATGGACAACACCGATAAGATTGTGACGTTAGTCGATGAATGTGAACGGATGGGAATAGAGATATTACCGCCTGATCTCAATAAGGGTAAGTACAAATTTACCGTTGATAGCGAAGGACGTATTGTCTACGGAATTGGTGCTATTAAAGGTGTCGGTGAAGGTCCTATTGAGGCCATTATAGAAGCGCGTGAGACACAAGGTGCTTTTAAAGATTTATTCGACTTCTGTGCCAAACTTGATATCAAACGCGTAAACAAACGTGTGTTAGAAAAACTTGTTTTATCCGGTGCAATGGATAATTTGGGCCCGCACCGCGCTACGTTAATGGCCACGTTACCAGAGGCACTTGCCGCAGCGGGTCAACATGCTAAAGCAGAGTCGTTTGGACAGTCGGATATGTTTGGTTTATTAACCACTGAGCCCGATGAAGTCGAGCAAGCGTTCGCCGATGTCCCTCGCTGGCCAGAAAAAGTCTGGTTAGAAGGCGAAAAAGATACATTGGGACTCTATCTAACCGGTCACCCTATTAATCAATATGCCCTAGAAATTCGTCATTACACTGACGGTCGCTTAGTCGACTTGAAACCTACAGGAAAAGACCAAATGGCAAGTGCTGTTGGTTTGGTGTTAGGGGTAAGAGTAATGATGAATAAACGGGGTAAGCGATGGGCAATTGTGACACTTGACGATAAGAGTGCCAGAATAGACGTACGTTTTTTCCCCGATATGTTCGAACAGTTCGAAAGTGTGTTAGAAACAGATAGAATTTTGCTTATAAAGGGACAGGTCAGCTTTGATGATTTCTCTGGGGGCAATACAATCACCGCCCGTGATGTGATGGACATTGTTCAAGCACGAGAAAAAAATGCGAGAGCGCTGGCCTTAAATGTAGATACCCAGTCGCTTGAACCGACTAAAATTGGTCAAATGCAATCTATCTTACAGAACTTTAACGGCGGAAGTTGCCCAGTTCAACTGGTGGTGACACACCCAGATGCAGAAGCCGTGATAGCGTGCGGTGCCAAATGGTATGTCACGCCTGAAGATCAGCTTTTACACGATCTCAAACAGTGTTTGGGAGAAAAAGCCGTTTCAATTCTCTACCATTAATGGTGAGAGTTAGATAGATTGGACATCTAGCGTTTGCATTAACAAACGCAGTAAGAATAGGACATGAAATGAGTATACAGTTTTTGGACTTTGAACAGCCTATAGCCGAATTAGAAGCAAAAATTGAAGAGCTAAGGTTAGTTAATCAAGGTGGCGAGTTCGATGTAGGTATTGAGGAAGAAATCAATAAACTACGAACGAAAAGTGCTGACCTTACCAAGAAAATATTTTCAGACTTAGGAGCGTGGCAAGTGTCGCAACTGGCACGTCATCCTATGCGACCTTATACATTAGATTATATTCCCCGCATTTTTACTGAATTTGATGATCTAGCGGGAGACCGCGCATTTGCTGATGATAAAGCCATTGTGGGTGGTCCAGCTATGCTTGATGACCAGCCTGTAATGGTTATCGGCCATCAAAAAGGGCGCGATACCAACGAGAAAATAAAACGAAACTTCGGTATGCCTAAACCCGAAGGATATCGTAAAGCGCTGCGTCTCATGAAAATGGCGGAACGATTCAGTCTGCCCATCATTACCTTCATCGACACCCCAGGCGCTTATCCAGGTGTAGGCGCAGAAGAACGTGGACAGAGTGAAGCGATCGCGAAAAACCTATTTGAAATGGCCGAGTTAACGGTGCCTATTATCTGTACCGTTATCGGTGAAGGTGGCTCTGGTGGCGCATTGGCCATTGGTGTTGGCGATCGCGTTAACATGCTTCAGTATTCAACCTACTCAGTAATCTCTCCTGAAGGGTGCGCGTCAATTCTGTGGAAAAGTGCAGAAAAAGCACCTTTGGCAGCAGAAGCGATGGGGGTGAGTGCGGGTCAAATCAAAGAACTTGGCTTAATCAACAGTATTGTTGAAGAACCGTTAGGCGGGGCACATCGCGATCACAATGGCATGGCAGCAAATTTAAAAGCAGTGCTTAAGCAGCAACTCAGCCAGCTAAAAGGTCTCGATACGTCGAATCTTATGGATGAACGTTATCAAAGATTGATGTCGTTTGGTTATTGCTAAATAAGGCTTGAGTCTCCTAGTGTCAAAAATTTTTGCGCATGTTGGCAGTGTTTTAGCGTCATCCTTACGTGCTGTAAGCGCTTCGTCTCCTCTCGTAGTCGCTTACAGTGGTGGCATCGATTCAACGCTGCTGCTGCATGCGGTGCATGCTTATTGCGAGGAGAATAACCGCCCTATAGCAGCGGTGTATGTCAACCATGGGTTAAGTGATAATGCTGACTCGTGGGCGAGGCATTGCCGTGTTTCCTGTGATTTTTTGGATGTTCCTTTTTATGAAATTAAGGTGCATGTAGAAAGAGCTGCGCGCATGAGTGTTGAGGCACAAGCGCGAAAGGCACGTTACAGTGCATTGGATGAATTTTGTCAGACTCACAATGGCGTGTTGTGTCTTGGACAACATGCACAAGATCAAATTGAAACCGTTTTGCTTCAGCTTAAACGCGGAGCAGGCCCACAAGGTCTAAGTGGGATGGCGGGACTACAATGGCGAAATAATATTCTTACGCTTAGGCCGTTATTGTCTATCGACAAACCTGAAATAGTTAAAGAAGCGAGTGAGCGTCGACTGCACTGGATTGAAGATGAATCTAACGCTGATAATTCCTTCGAGCGTAATTTTTTACGTAACGACATACTTCCTATGCTTAACCAAAAATGGCCCCAGCTTTTTAAAACCGTAGCTCGAAGTGCAGCGTTATGTGCAGAGCAAACCGAATTAATGCACGACATTACGCAAGAGCGTTTGCAGATGTGTACTATCGATGCTGATAAATTAAGTATTTCTGCCTTACAAACATTCGATGACAAATGGCAACGCGCTATTATACGAGGATGGTTCGAAAAGCACGGTGTGCAATATCCATCATTTGCGCAGCTTGGTGAGATTACCAAAATGCTAGTTGCCAGACAGGATGCAAAGCCTGAAGTGTTTTTCCCTTGGGGTAAGGTTGCACGGCATGATGGCGCGATTTATTGGTTAATTACTCGAAGTGAACATATTCCCTCTACCTTGCCTCTTCAGCTTAATACATCAACTACGCTAACGTGGCTCGGAAATACGATAACAGCGCATTACGAGGGACAAGATACACTGTCTTTGTGTTTAAAAACTAATATTAGGGCGGACAAAGTTAAACCGAAAGGAGCAGGGGTTTCAAAGCCTTTAAAGCATTGGTTTAAACAATGGAAGATTCCAGTGTGGGAACGACCGAAAATAGGGGTTATCTATAATGATAAGGTGCCAGCTGCGCTCGTATTTTCTTCTCATGTCATTGAGTTGACTACGGCGCCTTCAGGTTTAGCAATAACTATTAATTAGCGTTAGTGGATTACCATGAATAGGGCAATAGTTTGCCCTATGCGGCATAATAGTTATTTTTTCCCGACTGCTTTACTTGGTACAACGCGTTATCAGCCCGGTCAAAAATTGACGCTACAGACTCACCCTCGCGATAGACTGCGCCGCCTAGGCTGCAAGACACGCCCATCCGTGATAAATACGCAGAACTATTGATAGCTGCCTTAATACGCAGCGCAGCACATTCTAGTTGTTGCTGTGTCTGACAATCCAAGACACAACAGAACTCGTCACCACCAAACCTGAATAGTTCATCTTCATCGCGCAGTACATGAGTAAGCTGAGATGCGACATTCATAAGTACTTTATCACCTTCACGGTGACCGAATGAGTCGTTAACTGCTTTGAAGTTATCCAGATCAATCACTAATAAAGCGAACGTCTCTTGGTGACGGTGTGACCATGCGATTGCGCGAGATAATGCACTATCAAAACCAGCTCTGTTTCCAAGCCCTGTGAGCATATCTTTCGTCGCCATCTGATGCATAAGTCGAAAAGACAGTGCATGGACAACCTGTTTTTCAAATAAGCAATGCAATTGGTCAAGAATATCTTTTTGAGAAATACTCAAAGTCCGATTAAAAAAGTAATACGCTTTTGAAGCATCGTTACTTTTACAGACGTCTTGTTTTAGTGGTCGTTCAATTTGAATCGCTGATATTTTTGCATCGCCATAGAGTAGGCGAGCGTCGAAATCAGTAAGGCTTAGGCCTTCTAAAGGGAGATACTTTTTAACAGCCTGAAAGTAGATTGACCCAAGTTCTTCAAGTTCAATGGTCGATAGTAATTGACCGACAAATGCCGTAATGTCACTTGCTGTCATCACATGCTCTACGCTTGATGGCGGATAAAAACTGTTGTGTTGCGTGCTATCGTAAATTACTGTCGATAAGTCCACACTAACCCCCTCTGCGCAGTATTATGCTACGCGTGTGTAAATTGTCGTCAAAGGCATGGCGCTATATGTAAATAAGGCGGCAATATTTGCCGTAATCAGGCGCTTTGACATGGAATACTCAAGATAAAGCAAACAATGTGCCAGAAAATGTAAGATGTGGAGCGATGTAGCGCTATGAGGTTCAATTAAACGTGGAGCTTAAATAAAGTTAATTGGGTGTTTTCTGAAGCAAGCCAGAGCAATACGTCTATTATATTGTTTATAAATAAGCGTTTTTACAAAAATAGGGAGTGAGCTTTTGGGAACGGGGTTTGTATCTATTATTGCGTTAATGACGATTGCGGTGTGCTGTGTTGCCGTGTTCAAAAGGCTTCACTTGCCGCCTGTTTTGGCCTATTTATTCGCCGGAATTTTGGCAGGTCCACAGATTTTAGTACTGTTCGATCACCCGCAAGAGATGCATCTTCTTGCTGAAGTTGGCATTGTCTTTTTGCTTTTCTCACTTGGACTTGAGTTTTCACTTCCCAAACTGCTTGCCATGAGGTCTCTAGTGTTCGGCGTAGGAGCCGGACAAATGATCACCACAACGTTCGTTTTCACGCTCGTACCTTATTTTTTCGGTTTGTCCCTATCCGCCTCCATTATTATCGGCGGCACCTTAGCGCTTAGCTCTACTGCAATTGTCATTAAGCAGGCAACAGAAATGGGGATTTTAAATAACAGGCGAACACAGCTAGCAATCAGTATTCTCTTATTTCAAGATTTGGCAGTTGTGCCTTTCCTAATCGCCATTCCATTACTTTCAAGCAGTGGCGACACGAGTATTGCACTAGCGCTAGGGCAGGCCTTATTAAAAGGTATTGTTGTCATCGCATTTTTGATGTCAGTTGGTAAGTGGTTACTACCATGGCTTTTCAGAGAAGTAGCAAGGACTCGTACAGATGAGTTATTCGTACTAACGACTATATTGGTGGCATTGCTTGCTGGCGGCATAACCTACTACTTTGGGTTGTCGATGGCATTAGGGGCATTTTTAGCAGGTATGATGCTTGGCGAAAGTCAGTATAAATATCAATTGGAAGCCGATATTAGGCCGTTCAGAGATATTTTAATGGGACTATTTTTCGTGACGGTTGGTATGCAGCTAAACCTGCATGCACTGTGGGATAACCTCTTTGTTATCTGCGTCGGCGTGGTTGCACTGATGGTCGTTAAAATAGTGTTAGTAAGGCTAGCATCACTGCTGGTTAAAACTGATGCAGTCGACGGGTGGTCGGCGGGTGTTAAACTTTGTCAAATTGGTGAATTCAGTTTTGTTATCGCCGCCTTGGCGACACAGTATGGCGTGTTAACCTCGGAGCAGTCTTCTATCATTGTAAGTATGGGGGTTATCAGTATGGCCCTCACGCCTTGGTTGATGGAAAACAGCGTAAAGATTGCCCGCTACCTGGTTAGCAATAGCACTGATGCACTGGTTGAAGAAATCCCACTGGACACGTCAAGCTTAGCTAAACATGTGGTTATCTGCGGATTCGGTCGAGTAGGTCAGTCGGTGGCTCGCATGCTTAAGATGGAGGGGATTCACTTTATTGCTATTGATATGGATCCCGTTCGTGTACACGAGAGTCGAAACGCGGGGGAGCCGGTGCTGTTTGGCGATGCTAGCCAACGTGACATTTTGGATTCTGCTCAAGTGTCTAAGGCAAGCCTAATTCTTGTGACGTTTGATGAAACCGAAAAGGCGAAACAGGTCATTACTCAAACACATCAAATTAAGCCTGATGTGGATGTGATGGTTCGAACAAAGCGTGACTACCACTTAGAAGGGCTGTACAACGCGGGGGCTAATCAGGTTGTGCCTGAGTTACAAGAAGGCAGTTTGATGCTTATTTCCCAAGTTCTCCACTATGCCGGCGTTCCCATGTCGAGAATATTGAAACGGGTAAGGGCAGAGAGAAAAGGGAGATATGATCACCTTCACGGTTTTTATCCAGGAGAAACCACGGAGATAACGTATGGGACTGAAGACAAACTAGAGTTTATTCATGCAGTGGTTTTATCGTCTCACGCATCATGTATTGGCAAAAAAATTAAAGACATCGATTTTGCAAGACTAAGAGTTTCAGTCAAGGGGCTGAGGCGAAATGGCAAAGAACTGATTGACCCAGATTTAGAGGCAGTACTACAACCTCATGATGTGTTAGTTATTGCAGGCAAACCAAGACGCGTGGAACGGGCAGAGCGCCGATTACTCGAAGATAGTTAATTCACATTAGCGATAGCGCGGATGATGGCACTTTTGGGCAATTGCGAAAGTGCCGACCATAAGCGATAGCCATATAAAAACGTGTCAGGGGTGATTAGGCAACTTTGTCTTTTTCTAAATCAGCAAACTGACGCTTTAGGTCGTATTTTTCGTCTGTCACAATTTTTTCCAGTACAGATACCCGTTCCTTCAGCGCTGCAATATCAGCTTGGTAACTCTCTCTTTCTTTGGTCGATACCTTCTTGGTACTTTTATCTTTTGCTCTATCGACAATAGAAACAATGGCCCAAGCAACAATGGCGACAATAGCAATAGCGGTTGTGTTCATAGTTAAGTCCCTCTTTTTTAGAGATGTTTGCGATAGAGAAGCGAGTGAAGCTTAACGCTTCTCCTATATCTGTGTTCACATATTGAGCATACTTGACTGACTATACATAATCGTAGCACATAGCCATAGTGATAAAGTGCAAATAAATATGTCACAACACGTTAGTATTAATATTTATAATGTTATGTTTGCAAAAGTTCTGCCAAAATATAAAAATCATATTTTTCAGCAGGTTGAAGTGGATTTATATTGACTGCTACATTCACAATAACAAAATTAACTCATGCAATGGCCAATTTGACCAATGATTGAACATACTCACCAAATTACATCGACGGACGAAGATATCCGCTGGATGGAGCATGCACTAATGCTCGCTGAGCATGCCGAAGCGGCCGGGGAAGTACCGGTGGGCGCTTGTGTTGTTTACAACGGAGAAGTTATCGGAGAGGGGTGGAATACCCCAATAATCGACAATGACCCATCAGCCCATGCCGAAATGCAAGCCGTTCGTCGCGCGGCAAAAAAATTGGGTAATTACCGTATCATCGACACAACACTCTATGTCACGCTAGAGCCATGTTCAATGTGTGCTGGTATGCTAGTTCATGCCAGAGTCGGACGTGTTGTGTTTGGCGCGCGTGATGCTAAAACCGGAGCGGCAGGTTCGATAATGAACCTTCTTCAGCATCCTGCACTTAATCATCATATCGACGTTACTGCTGACGTATTGTCAGAGCAATGCGCAGAAAAAATATCAGCCTTTTTTAAAAGGCGAAGGGAAGAGATTAAAAAAGCGAAGCAAGCTAGAAAGGGTTAGCTGTTGCGTGTCAATTGCGTGAACATATCACTGGTCACAAAAAGTTTTCTGCGTTGGAGTACTTTCTGATGCATCTTTTTGAGCATTAAACGTCGTCTATTGTTGTTCTTCAATTTGATCCCTTTTTTCATCACTCGGTTTCTTTTCATCACACAGCCCTGTCGTTATAAGATAAAGCATAATGTTGATTACCGCAATTTCTAGTTAAGCAACTATGCTACGTGTAATAAATGACACCTAAATGACAATTTTCAAGATGATGATATTAAATTTTTCCTTGTTCATTGAGCCACACTAGGCTGTCGTAATATCGACGGATATTCTCGACATATTGAAGCGCTTCATCGCCTCGCGCGTAACCATAGCGGGTTGTTCTATAATATTTTTTTTGCCTAAGTTGAGGAAGGCGTTGCTTCACGTCGACCCATAGGTCGGGATTGCCACCTTGTCGTTGTGTCAATACTCTCGCATCTTCCAAATGCCCCATACCGATATTATAGGCCGCCATTGCCATCCAAATTCTATCTGGGTTCTCAATGCGTGCAGGTATGCGACCGAGCAGGCTGGCAAAATAACGAGCCCCTCCGCGAATGCTTTGTTCTGGGTCAGTTCTATCTTCTACTTTCCAATCGTTTGCGGTTGCTAGCGTAAGCATCATCAAACCGCGTACACCTGTCTTCGATACGGCGTCAGGGTCCCAGTGACTCTCTTGATAGCTCATCGCGGCGAGAAGCCGCCAGTCAAGTTCTCCCGCATAATCCTCGAATAGAGATTTATAGCGGGTAAGAGTTTGTTCCGCCGCCTGGTTAAACGCACGGCTATCGACATAATCAAATTGACGAATATGACCGAAATACTTTTCTTCCAACACCGTAAACCAACCTGATTGGTGAACGGTGCCAAAGTATTCGATGAGCGCGGCTTTCACCGAATCATCTTGCTTTTTTGGCATTGCCCAGGCCATTGGCATGGCTTCTGCCATGGTAAGTGATGTTGCTAAGTTTGGATATCTCCGCCGTTGAAGCGCTAAGCGATTACTATCAGCAATGGTGTAATCAATTTTACCTTCAGCCACGTCCTGAAGAAGCTCTTCTGCATCTGATTCATCGGTAGTGACCATGAATACGTCACCATCGGTGTCGACACTGGCAAGCAAATAGGCCTGGCTGCTACCCGAAATCGTCACAATAGGTGCGGGAAGCGATTCAATGCGGTTTGGGCGGTCATCACCAGCACGATAAACCAGATATTGTTTAACGTCTAAGTAGGCAGGGCCAAATGAAAACCGTTGTTCAAAGTCACCTGTTATGGCATCGCCCGTAGCGACAATATCTAAATGGCCCTCTTCGAGCTGTGAAAGCATTGCGTCATATGAATAAAATGGATACAGGTCAAGCTTTACACCTAGATAGTCAGCAAAGCCAGCTAATAGCTCATACTCAAAACCCTGTGGCCCGTCTGCGCCACTATAGTAAGTTGCAGCTCCATATAAGGTTCCCACTTTTATACTTTTTCTTTCAAGCAATGTTGCCAGGGCGTTAGGGATCGAAGGGACACCACAACTTGTTAATAGAATACATAAAGCGATAACAACGCTACAAATGAATCGCTTTTTGTATACCAATATTCGCATATCTTCAGTCTTTCACTATTTTATTAAGGTTATTTAAAAAAAAAGTCGGGTTACGGATGGATGCAGGTTACCAACGAGTGATAATTCATCTATAATCCGCGCCGAAATATTCATCAATTAAAGAGGCACGCGTCCCTTTAGTGGTCGTTGTTTCTAAACAACCAGGTAAAGCAATATGTTGGTCCTTCGAGGCGCTCCTGCACTATCAGAGTTTAACCAAACTAAACTGATTGCAAAGCTGGGTCAATCCGGCATTAAGGTTAAAAACCTTTACAGTGAATATGTACACCTAGTCGATTCTGACGGTGATTTGTCTACGCAGCAAATGGAAATATTAGAAAAGCTGCTAAAATATGGCCCTGCCAGACAAACTCAATCGCCCTCTGGAACCCTTTTCCTCGTCACGCCACGTCCTGGCACAATATCGCCATGGTCTTCAAAAGCTACTGATATTGCTCATAATTGTAATCTTAGTAATATAAGCCGTATTGAACGTGGCGTAGCGTATTATGTAGAGTCAGAATCACCGCTGAGTGAAGACACATTTGCACTTGTTTCTGGTTTCTTGCACGACAGAATGACAGAGTCGGTATTTAAAGAAACCAGTGATGCGTCAGTTTTGTTTATGCAAGCCGAAGCGAAAACGTTTGCTACTGTTGACGTACTGGTTGCTGGAAAGTCTGCACTTGTTGATGCGAACAGACAGTTGGGCTTGGCGCTGGCCGATGATGAAATTGATTATCTTTTTGATAGTTTTACTCGTTTAGGGCGCAACCCTACCGATGTAGAGCTTTACATGTTCGCTCAAGCTAATTCTGAACATTGCCGTCACAAAATTTTCAACGCAAGTTGGACGATTGACGGTGAAGAGCAAGATAAATCCTTGTTTAAAATGATCAAAAATACGTTTGAGTTGCTTCCTGACCACGTTTACTCAGCGTACAAAGACAACGCCGCAGTAATGGAAGGCTGGCCAGCTGGCCGTTTCTTCCCTAATCCTCAATCACACCAGTACGATTATCATCATGAGAATATCGACATTCTTATGAAGGTTGAAACACATAATCACCCTACGGCTATTTCACCATTCCCAGGAGCAGCAACAGGCTCGGGTGGTGAAATTCGCGACGAGGGCGCGACGGGGCGTGGTTCAAAACCCAAAGCTGGGTTAGTCGGTTTTACGGTATCTAACTTGCGTATCCCTGGCGCAGAGCAGCCGTGGGAGCGTGAATATGGGAAACCACAGCGTATTGTGAATGCCCTTGATATTATGGTTGACGGTCCTCTCGGTGGCGCAGCATTTAACAATGAATTTGGTCGTCCTAATTTATTAGGCTACTTCCGTACTTACGAGCAAGAAGTTAACAGTTTTAACGGCGTAGAAGTTCGCGGTTATCATAAGCCAATTATGCTGGCAGGTGGTTTGGGTAACATTCGCCGTGAGCATATTGAAAAAGGCGAAATTACGGTGGGCGCGAAGCTTATCGTGCTTGGCGGGCCTGCCATGAATATCGGACTGGGTGGTGGCGCAGCGTCTTCAATGGCGTCTGGGCAATCGAATGAAGATTTGGATTTTGCGTCGGTACAGCGTGACAACCCAGAGATGGAGCGCCGTTGTCAGGAAGTGATTGATGCATGCTGGCAAATGGGTGACGATAATCCGGTTCAATTTATTCACGATGTCGGCGCAGGTGGCTTATCTAATGCCTTGCCCGAACTTGTCAATGATGGCGAGCGCGGTGGTGTGTTCGAACTACGTAATGTGTTGTCAGATGAACCTGGAATGACACCGCTTGAATTGTGGTGCAACGAATCGCAAGAGCGTTATGTGTTATCAGTAGCGCCACAAGACTTACCCGTGTTTGAAGCAATTTGTAAACGTGAACGGGCACCCTATGCGGTTGTAGGAGAGGCGACTGAAGCCCCTCACTTGCATTTAAATGATAGCCAGTTCGACAATAAGCCTATTGATATGCCATTAGACGTATTATTAGGCAAGCCGCCGAAGATGCACCGAGACGTGACGTCATTGTCTGTTCAAGGTACAGCATTCGATGAAGAAGGTATTACGCTTTCTGATGCAGCGCAGCGTATATTATCGCTTCCGACGGTTGCAGAAAAAACCTTCCTTATTACCATTGGCGATCGCTCGGTAACAGGCTTAGTGAGTCGCGATCAAATGGTTGGTCCTTGGCAAGTGCCCGTCTCTGATGTGGCGGTGACGGCAAGTGCGTTTGATACCTATCATGGTGAAGCGATGGCGATGGGCGAACGAACGCCTGTTGCGCTATTGTCTCACGGTGCATCAGCACGTTTGGCAGTGGGCGAAGCTCTCACTAATATCGCTGCCTCTAATATCGGTGATATTAAACGAATTAAGCTATCTGCGAACTGGATGGCTGCTGCTGGACATCCAGGCGAAGATGCCGGATTGTATGAAGCTGTCAAGGCGGTAGGTGAAGAGCTCTGTCCTGAGCTTGGACTTACTATTCCAGTGGGTAAAGATTCGATGTCGATGAAAACAGCGTGGGAAGAGAACGGCGAAAATAAAGCCGTTACGTCACCGCTGTCATTGGTTATTACCGCATTTGGCGCCGTAAAGGATATTCGCAAAACCGTCACTCCTCAACTTCGCACCGATAAAGGCGACAGTCGGTTACTACTCATTGACTTGGGTGAGGGGCAAAATCGACTTGGCGCCAGCTGTTTGGCCCAAGTGTACGAACAGTTAGGTGATGTTCCTGCGGATGTAATCTCTGCGGAACGACTAAAATCCTATTTTGATGCCATTCAATCGCTAGTGGAAAAAGGCCTTATCCAAGCTTACCACGACCGTTCAGACGGTGGTTTGTTTGCTACCATTGCAGAAATGAGCTTTGCGGGTAAAGTTGGCGTGAGCGCCACGCTTGATAGCTTAGAAGGTAGCACGCTTTCGTTGTTGTTTAACGAAGAGTTAGGTGGTGTTATTCAAGTACTCGATGCCGATCGACACGCGGCAGATGCTGTACTTGAGGCGCATGGCCTTAGCGAAATTACCCACGATATAGGTACGTTAAACAGTACTGACACCATTGAGTTTGAAAAAGACGGTATTGCAATATTAAGCGATAGTCGAGTCGCGATGCGCACTGTGTGGGCGCAAACCACGTTAGAGATGCAGAAGCTTCGTGATAACCCGGCCTGTGCAGAACAAGAGCATCGTGCGAAACAAGATGCCTCTGATCCGGGGTTGCATGTAGCCTTGTCCTACGACGTAAATGAAGACATTGCCGCACCATATATCGCTAAAGGTGTAAAACCTAGTGTCGCTATCTTGCGTGAGCAAGGGGTTAACTCTCACCTGGAAATGGCTGCCGCATTTACGCGTGCTGGCTTTAATGCCATCGATGTCCACATGAGTGATATATTATCCGGCCGCGTAACTTTAACGGAATTCGCTGGGTTAGCCGCATGTGGCGGGTTCTCCTACGGCGATGTATTAGGTGCTGGGGAAGGTTGGGCGAAATCTATTCTGTTTAACGACATGGCGCGTGATCAGTTCGAAGGCTTCTTTACTCGCCCTGACACGTTCAGCCTAGGGGTCTGTAACGGGTGTCAAATGCTGTCTAATTTGAAATCACTTATCCCAGGTACTGAACACTGGCCTCACTTTGTCACCAACCAATCGGCACGTTTTGAAGCGCGTGTAGCAATGGTTGAGGTGATGGAGTCATCGTCTGTCTTGCTTGATGGTATGGCGGGCTCACGCATGCCTATCGCTGTGTCTCACGGAGAGGGTCAGGCAGAATTTGCTAGTGATAGCGCATTGTCGTCGGTGGCACCGCAAGTTGCGCTTCGCTACGTTGATAACTACGGACAGCCTACAATGCAATATCCTGCTAATCCAAATGGTTCGCCACAAGGGATAACAGGGTTAACGTCATCGGATGGCCGTAGCACTATTATGATGCCTCACCCGGAGCGCGTCTTTAGAGCAGTGGCAAATTCATGGCGCCCAGATGACTGGCAAGAAGATGGTGCGTGGATGCGAATATTCCGTAATGCGCGCCGTTTTGTAGGGTAATATCAGCTAAATCGCTACCGGTTGCTTCGCTATAGGGGCAGCAGGTAGCTTATCCCACATAAAAGATGCGAACGAGACAGGAAATGTGACATTTTTTGTACAGTATGCTTGTGTTCGCTAAGTGTCTGATCTATTGTAGGGATTGCAGGGAATGCAGCTTGGTTACAGGAGTTCTGTTACGAGGTGTACTGACGCGTTAAACGTTGTCAGAGAAATAATAAGAGACGACCAATGAATCGTTCTTCAAAAGGGTTTGGCTTAACCGGTGTTGCTATAGCCGTGGTATTGATGTTCGTTTCTGCAGTATTTAGTTCTTCTGCAAAATCAGCTGAAAGTTATACAACATACGTCGCGCAATATTCAGTTAAGTAGTCTGAAAAAATAATTTAATGCCAGTAGTCTACGTGTCTACTGGCATTATCCCCCCTCAAAACGCATTTTTTTCGTTACTGATATCCCTATCGTTTGTTTCTACTGTTGCTCTCTCTGTTAATTAGCTTTTGGTCTGGATGCTTTTTCAGCAGAACATAAGTGGCCCCAAAGCCGCCATGTATCGGCTGGGCAGTGTGAAACGCAATAACCTCATCCAATTCTCTTAGCCATTGATTAACATAGCTTTTCTTTAGTCCTGGAAAAGGTTTGCTGTTCTCGCCTCGTCCGTGTTGAATGAGTAAGGCTCTTACTCCGCGCTTATGGTTTTGTTTTATTGACTGGTATATTCGATCGCAACTTTCTTTGAGCGTCATGCCTTTGAGCGATATTTTGTTCTCAATTGGGTATTTTCCAAGCCTGAGTTTTTTGAACACACCATCTTGGATCCCAGGCTGTTGATACAGAATAAACTCATCTGGAGGGATGGGTTTAGCCGACTCCATACTAAGTGGATTGAGTAACGCATCTCTTATACTTGCGTGTGCCTGAGCACGCTTTCTTTTTTGCTCTATCGTGCTTTCTGGGGTATGCAGCTGTGCAGTATTACTCGTTTTAATGGGTTTTACGTCTTTCATTTCCTCAAAAAACGAATCGACATCTTCTACTTCGTAATTCACGCTGACCTCCCTAAATTTCGTTATTGAGTTGATGACATGGATATAACCGATAGCAAAGTTTAATGTTCATGGTCCAAATTACAATACAAACTAAAACATTGAGCTATAAGTTTAAGTACGCATTGACTATAAAAGAGGGTTTAACGTTAGAAAAATTACTTTTTCTTCGAAGGGAACCATAATGAAGCATTGTGATGTGGCTGGCTTTAGGCGTGTTTTGTCTAACTCGTCTATTTTTACGAAAAAACTGAATGTACATAGTCGGCAGTGCAAAAAATTTACGCTATACTCATCATTACTTAACGCTACGATGTGAGAACATGAACATTCGACACGTCATTTTATCCTCTTGTTTGTTATCCGGAGTCGCTCTTGGAGCCTCAACCGTGTTTCAAGCAACGGTAGTGGCGCACAATGAACCAAGCATTAGCGAAGCGAGCGCGTTGCATTTCGGCACGATAGTTAACAGCGCAGGGTCAGCATGTACGTTAGACAGCACAGGAACGGTTTCTGGTTCTTGTGCTGGCACAGACGCAAGCATTGCCGTCGGTGTTATTGATATTTCCGGTTTAGTCGAGAATCAGCAGTATCAAATAGAGGTTGTTGGGTCAAATAACGGCGTTTTGAAGTTTCAACCTGCGATAACGATTAATAGCGTTGAGACAACCGACGATGATGGCGATCAGGTTGTGTCAGTAGTGACGACACAAAGCGGTTTAGGGACTAGTATTACAATATACGGCAATCTCGAGGTGTTATCTGCACTTCAAGCCTCAAACACCTATCAAGCAAGCTATACAGTAAACGTCAATTTTCAATAAATTGGTAAGTTAGAGGATTTATCTTACCCGTGGCTGTGCATCACTGATGCGGTATTAACCTTCATTGGGCCTTGACGATATTCATGGTCAATGTACTTATCATCACATTCATTGTTTTCATTAAGCGGCGCAAGTAAACGGTAGAACGTAGCATCTTGCTGTGTGTTTGGAACCAACAGTAACTCAGGGTGTGAAGTGAGTATCCGCGGATTGATAGAGCTTAGAGAATAATATGCTGAAAGTTGACATAGCACTGACGAGTAGTAGTTAGACTGTGCTTCAGACGAAGATTTTATTTTTTCTTGAATATCAAAATAGACGGACTCTTTTCGCCATTGCTTGCCATGATAGCGAGATACCGGGCTGACAAATGCATTGTTAAACGCGGGATGAGTCTTAATGGCGTTTAAGTATGCATTGGCATTGGTTAAATCAGCAAAGCCGCCCACAGTAACATACGTCATTGCTAAATCATGATTACGATAATACTGCATTGATGTAGGTGGCGCGGTGAGGTGCTTGATGACTTCATAAATTGATCTCGCGTGCCTAAATATGCCAATCTGAATTTCGTATTTTATTGTGGCGTCAACAATTGCCACGTCTTTCCATTGCTCCAAATGGTCAGCAGGGGCTATAGTTTTAACTAGTTTAATATCATCTAGAAAAATGGCATCGCCCTCTTCAGGCGCAACGAACGATAGCTGCTCGCTATCAATAGAGAGTGCATTGCGCTCAAGGTATTCTTGGTCTACCGACATACTGTATTCGCCTGGCGGCAGCTGACTAACGTAAAAGTATCCGTCGCTTTCCGTCCTAGTTTGTGCAACAAGCTCATTATTCGTATTAAGGATGTTGATCAATAGGTTTGGTGCACCTCTACTGTTATCTGCGCTTACAAGATAAATTGTACCCTCTACATCGTTTACCGCGTGAACCGGCAGTGCAATGTGACTCACGCCGCCGCTATGGGTATTAATATCTGTTCGCTGATAGGCGGCGACCATAAAAGGGTCGGGTAACGACGATGGCTCTATCGCGACAGATTGTATTCTATGGTTAGTAATAAGCCTTGCCCGACCATCGATATTTGTTTTTTCATCTCGCCAAACAGAGTTACCTTTGAACATGACACCTTCCAGTGCAGACTCCTCGTCATCAAATTGATTGTTACGGTTCGCATCAAAAAACGTAAAAGCATCTATCCGCCCAGCTGCGGCACCGGCTGCTCTATCTAAATTAAGGGAGCGAGTATAGGGGTTATAGTTAATATTACCGGTAAATGAGAGGTTTACCGACCAGCTTCCTCCCTCTGCAATACTGGCGCCTAACCCTACGTTTATCGAATCGAACCCCCAGTTATGTTGGTGTTGCAGCTCAATGTTCTGTGCGCCATTGGCACGGTACTGCAATCGTGTCTCTCGATGTTGAGACAGTAAATAGGGCCAGCGTAGTGAGACATAGAAGGATTCGGTATCAAATTGCTCGGACGGATAAAAGTCCCATGCGCTTGCTATTTGCCATTCCGCTAGCTGTTTAGAGTAGTAAAGGCGCCCGTTTACGCGTTGTGTCGTATTATCAGTAACGGTTATGCCGCCAGAAAATGTCCCGCCCAAAAGGTTATTGTTCACGTTGAGACTTAATGAAGCCTGATCCTCTCGTTCGTTAAACGATCGAAATGAAACGCTACTGTTCCAACCAAATCGTCCCCATAGTTCAGACTGGCCGTTAAAACGGGCGATAGTTTCACTTTTTAGCCCAACGGCGTCATTATACCTTTCGCTAGTAAAATCATTGAAATATCTGTTTGATAGCGTAAAAACAACATCATCGTCAATTCGACCGTTCCACCCCAAAAAGGAAGCAAAACCTTCGTTGCTTTGTTTTGTTAACGATAAATTAAGTGCGGACCCCGAAAGTTGTGTATCTAAAGAAGCGGTAAAGTAGGACGCGGGTGAGTCATCAATCCATAATCGCTGTGCTGTCCCTGATATTGATGTCGAGTTTGAAAGTCCAACGCCTAATTTTACAATTGCAGACTTGCCTAACCCAGTTTCTGATACCTCCCCATCAAGAAGGCGATAGTGTCGGTCGCTTGCTCCTACAAAGAAATCGATGTCACCTCGTTGTACTTGGTCTTCGCCTACGTTTACTGATTGTGTACGGCTTTCTTGTTGCCCTTCCGGACCGTAAAGCTTGAGTTCAAAGAGGTTTGCACCATAAAACGTATCCACATCCTCAAACAACACTTTGTTTTGTTCATCACTGAACTTCTCATCAATAAACTGACCGTTCCTAAATAATTGAACTCGCCAGCCTGGTAAGACAAATTCCTCGATAGTGGTTTTAGAGAAGTTACGTTGTCCCCGCGTATCACCGTTGTGAAAAATAAAGCCGAGTGACTGGTTTGGACTCGTAACTAAGTTATCCCCAAATAATTGAATATCGCCGAACTCATAGGTTAGACCCCTATTACTTACTGCACTGGCCATGTCGGCAAAGGTGCGAGAAAAACGCAAGAAATGGAGGCTGTTATCACCGGTTCTACTCACCCTAAAATTCGCCGCATGGTTGAACAAATCGAAACCTGCATTGATGTTTGTCGATAACCGTTCTTGTTTTTCGCTATCTTTTTGAGCGCTTAAGCGATAGCTGATAAGTGGTGAAGTATACAACTGATAATTGTCATCAATAACACGCTCGGCAACGATATTTTCGCGCTTAAAAAAGGTAGGGATGACGGTGGGGTCCTCACTGTAGTCGTCATAACCAAGTTCGCTACTTGTTATATTTAGATGGAGCAACGAAAAATTAAATTCGTACTCAATAGGAAGTATTATGGATAAAAATTCAATATCGATGTAAATATCAAAATCATCTGCGCTCCACAATAGCTCTGAAGGTGTATTTTTGGTATTCGTCTTTTCAAAATTAAGTGAGAATGAGCAAAATTTTTCGCTTCCTTCAAACGAAACAACGGACGCAGGTATATTGATATCCCAACCTAACGATAAGGTATCGGACACTAAAGATGCAGGAATAAGTAAGCGATCGTTTACTCTATATACATCAAGGCCATCAAAGACCGGACGACCATTTACTCGCATTACGCTAATCAAAAAGTCGTCGTCATTAAGCGGTGCGTAGGATGCGGTAGGGGAGGCGCAGTTATCCGCTCGCGCTAATAATGGGAGCGCGAGCAGGCAGAGTAAAAGTCCCCGAACGAACATAAGTGCTTGTTTAGTTTATCGTATGCGCAACCGACAGTTCAGTATCGCCACCAAATTTTTTATTTTCAGTGTATCGAATAATGACTGGGCCCTTAACCGTTTTTGTTAAAGGGATTAGCACTTTTCTGCGTTCCAATGGGCGATAAACTGCAACGTTATTAATTACGCCTAACTCTTCACCGTCTGGTGTTTCGACAATAAAATTGCCAAATATAGAACGATTGCCGGAGCGCGTTTGCCAAACCTGAATGTGGGGCTGGCCGTTGTGCATAACAGTGGTAGGGGTCTCTAGATTAGAAATAACGGAAACTTCTCCGTGCCTTACTATAATAGGAACATTGTATGCCAGCTTACTCGCCAAGTTAACGTTCCCGCTCTCAGTCGGTGCTAGCTCGGTGATCAAACGTAAAACAGCGCGATATTCGCCATTTTCCAAATTTGCTGGTTTTCGTAGTGAAAATCGCAGCGCTTGTCTTTCACCTGGCTTGATTGTGCCACGCTTAGGAGAAAATCGTATAAATTTTTGGGCAGAAAGCGAGTCTTCGCTTACTGAATAAATTGTGCCATCTTCGGTCATCGCGTTTAGCACCAGTTCTGCTGAATACTTTATGTCGCTTGAACCCGTGTTTCGGAGCTGAAGTGAATCGGTCCGTGATTGGCTGTCGAAAAAAACTCTGAACTTTGATAGCGCAACGTTTGCATTAACGCTATTCGAAAGAAAAAATGAAATAAAAAGAGTCAAAAAAACAAAAAAATGGCGGGTGCGGGACATAGGGATAACTCTACTGCTAAACGAACAAATAAGTGGGCGCATTTACCTACGCCCACTATACCAGTATTACTGGAATGTAACATCTACTGTGTAGGCTGCCGTGTAGCTGTCGCCTGGTGTTAGGGCAGTGTCTACTGTCATGCTACCGTATACGTCGATAGTTAGGTTATCGCCAGAGCCGTTTGTTGTTACGGCTGTTTGCGTACCATCAACAATAGCGTCATGTGTGCCTGTCGCGTTGTTAATATCATACGTTGATGCGAAGGTTACGTTAGTACCTGAAGCACCAGTTACCGTTACGTTTAGTGGTACGTTTGCAATAAGACCAGAAACGGTGATCAGACCGATCGCAATATTTGCGTTCGCGGCATCACAGTTACCGGTTACAGCGCCAGCGTTGTCCATTGTACAAACTGCACCCGCAGTTGGTTGCATTGCACCAAAATGTAGTGCTGTAGTTTGAGCAATGGCAGCGTCTGAAATTGCATTTACCGTAGCTTGGAAAGTGCTAGAAGCAGCAAATGTTGTCGCAGAGATTGTTGATAATAGCGCAAGAGAAATTATACGTTTTTTCATTATTATATCCTGAAAATTATTATTGTTTGATCAACATGGTATTACGTACTTTATAAGTATCTTTTAATCATACAGTTACAAGGCATCTATCTATCTACCGCGATGCCGGATTTATTCAACCACATGACTTGACAAAATGAAAAGTATGTAAACTTATACGCTATGGCTTGCGGGTATGTCTAAATGAGGTTTTTTTTCCAATTGGAATTTTTATGGTATTGTTTTAATTGATTATTTATTTTTATGTCAAAATAAAAAACGTTGTAAATTAAGTGCTTATACTTTCGTATAAAATTGAAAAAAAACGATCAGCGTTTCAAAAACTAGCTATCAAGAGGACGAAAAACGTGATCCTTGTATGAATGTCGCGATAAATGGCCTGAAAAGTGCGACAAGGTATGTCACTAGAATTCACTAAGGTATGATTTTTTATTCCAAATGGCGTCCCCACCGCGACTCGAACGCAGATCTAAAGCTTAGGAGGCTCTTGTTTTATCCAGTTAAACTATGGGGACAGCGCCGTTTACATTATACGAACTTCTTTGAAACGTTAACCCTTATTCATAAAAAACATTATTAAAAAGGTTATTACTTATTTTACCGCTTCACTACAAAATCGTTTTCTTGAATATTGGCGATAACGCCGCCCGCTTTATGCACAATAGTAGAAGAATTACTGTAGGCGCGAAGTACGCTAAATTCGCCTGGATAAAGTGAGTATTGTAAGAATGACGTGCCAGAACTATCAATAACTTGCTTTACTTGGTACAGAGTAAGTGTGTCACCTTCTTGAATGTTATTATCTTGCCCTAGTGATATAGATAAATTGTCATTGTTTACACTAACCACATGACCTGTCAAAGGCTGACATGTTAGCGCTTCTTGCATGTCAGTGACCACATTATTTAACGTCTTTGACAATGATGTTCCAAAACTAGATTGCCAAAATTTAGCGCTTTTCGTATTTATCTTTGTGAATTTATCAAACGCCCATTCAGCGTTCATATCATAATGCTTTTGTAGTAAAAGCCCGCCGTTCATTGCGTCATATACCTCGATCGAAAGTGAAAAATAACGAGTGGCATTATCGCTTTTCCAAAACGCAAGAGACGAACTAGGTTCTCGAACAACACTCATGTCATTGATTTCACCATATAATGAATACTGCGTATTCGCCTTTTTCGAGAGTGCTCTCATGTGATAGGGACGATCTTTATTCTGAATATTTAAGGTATATGGCTCAATGTGTGCAATCTGTAGATTGTTATTTCGTGAATTGATCAGATGGGTTAACTCATGCGTTAACGAGCTAGAGAATTGTCTTAAATCACCGTCAAGCAAATGCGATGTGTTCTCGACACGAAAATGGCTTGTCGATATTTTCTTTAGGTCGTCTTCGGAGGCGCACACCGTTGCGTTAGGTGTAATATCAGCTCTTACGGCAATAGTGACGTAATCGTTATGCCATACCTCATCGGTTAACTCTAGTTGATGGACCTCTCCACTCGCCGTCATGAGTAAACGCTCGTCATTTAACAATCCATCGGTAAGGTGCTGGACGCTTGATACTGATGCTCCTGCAAATAAGAGCGCCTGACGAAGCGCTTCTTCGGTCGCGTTCTTTTTGGCTGCGGTTTTATTTCCATCCACGATTACCGCTTGCCCTTTAGCTTCATACCACGCGGCATCGCTTTGCCAAGACGTTGCAAACAATAGGCAAAATAGCGCCGTTTTAATGCTTTGGTTTATCAGTTGCATTGGCGGTGTTGGCAGTATTGATAATATTGGTTGCGTTAGTTGCATAAGTTACGTTAACCCATCGTATAAGCGAAGTTGTATCCAAATAGTAGATAAAGCAGTGACGCCGCTGGTGCTTTACATGGTAAAAACCGGTAAATCTACCCTATCGAGGTTCGGCGTTATCACATGCGTCAATTATCTGCCTTATTTTGCAAGCGGCGATATGACTTGCGACGTGCTGATATTCTGCTTGATAAAATGTATGCGAAAAAAGTGCCATGTATTCAATCTATCCTCTACCCAATGATATTCGCGGTAATTGCATCAAATGGTGCGAAATTTGCAAAGATATTTGCAAAGATAACTGCGATGTAAGTTGCAAACTAATATCTGATAGCGCCGCTAATGATTTTTCTTTGGCTCGAGGAAATGGGTTAAACGGCGCCACACGAATGGCATTTACGAATAAAGAGACGCGGCGAATTGAACGTCGGCTGCGATCTACTATTGAGGTTGTTATGAATTTTTTCAAACGAACAAAACCATCAGGCAATAACCCCCGCAATGGACGTCGCATAGGCTACACATTATGCCTAGTAGCGATGGGTACCATTTTAGGCGCTTGTAGTTCGATAGTAGACAAGCACGTTGAGTGGGAGACGGTTGAACCTGAACAGTATCCCATGCTAAGCGCTGTGGGGTATGCGCCAATCGCCACCCAGCGTGGGCAAACCGAGACGGAAAAAATGCTCATGGCAGTTAAAGCCTCAAAACTTGAGGCTTATCGCGAGTTAGCCGAACAGGTGTATGGCCAGCGACTATCTGGCGAGCAATCGATTTCCAACCTAGTAATAGATAATGAAGTGCTTAAAGCATCGGTTGACGGTGTTATTCGAGGGGCTGAGGTTGTCAAAAGCTATCCTGTTGGTGAAGACACTTACGCTACCGAGCTTTCGTTGGATATGCAGCGTGTTTACGATATTTACCTAACGATGGCGAAGCCAAAGCGTATTAGAGCAGTGAAGTATTATTAAAAAGCGTGTTATGCGTAGAAAGTAAATTAATGCCACTATTAAAAAAGCGCATATCATGCGCTTTTTTTGAGATTGGTATCTTAGTAACCTCAGGCTTTTACGCCTGACCCTAACTGGCCACCCTTAGGTTTGCCGGTTTTGTCATAAGTGAGAGACTCTTTAGCACGCACTTCCATCATCAAGTTCCGTAAATGGTTGAGGCGAAGCTGTCCTTGCTCTACGGCTTTTTGATTGACTTGGGTGCGGTACTTACATTCATCCAAAAGCGTTTGCGCTTTAGATATTAGTTCGTTAGTTGAATCGTCCATGCCTTCTTCGATAGCGGCACGATGAAGTGGTGCTATTTTCTCATCAAGTGATTGGATGTCTTCAAGTAATGCGGATTTGTCATTTAGTAACGCCATCAAAAGCTCTGCGTCGCGAGAACTAATATGCTGCAATTCATTTTCTAGCATTAAAGACAAGTTCTCTAAATTGAGAACTTGCCGTTCCAATGAAACATGAAGTGCGTCTGACATGCGTTGACCTATTTCTGACCAAATATTTCTGATTCTAGTTTCGCTATTTTATTCGCGAGTACTTCAGGATTAACGCGATATTCACCGTTTTGAACTGCTTTCTTTAAACGGTCGACTTTCTCTTGGTTAACCGGTGCTTCAGAGCCTTTCTTCTGGACCTGATTTAGCTGCTGCGCAGATTGTGTCAACGACACAGAGTCTTGACGCGGCGCTTGCGCTGTTTGCGCAGAACTCGCAGCTTGTTGCTGCGACTGTTGCGTCTGATTTTGTTGCGCAACTTTTGAATTATCAACGGGGTTTTTTGGTAACCCATTGTTAATATTATTAATTGCCATCGTATATCTCCACTACCTTTTCGCCTCAATTTAATATATCGGCCGACGGTACGAATTCTTTAGTCATTTCTTTAACGAAAACGTAGTTATTTAAGCGCGTCGAATTACAAGTGTATCACGACTTCTTGAACGCTGGCGACTTCAGCGATAACGGTCTTTTTGCTGCTCGTATTCAGCACCTTTATTGGGTCCCCGATAACGCCATCTTGCTGAGCTATCCCTGATGTTTTCACAGACATTCCGCCGATGGCTGCTGTGATGGTAATTCTATCACCTTCACAAACAAAGCATAGCATATTTGCTTGTACCGGTTGGCCATCCGTAATTCTCCGCTTAATCCTTGCGCCAATGAGTGTATCTACACTGGCGAATGTCGAGTGTCTTAACCTTCGGACATCCACATCTGAAAACGCAAGATTCGAGGGAGTAAGCACTGTACCAGGGCTTACTGCACCAGAGACAACGACAATTTTGCGGGTTTTGACAACATGAGCGCTGGTAAACAGATACCAATCATTATCATTACAGCTTACTCTTACCGACACGTATGATTGTTTTAGTGATTCCTCTGATGCGTGGTATTGAAATCCCTCATGACAAGCTGGAATATTTATCCTATTGTCTATCTTCACAATATTGATACCGATGTTAGTATCCGCGTCATCATGTTGAAGCGCCGCTAGCAGGTATTCTTCAGCGCCTTTTTCAACGTCTTCGTGCACTGTTGAAGCAATGGCGTGCTGGAAAAAAAAGAGTGGTGTCAACGTTAAAAGTAACGAGTAGCGTTGCCACTTTAAGAGACTATTTGTGATTTTTAGTTTATTCATAGTTACTTTTCGTGTTCAGTTAGCGAGTTATTGTCTATGCTTATGACAGAAAGCAGGCGGCCATGTCGCGTTTTTTGTTGTGCTTTCTCACGTATTAACGCGTTATGCGTCATTTTTCTGGCGTTTGACCTGCAACATTTTAGTGATATTGTCTAGCGTAACTAGTTAAGGCAATGATCGTGCCCAGTATCGAAAAGAGGTGACATATGTCGGGTATTTTAGATTCGGTTAACCAACGCACGCAGTTAGTGGGTCAAAACCGACTTGAGCTGCTGTTATTTAGATTAAACGGAAGGCAGCGCTTTGGAATAAACGTATTCAAAGTACGCGAAGTTCTCCAATGTCCACCCCTTACATCAATGCCTAAACTTAATAAATTAGTTCGTGGGGTTGCTCACATCCGAGGACAGACTATTTCAGTCATCGATTTGAGTATGGCAACAGGCGGAAAGCGCATTGAAAACCTCTCTACGTCTTTTATCGTCATTGCTGAATATAATCGTTCAGTGCAAGGCTTTTTGGTTGGTGCTGTAGAACGTATTATCAATACTAACTGGGATGCAATCATGCCTCCGCCGCAAGGAACAGGTCGCGCTAGCTATCTTACTGCAGTCACCGAAGTTGAAAATGAGCTAATCGAAATTCTTGATGTTGAAAAAATATTAAACGAAATTTCTCCGCTAAATGCAGAAGTAAGCTCGGAAGTTGCCGAAGGACTCACTACGGAAGGAAAAGAAGATAAAATAATTTTTATCGCCGATGATTCAGCCGTGGCTAGAAATCAGGTTAAAAAAGCACTGACATCGTTGGGGCTTGAAATCGAGCTTGCGAAGAATGGGCTAGAGGCGTTAAACCGCTTAAAAGAAATTGCCGAAGAGTATGGTGATATCACTAATAGAGTGGGGGTATTGGTCTCGGATATTGAAATGCCAGAGATGGATGGCTACACCCTTACTGCAGAGATAAAAAACACGCCAGAGCTGCAAAAACTTCACGTTGTTCTGCACACGTCGTTAAGCGGTGTTTTCAACCAAGCAATGGTACAGAAAGTTGGCGCAGACGACTTCATTGCAAAATTCCACCCAGATGAACTTGCCACAGCGGTTCAGAAGTGGCTAATGATAGATAGTGAATAACGGAGCTCTCAGGGATTGAATAGCAAAGATGTTTCGCCGGAAAGTTACGTCAAGTTTCGGCACTTCTTAGAGCAGCAATGCGGCATCGTACTTGGCGAGAATAAACAGTACCTAGTGCGAAGTCGTCTCGCTTCGTTGTTGCACGTGCACAAATTCGATAGCACTGATGCCCTTATCGAGACGGTCGTTCGCGGATACGATCGTAAATTACTTCAAAGCGTTATTGATGCGATGACGACTAACGAAACCTTGTGGTTTCGTGATACGTATCCCTTCAATTTACTGCAAACTAGGATTATCCCTGAGTTAGCGTCAAAAAACCGTAAGCTGCGTATTTGGAGTGCCGCGTGTTCGTCTGGCCAAGAGCCATACTCGATTGCAATGGCACTGCTTGAGTTTCAACGGCAAAAGCCTGGAATACTCAAAAATGGCGTAGAGATCATAGCAACGGATCTTTCATCTGAAATGCTAGCCAAATGCGAGAAAGGAGTATATGACGAGTTATCGTTAGCCCGCGGATTGTCGCCGCAGCGCAGGCAGGCGTTCTTTGATACAGCCGACAAAGGTCAAATGCAAATAAAGTCCGAAGTGCGTCGCATGGTAACGTTTAAAAGCATTAACCTGCTGAGTAGTTATGCATCGCTCGGCCGTTTCGATATCGTGTTTTGTCGTAATGTACTCATTTACTTTTCAGGTGACGTAAAACAAAAGATACTGCAACAAATTGCCGGGCAACTGCAACCTGACGGCATTCTCTTCCTCGGAGCGTCAGAATCTATAAGCTCTGCGAGCGATCGCTATAGCATGGTTAAATGTAACCCTGGTTTGTTTTATCAAAAGAAATAGCTGCAAGTCGATGCTTTAAATGCATTTTTTTTAAAAACTTATCACACTTTCACTTTTCATCTATCCAATTTAATCACTCTTGGCATCTCATTTGCTAATAAATCTTCAAGATAACTAAATATTGGTTGATACCCCATCAACACAATTGGGTTCTGGAGTTTTATTATGGCTATTAATCTCGACAAGCTTGTCGGATTCCATCAAAACGCACTGACCATTCGCACTGAAAGGATGGAAGTTATATCCGGCAATTTAGCAAACGCTAATACGCCGGGTTATAAAGCGAAAGACATCAACTTTAACAAGGCGATGGAAGCTGCGATGCGTAATTCAGGTGGCACAACTAAAACCACAGATGGACACTTAAATAGAACCCATGAAAAGCATCTAAAAGGCAGCAGTACGTCTGTTGCATCGAATTTTGATTTGCAATACCGCGTCCCAACACAACCAGACACCGGCGATGGGAATACGGTTGAAGTGCAGTCCGAGCGTAATCGCTTCTTGGACAATGGCTTGCGATACCAAGCAAGCCTCGCCTTCCTAAACGGCAAAATCAAAGGCATGAAAAAAGCACTTGGTGCGGCAGGAGGACAATAGTCATGAGTTTATTTAATGTAATGTCAATTTCAAGTACCGGTATGGAAGCGGAAAATGTTCGTTTGAATACAACGGCAAGCAACATTGCCAACGCTAATTCAGTAAGCAGTAGCTATGACGAAACATACCGTGCTCGTCATCCCGTGTTTGCCGCAGAGCTTAATCGCGCAATGCAGGACCAGTCGCGCGGCGTGGGTGTCCAAGTAAAGGGAATTGTCGAAAGTGATGCACCGCTGCAAGTGGAATATGCGCCAAATAATCCTATGGCTGACGCCGAAGGGTTTATCTACAAGCCAAATGTCAACATCGTGGAAGAAATGGCTAACATGATGTCAGCATCAAAAGCCTATGAAACCAATGTTCAAGTTGCCGATACCACTAAGCGTATTTTCAGGCGTGTGCTTCAGTTGGGTCAAGGGCAATAATTTGCCGCTTAGGTAAATCGAGGATTTTACAGTGAATACAGTTAACAACACGGGTCTTAATACCGACCTTTATTGGCAGGAAGAGACCGTAAAAATAGCAGACGGCACTGAGCAACAGTTATCCCAGGAAGATTTTTTCTCGATGTTGACTGAACAATTAGCCAACCAAGATCCGACCAAACCTGTTGATAATGACCAGATGGTTGCGCAGATGACGTCTTTCACCATGGCTGATGGTATTTCACAGCTCAATGGAAAGTTTGAAGCTTTCGCTGCATCAATGACATCTAACCAAGCGCTGCAAGCATCTAGCCTTATAGGCCAAAACGTATTAGTACAAGGTAACGTTGGTTTCATGGGAGCAACGGGCGAGGGTGTCTCAGGTGTTGTGGTGAACGAAAAAACGATTCAAAACATGACGATCACCATCGAAAACCAATTTGGTGAAGTCATTAAAAGCATCGATGCTGGCACACAAGCCGCCGGTAACGTCGAGTTTAAATGGGATGGCAAAGATGCCAAAGGTAACGACATGCCTCCCGGTGAATATGTCATTAATGCTACAGGCGAATTAAATGGCGAAGGTGTACAGCTTTCAACCGCAGTAAATCGTCATGTAGGAAGCGTTAGTTTGGCCGGCAGCGGTCAGGGCGTAATTTTGAATTTGGATGGTGATGTCAGTATCAATCTTGATGACGTCATTCAAATCGGCAGTTAGCAGGAGAATAAACAATGTCTTTTAATATTGCACTTAGCGGTGTTTCTGCCGCACAAAAAGATTTGGATGTAACCGCGAATAACATCGCAAACGTCAATACGGTTGGTTTTAAAGAGTCGCGCGCTGAGTTTGGTGACGTTTACGCGGCTTCGTTGCTCGCAGGCGGCAAAACCAAAGTCGGTGACGGTGTATTAACACAAGAAGTTGCCCAGCAGTTTTCTCAAGGTAGTTTAGCGTTTACTAATACCTCGCTTGATTTGGCCATTACAGGTAACGGTTTTTTTGCAACAGTGCCAGAAATTACATCACGAGATTTCTCGTTTACTCGAGCGGGACAGTTCAAGCTTGATAATGATAACTTTGTGGTAAACAGTAGCGGCGATAACTTACTTGGTTTTCCGGTTAACGCAGATGGTACAAGTGCATCAGTTGCATTGAGTACAACAGAGCCAGTTCGTATTCCTGATTCATCGGGGTCTCCTCAGCAAACCTCTGAAGTTGATA
Source organism: Alteromonas sp. 4NH20-0056 (assembly GCF_057539655.1). NCBI lineage: Bacteria > Pseudomonadati > Pseudomonadota > Gammaproteobacteria > Alteromonadales > Alteromonadaceae > Alteromonas > Alteromonas sp. 4NH20-0056. The sequence goes on along the minus strand of NZ_BAAJLS010000001.1, from coordinate 360,198 downwards.
TTCGAATGAATCTACCTGCTGGTGATCAAGGCCTAGATCCTGCTGATTTCAACCCAGACGACCCTCTTACCTATAATGCGGCAACATCAGTTACCGTCTATGACTCGCTAGGTGATAGTCACGTGATGACGTATTACTTTATTAAAGATAATACGCCGGGTGTGGATAACGAGTGGTATGTTGCAACAGCGGTAGATGACAACTTAGTTGATATGGTTGATTCAACCGGCGCTGATACCGACCCTGCGACAGCAACTAATACCGTAGGTACCAACACCGGTAACGCTGTTACCGCATCAAAGTTGATATTTTCACAAGGTGGTGACTTTGTTGGTGTAGAAACGCCGGATGGATTATCAACCCTTGATTTCAAACTACAGACAGAGGCGCTAGGTGCTACCGTATTGTCAAACGGCTCAGATCCCACGCAGCAGATAAGTGTTGATTTTAATTTAGACCCGGCAAGTGCAACGCCTAATGAGCCAACTCAATTTGCGTCTGCATTTGAAGTAACCTCATTAGAGCAAGATGGTCTGCCTGTTGGGCGATTAACCGGTATTGATATTGGGCCTGATGGGTTAGTTCGAGCAACGTTCTCAAACGGAACCTCTGAGCCTATTGTCCGCGTAGCATTGGTTCGCTTTTCAAATGAACAAGGTTTAACGCAAGAAAGCAGTACGCAGTGGAAAGAAAGTATTCTTTCTGGTGAAGCGCTAGCGGGCGAAGCAACGACAGGTACGTTTGGTGAAATTAATTCATCAGCGCTTGAACAAGCTAACGTGAACCTTACAACAGAGCTTATCGATATGATTATTGCCCAACGGAATTTCCAGGCGAACTCACGAGCTCTGGAAGTAAACAACCAGCTTAACCAGACAATCTTGAATATTAGATAACGCAACTAACGTAGTTAAAAGCCGCAGCATCGCTGCGGCTTTTTCTTATGCGACCTCTCTTACTTCCCTCAATTCTTACGTGACTCGCATGTTGGCATCAGCCTTGCAAAACAACAGGTATGGTTTAAACAGAGTCAAAAGTCAGTCATGGACAAACTTCTCTATATCGCAGCAAGTGGCGCCTCCCAAGACCTTCTAGGTACGGGGATAAGGGCGAATAACTTAGCGAACGCGCAGACAACAGGTTTTCGTGCTCAGCTAGAGCAGGCAAGGTCAATGCCGGCTTACGGCGAAGGTTTGCCGACTCGCGTTTTCTCTATGACAGAAAGCCCAGCAAATAACTATGAATCTGGTCCTATGATCCAAACGGGGAGAGACCTTGATGTTGCAATTCAAGGTGATGGTTGGTTTGCCGTTCAGGATGAAAATGGCCAAGAAGCGTACTCTCGAGATGGTAACTTCAAGCTGGGTGATGACGGAATTTTGACAGACGTTCATGACCGAATGGTATTGGGAGACAACGGGCCTATCTTCTTACCCGTCCCTTTAGACAACTTGAATATTGCTAAAGATGGCACTTTATCAATGCGTCAACTCGGGGCACCTGCGAATGTCATTGAAGAAGTTGGGCGTCTTAAGTTAGTCAGTCCAAATTATGCAGATATGGAACGTGGCAATGATGGCTTGTTTCGAATGGAAGACCGTTCAATTGCCCCGGCTAGCGGTAATGTACAGCTTATGTCTGGCATGCTTGAAGGGTCTAACGTTAATGCGGTAGACGAGATGGTCAGTATGATCAGCCTACAGCGTCACTATGAGCTTCAAGTAAAAGTCATGAAACAAGCGGAAGAGCTTGATACACGCGGCAACACGCTGCTGAGAATTTTATAATTTAACGGTAACGTTGCGTATAGCGTGACGTCAGGAGGTTATTATGCATCCAGCTTTATGGATTAGTAAAACAGGATTGGACGCGGCGCAAACCGATGTTGCGGTTGTTTCAAACAACCTGGCGAATGCGTCTACCGTTGGCTTCAAAAAAGATCGCGCGATTTTTGAAGACTTATTGTACCAAAACATCAACCAGCCTGGCGGTCGTTCCTCAGCAGATACCGAATTACCTTCTGGATTAATGCTTGGTTCTGGTTCAAAAGTAGTATCGACCCAAAAAGCCCATACGCAAGGTAACTTATTGTCGACAGACAATGCCTTAGACATGTCTATACAAGGTCGCGGTTACTTTGAAATTTTGCAACCAGACGGTACGACAGCGTACTCGAGAAATGGTCAGTTTGCGCTTAACGATCAAGGTCAAATCGTTACGTCGGGTGCGGGTTACCTGTTACAGCCTCAAGTAGCAGTACCAGAAGATGCTCAGCAAATCACCATCTCCCAAGATGGCCAAATAAGCGTGAGTATAAGAGGTCAGGCTGAACCTCAGTTACTGGGGCAAATGAACATCTCAGACTTTGTTAACCCAACAGGGCTACAACCCATTGGACAAAACTTGTTCGTCGAAACGGCATCAAGTGGTGCGCCTATCCAAGGTATTCCTGGTCTTCAGGGCTTGGGAAGTATTTCTCAAGGCACGCTAGAAACGTCGAATGTGAACGTAACGGAAGAGTTGGTCAACCTGATTGAAAGCCAGAGACTTTATGAAATGAACTCTAAAGTTATTTCTTCTGTTGACCAAATGCTTGGACAAGTTATTCAACAGCTTTAATAGGTGAAGTTATGCGTAGTGTAGGCTTATTTTTTCTAGTGCTGTTTACTGTTGGCTGTCAAAGCACGAGTGAGCCGCCAGTGCAAGCTAACGACCCGTCATTTGCGCCGGTTGTACCGGATTACCCGAAGCAACGGGTGGTTGAAGACGGTTCATTGTATCGCGCCCACCTCGCAAATAGCCTTTATTCGGATGTTACTGCACGTCAAATCGGCGACATTATCACTGTTACACTAAGTGAAAATACCGCGGCGACGAAATCGGCGAATACCACCACGTCGAGAGAAACAACAGCCGATCTTCAGCCTATTACCGGGTTGTCCGGCAATGCAATTAACATTGGCGGACAGTCGGTGCAGCTTGGCCTTAACTCGTCTAACGATTTTTCTGGCGACGCAGCGGCTAATCAGAGTAATAGCTTAGAAGGAAGCATTACGGTGACGGTGGTAGATGTGCTGCCGAACAACAACTTAGTCATACGCGGCGAAAAATGGATAACGTTGAATCATGGCGATGAATATATTCGTTTAACCGGAATTATAAGACCGCTTGATATCGACCCTGATAACCAAGTTATGTCGACAAAAATTGCGAATGCTCGCATCCAATATAGCGGCACAGGCACCTTTGCGAAAGCACAAGAAAAAGGCTGGCTTGCTAAGTTTTTCTCATCGTCTTGGTGGCCTCTTTAAGAGGGAAGGAGTGATAGCATGCGTTTGTTCCTGTTTACACTGGTAACGTTCTGTTTCATTGGTCATGTCAATGCACAGCGAATTAAAGATGTCGCTTCTATCCAAGGGGTACGTTCCAACCAGCTGATTGGCTATGGTTTAGTCGTGGGTTTACCCGGAACCGGTGAGCAGAACCCGTTTACTGAGCAGAGCTTCAGAACCATGTTAGCTAACTTTGGCATTAGAATGGACGCCAACGTTAGACCTAATACGCGTAACGTTGCGGCAGTTGCAGTGCATGCTGAGTTACCCCCGTTTATCAAGCCTGGTCAAACTATCGATATTACCGTGTCCTCAGTAGGTGAAGCGAAGAGTTTGCAGGGCGGTTCTCTATTACAAACTTTTCTTAGAGGCGTAGATGGCAAAGTGTATGCCGTTGCGCAAGGTAGCTTGGTCGTCAGCGGTTTCGGCGCTGAAGGCGGCGATGGCTCGAGAATTGTGGTTAACACACCCACAGTGGGGCGTATTCCAAATGGCGCTATGGTCGAGCAGGCGGTACCAAGCGGGTTCGCAAATGGCGACACATTGACACTTAATCTTCACTATCCAGATTTTACGACAGCGAAATCGCTTGCTGATACGATAAATGAACGACTAGGCGCCCAGCCTGAAAATGGCTACACCATAGCCACCCCTATTGATGCAGCATCAGTTCGAGTAACGGCTCCACGAGATGTGGGACAGCGCGTAGGCTTTCTAGCAACATTGGAAAATTTTGAATTTACCCCGGCTGAAGCGTCAGCGCGGGTAGTCATTAACAGCCGAACCGGCACGATTGTTATCGGGCGAGAAGTACGTTTACTGCCAGCAGCAATAACCCATGGTGGATTGACGGTGACAATAGCTGAAAACCAGCAAGTCACGCAACCCAATGCGTTTGCGGACGGGGAAACTGCGGTAACTACCCAGTCTATCGTTGATATTGATTTAGCAGACAGTCGAATGTTCAAGTTTGAGCCAGGCGTAACCTTGGATCAACTCGTCAGAGCGGTGAACGAAGTAGGCGCAGCTCCTGGAGATTTGATGGCGATTCTTGAAGCATTACGTCAAGCAGGTGCGTTACGCGGTGAATTGGTGATTATCTAATGGAATCAATGCATTCGAAAAGTCAGTTAGATATGGCCCGAAACGTTCATGACATGGGCAGTATTAATAAAATGCGCGAAGCCATTGCCGCTGGTGATGAAGGCGTGTTGCAAGAGGCTGCGCAGCAGTTTGAGGCAATTTTTGTTCAGATGATGCTTAAATCCATGAGAAAGGCACAAGACGCGTTGTCTGATAAAGATAGCCCGTTTAATTCTGAACAAGTTAAGTTTTATCGCGATATGCACGACCAACAATTGGCGACAGACCTTACTGCCAATGGCGGTATGGGGTTGGCAGACATTATTGTTAAGCAACTAGGTCAGCACGATGACGCCTATGTGCCCGCGAGTGTTATCAGAAATGATGGGAACATCGGCGATATAAAGCGCAACAGTGTAAATCAATCGACCCACAATGCAGTGGTATCGGCGCAAGATAGTATCCTCAATTCCGTAAGTACCGGAACCAAAGCGGCGAGAAAAGACAGCATGTTTGATACGCCTGAAGCGTTTGTTGAAACCGTAATGCCGTTTGCGGAAAAACTCGCTGAGAAATACGGAATGGATGCTAAGGCTATTGTTTCTCAGGCGGCCGTTGAGACGGGATGGGGAAAATTTGTTATCCACACTGCGGATGGAAAAAGTACGCATAACCTATTTGGTATTAAAGCAAATAAAGACTGGAACGGTGAACAAGCGGTTGTAAGTACTTTGGAGTTTTCAGGCAATGTACCTCAACAACAAAAAGCGGCCTTTAGGTCGTATCAGTCGGTTGAACAGGCTATGGAAGACTACGGCCGGTTTATTGCTTCTCAACCTCGCTACAAACAAGCGGTAGAAAAAGCTGCCGACGCGTCAGCGTATACTCAAGAGTTGCAAGCTGCTGGCTATGCAACCGACCCGAAATATGCCGAAAAAATTATGGCTGTGTACAACAGCGAACGGCTCAATGGGCTTATGCCTTGAGGGTAGGGAGATAATAGTATGAGTGGTGTAGATTTATTTTCTCTGGCAACCAGCGGCGTAAATGCTAGCAGCAAGTTACTGCAAACGACCAGTAACAATATTGCTAATGTGAATACGCAAGGCTACGTTCGCGAAAGAACAGAGCTGCAAAACAGTCAGGTTTTCGGCGTAGAGATTGGTAATACAGAACGTATTATCAACGTATTTGCGCAAAACCAACTACGCCGTGACATCACGCAAGTCGGAGAACTCAATTCTTTTTCAGCTAAAACCACTGCTATTGATAACTTACTTGCCAGCGAGGCAAATTCGCTTTCCCAGGGATTCAGCGAATACTTTTCTGCGGTTCAAACGGCCGCTGATGACCCGACGAATTTAGCGTCGCGTGAACAGGTGTTAGGTAAGTCAGAATCGTTATATCAACGAATGAGTACGCTTTCTGATTACATGATAGAAAAAGAAGAAGAATTAAACTTAGAATTCACTTCCTTGGTAAACCGCGCGAATAGCCTTATCGGGAATATTGGCGATCTCAATCGTACTATCGTTATCGCAAATGGGAATAGTACCAGCGACCAACCCAGCGCACTCTTAAATGAGCGAGACCAAGCGGTGGAAGAACTCGCTTCTATTATGGGCATAGAGGTAAGGGATAGTCAGGGCCAAAATGGCGCGATAAATATCAATTTAAGTTCAGGCGAGTCGTTGGTGTTGGATAATGGGAAGTTTAATCTGTTTGAACTAAATACCAATGCCGACCTGACTTTTACTGAATTACAACTGGCAACCAATTTTGGCTCGCAAACAAAAGCGGATACGACTATCAATGTGCTAGAAAGTGACTTAAGCGGCACGCTTGGTGGGCTTTTCAAGTATCGAAACGAGGTACTTGGGCCAGCAATGAGAGACGTTGGGCAACTTGCTGTTGCGTTTGCTGACGCCGTGAATTCACAAAATAAACTGGGAATGGATTTAGATGGCCAGCTAGGAAGTAATATCTTTGATATACCAACCTTTAGAGGGCTTGCCTACGAAGGAACAGTAGGTAATTACCAAGTAGAAGCGCAAATTACCCCTGGTAAAGGGGCTGAACTCACTGATGCGGATTACCGAATTGAAGTAACCAATGTCGCAGCAGGCGTACCAAGTGAAATTGAAATTACGTTATTGAATGCTGATGGCTCAGCCAAAAAAGATGGCTCTGGTAATGATATTGTTTTTTCAAATTACGCCGTGGGCGCTGGTTTTAATGAACTTCCAGGTGGTATTGAGATCGAATTTTCCGGAACGTCAGCGTATGCCGTGGGAAATGAGTTTCTCGTACAGCCTACTAAAACCATTGCATCAGCAATCACTTTGGCGACGGAACGACCTGAAGATCTTGCGTTTGCAACGCCAGTGCGAGCACAAGCTGATGCAAGTAACTTAGGTAATGCTAATGTTTCTAGCGTGTCAGTGACGAATACCGATGTGGGAGGCGGCACGTCACAATCTGCATTTGATGGCGCAGGTGGCATTCATGACGTCGCGGGCTCTCCGAGTGCTACATTGGGGGCGCCTGCGCAAATACTATTTACCGCTGCTGATAGCTACCAGGTGCTTGACGGGGCGTCGCCACCTAATGTTATCGCTAACGTATCTGGCGTAACCAATCTCAATAACTTGTTAGCGCAAGCTGAAACCAATGGCGCGGGACCTGCTTGGCCTGCTGCATTTTCGTCGTTGGATGATTATCCGGGTTACGACTTAAGTATTGACGGTGTACCAAGAGCTGGAGACAGTTTCTCAATTGAATTTAATACAGATGGATTTAATGATAATAGCAATGCGTTATCAATCGCAGGTTTACAGCGAGATCCGCTGGTACAAGTCAGTAGTGAATCAACTAATACGCCGCGTACCTTTCAAGACGCCTATGCATCGATGGTAGGACGTATCGGTGAAGACACTGCAATGGCTAACGTTTCATTAGCATCTGCGGAAGCTATGCAAGTGCAGTCTCGAAACTGGTTTGAGTCTGTGTCTGGTGTAAGCTTAGATGAAGAAGCTGCTAATCTAATAAAGTATCAGCAGTCTTATGCCGCCGCGGCAAGAATTTTGACAACGGCGCAAGAGTTGTTTAATACGATACTCCAATCGGCCAGGTAATTTATTATGCGTATATCAACAAGCCAAATTTATGATCAGAATGTGCGTTCAATTATGAACAATCAGGAAGATCTTATAAAAACGCAAGAACAGCTTGCGACCGGCAAGCGTATTATCACCCCTTCGGATGACCCCGTTGGTGCGGCTAAGGTCTTGCGTCTGACGGAGGAAATTGATGCGCTAGACCAGTTTAAACGCAATAATGATTTGGTGACCGGTTCGTTAGAACAGCAAGAAGCGGTATTAACTAACATTACGAATTCGATAAACCGTGCAAGAACATTAGTGGTTCAATCTGGCTCCGGTATTCTTGCCGATCCAGATAAACGGGCTATCGGTGCAGAGTTAGAACAAATCAAGCTTGAAATCTTCGATTTAATGAATACGCAAGATGCCGATGGGAACTATATTTATGCAGGTTACCAGTCGGGTAATCAGGCATTCTCTTACAACCCCGCCGCAACAGGTAATGCAATTACGTTTTCGGGTGATGCGGGTGTTAGTTTTGTGCAGCTTTCGAACAGTTCGAAAATTCAGTCGACAAGCAATGGCTATGAAGTGTTTGAAAACGTACTTTCACGTTTTAAATTTTCAGTTACAGGTAGCTCCGTTGCCAACTTTGAAAGTGCAAAAGTGAGCGAACAAGGGACGTTCGATACGTTTTTTGATAAAAATTACGACCCAGTCACTGCGGCAAACAATAATTACAGAGTTACGTTTCTGGCTGGCAATCAAGCGCAGGTAACTAACACCGGAACGGGGGCCATCGTTGATACGGTGGGCTTTACTTCTGGTTCGCCATTTACCGTGAAAGGGATGCAGTTTGAAGCATCAGCAGTGGCCGGTGATACGATAGATTTTTCATTGAACCCGCCAGAAAAGAAAAGTATGGCTCAGTCGCTCCATGAACTCCAAGAAATACTCATGGATAGCACAATTAACAATACGGCGTTACAAGAGGCGATAGCAGATTCGCTTGTGGGGCTAGACAACGGGCTTGAGAAAATATCCCTTGAGCGAGCCTCTATTGGTAGCCGTCTCAATATTGCAGAATCAGTTTATGAGAGTAACTTGGACATGGAGATAGCGGCAAAAGCGTCGAGGTCTTCGCTTCAAGATGTTGATTACGCAGAAGCATCGACCGATTTTGCAAAGCAAGAAACAGCGCTTAATGCCGCGCTGCAATCTTTTTCTAAAGTAACCGACTTATCACTGTTCAATTTCATCTAGTGTATCAATATACGTTTTAAGTGTGCAGAGACCGGATATCTCAGCAAGGTAAACCCGAGCTTGTTGGTCGATATGACTGGAATAATATGACACGTAAAGCGTATCGTCTTTGTATGCCATTCCAGGATAACTGTTGTCACCCGAACTTGGTAATGTGAGCAAATGTCGTAAATTTCGAGTGCGTGTATTGAGCAACCAAATTGAGGTGACGAATGCGTTACCGTCGTACTCCCTTCCGCTAATTAGCGCATAGTCATCCGCTATATTAATCATGCAAGGCCCACCAATATAAATGCCTAAATCATGCCATTTCCATTGCGTAAAGGGTGGGCGAGAATGGCCTAATTTCGCGGTAAAGGTATCAGCATCACGTCGCACGACTGCGATGGCGTCATTATTTTCTTTGATAACAATATGGCTTTCATTGGGATAACCGGCACCGTGTAATGTTTTGGAAAGTACTCCCTGTTTTCGCACCTCCATTTGTTTTCTTGGATCGCCAGAGTATAAATTCAACTTGTTGTGCTTTCGGTTGTAAGCCAGTCCAATAGTGTAATTCGCATTACTGCTAATTCGCCATAGCCACCAACCATGATCACCAAAGTCGTGACGAGTAGACCAACTTTGACCGGTAACAGAAAAATAACTCACCATCTTCGTTGTCGTACGGCCACTTTGTCTATCTTTGTTCTTGGCGTAGGCATAAAGAATTAGGTTTTTTCCCTGCTGTAAAAATTTAGGATCGCGTAAATCCCACCCTGGTAGCACGAGGCGGCAATAGGTGCGTTTCCCCGTTTGAGGAACGACTCTGCAAATTTCGATAATGCCGTCAGGACTTACATGGTTTTCAGCACAACGATAACAGCTCAGCAAAGCGTGCGTATGTTTATCAAATGGACAAGCGATTAAATCGGTAAATGCTGCATGTTTATAGGCTCTTGATATTCGTTTTACATTTTTTAGCTCAAGACACGGCATAGATTAACCTTAAAAAACCGATATTTAGACCAGTATAGGCGGCAAAGTTATACCGCACTACGGCAAATTTTGTATTTTTTTCTAAAGGGAATGCAAGCGCAGTCGATAAGAACAATGAGAGAGCCAGTTCATCAATTACCCCTCAGGTATTGGTGACTACTAAAAACGTAATCGCCGGTACCACCGGCAGCCAGCAACCCGCTGGACTGAGAGTGTAGGAGAGACTTTATGTCTATGTTTGTAAATACCAATGTGTCCTCATTGAATGCCCAGCGTCAATTGTTTGATGTAAGCAATTCACTGAACACATCTTTTGAACGTCTGTCTTCAGGCTTCCGTATCAACAGCGCTGCTGATGATGCTGCAGGTCTACAGATTACTGATCGTATGACGTCGCAAGTGCAAGGCTTAAACCAAGCTGTTCGTAACGCGAACGACGCAATTTCACTATCGCAAACTGCAGAGGGTGCGTTATCTGAGACAACAACTGCACTGCAGCGTATCCGTACACTAGCGGTACAATCGCAAAACGGTATTAATAGCTCAGCTGACCGTGTTGCACTGCAAAAAGAAGTATCAGCATTACGTACAGAAATTTCACGTATAGCTACGACTACGCAGTTTGCTGGTGTAAATGTACTTAGTGGTGATTTCTCAGCGAAATTCCTAGTGGGTGCAAATGCAGGTCAAACCATTTCAGTAAACCTATCAACACAAGCGCTAACGCGTGCAGGCGTGAGTGGTTTCAGTGCAACGGGACTAGGTATCACTACCAACGACGTACTGACAACCGGTAACGCGTCGGCTATGTTGGGTGATATTGATACGGCTATCTCTGCTGTGGGTGGTTTGCGAGCCGACCTTGGTGCGCTTCAAAACCGTTTCCAGTCTACTATTCGTAACTTAAGCAATATTGCTGAAAACGTATCTGCAGCACGTTCACAGATCAAAGATACTGATTTTGCGACAGAAACTGCAAACCTAACACGTAATCAGATTATCCAGCAGGCAAGTACTACAGTATTGTCTCAGGCAAATCAGCGTCCACAGGCCGCACTGTCGTTACTAGGTTAATAACAGATACAAAGGTGAAGCCAGGAGGTAGTACTTTAGGTTCGTAACCTTTATATGTTCTTAATGATAAAAGCCAGCATTGTATGCTGGCTTTTTTATTTCTTATAAATCAATAGCTTCCTGTTTCTACGCACGTTCCTCACGAAAATTATCAAAAAGAACCTAAAAAAAGCTAAAGGAATTTTTGTTATTGGACGATAACAAATACAAAGGGGACGTTGTAAGTAAATACTCTTTCAACACCTCAAAATAATAATAATAAGATTAATTTATTTTGTTTTTAGCTTCTTTAAATTTTTGCATTTTTTAAATTTTAGCTTTAAGAATCAGTGGCTTAATTTTACAAAAAAAGATTTAAAAACTTCTAAAGAAAAAATGAATGTTAGTCGATAAAAAGGTAAGTAAGGCTGAAGGTAAGTTAGGAGCTGCTAACCGGCGAGAATGAAGCCAGGAGGTAGTGAGAGGTTTGAGGTTCTGGAACATCAAACCCACCGGTCAGCAAAAGAGAAGGTTACTTCTCTGTGTAGCAAGCTTAATCGGGGGTGACCCTACTAAGCGTCAGAAAAACATCTGACAATTTAATTAAGCACAGCTTATGCCAAAAAATTTTAAACGCGCAAATAATAATAAAAATAGCGCACTACACTTAAACTGTTAGGAGAGACTCATGAGTCTATTTGTAAATACCAATGTGTCATCGCTGAATGCGCAACGTCAATTGTTCACAACGGGCAATAACCTAAGCACTGCTTTTGAACGTTTGTCTTCAGGTTTTAGAATTAACAGCGCCGCAGACGATGCAGCCGGTCTTCAAATTACTGACCGTATGACGTCGCAGATTCAAGGCTTAAACCAAGCGGTTAGAAATGCTAACGATGGTATTTCTTTAGCACAAACTGCAGAGGGTGCGTTACAGGAGACCACGACGGCCTTGCAACGAATCAGAACCCTTGCTATTCAGTCGCAAAACGGTATCAATAGTTCTGCAGACCGTCTAGCGCTACAAAAAGAAGTATCTGCTTTACGTACAGAAATATCACGTATATCAACAACCACACAGTTTGCCGGTGTTGAAGTGTTGTCTGGCGATTTTTCAGCAAGATTCTTGGTTGGCGCGAATGCGGGTCAAACAATTTCAGTAAACCTTTCTACTCAAGCACTAAATCGTGCTGGCGTAAATGGCTTCAGCGCAACAGGGTTAGGTATTACAACAGCAGATGTACTAACAGAAACGAATGCATCAAGCTTGTTATCGGCAGTAGACAGCGCAATTTCGGCAATTGGTGGAATTCGAGCTGACCTGGGTGCGCTTCAAAATCGTTTTCAATCGACAATCAGAAACCTAAGCAATATTTCTGAAAATGTATCGGCGGCAAGATCACGTATCAAAGACGCAGATTTTGCCACAGAAACGGCAGAGCTTAGCCGTAACCAGATACTGCAGCAGGCAAGTACAACGATTCTCGCGCAGGCGAATCAGCGTCCACAGGCCGCATTGTCACTACTAGGATAATTTTAACGAGGCGTTTTTAGGGAAGGAGTTGAGAGGCCATCCCCCAAAAGGGAAGCGACCATAGCGGTCGCCCCTTTAAAGAAAATGCCGACTAACAGGACTGAGAGTGTAGAAGCGTTGGTTGAGAGGCCAGTTTGTCCTACTAAATACCTGCCAGCCGACAGAAACTGAATTTGCTCTATCTCCTAACGTGAGCAAATTGGCCGAGAACTTCGTGTCTCGGCCTTTTTTTATCTTTACCGAAACGCCCGCCAATTTCAAATATTCATGTGAGCAACATGATAATTCAAATATAACTAAGCAGATTTGATGCCACCTTTTCATTTCTCATCAATCTTGTTCAGACCATAGCCTTTTTAACTGCGCGATGTAATCTCGCATTTTCGCATTTTCGCTTTCTAGCACCAAAGCTAATTTCCCCAAAAAATAGTACGCCCCAGCGTTTTCATCTACTATTTTTGAAATTTTTTTTAGTTATTTTTATTAACTAAAACATGTGTTTATACGTTTATTTTATCTTCTTTATAAAAAAATTGAAAAAAACGCTAAAGAACCTCAAGCATTGGCCGATACCTATTGTTGAGGGGTAATTTATTTACTTTATGAGAGGGATTGGAAGGGAGTAGTGACCCGACCAATTTGAACTGGAAGGATTTGATGCGTAATAAAACATCATCGAATCCCTAGGAGGTAATCTAATGTCTTTATTCGTAAATACTAATGTATCTGCGTTAAACGCTCAACGTCAGCTTTTTGACGTAAACGATCGTTTAAACACATCTTTTGAAAGACTGTCATCGGGGTTTCGAATCAACAGTGCATCTGACGATGCTGCTGGTCTTCAAATCTCAGACCGTCTAACATCTCAGGTTCAAGGTTTGAACCAAGCGGTACGTAATGCTAACGATGCAATTTCGTTAACACAGACTGCTGAAGGAGCGCTTGGTGAGGTAACGTCAAGCCTACAGCGTATCAGACAGCTTGCAGTTCAGTCACAAAATGGCATCAACTCATCGTCTGACCGTTTAGCATTACAAAAAGAAGTATCTGCATTGCGCACGGAAATATCACGTATCGCAACAGACACGCAATTTGGTAATGTGAACTTGCTGAATGGTAGTTTCTCTGCATCATTCCTTGTTGGGGCGAATGCTGGACAGACGATTTCAGTGAATTTATCATCTGGAAGCCTTGGTTCTATCAGCGGGTTTAGCGCGACAGGCCTAGGCATTACAACAAATAGTGTGGCAACCGCAAGTGGCGCTTCTTCATTATTGTCAGACGTTGATGCGGCCATATCTGGTATCGGGGCGGTACGTGCCGACCTAGGTGCACTTCAAAACCGTTTCCAGTCTACTATTCGTAACCTAAGCAATATCAGTGAAAACTTATCGTCGGCTCGCTCGCAGATAAGAGACACAGATTTTGCTGCTGAAACCGCTGAGTTGACTCGTAACCAGATTATTCAGCAGGCATCGGTATCTGTACTAAGCCAGGCAAATCAGCGTCCGCAAACTGCGCTATCTTTGCTCGGATAAGCTATAATTTAAAAACCTTAGTTGAGATATAACGGGTGCTTGCTAAATAGGCAAGGCCCGTTTTGTCGTTTCAATGGGAGGGGTAGTAAAGTGGATATTCAAACTAGTCAAATTGGTCAGGCTTTTGCATCAACTGCACCCGTTACTACGCCGAAGTCTTCTAATGAAGACCTAGGGGCGTCGGAACAAAGGCGAGAAAGCATCGCTAATGCGGATAACGGTGATACAACGCAACGTACCAACGTAGTCGCTAATAACAGAGTAACTACGTCTGAAAATAGTGTTCAAGCTTCTCAGGAACAGGTCGATAACCTTGATAGAGAGAGGGTGAATGAGCGTTTAGACAGTGCTGTTCAAGAAGTAGAGTCTTTTTTGAACGGACAAAATAGAAACTTGACGTTTTCTATCGATGACGAAACTAAACGTTCTATTGTTACTGTTAAAGACTCGCAATCGGGCGATGTCATTCGGCAGATTCCTTCCGAGGAAGTATTGAAGTTAGCCGAGAGAATCCAAGAGCTCCAGCAAGATGTTGGAAGTAGCGTGGGAGTCTTTATCAACAACGAGGTTTAATGAGGTAGGTTATGACAATTCAGTCGCTTGGTGTAGGGTCGGGTTTAGCGCTCGACGATTTAGTACAGCAGCTGCTTCAGGCAGAGCGTGCACCTAAAGAAGCACGTTTAAATGCCAAAGAAGAAAAATTAGAGGCTGAAATATCGGGCTTAGGTCAGATTAAGTCTAAGCTATCGTCGTTCAAAGATGCCGTTGACGATTTAAGAAGCGATAACGACATTAACGGGCGTGAGCCAACGATTACCAACCCCAGCGAAGACGACGATGTACTTTCTGCTGAGGCGTCAAATTCCGCACTTCGTGGCACGTATGATATTGTCGTAGAAGAACTTGCATCGGGCAGTCGCATTACTACCGATGCTGGTGCGTTTTCCTCAAGTAGCGAAGCTGTTTTAACCGCCGGCACAGGCTCGTTAACCTTTGACGTTGGCGGAAGCGAAAGTTTCACTGTCAATATTAATGCGGGTACGTCTCTAACGGCCCTGCGAGAAGCCATAAATAACGCAGACGACAATTTTGGCGTAACGGCAAACATCATTGATACCGGCACAGGTGCTGGTCCCCGGCTTGTATTCTCATCAAGCGAAACAGGCACAGGCAACGACCTCAATATTACCAATGACACAGGTGTCGCCGAGCTAGACAGGTTGTCTACAACAGGCGGTGCATCGAGCATTAACGCCTTGAATATTGAAGGTGCGACCAATGCTGTTGCTTACATAGATGGTATTGAAGTTCAAAGCAGTACGAATAAGTTTGAAAATACAATTCAAAATGTATCTTTCGATGTTAAAGAAATTTCTCCTAAAGATTCGGTAGGTGACTTCATATCGACCAAGCTTGAAATAGGCTATGACCGAGAGGGTCTCGATAAGAAAGTTCGTGATTTTGTAGAGAATTACAACGGATTAGTTGACGAAATCAAAACGCTTACACGTTACGGCGAGTCTGAGCTTGAAGATGACGGCGCACTTGCAGGTGACTCCCTTTTGCGCGGTATACAGAGTGGTTTAGCATCTATTGTAGGTGACAGCGTAAGCTCTTCAGCACTCGGTGGGCTATTTCAAATTGGTATCGAGTTTGACGATGACGGTAAACTTGAAATTGGTTCTACTGATTTTGGTTTAGGTTCAGGTGAAGACCGATTGTCAGATGCGCTAGAAGATAGTTTTGATGATATTGCTAAGCTGTTCACCGACCCTGATGAAGGAATTGCTGTTCGTCTTTATGATTTCTCGAAAGAATACACATCATTCGCAGGGTTAATAAGCCTAAGAGAGCGAGCAGCGAAGGATGATAGGGACGACCTTTTTGATCAGCGTGAGCAATTAGAGCTACGGATGCTGAGCTATGAAGATATTTTGCGCGATAAATATCTCAATCTCGACCAAACCGTCGCCAAGTTAAACCAAACAAGTTCCGCATTACTTGCGTCGCTTGGATAAGATAATCGGAGAAGTTATGTCACTTAAAGGTATCAACGCTTATAGAAAAGGTAATTTAAAGCAGGACGTTTCAACCGCCGATCCGCACAAACTTACTCTTATGTTGCTGCAAGGTGCGCTTGACAGAATAGCCTATGCAAAAGGGGCGATGGAACGAAAAGAGCTTGTTTCAAAAGCCGATTTTATTAGCAAAGCGAGTGCTATTATCATGCACCTAAGAGATACGCTAGATTTAGAAGTTGGCGGTGAAGTCGCAAACAATATGTTTGCGCTTTATAACTACATGGTAGAGCGCTTAGGTGATGCGCATGTAAATAACGACTTGAATATGTTGGACGAAGTGTCTAGCCTATTAACACCTATTCGCGATGCGTGGGTTCAGATCCCTGAAGAAGCTAAACAGGAAGCATTTGAAGCTCAGCGTCAAAAACGACAAGCTGTGTGAAGAATTCGATACTAGACCATCAACATACTCCCATTTTTTTGAAGGCAGTCAACGCAAAGTTGGCTGCTTGCTTGTCACTCGATAGCGATGACTTCTCCACGTCAGATTTTCAATCACTTATTACGTTGCGCCATAGAGTTGTTATTCGTGAACTTGCTCGGTTGACTGAAGCAGATAAAGAAGCGTTTTCTAGCCAAGAACTTAAGATAAATCAAAAACTCCAAGAGCTGGCGCAAGGTTTGCTAGATAATGCAAAAGAAGAGGCCGTCAAATTTTCCAGAGGCCGAGCAGCCGTAAAGAAATATAAGTAGAATGCTTAATCAAATACAGTTACACGTTCATGAGGACGAAGATGCCCAGCGAGACATAGAGGCACGCGTCGCAAAGCAGATTAGACAGTGTTATCACGAGAGTGTCGAGGCAATAAAGCGGCATATTCCCTCCTTGCTGCCCATTATTGCCGAGAGCAAAACAAGCAACTTCACGGTAATGTGTAACAAAGATGGCGAGCTAAACCTCGTTAACCTCATTTCTGGTCAGGTTTTATACGGTGTACACCCTGAAACTGAAGTGGTGTCGCATGTCGCTGCTGAATTATTGGCTGCGTCACCCATCTGGATGACTGAGGAACGGGGGGATAAGCCGAAGACATTAGTTATTCTAGGTCTTGGGCTAGGTTATCATTTAGCCGAAATTGTGAAGCAGGAGCAGTTTGATCAGGTCGTTGTGTATGAACCGAATAAGGAGAGTTTTATTTGCTCTCTTTCCGCAATCAGTTGGAAAACCCTATTACAATCTGCAAAGCGGGCCGGCATCGGGCTATTTCTTCAAATTGGTGATAATGCGAGAAACATTTTTGCCAATATGGAAGAGTTGCGATTACATACAGCAACAAACGGGTTCTACCTTTACAAGCATTTGAACTTCCCTATTTTTAACGATATTCACCATGCGTTGGTTACTAATGCGTGGCAGGAACTCGAGCATTGGGTGCCTACTGAGAAGGTTGCTAACCCAATTGTCAATTTTGTTTCTCCATGGAGCTTATCGAGTCATCAAGGAGACTGGTCTAAAAATCTGAACGAGGGGTTGAAGACAAAGAATTTAGCAGCATTCAAAACGTATTTTCCAAATATCTTTGAAGAGTTCTCATCTTATGAAGCCGAGGTGTGGGAGCCCGTTGTACATCAGAATAATGAAATCAATCTTCAACACAAAAAGACAGGAGCTCTTTTTTATGGGCTTGCGCCCCAACATGAGGCCCGTCAAAGCTTTGAGGGGTTTGCGCAACATCCCCATAAAGATGGCATTATTTTAGGGTACAAAGGCAAAAAACTGCGTAACTATTTGCACTATCAAATGGTTGTTGAAAGCGAGTCGGTAATGAAAGGTGTTGAAGATGAACACGGCATTTTACCGGAGCGAGTCAAGTCTTCGATATTTTTTGGCATTGCCGCGGGTTATGACTTAGCCTTTTTTATTGAGCACTATGATGTTGAAAAGCTATTCATCTGTGAGCCCAACAAAGACTTTTTTTTCGCGTCTCTTTATGCAATAGAATGGCATTCCATACTTGAATATTTCGAGAAAAAGTCACGTCGACTTTATCTCAATATAGGTGATGATGGCACTAACCTTACCAATGATCTTCTTGTTCAATTTCAATCAATTGGCCCTTATGTATTAGCTAATACTTATTTCTATCAGTCTTACTATAACGAATATTTGTCATCGGCAGTTTCACAGCTAAGAGAGCAGCTGCAGGTGATGATTGCGATGGGAGATTATTTTGACAACGCTAAGTACGGTATTTCTCACACACATTGGGCGATAGAGAATAATGTTCCGTTTTTGAGGCATGACGCAAGCCAGTACTTGTCTCAAAATTGCAAAGAAGTGCCCATTTTTATTGTAGGGAACGGACCTTCTCTAGATGACTTACTGCCTTTATTGAAAGAAGAGGGCGATAGCGCAATCATTGTATCCTGCGGAACCGCATTACAGACGCTGCACAAGCACGGAATAAAGCCAGATTTTCACGCTGAGATAGAAGCAAATCGTTCAACGTATGATTGGGCGGTAAGAGTCAATGATGATGACTTTTTAAAAGACGTCACGTTATTAAGTTGTAATGGCATTCACCCTGATACGTGTGCTCTCTATCAACGTACTCTCCTTGCTTTTAAGCAAGGAGAGGCGTCAACCGTTTCAGTGACCGATCTCTACTCCAAAAATACGTTCGGGCTATTAGAAAGTGCCTATCCCACCGTAACCAACTTTGCGATGAACTTATTTTTAGAATTAGGCTTTAAACAATATTATTTGTTCGGTACTGACTTAGGGTTTGTTGATGAAAATTATCATCATAGTAAGGCTTCTGGCTACTACGACGACGCTGGCAACGAGCTTTATGACTACACCCACGAAAACAATACGTCTCTTGTTGTGCCCGGTAATTTCAGACGCTTTGTAAATACTAAATACGAGTTTAAGGTGTCTAAATCGGTATTGGAAAATATCGTGTCCTCGTATAATGTTGATATTTATAACCTAAATGACGGCGCTAAAATTAACGGCACGTTGCCATTGCAACCAAACGATATGATCCTCGTCAGCTCATTTGAAGAAAAGATGCAGGCGTTGCGAAATATTAATGATCATGCGTATTCTCCCCTTGATTTTAGCGCGTTTAACAACAAGTTTTCAGCCCGTTACAGTCAAGTGCATTTATTAGAAGAACTTACCGCGCTTTATGATTTGCTTCCTAATGGCATCGCAAATAAAACGGAGTTAGAAAACATTATTGATGAACAGAGAGAGCTAATTGTCTCCTCTTTGCTGCGAAAAAAATCACTGCTGTTTTTTTACTTAAACGGCACACTCAATTATATCAATAGCTCGTTAACGAAAGTCAGCACATTGCAGGACCAAGAAAGGTTAGTAACGCTTGGCAGTGAATTAATTGCCATTTGGAAGCGTTATGTGGGCTATATCAAAAGTGGTTTCATACAAACGCAGTTTGAGTTCGATGGTATCACCAGCTTTATGGGTAAACGACGCGTATTAATGATTGAGAAAGCGTTGTTGATGGCACCGTTCCATGTTGGTATTTATGGCAACGCGTTAGCATGTAACAGCAGCGCGTATTTTGAATTGGTTAGCGCAAACAATGTTTCTGGCTCAGTATCAGCAAACATCATAGTGGGAAGCGAACATGTCGATGAATACAAAGACGTGCTCGATTGCCTTATTGAGAGCGAATACGTAGACGATATCAATACGCTATTTGATTGCGGAAAAAACGTTGTATATCTGCCCGGAAGCTACGTAGACGATGTTCATTCAGTTTCATGTAACGGCGAGACGCGACTAAACTTTGCAATATTGTCTCTAATCAGTGGCTTACACAATGCTATTTTTATCCCAAAATCTATCTATGTTGACGGTATGGGGTCGCCTCTATATGAACATCTAGGGGGCGTAGAGAAAATCTATGCCTATGGTGCAGTCGATTTTATCGTGCTTTCTAAAACACCCATTCAGGAAAAAGACTATTTCCTCGGCAGTGGAGATAGGCTTGTATATATTCCCGAACTCAAGGAACTTGATTTATTGGGGAGAAAGGTTGACGAGCGAAAGTATGAAAGTATGAAAAATACGTTTTTTGCACGTCAAACGTATTAATCAAAGGGTATTCGTTGGTTGCTGGCGAAAAATGCCTGAACCGTTGTGCTAAGAGACGCCAATATGCAGGAAAATACCATAGACTTTGTCATCCTTTGGGTGGACGGTGAAGAGGCCGCTCATCGAGCGAAGAGGCAGTGCTTTTTGAGAGACGATGGCCAGGAGAAATCGGCGTCAGACGTTGAACAATCAACGGATGATAGGCGTTTTATACAAAGCGATGAATTACGTTATTGTTTGCGCTCTATCAAGCATCACGCACCATGGTATCGAAATATTTTTTTGGTCACCGACAACCAGGTGCCCGCATTTTTAGATAAAACGCGCCTTCACGAGGATCGTATTATCATTATTGATCATCGCGTATTGTTCGAAGGCGCGCTTGATAAACTCCCTACCTTTAACACCCGTGCTATTACGTCTATGCTCGATAATATTCCAGGATTGAGCCGCTCTTTTATTTACGGGAACGACGACTTTATGTTGGGTAGTCCGGTGGATGAATCGTTTTTCTTTGATAATGATCAACCTGTGATATGGGGAGAATGGCAAGAGGTCGATGATGCGGCACAACTAACGTTGTTCCAACAAGGCATGCTAAATGCCGCGATATTAGAAGGGCAGTGCGCTGATAGGTATATTAATATCAGTCATGGCTTCCAACCATTACAAATAGACATAATAAGAACGCTAAAAAAGGCGCATAAAGCAGAATTTGCTAATAATATAGAGCATAAATTTCGGCATCGTAGTCAGTTTTTACTCGAATCTCTTCACAATCACTATTGCTACCATACCTTGTCGATGCCGGTGCGTGGAACAGAGCCCATGGTCCATTTTAGTTTCGAGCTATGCAGGAGTGGTTCAGAGGATAAAATTCGGTTTCTTTTTGACTTATTTTCAACTCATCAGCGCCACATGTTCTGCTTAAATGAGTATCAATCGTTGTACCCAAGAATCAGCTGGGTAAAGAAATGTTTGGATGAATTATGTGGTCCGCCTTTAAACAGTGAGTTGATGTAGAAAGGGGAGGTGTTGATAGCTTTAATGCATTTCTTTAATCTGCCGATAACAAGGCTACATCGTTACAATTTTGACATCTGCGTATAAAAATGGCATCGGATTATTTCAATGAGATTGGTTAATTCTTCTCACAACGTTCTTTTACTCATCACATCACCGTTTCAATATTGGTGTGCAAAAGAGTACTTACATCAGAACAATTTGGCCAATAGTACGCTTACCATTGTAAATGCAGGTACATTTTGTGAAAACTCAATGCGCCAGATAAAAATAATGCATGACGATGTCACATTGCGCCAAGAAATTATTTTAGACATTCCTCGCCACGGAGATTTAGCGTCTCGTATTTCGCCCTATGCTGAAATAATTAATGGCCTAGCGTTGCAGCATTTTGATGTCATCTTATTGGGTGATTTACGACAGATTTGGATGCAGGATGTGGCGTGCAGTGTTGCGTGCGATAACGTTGTGTTAGTAGATGATGGCGCAGCAACAAATGTATTTGAAAAATATCTAATCGCCCCTAATGGTTACACGCTACCTATTCCTATGCACGTTAAAAATGCGAGCAGAAAAAGTGAAGCGCAGGCAATAAAACGCTCGCTCGGCATTACTGATAATCAAAAGCCGTTCTCTCTTTTCTCAGTCTTCTCATTTAACAATCAAGAGCGTGCAAAACGCAATACGTTGTCTCTTATGAAGGCACAATTTGAGAATAGCCAAGCGCAATACCGCAATGAGTGTCATTTCATCGGCTCTCCGGTATGTGAAAAAGGAATAATGACACGAAGACATTACGATGATGTGCTACGTGACGCGGCGTCACAAACAAACCAGGGTGAAGCGCTAGTATATTTTGCGCATAGAGCTGAAAATCTAGAGCAGAAAGAAAGCGAACTAAATTCTTTAGGATTTTCAATAGAATGTTACGATGAACCTTATGAACTTGTCTGTGCTGGCCAATCGCGTATACCTAGACGAATTGCGGGGCTGCACTCTACGACATTGTTTAATTTGAAAAAAATATTTGGAAGTAGTGTGAACGCCACATGCTACAAGATAAACGATGTGCATCTAAAGAAATTAGGTGAGGTAAACTGGGGAAGCGACACGTTTACGTTACGCGATCATGTCGAATCTATTTACGCGCGATTAGACGAGTTTGGTATAACATCGCGATATGCTAATAATGAAGGGTAAAGCATGACAAAAAAGGTAGCGTTAATTACCGGTGTCACTGGGCAAGATGGTGCCTATTTATCTCGGTTTTTATTGGATAAAGGTTATGAGGTACATGGATTAAGACGTCGAGTATCACTTCGTAACTTAGACAGAGTTGAAGATCTCGTTGCGCCTCCTCAACAAATAGAGAACAACTTTTATCTGCATTATGGTGACATGAGTGATTCACTTTCTCTGGTTCGATTATTAAACGAAATTCAACCTGATGAAGTCTACAACCTCGCTGCACAGAGCCATGTGCATGTGTCGTTCAGTGCGCCTGAAAATACCGCTGATATTAATGCACTTGGCACGTTAAGGCTATTAGACGCGATACGAACGCTGAAAATGGAAGATAAAGTACGTTTTTATCAAGCATCCACGTCTGAATTGTATGGAAAGATTCAAGCACCCCGTCAAGACGAGTCAACACCGTTTTATCCGCGATCTCCTTACGCCACTGCAAAGCTCTATGCTTACTGGTCGGTGATTAATTATCGAGAGTCGTATGGGATGTATGCATGCAACGGCATCTTGTTCAATCACGAATCTAAATATCGCGGGAAAACATTCGTTACACGAAAAATCACATCAACCATTACGCAAATTGCTTATGGTCTGCAGAAGTGTCTTTATTTAGGAAATATTGATGCTGAACGAGACTGGGGACATGCAAAGGATTACGTCGAAGCCCAGTGGCTAATGTTGCAACAAGAGAAGCCAGATGATTTTGTTATTGCATCTGGAAAGAAAACGTCGGTTAGAGCCTTTATTGAAATGAGTTTTGCATGCCTTGGCATTACACTTCAATGGGAAGGGGCTGGTATAGACGAAGTAGGGAGAGTGAGTCAGATCGATCATGACACAATAGGTTCCATTTCAAGCAACGTGCCTATTCAACTGAAAGAAGGGGATACCGTTGTGAAAATCGACCCCTATTATTTTAGACCCAACGAGGTAGATGTTCTATGGGGCGATGCAAGTAAGGCCGAACGAGAGTTAGGATGGAAACCATCCACCAGCCTTCAAGAAATGGTCGACGAAATGGTTTTTCATGACCTAGGACTCGCGCGTGATGAAGCGTTATTGAAAAAGTATCGACATGTCTAAAATATCAATTCCTGTATCTACTCCATTTTTAACAGACGAGGCAAAGACATTAGTAATGCAGTGCCTTGATAGTGGATGGATTTCATCACAAGGCGCATTTGTCGAAGCATTCGAAGATGCTTTTGCACGTCACACAGGGGCAAGGCACGCAGTAAGTGTTACAAGCGGAACGGCAGCACTACATTTAGCGCTTCTTGCTGCTGGCGTTGGCCCAGGTGACGAGGTCATTGTGCCTGACCTGACATTTGCGGCAACCGCTAATGCGGTATTGTTGTGCGGCGCTACGCCTGTGTTGTGCGCGGTGTCAGAGCAACATTGGACGATAGACGTCGATGACTTAGCCGCCGTAATATCTGATAAAACAAAAGCCATTATACCGGTGCACCTTTATGGTAACCCTGCCGATATGGACAAGATATTGTCGTTTGCCAAACGTTATGAACTTTGTGTAATTGAGGATTGTGCAGAATCGTTAGGGGCTACGCTGAACGATAAGCACATGGGAACATTTGGTGACATGGGGTGTTACAGCTTTTTCGCTAACAAATTGCTTTCTACCGGCGAAGGCGGGATGGTGACGACGAATGACGGCTCGCTTGCGCAGAGGTTAAGAATTTTGCGCGACCACGGTATGAACCCTGAGAAAAAATACTGGCATGAAGTTGCAGGTCTCAATTACAGGATGACCAATATTCAGGCAGCTATTGGTGTTTCACAGCTTAAGTCATTTAATGAATTTTATGCAATCCGGCAGCAGCAAGAGGCGCAATACCGTGCTAGGCTTTCACAATACAAATCGGTTATTTTTAAAGAAAGCATACCGGGCGCACAGCCTGTAAATTGGCTCATGTCGATTATTATTGACTCAGATAATAAGGCAGTATCCAATACGTCGCTTCAAGGTGCGCTTCGCGAGAACGGTATTGACTCGCGGCCATTTTTTTATCCCCTTCATATCCAGCCACCTTACCGTGATGACCGTGATGTTTTGCAGCGAACAATTTCATTAGCAGATCGCGGCCTATCATTACCTACTTATGTTGGATTAACAGAACAACAAATTGATTTAATCTGTGATGTGATTGAGCAACACTTAAGCGAATAGCGAGACAATAGAATGAGCAAATATAGTTTTGCAAACGAAGTAACGGTAGGCAATACGCGTGTGGGTGATGGAAGCCCTACCTATATTATTGCTGAAGCCGGAGTCAATCATAACGGCAGTATCGCGCTTGCTTTCGAATTAGTGGATGTTGCTGTTGAGTCTGGCGCGGATGCAGTTAAGTTTCAGCTGTTTAATACGGCGGCCTTAATTAGTGACAACGTAGAAAAAGCAAGCTACCAAGTCCAAGATGAGTCGGACGTGCAATCACAGTTTGATATGTTAAAACAACTAGAAATAAGCGCACATGATTGTAAGGAATTAGCGGCTTATGCTGAGACAAAAGGAATAGACTTTATCGTTACTCCTTTTGATGAACCAAGCCTCGAGTTTCTAAAAACACTATCGTTATCTAGTTTAAAAATATCGTCAACTGACTTGACCAATACTGCGTTTCTTTTAAATGCTGCAGAGACTCAAGTGCCCCTAATATTGTCAACAGGGATGAGTGAACAATCTGAAGTTGATGAGGCGATGAAAGCCTTATCAGGAAAATGTTCAGACGTTATTTTATTGCAGTGTACGTCTAGCTATCCAGCGCCGGAAGCATCATTAAATTTGCGTGTAATGGAAAAATACGCACACGATTATGGCGTCATTGTCGGATACTCTGACCATACCGCTGGTATCGGAGCGTCTCCCTACGCGGTTGCGGCAGGTGCTCAGGTGATTGAAAAGCATTTTACGCTAGATAAATCATTGCCCGGTCCAGATCATCAAGCATCTCTTTCTCCAGCAGAATTACAAGAACTAGTAAATGAAGTCAGACGCGTAGACATGATGATGGGGCGCGATATCAAGCGCGTTGAGTTATGCGAGAAAGAAAATAGAAACGCGTTGCAAAAGTGTCTCGTTGCGAAACGAGCTATAGAGAAGGGAGAAAGCTACTCTTATGATAACGTTGTTGCCCGTCGTACTGGTGGCAAGGGCATCCCTGCAAACTACTTAAGCGATATAGTGGGTAATGTATCGCATCAACACGTCAACGCCGGTGAGATAATTAATGCCTGATAAGCATTTTATTTTACTCGGGGCTGGTGGACATGCACGTTCTCTTATTTCTTTAATAAGGCGAAACGGCGACGGCATAGAATGCATCATAGATAACAATGCCCGCATAGGCGAAACAATAATGGATGTACCGGTCGACGTTGCGCTAGAAAGTCGCACATCTCCTTTGATTTTGGCCATTGGCGACAATGAAAATAGGAAAATGGAATTTTTTGAGCATAAATCTGCACTCGTGTCTGAACCGATTATTCATGACGACGCGTACGTCGATGGTACGGCTTTGTTGTCAGTTGGGACGCAAGTTTTTTGCCGCGCTTACATTGGCCCAATGGTGCGTATAAACGAAAATACCATCATAAATACACATGCAGTTGTTGAACATGAAGCTGCCGTCGGTGCGCATTCTCACATTGCAACGGGCGCGATATTGCTAGGACGTAGTTCAGTGGGAAGCCATTGTTTTATCGGTGCAGGCACCGTGGTAAGAGATGGTGTTACCATTTGTAATGATGTGACAGTTGGTGCGAACAGCTTCGTAAATCAAAATATTACGTCCCCTGGTTGTTACGTGGGGTCTCCAGCAAAACGGCTAAATAAATGAAAAACAATATTTACGTGTCTAGCAGTTGTGTCAACAACAGCAAAATAGCAGACAGTGTTGTTCAGCTTGCTGATATGGGGTTTACTCATATAGAACTTTCTGGAGGCACAAATCTTTACGATGGCTGGCTAGATGATTTGTTGGAACTTAAAGATAGATATCGGCTGTCTTATCGGTGTCACAACTACTTTCCTCCCCCTGAAAAGCATTTCGTACTTAATTTGTCATCGGCGAATCATGAAGAAAGAGAACGCGCAGTTGCGCACGCAATAAAAGCCATCGAACTTTCAAAGCAGTTAGGTGCAACGGAGTATGGTATTCATGCTGGGTTTCGTTTTCAGCCAGACACCAAGTTGTTAGGAAAAGCCTTTAATAAAACGTCACTTCAGCCAATGGATGAGGCATTAATGGTTTTTGCACAATCTTGGAACAGGCTCGAAAGCATTGCTAAACAATATGCCGTTGACCTTTATATAGAGAATAATGTGCTATCCGCAGCCAATAAAAAAACGTTTGGGAAGGAAAATCCATTTTTGGCAACCGATGTTGATTCAATTTCAACGTTGTTATCACTTACACGCGCTAAGTTATTGCTTGATGTCGCGCACCTCAAAGTAAGTTGTCAGAGTTTAGGGCTGTCGTTTCAAGACCAATTAACGTCGCTTGTTCCGCTCGCGAGCTATTTACACTTCAGTGATAACAATGCCCAGGCCGATACTAATCATGGCCTGAAAAGCGACTCAACGCTTTATCATTTGCTCAGTGACGTGTCGTTGCAAGACAAGACTATTACGTTGGAAGTGTACGATGGTAGTCTCACAGATAGCTACCGAAACACCATGTCACTGCTAAGCCGTAATAATTAGAGGTCAGGCGATGCGAAAAATACTTGCCATCATCCCAGCTCGCGCAGGCTCAAAAGGGCTGAAAGACAAAAATGTGATGCCAATATGCGGTAAGCCATTATTAGCTTGGACGGTAGAAGCAGCGCTGGGAACTGCGTTGATCGATAGCGTAGTATTATCTACTGACAGTAAAGCGTATGCCGATATAGGCAAGTCGTTTGGGGCACGAGTACCGTTCCTTCGAGAGGATATCTATTCATCTGACACTGCGAGCCTTATTGACGTGGTGAAAGATACGGTCGATAAGTTACACGAGCAAGGTGAGCATTATGATGTGATCATTATTTTACAGCCAACCTCGCCATTGCGAACAACCCGCCATATTGATGAAGCGTTGAATTTATTTTTCTCTATTCAAGGTTCACCAAAGTCTCTCGCGTCTGTGTATGAAGTTGAGCGAAAATATCGCTGGCTACTAAATACTAACACTGCCGGCGAGCTTCGATTTGTAGATGATGCCCTCAATAGTGGGAAAGGCTTTCGTCGCCAAGATAATACGCCTGTTTATATGCCAAATGGTGCGATTTTTATCTATGAACGTAATGCGCTAGCTGCGCAATATCAACCAACCACGTATCCGTTTGTTATGACCGCGTCTGATTCTGTGGATATTGATACATTGACCGAGTTTGAAACCGCCGAGGTGCTACTCGCAAAAACGTTGAAACCCTAACATTAACGCACTACTCGTAGAGTGTGATGAGTTTCACGTTCTCCTGTTTCAAATGCTTTATGCGCCGATAAATAGACTCTTGGAAGGTATCTGAAGAAATAACAATGGCGGCAGAGTAGGGGGGCGTTAAGGTCGTGACGGGTAACCCATAACGTACCGTTTTATCATCGCTTACATCAGGCGAAATAATATTCTTAATTTTTGCCCGTGCCGACGGTGGTAATGCCGCTACCAGTTGTTCAGTGTGCTTTCCTGTTCCATACAAAGATACTGTGCTTTCATTGTATTCCATTAACGACGCAATAAGCTTTTCAATGATATGAGTTTTTTGTTTGTTTCTAGCACTTAATAACTGCTGTAGATAACGGCCTTTGTTATTTTCTAATTCACTAAGAAAAGCGCTCACGTCCTGATATTGGTTGGAAAATTCTGAAAGGGAAGTACTATCATGGCATCTCTTAAATGCCGCCCTCACACACTGATCACCAATGACAAGATTGTACCCGCGCCCACTCATTAAATTAGTCAGCATTTGTAGGTTAAAATGATAGTTATGCGCGTTTTGCAGATAAGTTAAAAAGTCACATTCGTAGCTATTTTTTAGATTAAAAAGGCCAGGTACCTCGATATAAATCACACCATCAGGACTAAGAAGTTTATCTATGGTATTGAGTTCAAACTGGATGTCTGAAAAATGCTCTAGCACGTGACTAAGAATAATGATGTCGTAGGTTGACGATGTTTCTTCAGAAAGCTGCTGAGAGGACATACATTTTAGATTTAGGCCGTGCTTTTGACCCTCAGATAAATAGCTGTCACCAAGGTCTATCCCTTCGACAATAAACCCGCTTTCTTTAAAAGGGTATAAAATCCCCCCTGCACCACAACCAATCTCTAGGACCCTCGCCGGGGCACTTATTCCCACGTCTGATAGGTAAGATAAAATGCGCGATCCCCGCCGACTTTGCTTATTAAAGAATGATTCATCCGCTATATTCTTTCCCACATAGAGCGGGCGATAAAGCTCATCGTAAAATCGCCGGGTGCTTGGAGCATCTAGTCTGGTGGATGAAAAGACTTGGCCACATGATTTACAAATAGACGTATCGAGGGGGATCCCATAACGGTCTTTTGCCGCAATGAGCTCGTTGTCATTAGTGCCACACAAACACGACACGCTTTCGTATCGGTAGATGTTGCTGCTTAGGTTTTCCAATAAGCGCGCTTTTGCTGTTTGTTGAATATCGTTTAATGGCATAACCGACACGCTGTCGTTAGAAAATCTTTTAGCCAACAAAATGTGTTCCCCCTATATTTACATTACTTAACGGCTGTATTGATATTCTCTTTATGTTTATTTGCCCCTTTATGCTTTTACTCTAAAGTGTTTTATCAATTATGCCGATACCTTGAGTATAGAAAGCAGCGTTAGTCAGAGAGGAACAACATGCGTAAAATGAGCGTATTAGAAAAACATGGGTTCAATGGCCTCAATCGGTGGCCTAGTTGTTCGCAACTAGACGGTGAGGACGCACTGCATGATTATTTCTTACACGGTTATGCACCAGAAGAACCTATAATAGCAAAAGACACTAAAATTACTGCATTTGGTTCATGCTTTGCGGGTAACGTTTCAAGGTATTTACTTAAGCATGGTTACACGGTCAACGCTCACAGTTGGGATCATAACCTTTCAGATATCATACGAATTGATGAAATTATGGTACATACACCTGCGTTATTGGCACAGTTTCAATGGGCGTTTCAGGACAAACCCCTCGAGTCTATCTTTATAGGGTCCGCTGAAGAAAAAGCGCAGACCTACCATTCGATGGATGCTTGCAAGCAGATCATTAAGGATACCGAGTTTTTTATTATTACATTGGGGCTGACAGAAGCATGGTATGACAAAGAGAATGAGCAGTATCTCTGGAAGTTCGTGCCTAATAAAAAGTTAGATCCTACCCGCTTTGAAAGCCGTTTCGTTTCGTTTACTGAAAACTTAAACAATCTGCAAGAGATCTATGACCTCATCAAGAGCAACGTTCCTGATGCAAAAATTTTACTCACGCTTTCCCCGATCCCGCTGCTAGGGTCTTATCACGGCAAGAGTGTTTTATGTGCAAATACGGCATCAAAAGCGACGCTACGCGCAGTGCTTCACGAATTTATATCTAACGTTAATGACAGTAATGTCTATTACTTTCCCTCGTATGAGCTGGTCAATCACTATGTTGAGTCTCCATGGAAAGAAGACAATAGACACATAACGCCAGAGACAGTAGACACAATCATGTCGATTTTTGGTCGTTACTTTTTAAAATAACGCATTGATTCTTTACACGACGTTTAATTAGCCAGTACCACTGCGCGTTCTTGTGGTGGTAATGTTGTCGCGAACGAGGTTTACGATAGACGGCGACGCGTGCGTGTTGTTCATACCAAACTTGTCACGAAGCGCTGCTCGTTTTTCACGAGATATTTCGCTGTCAAGCATCAGCATATTCAGCAATGCATCGATAGTAATTGCATAATCACCTGCTAGAAAGTCGTTATCGCTTACCAATGTTTCTCCACGACGTTTCACGTATTCTTCTTTGTCGTATTGAAAGTAAACAATGGGCTTATCAGCCAATAAATAATCATAAGCAATGGACGAATAATCAGTTACTAATGCTACGGCATCTGCAAGCCATGGGTATATATTTTTACCACTAGGATAAAGGTAAAGATGCGAGTAGCCAGGTAGTTGCTGTAACGAGTCGCACTGTGATAACCCCATCGCTTCGCCAAAAACGCGGGAAATAAAAGGGTGAAACTTCAACACAAAAGACCGTTTATTTAATTTACACCATGCCTCTATTTTCGCTAAATCTAGCGGGTAGTTATTATTTCCCCAGTCTCTATACGTTGGGGCGTAGACAATAATTTGCCCTGTTTTTTCCTGAACCTCTGCAAGCGCAGCGTGGGGCTCTGCATTTATCCAGTCGCGTTCTTGCGGATGTTGAGCAAAGACATCATTTCTTGGATATCCTAACGCTACATATTTTTTGGCACGAAATATCTTAGGGAAAATGTGCTTATTAAACCAAGGCGAACTGGAGATGAAGGCGTCATCGCAAATAGTGGGATAGTGAATGTTTCCACTCAACGCTTTATAAGGCAGGCCATGCCATAGCTGTATAATAGGAATGTGCTTACGCAAAAGGGTGAACCACTTTCCAGTGAACTCATGGTCAATAATCATTTTTTCTGCGCGCAGAAATAGCCAAAGCGAGCGTAACGTCAAGCCCTCATAGTATTGTTGGTCACTATCAAGGAGAGGCATCTTTTGTTTCAAATGTCGGCCAATAAGAACAGCTTCGTTGGGGAATTGCCGTTGATGTTCACGATAGGCAAGAAGCATATTCGTATCGAAAAAGCCTTCTGCATAATAAACGTATCCTCGCTGAGGTATCACGGTACGCAAAAAAGCAAACAGCATGTTGATCAGCGAGAGCAGGCCGTTTTTAATTGCAAAGCTTATCGGAAGCGTATATGGCTTTATGCTGATGTTATTATCGGTAGTGTCCGCAATAAATAAATCGGCTTTTCTAAACCCCCGTTTTAACAAACCCGCCGCGATATCGTCAGTGTATTGGGCATGATGTAAAATAATGCAGGCATGCTCATCGGCATCACCTTTGCTGTTAATGATGTCGTGACGCTTTTTAAAGTTATCGGCAAAGCCGTTTATGTCAAAACCTTGTGATGCCAACGTTGCCGCAAGTTTTGCACCGGCAGGGTTAGCTGGCGCTACGTAAAGCGGCTTAGTCGATAGCATGGTGCGATAATTTTTCAATGGAAGGTAGCCACCTTATGCCGTAGAACCTGCGTCAACGGTCAAAATTGTACCTGTTATCGCCTTTGCCTTATCACTTAAAAGGTATAAAACGGCCCCCGCTGCATCGTCCGGCGTGGCAAGTGTACCGAGCGGACTGCGCCGCTTCACACTTTCTAATTTATCGCCTTGCAGACTGTCGGTCATGTCGGTTTGCATATAGCCTGGTGCAACGCAATTAACAGTAATACCTGCTTTACCTACCTCTCTGGCAAGAGAGCGAGAAAATCCTTCCAATGCAGCTTTGCTCGCAGCATAGACGCTTAGGCCATTAAACCCAGTACTGGCAATAATGGATGAAATATTAACAATTCTCCCCGTGCGGTTTAGCATCATGCTACGGCTCAAGTATTTCGTTAATAGAATAGGTGCTTGAACATTAATATTCAGAAGGGCATTGATGTCATTATTATGCATGGTCGCAAGTACGCCATCAGAGCCAACGGCTGCGTTATTAACCAGTCCATAAGGACGGCCATAAGACGTAGTAATGCTTTTACATATGTCATGTACGCCTGCTAAGTCAGACAGGTCGTATTGAATAAAAAAGGCATCGTCTGCATGTTGCGTGCACAGCGTCGAGAGCTCGTCCGTTAACGTACGTGATAAGGCTACGATACGGTAGTTTTCGTTCAATAGTTGCTTGCAAATTGCCAGTCCAAGGCCTCTGCCTGCCCCCGTCACAATAACTAATTTTTTTGCTGATAAATTATGTTGTGTTGCCACTTTATTCTCAGTTTATATGCGTTTAATGACGTTCAAGCTTGCCACTTTTAGAAAGTGGTAGTGATGACACGATATTTATTTTGGTAGGCATATCTTGCCGTGTTAAATGCTTTTTGCAGTGCATTAATATCGCCATGCTAGGCTTTATATCTGATGTATCCTCGCTGTGCACCAATACGATATCTGCGGCAACGACTTCACCTAACAGGGTATTTTTTTTCCCATAAACGCGCGCTTGGGAAACTAGCGAACACAATAGCAATACCTGTTCTACTCTTTCAGGAAACACCTTATGGCCGCCTACATTTATCGTACCATTCGAACGTCCCTTGAATATAACGCGATCGTTTTCTATTTCTACATTATCTTGCGTATTAATGTAGCCCAGCGCATCGTATTCGACGTTTTCACTAGGCTGGTGAGGTGAGGTGGCGGGTTTAATCCAGAGTTGATAATCATCGTCTATCTTAAGGCTGTTGCCATTAACACCTGTGTCAATCCAAACCTTTGGAAACCCCGCTTGTTTGTCATTTACCGCAAAACCTACGCCGGCTTCAGTCGACGCATAAATATGATAAATATTAGCGTCAGGAAAGCGTTCATCAAGGTGCGCCAGTAACGCGTTGTCGGCAATTTCTCCACCCAGTGTAATGTATTGTAAAGGCACGTTATCTAGTTGTTGCGACAACAAGAATCGTCTCCAAAGAGAGGGCGTAGCAGAGACGGCAGAAATGCCCCGTTGTTGCATAGTTAAAAGTTGTGACTCGATATCGCCCTGCACGCAATCCACTATGGTGCCGCCACTTAGCAGGCTTTGCAGTATTACTTGAAGCCCAGCAAAACGGTGAGCTTGATAGCAAAGACCCCATCGAAGGTGTGTAAGATGTTTATTCGTGCGTATTGATGCACATAGGCTTGCCGTACTGTGTGAAATCTTTTTTGGCTTACCTGTGGTACCAGAGGTAAACAGGTAAAAAGTGGTTTGGGCGTTTGCAGGTGGCGCGGTAAACACGCCGTATTCAAAGTGCTCAGGGGTTACCGCCACCCAGTCTGTTGCGCCCTCTAACGCAAGTAAACCCACTATAAATTCGTCTAGGCTATTGAAGGGGAGAGTATTTCTCGTGCTTGCGTTAGATGACTTTTTCTTTAGTGTTGTTTGCAATAGTGAGACGGTTTGCGCCAATTGGGCGTAGGTCAATTCTGAGCCGTCTTCACCGATAATGGCTATACCTGAATGTTGACAACTACGAAACAGTAGCGGTTTCATTGCTGTTTACTCGCCAAGCGTGCTTTCATATACACGAGTAAACTCACCAAATGTTCGTGGATAAACAACAAGGTCCATTTCACTGAAAGGGTCGGTGCCTAACTCTTCCTCTAGTTGAGCCACTAACATGGCAAAGCCGAGCGAGTCTAAGCCACTTTGCAATAGAACCGTATCGTCATTGATATCGGTTATCAGCTTGCAGTCCGCTATCTCTGCAACGTGATGCATGCTGGTTAATATGGTTTGTTTGATATGCGTCATTTCTTGGTGAGTCTCTCAATAAAATTAGTAGTAAAGTAATGTAAATGGCTATGACTCAAATGCAATGTTTTCAGCGGCAAGTCTTATCTGTTTCGGTAACAGAGCGAATACATTATTTTTGTTATCTTCCCATGTTGCACGCCTATAAGAAAAGCGTTTCACTACGTGCTCAAGGTTTTCTCGCTTTACCGTATCACCGTCTTCAAGCTGTTCGTATTTAAATAATCTGTGAAGCTTTATTACGCCAGTATTAAAAGACAATACCTCAGCATACAAGGTATCAGCGTTAGCGTGGCTAAATGCATAGACCAGTGCTGCCACCTCAAGAAGCAACCCCGAACCTGGCCATACGTTATCTTCACCAATGTAGCAGCCCCATTCAAGCGTTTTGGGTTGCTCTTGAACTTGCGTAAAGTTAAGCACGCCAATGGGCCTACTGTTTTGCTTAAAGATAAAAAACTGCTTATTCTGGTCTTTCTTTAATGCGTTAAACCACGATAAATGCGCATCCCACGTGATTTCTTCATTGTTGTGCATGTTGTTGCGAATATGGTCTTGATTGCGCCACCCTAAAACTAGCTTTAGGTGTTGTTCTGTCAGCGCTGTGAATTCGCTTAATGGATAGTGGTTAGCCATCAGTTACACTAAATCCCAGGACATCGGCGTTCCTTTCTTAACGGCGCGTTTTACTTTTTTACCAAGTAAAATAGGCAGTGTTTTTACCGCCAAACCCAGGCCAGGTCGTATTGCCCTTAGGCTTTTTTCAGTCAGTTCATCACCTTCATTAAGGTCTTCACATATGTAAAGAGAGCGTCTGTGCGTACGAGAAGTAATCTCTGAGGAGCTACACCCATAAGAAACCTTGCCCACTGCGATAGCAGCACGAGTGGTTTCGTCTACTAATTGCGAAAACTCGGTAGGCTCTAAAGAAAACGCGGCATCTACGCCACCTGCAGCTCTGTCTATAACAAAATGTTTTTCGATTACGGTTGCGCCAAGCGCTACCGCTGCAACTGCTACGCCAATTCCCGTAGTGTGGTCAGATAATCCCACATGGCAACCAAACATGCTTTGCAGGTGGGGAAGGGTTGCTAAATTCGCATTTATTGGGTCGGCAGGATATTGGCTTGTACATTTTAGCAAAACATAGTCACTGCAGCCGTTAGCTTCTAATACTTCTACCGCTTCTGCTATTTCAACCAAACTCGCCATGCCGGTGGACACAATTACGGGTTTACCGGTTTTGGCAACCTTTGCAATAAGTTCATGATCAGTATTTTCAAACGAGGCAATTTTGTAACAAGGCACATCGAGAGACGCTAAAAAATCAACCGCGGTAGAATCAAAAGGTGTGCTGAACGCGACCATACCCCTTTCTTTGGCGCGGTCGAAAATAGCCTTATGCCACTCCCAAGGCGTATACGCTTTCTGATAAAGCTCATAAAGTGATGAGCCCTGCCAAAGACTGTTAGGATCGTCGATGAAGAATTCACCACGTTTCACATCGATGGTCATGGTATCTGCAGTATAGGTTTGCAATTTCAACGCGTGTACACCCGCATCAGCAGCTGCGTCGACCATGCTAAGCGCGAGTGTTAAATCATGATTGTGATTACCGGAAAGCTCGGCGATGATAAAGGGGGGGGAGTCCTTACCAATGCTAAACGGGCCTATATTAATAGTATTCACGTTGTTTGCCTCATTATTTTAGCCCTTACTTCAATAATGCTAAGTAGTTAACCATTTCACTGCAAACGAGTGGCGCGCCGCCATCTTGAGGTATTACCTCACTTGCGTTTTTGGCCATCGTATCAAGTGTTTGCGGCGATAAAAGTAACGATGTAATCGTTGATGCAATGTCTTTTGGCGATATCGCATCAACATGCCCTACATAGCGACATACGGATAAAGACGCTAGCAGCGTGGTTGTTTCAACCTGATTATCAGCGATCGTGATAATTACTGCAGGTAGTCGCATTAAACAGCGCTCCCAATGCATGCTGCCTCCAGCACCTATCATCAACGATGCTCGACGCATCAGTGTAGACATATCCGAACTATCGATGTGCAATACAACGTTAGGCATAGACGCGACGCGTTTCATTATTTCTTTTTTTTGGGGATGTGCACCACTAATAACCACATCGGCGGATATCGTTATTTCTTTAATATTATCAATGGCGTCTAACGCTTGGGAAGTCGTATTGGTAGGGTCACCGCCACCAAAGCAAACCAAAAGGTGGTTCCCTTTAGTTACAACATTGTTGGCGGCTGATTTCTCGTAAAATTCTTTTCTTAATAACGCATATTTGGGGCCGAGAAGTCGCAGGCAATGTTTCGGTACTAACGCATCGTAACGGGTACGCTGATGTTGAACCAAATTGCCGTCAAGCAAGATGTGACAACGATGACGTCGATTTGCTAAGTCATCGATGACCATGACATTGGCGCCAGACAGTATTAGGTTTTCTTCAAATTCACAGTCAAGTAAGTAATGGTCAACAACCCACAGGTCGGCATTTACGTGGCTAACACTGCTGTGAATATCGGGTACTGTAATGCACTGATAGCCTTTTTGTTCTATCAGGTAATTGAGCATAGCCGCTGACTCGGTGCTTACAAAGGTGATATGGATGTCAGTGGCGTGAAAAGTGAATAAGTTTACCAACGTATCTGCGAGTGTTAAGCATCGCATAACATGTCCCGCGCCAACAGCAGGACTTGCATCCACGCGAAATGCGACGTGCATTTCAGCACTCTCCCATTTCTTTTAGTACTTTATACATGACTTCAGCGCGCTTCCAATCTTCTATTGTATCGATGTCCTGAACCTTGTGGGATGGCAGCTTTAACATGCGTGAGTGTCTTGAAAATACCCGTTTAGATTTATCTAACCATGTTGATGTGTTTGCGACATAAAGCTGGCCTGCGTCATGAAATGTATCGGGCAAATCTTGTGAGCGCTTCCCAATGTCGACTTTCTGATAAGGGCTTACTTCCCCTTGAGTGCCTTCTAGAAGCGCCCGTTGTATGGGGAATGAAAACTGGTTAACCGTAAATACGAAGTCAGCATTGTCTTTCTTTAACGTTTTAATGGCGCTGTCTATAACGTCACTGTTAATAAATGGTGCAGTGGCGTACAAACAGGCACACACCTCAACAGCGTGACCTTGTTGAATAAACATCGACAGTGCATCACGTACTACCGGTGTCGTCCCTGTTTTATCATCAGACAATGTAGATGAACGAATAAAGGGGACGTCTGCGCCATACGCTTTGGCCGCCTCTGCTATCTCTGGGTCATCGGTAGATACAATGACGCGATCGATAGCATCACTACGTAACGCCGCTTCAATGGAATAAGCAATGATTGGTTTTCCGCAGAAATCCTTTATATTTTTGCGTGGAATTCGCTTACTTCCGCCCCGTGCAGGGATGATGGCTATGTTCATGTGTTCACTCTGTTTAAAAGGTAGTCGCAAGCACTGTGATATTTAGCGATGCCAAGACCGTTCACGGCCGTTAATAGAAAACTATTACCGCGACTAACCTTTTAGCTTTTTCACCTGTGCAATTACTTTATCGGCAATAAAGTCAACTTGTGAAGTCGTTAAATCTGGAAATATCGGCAGAGTTAAAGCTTGCTGGTAATAACGTTCCGCTTCTGGAAAATCTCCCTCGCTAAACCCTAATTCAGTGTAATAAGGCTGCATGTGTATTGGGATATAATGCAGATGGGCAAATATGCCTTCGTTTCGTAATTGCGAAACCAATACACTGTGATTTTCGCGAGTGAGTTCATTTATGCGAATAACGTAAAGGTGATAACTACTATACTGGTGCTGACCAAGTGTTAGCGGTGATATGAAGTTATAGCTACTGAAAAGTGTATCGTAGTGTTTAGCAATGGCGTTACGCTTTTCAATAAAGGTATCCAGTTTTTTTACTTGGCTAAGCCCTAACGCTGCCTCCACGTCATTCATTCGATAATTGAAGCCTAGCGATACCTGTTGGTAATACCATGGCCCGTGTGAGGGCTCCGTCATAAGTTCTGGGTTGTTTGTTACGCCATGACTTCTGGCAAGTCGCATGTGCTCGGCGAGTGCAGCATCATTGGTCATTGCCATGCCACCTTCCATCGTGGTGATGATTTTTACGGGGTGGAAGCTAAATACACAAATATCTGAATATTGGCAGCTGCCAATAGCGTTACCTTGATATTTGGCACCCACTGCATGAGAGGCATCCTCAATAACACGAAAGCCATATTGCTGGGCAAGTGAGGCAACTTTTTGCATATCGCAGGGCTGCCCTGCGAAGTGAACTGGAATAACGACCTTAGGTAAGGTGCCGGCCAGTTGCGCTTGTTTTAGTTTTTTCGCTAAGGCATCAACACACATATTGCCGTTATGTAGTGCGATATCGACAAAGTCTACTGCCGCACCGCAAAAGCGTGCACAATTTGCTGATGCAACAAATGAATTGGGTGACGTCCACACCACATCACCATGACCTACACCGAGCGCTAAACACGCAAGATGCAAGGCTGACGTTGCACTGTTTACCGCAACTGCGTGGCGTGCGTTACAGTAATCGCTTAATGCAGCCTCGAATACTGGCACAGCAGGACCTTGTGTTAACCAGTCTGACGTTAATGCGTCAACAACGGCGGTTATATCGTCCTGGTCAAGATGCTGTCGCCCATACGGTATCAAGGTTTTGCTTCCTTGTTGAACTCTATTATTTCCGACACGCTAAGAAAGTGAGGGTTGGTATCTGACACATACTCGAAGTTCTCTTCGACATTCTTTCCTTTTTCATTCAGCGCATTGCTCGTGAAGTCGTTACTTCGGTGAAAAAACTTAATCGCAGGTGCGATAACAAAGTGGTCGTCAAATTCAAACGTGTGGAACGCCATATCGCCAGGGCACATCATCTCATGTAATTTTTCGCCCGGGCGTATCCCTACGATTTTGATGGGTGTATCGGGTGCCATGGCACTCGCTAAATCTGTAATGCGAATTGAGGGGATTTTAGGGACGAAAATTTCACCGCCAAGCATACGTTCAAAGTTTTTTAATACGAAATCCACACCTTGCTGCAGGGTTATCCAAAATCGCGTCATGTCTTGGTGCGTGATTGGAATATGCTCGGTGCCTTCGTTAATCAGTTTATTAAAAAAAGGAACTACCGAGCCGCGTGAGCCGACGACATTGCCATAACGAACAACAGAAAACCGCGGTTTTCGTCCGCCGACCATATTATTTGCGGCAACAAAAAGCTTATCTGACGCCAACTTTGTTGCGCCGTAAAGATTTACCGGGTTTGCTGCTTTATCGGTAGATAGTGCAATGACTTTACTCACGCCATTATCAATAGCGGCATTAATGACGCTCTCGGCACCATCTATATTGGTACGGATACATTCAGTGGGGTTATATTCAGCCGCAGGGACTTGTTTCATAGCGGCGGCATGAATAACGTAATCCACGCCTTGCATTGCTCGCGTCAGTCTGTCTTTGTCGCGCACATCGCCAATAAAATACCGCATGCAGGGTGCGTTAAAGACCTGCTGCATTTCAAATTGCTTTAGTTCATCGCGAGAATAAATAATAAGGCGTTTGGGTTTATAACGAGAAAGTAAGGTTTCTGTGTATTTATGGCCAAAAGACCCAGTACCGCCCGTTATTAAAATTGATTTCCCGTCGAACATGTCCCGCTCGCTGTTTTTTATGATTATTAAATTAATATATCATGTGTCGACACGATTGCCATAAACCATTAGTTTTTAAGCACTCTTTACACGAACGAGAACAGACTCGTTCGGTTGTGTGTATTTGTACATAATAAAGTATGGAGCTTGATACGTTGGCAAGCGCAGATGTAATGTCCATTTGCGCAAAGGTGTTGTATGATTAGTGTACTAAATCCATTTCGTTCAAGGAGCATTTGCATGTTAAAAGTAGGAGCTGACGCGTCATCGTCACTACTTCAGCAAGTACAGGAAAAGCAAGATACGCTTTTCGAGCGCCTTGCGTCCGGTAAAAAAGTTAACAATGCCTCTGACGGTGCTGCGGCTCAGCAGATCATCGATAGACTGACCTCGCAAGTGGAAGGTAATCGACAGGCCATTAATAACGTTTATGACGGCATTTCTTTAGCGCAGGTTGCTGAAGGTGGTTTAAGTAATATTAACGACGATGTAAATCGCATTCGCGAACTTACTATTCAATCAGGTAATGGTATTTTGACTGATGGCGACCGTAATGCCATTCAGTCTGAAATTTCGCAGTTGCAAGACAACATTACCCAAACGATTGAACAAACTAACTTTGCCGGCAAGCCATTGCTGTCAGAAGACGGTGCGCTTAACTTTCAAGTTGGCGCGAACGGTTCTCAGTCAGTGGATATTCAAACCCAAGATATTGCTTCACAGCTTGGCGATATACTCTCGATTGACTTAACGTCAGGTACCAGTCTAAATGATGCCCTCAGCGCGGCAGATTCTGCTATTGAAACGCTTGGCGGTGCACAAGCTGATTTAGGCGCAACACAAAATGCATTGCAAAGCACTGCGCGAAATTTAACCCAATCAGATATCAACGTATCTGAGTCTCGAAGCCGAATTCAGGATCTAGACTTTGCTCAAGCTTCATCGCAACGTGCTTCAAACGACGTACAAGCACAGGCAGCGCTAACGGTTCAAGCCCAAGCAAATCAACAGGAAGGACAGGTGCTAGCGTTGCTTAGTTAGTACTTGAAAACTATAATTGTTCGAAAGAAGCAGGGAAACCTGCTTTTTTTATTGCTATATTTCCGAAAACATCAGTTGCGCTGATAACTTTTGCCGTTACAATTTGCAAATGCGCTAAACTGTAAATAATAACAAAGCGTTCTCGGGGAATTGATGAAGGATATCTTGCTGGTTAGCGATAATCAGGAACTCATTAAAAGCTTAGAAACTATTGTCGCCTTTTTGGGCGAATCATATCAATCGCGCTCTTTTTCGACGTGCGAGAGTTTTCTGAACGAACGTGGTGCCGATTCTGTGCTAATAGACAGCACAGATAAAGCAACCATGAATAAGTTAGTGGCACAGTTCCCCTCTGTGCCGTTCGTGGCACTGGTGTCTGGTGCTGTTGAGATTTCTGCTGAACACAACCTTGTTAGTGTGGTAT
The DNA here is from genome assembly GCF_057539655.1 of Alteromonas sp. 4NH20-0056. NCBI lineage: Bacteria > Pseudomonadati > Pseudomonadota > Gammaproteobacteria > Alteromonadales > Alteromonadaceae > Alteromonas > Alteromonas sp. 4NH20-0056. The sequence goes on along the minus strand of NZ_BAAJLS010000001.1, from coordinate 319,151 downwards.
CACTCCCTCTTACCTACCCGGTGCTAACCCAAGCCATACACCGCTGCCAAGAATATAGCCGAAGAAAGCCCGGTTTAAACCGGTCAGGCAATGCGAAAACCCGATTATTCAGAAGCCTAGTGGGACAAAGCGATCAAATTCAAATTGTGCGTCGTTTGGTCGAGCAAGTTGCGCCTACCGAAGCTACTGTGCTCATACTTGGTGAGTCAGGCACAGGCAAAGAAGTAGTCGCAAGAAATGTTCACTTCTTTTCAGAACGTAAAGACGGGCCTTTCATTCCCGTAAATTGTGGTGCAATTCCTGGAGAGCTGCTGGAAAGCGAGTTATTCGGTCATGAGAAAGGCGCGTTCACGGGGGCTATCAGCGCTCGCAAAGGGCGCTTCGAACTTGCCGAAGGAGGCACGCTGTTTCTTGACGAAATCGGTGACATGCCCTTACAAATGCAGGTTAAACTGCTTCGCGTATTGCAAGAAAGAATGTTTGAGAGAGTAGGGGGTAACAAGCCAATAAAGTGTGATGTTCGTATAATCGCCGCTACCCATAGAAATCTCGATGTCATGATCCAAGAAGATAAATTCCGCGAAGATCTTTATTACCGCCTTAATGTTTTCCCTATCGATAGCCCGGCCCTTCGACAGCGTAAAGACGATATTCCGTTGTTATTGCAAGAATTAAATAGCCGGATACAGGGAGACGGTGTAGAGGGCGTTCATTTCACAGAGCGCGCTATAGCATCGTTAATGGAACACGAGTGGGCCGGTAATGTTAGAGAACTGTCCAACCTAGTAGAGCGCCTGACCATTCTTTATCCCGGCCAAATCGTTGACGTTGCAGACCTACCTGCAAAATATCAGTACGGTGATGTTGACCCATACGAACCTGATTATCCTGAAGAATTACTTGAACGAGACGCCTTCAATGAATTGTTCGCAGAGGCCGCGGCACAAGAGCCCTATGATGATATTGAAGAACAAGAGCAGGAACTTGTTATCGGCGCAGCGCTGCCAGAAGAGGGGGTGAATTTGAAAGAGTATCTTTCAGAGCTTGAAATTAACCTCATCATGCAAGCGCTAGATAAACAAGACTGGGTAGTTGCTCGTGCCGCTGACAAATTAGGAATGAGAAGAACAACTCTCGTCGAGAAAATGCGCAAATATGAAATTGCGCGTGCTGAAGATTTATCATCAACGTCAGGTAATTGACGTAAGAAAAGCTTCTTTTTCTTGCTAACCTACTGATTAATAGCGTGTAAAATTCTGGCACGCCTCCTGCTTTAACATAGTCATACTTGGTAACGTCTATTAATTGACGAGGAAGATATGACTTACGTAAGCAGCACTCTATCATCTGAATACAATTCATTTGGCTCGCCCTCTGTAGGCGTGTCGTTCGACGTTACGCCTATTTCTGATACCAGCGAGTCTGAAATAACGTCTCTTCGTCGCCAAGCAAGCCGGTTAGAGCACCTTCTTCATGTTATGCCTGCGGGCGTTATCGTTATCGATGGCAAAGGGGTTGTGCGTCAAGCCAACGACCAAGCCAAAGCATTGCTGGGCGAACCTCTTGAAGAAGAGGTGTGGCGCAGTATTATTACACGGTCTTTTAAGCCACGTGCCGATGATGGTCACGAAGTCTCTTTAGTTGATGGTAGACGAGTTAAGTTGTCTATAACGCCGCTTGAAAACGAGCCCGGACAACTCATTGTTATTACCGACCTGACCGAGACACGACAGTTACAGGCGCGTGTCAGTCATATGCAGCGGCTATCTTCGCTGGGCAAGATGGTTGCTTCATTAGCACATCAAATTCGTACGCCGCTCTCTGCGGCCATGCTATATGCGTCGAACTTAACTCGAAAAAATTTACCAGAGCATTCCCAAGAGCAATTTGCCAACAAGCTAACAGATAGGCTTAAAGAGTTGGAAAGCCAAGTCAACGATATGCTTTTATTTGCAAAGTCAGGTGAAGAGCAAGTGGTTACAACACTTACGCTTGATGCACTCATTGATGCGGTTGAAACCACGGCAAATACTATGACTGCGCAAGCACAACAGCGTTTAGATATCAGTGGCTTCGATAAAAAAGAAACCTTTACTGGCAACCTTACTGCCCTTCAGGGCGCGGTGCTAAACCTTATCCATAACGCAAGTCAGGTTACGCCAAAGGGGTATGCGATTTCGCTTAAAGCAGATGTTATCGATGGACACATCACGCTGTCAGTCGACGATAATGGGCCGGGTGTACCAAATACAATAAAAGATAAAATTTTTGAGCCGTTCTTTACCACCAAAACACATGGAACAGGATTGGGGTTAGCCGTTGTTAAATCGGTTGTCACCGCTCACAGCGGTGAGCTCAAAGTAACTAATATTCCACAGTCAGGTGCGCGGTTCACCATTACCTTACCTTGTGATGGTAGTCGTGATGATGCAGCGTTCAATATGCAGTCGAACGTAGCGTAATCAACAGGAGATAAACATGGCACGTACAACAATTCTTATCGTAGAAGATGATGCAGGTTTGCGAGAGGCGTTATTCGATACCTTGCTTCTAGGTGATTACGACGTGGTGGATGCAGATAGTGCTGAAGCCGCGCTAATGGTGCTGTCAGGCAGAAAAATTGATCTTGTGGTAAGTGATATTCAAATGGCAGAAATGAGTGGGTTAACGCTGCTTAAAAACATTAAAGCAAAATACCCTCAGCTTCCCGTTTTGTTAATGACGGCATACGCCACTATAGATGATGCTGTGCAAGCTATGCGTGATGGCGCCACTGACTATTTATCGAAACCGTTTGCGCCAGAAGTATTGCTTAACCTTGTCGGTCGTTATGCGCCCGCGCAAAAAATAGAGTCGCGTACACCCATCGTAGCAGACCCTTCAAGTCTACAATTACTTGAACTGTCTAGGAAGGTCGCCAAGTCGGAAGCGACGGTAATGGTCTTGGGCCCTAGCGGTTCTGGTAAAGAAGTATTGTCGCGCTATATTCACGACCAATCGCAGCGAAGCAAAGCGCCTTTTGTGGCTATCAATTGCGCAGCAATTCCTGAGAACATGCTCGAGGCTACGCTGTTTGGTTACGAGAAAGGGGCATTTACAGGCGCTATTCAGGCATGTCCTGGCAAGTTTGAACAAGCGCAGGGCGGCACGCTGTTGCTTGATGAAATAACGGAAATGGATCTAGCGCTTCAAGCTAAGTTGCTGCGTGTTCTTCAAGAACGCGAAGTTGAACGATTGGGCGGTAGAAAAACCGTCAAACTAGATGTGCGTGTCATTGCGACAAGTAATCGTGACCTTCGTAAAGCGGTCGATGCTGGCTCATTTAGAGAAGATTTGTATTATCGACTGAATGTGTTTCCAATCGAGTGGCAACCACTTCACAAACGCCCTGGTGACGTTGTGCCTTTAGCAGAGCACCTTATTATGCGCCATGCGACATCACAAGGTATGTCATCCGTTAGGTTGAGTGCATCGGCGCGAAGCAAACTTACGCAATATGCGTGGCCTGGGAATGTTCGAGAATTAGAGAATGTCGTTCAACGTGCGCTCATCTTATGTGAAAACGGCGAGATAGATGCCACCGATTTAATGATTGATACGGCATTTAAGGAAGAGCCCGAAGTCGTCAACGAACATGATGATTCGAGCAAATTGGGATCAGAACTTCGTTATCAAGAACATCAAATAATATTAGATACATTGGTGTCGTGTAACGGTAAGCGCAAAGATGTTGCGGAAAAACTGGGAATAAGCCCTCGTACGTTGCGTTATAAACTCGCGCGGATGCGTGATGACGGCATCGAGGTTCCTGCATAACCTTAGTGTAAGAGAAACAATTTATGTAGCGTTACCGCCGCAAGCTTAGCTACCGCACTTGCGGCGTTTTTTATCTGTTGACTCCCGTCAGCCTCCAATTTCCCCGTCATAATATTGGCAACTTTTTGCCGCCCTCTCTAAGTTTATGAAAATAAACGGATTTTAAAGTTGGCGTGGTGTTTGCAGTGCCATGCTTACTATTAAGAAAAAACGACTACGTCATCCTTTGGCTGCCACAGCGATGACATTTACAGGAGTGGTTATGGACATTAAAGCCAACAGTTTGTACCAAGATATGCAGAATATGATTGGACAAACGCGCCTTCAAGTTAATGAACCCCAACCATTAAGTGAAATCAACACTTCGGCAAGTGATTTCGCTACCATGCTAAAGCACGCGGTAGATGGGGTTAACACCATGCAGCTCGCGTCGAAAGATGCACAACAGCGCTTTGAGATGGGAGACCCTTCTCTGAGTCTTGCTGAAGTTATGTTAACAAAAGAAAAGTCTGGAATTGCATTCGAGGCTACCGTGCAAGTAAGAAACAAGGTTCTTGAAGCTTACAAGCAAATTATGAACATGCCGGTGTAGTTGGAGTAAGTCATGGCTGAAGCAACAGGCACTAATTTAAGCGTTCCAGATCAAAACATGAACGCCGATTCAGAACCCGAAAATAAATCCGGTTTTATGGACTCGATCGGCAGTGCGGAAATGATGCGTCAAATGGCGCTGGTTGTCGTTCTGGTAATTTGCGTTGTCATCGCAATCTTCATTTTTTTGTGGGCACAAGAGCCCGACTTTAGGCCGCTGGCAAAAATGGAGACCCAAGAGCTTATTGAAACGCTTGATTACATGGATGCTAATCAAATTGAATACCGATTAGAAGGCAATACGGTATACGTTCGCAGTGATGAATTTCAAAACGTTCGCTTAGGTATGACACGACAAGGCCTCACTAATACTTCAGACACTGGTTCAGACATCATCATGCAAGACATGGGCTTTGGTGTTAGTCAACGTGTCGAAATGGAAAGGCTAAAGCACGCTAGAGAAAAACAAATTGCGTCTACCATCGAAGACATGTCAAGTATCCAAAAAGCACGAGTTCTACTGGCAATGCCGAAGGAAAACGTATTTGCAAGGCGAGAAAAGAAGGCATCTGCCACTATTGTATTAACGGCGAAACGCGGTGCAGTTATTTCTGGTGAAGAAGTCGATGCGGTTGTTGATATTGTGGCTTCAGCAGTACAGAACATGGAGCCTTCAAAGGTTACTGTTACAGACAGTAATGGCAGACTACTTAATTCAGGCTCTCAAGACTCACTAAGCTCGCGTGCTAGAAAAGAATATGAAATAGAGCGTCAACGGGAACAGGAGTACCTAGAAAAGATAGATGCCATCCTTATACCCGTATTAGGCATTGGTAACTATACCGCGCAAGCCGATGTCAGCATGGACTTCACCGCCATGGAACAGACACAACGTAGCTATAATCCTGATTTGCCCGCGGTTAGAAGTGAGATGGTCATTGAGGAAAATAGTGTGGGCGGAGGCGTTGGTGGTATTCCAGGCGCATTGACTAACCAGCCACCACTTAGTTCAAACATACCAGAACAAGCAAACGGCGCAGGTAGCCAGCAAACGACGATGCCAGGAAGAACGGCAAAAGAGTCAACGCGTAATTACGAGCTAGACACCACGATTAGCCATACCAAAAAGCAAACTGGTGTTATTCGCAGGCTAAGCGTTTCTGTTGCGGTCGATTATGTACAAGTAGCGGCTGAAGATGGCACCATTACGCCTGAGCCAAGAAAACAAGAAGCGTTGCTTAATATTAGACGTCTACTGCAAGGCGGTATCGGATTTGATGTGACCCGCGGTGACTCACTCGAAGTTGTCAGTGTTCCGTTTACACGTATGGACGCAGGTGCGATTGAAGATGTTCCGTTGTGGGAACAGCCAGGGTTTTTGCCTATACTTAAACTTGTGATCGGTGGGTTAGTTATAATGGTGCTTATTATCTTTGTGATAAGACCTATGCTGCGCCGTTTGATCAACCCTGATGAATCGAAAGATGTTGAAGATTTTGATGCGGATGAAGGGCTAGACTTGGGTGATGATACCATCAGTATGTTGTCAACTGAGTTTGATGAAGGACAAGTCGGTTTCGCACCAGATGGTTCGCTTATGCTGCCAGACCTTCATAAAGATGAAGATGTGCTAAAAGCGGTTCGTGCGCTAGTGGCAAATGAACCAGAATTATCAGCCCAGGTCGTTAAGGGCTGGTTGATGCAAGACGAGTAAGTGAGAAAGTATTATGGCTGAAGAACTCGCCAATACCGAAGAATCGTCCTATGACGTAAGTAAGCTCGAAGGGGTAGAAAAGGCTGCTATCTTGTTACTGAGTCTATCAGAGGAAGACGCTGCACAAATTTTAAAACATCTTGAGCCTAAGCAAGTGCAAAAGCTAGGTACAGAGATGGCGAAAGTGGATGATATGACGCAGAGTAAGATTACTTCTGTGCATAAACACTTTATCGAAGAGATACAAAACTACAGCACTATTGGTTTCCAAAGCCAAGACTTTGTGAAGCGCGCATTAACCGCAGCGCTAGGTGAAGACAAAGCCGCTAACCTTATCGATCAAATACTGATGGGTAGTGGAGCAAAAGGGTTAGACTCTTTGAAATGGATGGACTCTAAGCAAGTGGCCAGCATAATTCGAAACGAGCACCCGCAGATTCAAACCATTGTTTTGTCATACCTAGAGCCCGAGCAAAGTGCCGAAATATTGGCGCAGTTTCCAGAGAAAGTGCGCTTGGATCTTCTTATGCGTATTGCGAATCTAGAAGAAGTTCAGCCAGCCGCACTGCAAGAGCTTAACGAAATCATGGAGAAACAGTTCGCAGGTCAAGCGGGTACGCAAGCTGCGAAGATGGGCGGCCTGAAATCAGCTGCCAACATCATGAACTACCTCGATACGGCTATTGAAGGTCAGCTTATGGATGCTATTCGTGAGCAAGACGAAGAAATGAGTCAGCAGATTCAAGACTTAATGTTTGTGTTTGATAATCTGATAGATGTTGATGACAAAGGTATTCAAGCCATTCTACGAGAAGTGCAACAAGACGCATTGCTTAAAGCCATCAAAGGTGCAGACGAAGAGCTTAAGAATAAGATCATGAAAAACATGTCTAAACGTGCGGCAGAAATGCTCAACGATGATCTCGAAGCGTTGGGTCCCGTTCGTATATCTGAAGTCGAAACGGCCCAGAAAGAAATTCTTTCGGTGGCACGACGTCTCTCTGATTCAGGTGAAGTTATGCTTGGTGGTGGCGGTGGTGAAGAGTTCTTGTAACCTTTCGCTTAGGTGTTGCTAATCCAAAGAATATAAACGTTGTTGTACTCAGCTGGAAATAATAATGGCGTCGAATAAAAGTTTTACTGATAACGAATTAAATGATGCGAAAAAATGGGACTTACCTTTCGTAGAAGACGTATCATCGACGGTAAAAGACGGCAAAACGAACGCGTTGAATTTTCGTTCAGACTGGAAGTATGAACCGCCTGAAGAAGAACAAGAAGTGAAGCCGCCAACGGCACAAGAAATTGAAGCGATTCGACAAGCGGCTTACGAGGAAGGATACACACAAGGCAAGCAAGAAGGTTTCGACGCGGGTAAACAAGAAGGCCTTGATACAGGGCTTGCCGAAGGAAAAGAAAAAGGGTACGAAGAAGGTCTTGCTCAAGCACTTGAAGATGGCAAAGCACAAGTTGATACGCAAGTTGAAGTATGGCAGCAATTAGTGGAAAAACTTCACGCCCCGCTTTCACAAGCCAATGACGAAACCCGTGACCAATTAGTGAAACTTGCTGTTACCCTAGCCAAGTCGGTGATTAGAACCGAAGTAGTTTCTAATGAAAAGGTGATATTACAAGCCTTATCTGAAGGAATGAAAGCGTTGCCGATTCAGCAGACAGAATATCAAATTAATATGCACCCTGATGACATTGCTCTGGTCACCGCGCACTTCGGCGAGGATGAAGTGGCGCAGAAAAAGTGGGTGTTTATTTCATCTCCTACACTTGAGCGGGGCGGATGCGATATTGTTACTACACAAAATGCTGTAGATGTATCTGTAGAGCGTCGGTGTCGCGATGTGATAGATAAATTTCTTTTAAACCAAGGGCTGTCGAATGACTAGTCCTTGGCACGATCATTTCAATAACCTCACAAAGCAAGTCTCCACACCACCTGTGGTTGCAGCAGGTAAGTTGGTAAGAGGCATAGGTTTAACGTTAGAGGCTGTCGGGTGTCAACTTCCAGTCGGCAGTCAGTGCTTGGTTCAAACTGTTGAGGGTGAAATTGAGGCTGAAGTGGTCGGCTTTGGCGATGACATCACTTATTTAATGCCAACGGAGGCAGTGCGAGGCATCGTTCCAGGCAGCCGTGTTATGCCGTTAAATCGCCAAAGTGGATTGTCAGTTGGCGTGGGGTTGTTAGGTCGTGTAGTGGACGGCAATGGACAGCCACTTGATGGTCTTGGTGAAATTCAAGCCGATGCGCGAGTGCCGACCACCCGCCCCCCTATGAACCCATTATTACGCCGTGCGATAACTCAGCCAATGGATGTGGGTGTTCGTGCTATTAACACCATGAATACGGTAGGCATTGGTCAGCGCATGGGGTTATTTGCAGGTAGTGGTGTAGGTAAAAGCGTGCTGCTTGGCATGATGACCCGCGGGTGTGAGGCCGATGTGGTGGTCGTGGGTTTAGTGGGCGAACGTGGGCGAGAAGTGAAAGAATTTATTCACGATATTCTTACCGAAGAAGAGCGTAAGCGGGCTGTGGTAGTAGCGGCACCAGCTGATACGTCGCCATTAATGCGCTTAAAAGGCTGTGAAACGGCAGTCACCATTGCTGAATACTTTCGTGACCAAGGGTTAAAAGTACTTTTACTTATCGACTCGCTTACTCGCTACGCTATGGCGCAGCGTGAAATTGCGTTGGCCGTTGGCGAACCGCCTGCGACAAAAGGGTACCCGCCTTCTGTATTTGCGCGATTACCAGCGTTGGTCGAGCGCGCCGGAAACGGAAGCGATAGTCAGGGCTCAATAACGGCGTTTTATACGGTATTGACAGAAGGCGACGATCTTCAAGATCCGATTGCCGATGCGGCTCGCGCTATTTTGGATGGGCATATTGTGTTATCACGATCATTGGCCGATAGCGGGCACTATCCAGCTATCGATGTAGAGGCATCGATAAGTCGTGTTATGCCAATGGTAGTAAGTGAAGAGCATCAACTTATGGCGAGACGTATTCGCCAGGTTTATTCAAACTACAAACAAAACCAAGATCTCATTGCTATTGGCGCATACGCGCAGGGTTCAGACCCCCGTATTGATCTGGCTATTCGTGCAGAGCCTGCAATTAATGCCTTTCTTCAACAAGGCATGACACAGGTATTACCGTACGATGAATGTCTGGAAGGTATGGCCGCGCTCGCAAAAGGCTTAGGAAATCGGTAATTCGTTATGTCTAAACAATTAGAACGGTTAGCCGACTTTGAGCGAGAAAAAGAGCAGAAAGAAGCTCAGCTGTTTCAGCAAGCTCAATTGAATGTAAATCAGCAAAAACAAAAGCTTTCTAGCCTCGAGCAATATCGAGTCGATTATATAAAAGATATCCAGCAAACAGGGAAATCTGGCGTAACCGCTACCCATTATCAGCAGCATTTATCCTTCGTTGGTAAGCTTGATAAAGCGTGTGAGCAACAGATGCATATCATTGCTAGAGCAAAGATGGCCGCTGATCAGCGTAAACAGTTATGGTTAAAGCAGCAGCAGAAGGTGAAAGCAGTCGAGCTTCTGCTAAGTAAGAAAGAGGCGGTAAAACTGGCAAAAGAAGCGCGAGCTGAACAGGCAATGATGGACGAGTTTGCGTCTCAACGCTTTTTTCGCGCTCAGAAACGCCCCTTTTAACGATTTACCCCCATCCGTTTAATCCCACGCTTATTCCCTTTTTTAAAAAGAACCATAAGATTGGAACATTACTTGCAAAATCCTGTAGAGAACGTTGCTGCTGCTATTTACGCTCATTATTTTTCGTTAGGCAGATAAGCAATACTGAACGTTAAGATGTAGTAAAAAACGTTGTTAATCATCGGTTTGAAATAACGATTAACGTGGTTTAAACGTAACAGCGCGAAACAGTCACTGTAGGACGGTAGAATAATGATGCAACAAATTGCCGCACAAAAAACAGACCTTGCCGGGTTACCCTTCGCCGCAAGCACAACAGCAAAAGCGGTAGAGTCAGGTATTGGCAGTAATCAGCAGTCACAAAACAATGCAGCATTTCGTGATGCATTCTCTCAAGCAAAGGACAGCGCGTTAGTGAAAGGTGAAAGCCAATCGTTAGGAGAGGCCAATGAAAGCAGTAATGCACAACGCATTGATGTGCATCGGCACAAAACCGATGATCCTACACAGCCGTACGTAAACGATAAAGCCGAATACCGTTCTAAAACCAGCAATGATGCCCCCGACAGCGCGGAAAAAGCCGTTAATGGACTTGATTCTGAAAATCCTAAAAGTCACATCGTGGGCGAGAAGCGTACAGTGAGTGATGAGCAGGCTGGCGCGCTTGAGGCTAACGCCAAAGACCCGTATGCAGGTTCTATCGGATTGCCTGTCGATGATACCCAAAGTGATAATGCCGATGTTCTTCCACACGCATCGGTAATCAGCGGTGAGGATGCAGATACTGAAGCGGAGTCGAATACGGATTGGTTAGTTTTTGTCGAGTCGGTGATTGGCGAAAAAGGGAAGGGAACATTAGACACCAACGCACTTCCTGAAGATACTATCATACCTGTGGGCGGTCTGCAGACAGACCAACACGCTGAAAGCATCACCTCGTCAGACGAGAGCGCTAAAATCGTTGGGACACAGGATAACGTGAGTGAGACTGATTTGCCTGATGTGCCGTTACTAAAAGATGATGTAAACAAGACAAAAAGCGCAACATTGCTATCGTTAGAAAAAGAAATGACATTGCATACCAATGGTGTTGATGGTGTGACATCACAACGCGTTGAGAGCGAAGCAATTTTATCGCCTGATGCGTCATTAATGGAAAGCGAAGCCTTGGTCGCTCAACAGCTAGAGGCACAATTACAACAGTACTCGGGGAAGCCGGTATCTGAAGAGGCTAAAAAGGCCATTGCTGATATCGCGGCATTACTCGTTGCACAGCAGGCACAAAGTCAACAAAGCGAAAGTGTAGGTAATGGCGAACAAACTCACACTGAGGTTGATAGTAGTGACGCAAGTCTTAACGCTTTAGTGGCGAAGTTTAGTGGCCTAGTTGCTGATAACCAAAACGCTAAAGTATCAGCAACTCCATCGCTCTCAACAGACGCCGAACTGGTGCTACAGCTTATTAATGACAAACTTGCAGGTGCGACAGAACGTGAGCTATCCAGTGCTGACGACGGTATCGCGCCCCTTGCAAACCTAAATGCTTCAACGTTGGCTGTTGCAGACGATGGAAAGGCTGTTGATGAATCGGGTGTAAAGAATGAAATTCAGCCTTCGCAATCGGGGCCTACGCAATCGGGCCTAACACAGAGTGCTACCGAAACGCTAGATGATGCAATTGACGTACTGCATGTTATTTCAACGTTGTCACCTGAAGCTGCGCAAAAAGCGACAGAGTCTTTGGCTGAACGCATTGCTGCATCGCTCCCATCTGGCGTAACACCACAGCAACAGCAGTCACTTAAAGCGAATGTCATCGCCGGTATTAACGAATTTCAGCAACAAGTCGCGCAGGGAAGAGAGCCTGGAATCGATATTGCTGCGTTAGTGGCTAATGCGGCCAATGAAGCTGGTCTCTCGCAAAGTAATACCCAAGCGATGATGGCGAACATTGAGGCACAAGTTGGACAATTTATGCAACTTGTCAATCAATCACAACAAAGTGCGCAAAGCGTTTTTCAAAGTCAGCTAGTACAAACAGACACGCAACTTGTAGAAAATAATCAAGCTCGAGTTGAGTCATCAAAAGCTCAGCAGCAGCTAGATGGCTTTGATAAAGCCGTAAATATTCACAAGCCTGAAGGTCAGCAGCAACTGAATGAAAAAATACGCTGGATGGTTAACGCCCGCAACACTATGGCTGAAATCCGGTTAGACCCGCCAGAGCTTGGTTCAATGCAAGTGCGCGTTAATGTATCTGGCGATGCGGCAAGCGTCAGTTTTGTTGTTCAATCCCAACAGGCGAAAGACGCGTTGGCTGAAAGCATGCCCCGCTTGAGAGAAATGTTATCTGAACAAGGAATTGAATTGGGTGATGCCCATGTACAAAAAGATAATTCGTCTAACGGTGAAAGTGGCCAACAATTTGCAAGAAAAGGTAACAACGACGGCGAGTCAAATAACCAACGCAATGACGGCATGGGCGACAATACAACAGTGATTGAGCAAGGTATTACAAGAGAGATGAAGGGCGGTATTGATTTCTACGCATAGTGGAGTGTCTAAATATTGGCTCAACAGCTATCTTTATTGGTGAAAACAAAAGTGAAGTTTTGACTAATGCAGCATTGCCATTTGCTGGTGATAACTGATAATACGCACATCATTGTTAAATTAACGGAACCAACATGGCAGATGAAGAATTAGAGATTGAAGAAGGCGGGAAGAAGAAAGGCAAAATGATGTTGATTATCATCATCGCGGTCGTGCTTGTAGGTGGTGGTGCCGCAGCGTACTTTCTTTTATTTGCGGGTGGCGATGAGCCTGCCGCAGAACAGCTTGCTCAGTCAGACGCCCAAGCGGCCGCTGCACCTGCTGCAAAAGCAGAAGTGGGTACCGCGCTTTATGTGGCCATGCCGAGGCCGTTTGTTTTTAACGTGCCGGGGGCCGGGCGAGACAGACTTGTACAAATTAAAGTGCAACTTCTTGTGCGGGGTTCTGACAATGAGGAACTAGCTAAAACGCATATTCCTTTAATTGAAGGCACGTTGTTACAAGTCTTTAGTGCATCAAACGCGGATGACTTGGTCACCGAAGCGGGCAAAATTGAATTACGAGAACAGGCTGTCAGTGAAGTACAGCGAGTGCTTAAAGACATTGCAGGTAGTGACGTCGTCGAGCGCGTACTGTTCACTGGCTTTGTAATGCAATAGAGAGTAAAAACCTGTGAGCGATTTATTATCTCAAGATGAAATCGACGCCCTATTACATGGGGTGGACGATGTGGAAGAAGAGGAAGTCAGCGATGGCGACTCAGATGCTTCCACACTCGAATACGACTTTTCCTCGCAGGATAGAATTGTACGTGGGCGTATGCCCACGCTTGAAATCGTAAACGAGCGTTTCGCACGTCATATGCGAGTAAGTTTGTTTAATATGATGCGCCGGTCTGCTGAAGTGTCAATAAATGGCATTCAGATGATAAAGTTCGGCGAGTATATCCATACGCTTTTCGTTCCTACCAGTTTGAATATGGTGCGCTTTCGTCCCCTTAAGGGGACTGGGCTTATTACCATGGAAGCGCGCTTGGTGTTTATCCTCGTTGACAATTTCTTTGGCGGTGACGGTCGTTATCACGCCAAAATTGAAGGACGAGAATTTACACCTACTGAGCGGCGTATTATTCAAATGCTGCTTAAAATCATTTTTGAAGACTACAAAGAAGCATGGGCGCCGGTTATGGACGTGTCCTTTGAATACTTAGATTCAGAGGTTAACCCCGCAATGGCGAACATAGTAAGCCCGACTGAAGTGGTGGTGATTAGTTCGTTCCATATCGAACTTGATGGTGGTGGCGGCGACTTCCACGTGTCGTTACCGTATTCAATGCTAGAGCCTATTCGAGAGTTGCTCGACGCGGGTGTACAAAGCGACAAAGAAGATACTGACTTGCGCTGGAGTAAGGCACTTCGTGATGAGATTATGGATGTTAAAGTCGCGCTTACTACTCATATGCTCGATGTTGACGTGCCGCTTAGGCAAGTCATGGAATTCAAGCCAGGTGATATTATTCCGGTAGAAATGCCTGAAACTATCACGGTACTTATTGAAGATTTACCGACGTTTAGGGCCAAGCTGGGGCGCTCGCGCGATACCTTGGCGTTAAAGATCGTAGAAAAAATAGCAAGACCGACTTCTGTGAAGTCTGAGCTACAGTTACTAACACGCGGTGGTCGCATCATAGACAACGATGCCGAGCTGCAAGTACTCGAAGAAGACCTGTAAGGCAAGGGGAGGTTCCCATGAGTGAAGACGGTATGGATGATTGGGCTGCAGCAATGGCAGAGCAAGCCGAATCAGAAGACGGTGAAGGCGAAAACGAAGACGTTCAAGTTGCTGAATTAGATGAACTCACCGATGATGCTCCGATTACGCAAGAAGAGAAAAAGAAGCTTGATACTATTCTCGATATTCCTGTCACTATCTCGATGGAAGTCGGTCGTAGTCAAATTAGTATTCGAAATCTGTTACAGTTAAACCAGGGTTCTGTGGTTGAACTGGATCGTGTTGCCGGTGAACCATTAGATGTATTGGTAAATGGCACGTTGATTGCTCATGGTGAAGTAGTAGTGGTTAACGACAAATTCGGTATACGCTTAACAGATGTTATTAGTCAAATTGAGAGAATCAAGAAACTCAGATAAAACTTCTTATTTTGTAAGGGGTTGCGCAATGCTACCCCTTATTCTTACTTCAAGCGCGTTCGCGCAATCTACCCAATCAATTACTAATCCTGCATCGGTAGTGTCAATTTTTCTATCGTTACTCGTGGTGGTGGCGATTATTTTTGCGTTGGCCTATGTGATGCGACGATTTAATGTCACTACTATGGGCAACGGGCAAATGAAAGTTGTTGCTAGTATGGTAGCCGGGACGAAAGAAAAAATTATGGTAATTGAGGTAGGCGATGAGCAGCACCTTATTGGCGTAACATCGCATACTATTACCCACTTGAGCAAATTAGACGCTAAACTAGAAACGCCGCAACGAGAGACTAAACACGGTGGCGAGCTATTCAAGCAAAAGCTGGTTGCAGCAATGGCGGGTAAAATTAACCCTGCCATAAAGGAAGATAAACATGACGCGTAAACATTGGTTTTTTGTTTTCTCACTTCTCACGCTTTTGTTCAGCAGCAACGCCATTGCTCAGCAGGGAATTTCTGCGGTCACTGTGGTCACTAACTCTGATGGTTCGCAAGACTACACAATGACCTTACAAGCGCTGTTTATTATGACAGCGCTAAGCCTCATTCCAGCTTTTATCATGATGATGACATCGTTCACTCGAATTATTGTGGTGCTGTCTATTTTGCGTCAAGCCATCGGTTTGCAGCAGTCTCCATCAAACCAAATTCTTATCGGAGTAAGCTTATTTTTGTCCATGTTCATTATGGCGCCGGTATTTGAAGAAGTGAATGAGCGCGCATTGCAACCTTATTTGAATGAAGAAATGACGAGTTTAGATGCGCTCGAACAAGCTAAGGCACCAATGCGAGCGTTTATGCTTTCGCAAACCCGTGTTCGAGACTTAGAAACGTTTGTGAGGATTGCCGGGGACGAAGGCAAATATGCAGATACCGATGAAGTCCCATTGACTATTCTTATTCCTGCTTTTGTGACCAGTGAGTTAAAAACGGCGTTTCAAATTGGCTTTATGCTTTTTATCCCATTCCTAATTATCGACTTAGTGGTTGCGTCTATTTTGATGGCGATGGGTATGATGATGCTATCCCCCATGATTGTATCGCTTCCATTTAAACTTATGTTGTTCGTATTGGTAGATGGCTGGAACCTTATATTTGGCACGTTGGCGACCAGCTTTGGTATGGGCGTCTAGGAGAACCTATGTCACCAGAAGTCTTTGTTGAAATTCTTCGCGAAGCCATGTTTATGGTTATCGTGCTCGTGTCCGCGGTTATCGTCCCTAGTCTTATTATCGGGTTAATCGTCGCGGTATTTCAGGCCGCGACATCGATAAACGAACAAACTATGAGTTTCCTTCCTCGTTTACTGGTTACGCTTTTGGCGTTAAGTTGGGGTGGGAATTGGTTGGTACAGCAACTTATGGACTTCACTTTTAGAATGGTAGACATGATCCCGCAGGTAGTAGGGTAACTGCATGGAAGTTGAACTGGCGACAGTCAATCAGTTTCTTGCCGATATGCTGATGCCGTTTATGCGCATTAGTGGGCTTTTCGCTGCTATGATCGGTCTAAGCGCAAAGTCGATTCCTGCGAATATGCGTGCCTTACTGGCAATTATGTTAACGCTGATCATAATGCCTGTTGTGCCTCCTTCGCCTATCGATAATCTAGTGAGTGCGGGCACCATTTTATTGGGCATGCAGCAACTGCTGATTGGTATTGCGATTGGTTTTATTTCTATGATGGTGCTTAACACTTTCGTGCTCGCTGGGCAGATAATAGCTATGCAAACAGGTTTAGGTTTTGCATCAATTGTCGACCCTGTTAATGGTATCAACGTTCCAGCGGTGGGGCAGTTCTATCTTATTTTGGCCACGCTACTTTTTTGGACACTCGATGGCCATTTGTCCATGATCCAAATGATTGTCATGAGCTTTCAGGCGTTTCCTATTGGCGAAGCGTGGTGGACAGGCGCGCAGTTTAAAGATATTGCGCACTGGGGGGGCTGGATGTTTATATCGGCTATTACCCTTTCTCTAGCACCTATTGTTTCTCTGCTCATTGTGAACCTAGCGTTTGGTGTAATGACCAAGGCAGCCCCTCAGTTAAACATCTTCAGCATTGGCTTTTCCATTGCGCAAGTAATGGGCTTACTGATTATTTGGATAACGCTGGATAACTTTACCGCACACTTTCAAACTCAGTGGGGACGCGCAGAGCAGTTTATGTGCGAGTTATTGAGGATTTGTCCATGAGCGGTATGGTCTTGCCACTTTCGCATTCTTTGTTCTTTGTACTGGAAAGTGAGGAATGTAAACAACGCACTTTCCAATACCGTTTTGTCTAACCCATTTTATTGTGTCTATGGATTAATATATGGCTGATTCAAGCGAAAAAACAGAAGACCCCACGGGGAAAAAACTCGAAGACGCCCGAAAAAAAGGTCAGCTCGCCCGTTCACGAGAGTTATCCACCACACTAGTACTTATCGTAAGCGCAATAATGTTCTTATTTTTGGGCGGGTGGATTGCCGAGTCGGTATTTTCTCTTATGCAACGTATGTTTATATTATCCCGCGATGAAACCTACGATACCACCCATATGTTTTCTGCATGGGGTGAGGCCTTTACAACGATAAGATCACCCGTATTACTCTACATGATAGTTGCTATGATCGCGGGGATTTATGGCTCTATTGCACTAGGTGGATATAATTTCACTTGGGAAGGGACAAAGCCAAAAGCGTCAAAACTGAGCCCTCTGGCCGGCTTCAAGCGCATGTTCGGCACTAACGGGTTGGTTGAGTTAATAAAATCAATTGCGAAAGTTATTGTCATCATCGGCATGGCCATAACGGCATTACTTTATTTCGAAGACGAAGCGCTTCATTTAGATATGGAACTCTATCCAGGGAATATTTTCCATGCGCTCGACATGCTTGAGTGGGCTTTTCTTATTTTAGCATGCGGTATGATCCCTATTGCGCTTATCGATGTGCCGTATCAAGTGTATAAGCACAACGAAGAAATGAAAATGACCAAGCAAGAGGTTAAGGACGAACGTAAAAACGCGGAAGGCGACCCTATGGTCAAAGGTCGCATTAGACGATTGCAGTATCAAGCGGCAACAAAGCGTATGATGCAAGAAGTTCCCAATGCAGACGTCGTAGTCACCAACCCAACACATTTCTCTGTTGCGATTAAATATGATGAAAGTGGAGTGCGGGCACCGGTGCTAGTAGCGAAAGGCGCTGACGAACTTGCCATGCATATTCGGAAGATTGCTACCGCGAACGATGTGCCGCTTATTCCTTCGCCCATGCTAGCCCGCGCTATTTATTATTCCACCGAAGTAGACGATGAAGTGCCTAATGCATTATTCATGGCGGTAGCGCAAGTATTGGCCCATGTTTATCAGCTTAAAGCGTACCGTGCAGGTAAAGGTAAGAAACCTAAACCGCTTAAAAGAGACTTGCCTATTCCTAGAGAGTTACGTCGTTAGATATTCCACCTTTCAAACTGCTCAAAAGACAAGCAGCTTTCGTATTTATAAAGGTTAATCCAAAAAAATTTAAAGCTGGCATGGTAGTTGTAATGCTATTGGAATAATGGTTTCAAGACGCGTAAAGCGTCAAATTTCCGATAGAGAGAACGTCTGAAATGCAGTTAGCCGGCTACCTTCAACGATTCGACAAAAGTCAGATGCAGCGCATCACCAGCGGTTTGGGTGCGCCAATTGTCCTTTTGGCTATTATGGGCATGGTTATTCTGCCCATGCCTCCATTTCTTTTAGATGTACTGTTTAGCTTTAATATTGCGCTATCGTTAGTCATTATTTTGGTGGCAGTACTCACTCAAAAGCCCGTCGACTTCGGTATCTTTCCGTTAGTATTACTTATCGCTACGGTATTGCGATTAGCCCTGAATGTTGCTTCCACAAGGGTCGTGCTTTTATACGGTCATGAAGGCGGTGATGCGGCAGGTAAAGTGATTGAGGCGTTCGGCGCCGTGGTCATCGGCGGCAACTATGCGGTCGGTGTCGTCGTGTTCGCTATTTTGCTTATTATCAACTTTAAAGTAGTAACTGCTGGTGCGGGACGAATTTCAGAAGTAAGCGCTCGCTTCACTTTGGATGCTATGCCCGGTAAGCAAATGGCTATTGATGCTGACCTTAATGCAGGTTACATCGATCAAGACCAAGCCCGATTACGTCGAGAAGAAATTACTGCTGAAGCGGACTTTTACGGTTCAATGGATGGTGCATCAAAATTCGTTAAAGGTGATGCGGTCGCAGGCCTTTTCATTATGTTGATAAACATTGTGGGTGGTTTGTTTATTGGTATGATTCAACATGGTCTGGCGTTTGGTTCTGCCATTGAGGTGTATACGATTTTAACTATCGGTGACGGGTTAGTGGCGCAGATTCCTTCACTATTACTGTCTGTGGCGACCGCTATTATTGTTACTCGTGAAAATGAAACCCAAGAAATGGGTAAAGAAATTCGCAGTCAGCTTGGTAACAATCAAGCCCTCTATATTGCATCTGGTGTGCTGTTCGTTATGGGTATTATACCAGGGATGCCCCATGTTGCGTTTCTTGGTTTCTCTTTCCTAATTGCTGGTTTTGCTTATTGGCAAAGTACTTCAGCTAAGCGAAAAGCCGCAGAGCCTCAAGTGCCAGACACGGTATCTAAAGACGATTTAGTGGCACCTGAGGTAAAAGAGCTAGGATGGGATGATGTGCAGCAAGTCGACACCATTGGATTAGAGGTTGGGTATCGTCTTATTCCATTGGTTGATAAGTCGCAAGGTGGTGAACTACTGACGCGTATCAAAGGGGTGCGTAAAAAGCTGTCCCAAGAACTTGGTTTTCTTGTTCCGCCCGTGCACATTCGCGATAATTTAGACTTAGAGCCGAATACCTACACCATTGCGATGCTAGGTGTGACAATCGGCGATTCACAAATTAGTCATGATGAAGAGTTAGCCATTAATCCTGGTCAGGTATTTGGCAAGCTTGAGGGCCGCGCTACGCAAGACCCAGCGTTCGGTTTAGACGCAGTGTGGATCAAACCTAATAAGCGCGAACATGCGCAAACACTCGGGTATACGGTGGTAGATGCGGCTACCGTAGTGGCAACGCACCTTAGTCAGTTATTAACGAATAATGCCTACCAACTCCTTGGGCACGAAGAGGCCCAGCAGTTACTTGATATGCTCGCTAAACATCATCCGAAGTTGGTGGAAGGATTAGTGCCGGATATTCTTCCGCTAAGCACTGTAGTAAAAGTGCTTCAAACGTTGCTTTTTGAAGGTGTACCGATTAGAGATATGCGAACGATTGTTCAGACCCTTAGTGAATATGGCCCACGTAGCCAAGACCCAGACGTATTGGTGTCTGCAGTGCGTATTTCACTCAAACGTCTCATATCACAAGAAATAACCCAAGGTGCAAAAGAGATACCTGTCATAACTCTGGCGCCAGAGTTGGAACAGATGTTGCACCAATCTCTTCAAGCGGGTGGGGAAGACGGCGCTGGTATTGAGCCAGGGCTAGCCGATAAGTTGCAAAAATCGCTACAGCAAGCGAGTCAGCAACAAGAACTAGAAGGCGAGCCGGCAGTGCTCCTCACGTCAGGAATGTTAAGACCTGTACTATCACGCTTTTTAAAATATTCAGTCGCTGGGTTACACGTACTTTCATACCAAGAAGTGCCCGACGATAAGCAGATAAAAATAGTCAGTTCTGTTGGTCAATAATATGACACAGGGTGATTGGAGAGATTGCAATGAAAATTAGACGTTTTTTTGGCAAAGATATGCGTGAGGCCTTAAGTCAGGTGAAAGCTGAACTAGGGAGCGATGCGGTTATCATGTCAAACCGCAAAGTTGCTGATGGCATTGAACTGGTTGCCGCTTATGACAAAGAGCCAGAAGCTAAAATTGCAATTAAAAAGCCGACAGCCCAGTCACAAGGTACGCATGCAAACACGCCTAGCTTGAGTGAAATTATCGGTGACGATGGCCCTGATAGTTTAAAAGCGTTGCTAGAGAAGCAGCACGGCGGGACACCTAATTCTGCGTCACGCCCGGCAGACGCTACTTCGCCACGTAACAATGCGGCCAATGCACAGCATGCGAACAACATTGCTTCTCATCTTGATTTCTCAGACGCATTTATCGACGAGTTAGACGCACAGCAGCCTGTCAATAACCCCACATTTCAGCCCAATGATAACGTGCAAGATACAGTTACGCATCACTCGAATTCAGATGAGCTTTCTCAAATAAAAGAAGAGCTTGCATCGCTTCGCAATGTTTTGCAGTATCAAGTTGCAGATTTGATGGAGGCAAAGCAAAGCCGTCAACGCCCGGTCCATCAATATCTAACACAACGCCTTATCGACATGGGATTAAGCCAAAATGTTGCCAATCAACTCATTAGCTATACGCCCACGCACTACAATGAGCGTGATGCTTGGGTTTATCTTTTAAACCTATTGGCTAATCGCATCAACGTGACAGGTAACGATATACTTACCCAACAAGGTGCGGTTGCGCTCGTTGGGCCAACGGGAACTGGTAAGACAACAACGGTTGCCAAATTGGCTGCTCGATATGCGCAAAAATATGGTGCAGAATCGGTGGCAATGATTACTATTGATACATATAGAATCGCCGCGTTTGAACAGCTTGCGACTTACGGAAAGATTATCGGGTGTACGGTGCGTAAAGCACAGAGCAGCGAAGAGTTGGCTGATTTACTATTTCAACTGCGTCATAAGCGGTTAATTCTTATCGATACTGCAGGGTTTAGTCAGCGAGATAGTCGACTTATTAAACAGGTTAAACAGTTTGAAAACGGCCAAATGCCTAATATTAAAAAATATTTGGTTGCGCAGGCAAATACCCAGTATCCTGCACTTCAGCACATTATTAATGCTTTTGATGGTATTGAGTTAAGTGGTTGTATCTTTACAAAGCTAGATGAGTGCTATTCTTTAGGAGAAGTGTTGAGTGCTGTAGTAGAGTACCAATTACCGGTCAGTTATGTCACCGATGGACAGAAGGTTCCTGAAGACATTAAGATTGCAGAAGCAAAATCTTTAGTATCTGCTGCTGCAAAGCTTTATAAAAAGTACGGTTTGAATCATACTAGTGCTAATGATGTGGTTAAAACAGCGCGAGCAGTATGATTGACGATCAAGCGAGTAGCTTACGAAAAATGAAGCAATCACGGTTAATCAAAGTTATCGCCGTCACCGGAGGTAAAGGTGGCGTAGGTAAAACAAATATTACGTTGAATACAGCGATTGCGATGGCAAAGCTGGGCAAGCGTGTCATGGTGTTAGATGCTGACTTAGGTCTGGCTAACGTAGACGTTATGTTGGGATTGCGAGTAGAGAAAAACCTTTCTCATGTTCTTTCCGGCGAATGTACGCTTGATGACGTTTTGGTAACAGGCCCTCACGGCATTAAAATTGCGCCCGCAACGTCGGGTACGCAGTCTATGGCCGAGCTTACTCCAACCGAACACGCAGGGCTAATTCGCGCCTTCAGCGAGTTACGGTCGCAAATTGATGTTCTTATCGTCGATACCGCGGCAGGCATCTCTGACATGGTGCTTAGTTTCTCTAGAGCATCGCAAGATATAATGGTTGTGGTATGTGATGAGCCTACCTCGCTGACAGATGCCTACGCACTTATCAAACTACTTAATCGAGAACACGGCGTGTTTCGGTTCAAGATTGTGGCGAATATGGTTCGAGATGTGCGCGAAGGGCAGGAATTATTTAGTAAGCTGAGTAAAGTAACAGGGCGCTTTCTTGATGTTGCACTAGAATTAGTGGCAACCGTGCCGTTTGACGAGAATATTCGTCGAGCTGTGCGCAAACAAACCGCTATCGTCGACGCCTATCCAAGTTCACCGGCGTCGATAGCAATTAGTCAGTTAGCGAACAAAGCAATCTCTTGGCCCATACCGGCGCAACCGGGAGGACATTTAGAGTTCTTTATTGAGCAATTAGTCGCAGAAAAAGCAGTAGGTAATCAACGTTGAATAGCAAAGCAGCCGCTTATCAACAACAGAGTGACAAAGCGCAGCTTGTCGAGCGACACGCATCGCTTGTTAAGCGTATAGCACATCATCTCTTGGCGCGTCTGCCAGCGAGTGTGCTCGTTGATGATCTCATCCAATCAGGCATGATTGGATTGTTAGAAGCTGCTCGAAACTTCGATGGTTCAAAAGGCGCGAGTTTTGAAACATTTGCTGGCATCCGTATCCGCGGAGCCATGCTAGATGAAATTAGAAAAGGTGATTGGACACCTCGCTCAGTGCATAAAAATGGGCGGGCCATCACGGAAGCAATTTCTCTTGTTGAAGGCGAGACAGGGAGAGATGCGAGAGATTCTGATATTGCTGCAAAACTAAATGTTAGTGTGCAAGATTATCATCAGATGCTCAATGAGGTAAATGCAGGAAAGCTGGTTGGCATTGAAGATTTAGGGGTGTCTGAGGACGTAATATCGACAGAACAAAGTCGAGGAAGCGACGCACCGCTGGAAGATTTGATGCAAGGCGCTTTTCAAAAAGCGCTAGCACATGCTATTACTACATTACCAGAGCGAGAAGCGATAGTGCTGTCTTTATACTATGATGAAGAATTGAACCTTCGCGAGATAGGTGAAGTTCTTGATGTAAGTGAATCAAGAGTCAGTCAAATTCACAGTCAGGCCATGTTAAAACTCAAATCACGAATGAAGTCGTGGCAAGCTGACGAAGAATAGATATTAATAACAATTAACACCTCACTGGAGGCAATTTTGGATAAAAATATGAAAATTCTTGTGGTTGATGATTTTTCAACCATGAGACGTATCATAAAAAACCTGCTCAAAGATTTGGGTTTCTCCAATATCCAGGAAGCGGACGACGGTAGTACGGCGCTGCCAATGCTTCAACAGGGCGATTTCGACTTTGTTGTAACGGATTGGAACATGCCTGGCATGCAAGGCATCGATTTACTGCGCGCGATTCGGGCGGACGATAAATTGAAGCATTTACCTGTCTTAATGGTAACGGCTGAAGCCAAGAAAGAGCAGATTGTTGCTGCGGCGCAGGCCGGCGTAAATGGTTACGTTGTAAAACCTTTTACTGCTGCAACGTTGAAAGAGAAGCTAGATAAGATCTTCGAACGTTTAGGTTGATCCAGACGCTCACCACAGAAATGAGGTTTACTGGATGTCGACAAATGTGAATGTCCCTATTTCGTTAGAAGAAGCAAAACAACTCGTCGTTTATTTGGAAGCAGGCGATAATGCATCGGCAAGTGCGCTGTTAGAAGCCGCATCAATGAAAGAGTCAATTGAACTCTTCGCTGAAGTCGGTAAGTTGACGCGCCAATTACATGACGCATTAAACAACTTCCAAATTGACGACCGTATTAAAAATTTGGCCAATGCCGATATACCAGACGCACAAACGCGTTTGACGTATGTCATTGAAGAAACCGAAAAAGCAGCTAATACTACTATGGATGCAGTAGAGGCGAGTATGCCGCTTGCTGAATCACTTTCATCACGAATCGAAAACGTGATGCCTGAATGGAAGAAGCTGATGAATCGCCAACTGGAATTAGGTGAGTTCAAGGTGCTATGTGCTGATTTGGATGAGTTGTTGGAAGAGGGAGCTTCACAGTCAGCTAAATTGACTTCTTTGCTTACTGAAGTGCTAATGGCTCAAGGGTATCAAGACCTCACCGGTCAAGTTATTCGCCGAGTTATAGACCTAGTCAAAGAGGTTGAAGAGAGCTTGGTTAACATGCTTACCATGTTTGGTGAGCCTGAATCAGCAGAACAAGCTAAGGCATCGAGTAAACCTGTCGATAATATAGATGGTGTAGTGGCAGAGGGTCCCATTATGGACGCGGAACAACGGGATGACGTTGTATCGGGTCAAGATGATGTTGATGATCTTTTGTCTAGCTTAGGTTTTTAGGGGAGCGGGCGCATGTCGTTTGATGTTGACGAGGATATATTACAGGACTTTCTAGTTGAAGCTGGAGAGATACTTGAACAATTACAAGAACAGCTCGTTGATCTTGAGAACAATCCCGAAGATGCAGATCTTCTTAACGCGATATTTCGTGGATATCACACAGTAAAAGGTGGTGCTGGTTTCTTAGCACTCACTGAACTCGTAGAAATATGCCATGGTGCTGAAAATGTTTTTGATGTCATGCGTAACGGGCAACGAACCCTTACGCCAGAACTCATGGATATTATTCTGCAAGCCACCGATGTTGTCGTTGAGATGTTTGAAAACGTCAAGCAGCGTGAGCCGCTTGTGCCCGCAAGCCAACAACTCGTAGACACCCTTCACAAGTTGAGCAGCCCAGAAACACCGGATGAAAATATTTTCGGTGATGCATCTGATGCAGCGCCTCAAGCCGTTGAAGTTGACGAAGAATTTAGCGTTGAAGAAACTCCGGCTCCTGAAGCATCGTCAAGTACTGGCGGTAGCATCGACGAAATTACCGAAGATGAGTTTGAAGCGCTACTCGACGAACTCCACGGCTCTACGGCACCTGGCCGTGAAAATAACAAGCCAACTGTAGCGTCGAGCGCGCCAGCAGCCGCTCCTGCGGCCGCTAGTGGTGATGATATTACAGACGATGAGTTTGAAGCACTACTAGACGAACTTCATGGTAAAGGTTCATTTTCTGCCGAGGCTGAGTCTTCGCCAGCAGCAGCGCCGGCGCCTGCACCTGCAGCTTCATCGGACAGCGATGAAATAAGCGATGATGAATTTGAAGCCTTGTTAGATCAGCTTCATGGTTCTGGTCAGGGCCCGACTAAGCAAGACACAGCGCCTAAAGCGGCTGTGGTTGATAAAAAAGCAACAGAGGCTATCCAGCAAGCAAAAGCTTCTGCGCCTGCGAAGCCTGCAGCGCCTAAAAGTACGCCTGCGGCAAAAGCTCCCGCACCGACACCAGCAAAGCAGTCTGCGGCACCTGAAGCGGCAAAGAAAGACGAGAAAAAATCAACCCCTGCGCCACCTCAAGCCGAAACAACTGTTCGCGTTGACACGAAACGACTAGACCAAATCATGAACATGGTCGGCGAGTTAGTGTTGGTAAGAAACCGTCTCATCAGTTTAGGTATTAATACCAATGACGAGAGCATGTCGAAGGCTATCGCTAACCTTGATGTGGTAACAGGCGATTTGCAGGGTGCGGTAATGAAAACCCGCATGCAGCCTATCAAGAAGGTATTTGGACGTTTTCCTCGCGTTGTTCGAGATTTGGCGAGAAGTCTAAAGAAAGAAATTACCCTTGAATTAGAAGGCGAAGAGACAGATTTAGATAAGAATTTGGTTGAAGCACTTGCAGACCCATTGGTTCACCTGGTGAGAAACTCTGTTGATCACGGTATTGAAATGCCTGACGATCGTAAAGCGGCAGGCAAACCAAGTATGGGGACGGTTAAACTTTCTGCCTCGCAAGAGGGTGACCATATTCTTTTGACCATTGAAGATGATGGTAAAGGGATGGACCCAGAAAAGCTTAAGGATATCGCTATCAGCAGAGGCGTACTTGACGCTGATGCAGCAGCAAGAATGTCTGATGTGGAGGCATTCAACCTTATTTTCGCGCCTGGTTTCTCAACGAAAACTGAGATAAGCGATATCTCGGGGCGCGGCGTTGGCATGGATGTAGTGAAGACCAAGATTAACCAGTTAAACGGTACGGTTAATATTGATTCACAGTTGGGTAAAGGTACGAGTTTAGAGATTAAAGTACCCTTAACACTCGCTATTCTGCCGACATTGATGATCGTTGTGGGCAACCAAACATTTGCTTTACCTCTTGGTTCGGTAAGCGAGATCATCAACATGGATATAAAGAAAACAAACACCGTTGACGGGCAATTGACAATGATTGTTCGCTCGAAAGCGATACCGTTATTCTTCTTAGGAGAATGGTTAATTCGAGGCCCTAAAAACATAGCGCGCGATAAAGGACACGTTGTTGTAGTACAGATTGGTACACAGCAAGTCGGTTTTGTAGTAGATGCGCTAATTGGTCAAGAAGAAGTGGTAATTAAACCGTTAGACGCATTATTACAAGGAACGCCAGGCATGGCGGGTGCAACGATAACGTCTGATGGTGGTATTGCACTTATACTAGATATTCCAAGCTTACTTAAGCGGTACGCGCGAAAATCATTAAAATAAAAACGAAAGCGCAATATATAGGAAACTAAATTCCATGGTCTTCAAAGTCTTGGTCGTGGACGATTCTTCTTTTTATCGTCGTCGAGTAAAAGAAATTCTCGACGACGATAGAGAACTAGAAGTAATTGGTGAAGCACGAAACGGGCGCGACGCGCTCGATAAAATAAAACAACTTTCTCCAGACGTTGTGACAATGGATGTCGAAATGCCCATTATGGACGGCATTGCTGCGGTAAAGGCCATAATGGAGAAGTTCCCTCTCCCTATATTAATGTTCTCCTCGCTGACCCATCATGGCGCTCAGGCTACGCTTGATGCACTTGAGGCGGGAGCACTAGACTTTTTACCTAAACGATTTGAAGATATTGCTGAAAACCGAAAGGACGCTGCAAGAACGTTGTGCACCAAGGTAAGGCTAATTGCACGTAGAAAAGTGGGTTTTAAACGGCCTACATTTCGAAGTGACGAGGCTAAAAAACTCCCTCCAGGCGCACCAAAACAAGCATTTTTCAAAACATCTGGGATATTGTCAGGTCGAAAAGATGCCACTACTCAGCCAACTGTGTCGTCTATTTCTGCATCGGGAAAACGTTACAAATGCCTCGCTATTGGTGCGTCAACAGGTGGTCCGGTTGCGCTTCAAAAGGTATTGTCGCCGCTACCTCAAGATTTCCCTTATCCTATAATTTTAGTACAACACATGCCGGGCACCTTTACCTCTGCATTTGCGCAACGTTTAGATACCCACTGCAATATTTCAGTAAAAGAAGCTGAACATGGTGACGTGTTAAAACCAGGCTGTGCCTACCTAGCGCCAGGGGGAAAGCAGATGCTGATAGAAAATAATGGCCTGCATAAAAAAATTATCATCACTGACGCTAGTCCGTCTGAAAAAATTAATTACAAGCCCAGCGTAGACCTTACTTTTGCTTCGTTATGCAAAGCCTTCGGTGGCGACGTGTTAGCCGTTATATTAACGGGAATGGGAGCGGATGGCCGAGAAGGGTGTCGACAGCTTAAACACGATGGAGCCACTGTATGGGCACAAGATCAGGATTCGTGTGTTGTTTATGGCATGCCGCAAGCGGTAGCTGTTGCAAATATTTCGACTAAAAGTATAAATATTGACGATATGAGTAGCTGTATTCAAACGGAGATGAAGTGAAATCGGCATTATTCAGCTATGCTGAAAGGTAACAGTCGCTATATTCAGTTAAGTAAGTCATGGAATTAAAACGATGAAAGTGTGGACAGTGGCAAACCAGAAAGGGGGAGTAGGTAAAACTACAACAACCGTAACCCTCGGTGGTTTGCTGGCACAGCGTGGCAAGCGTGTATTGATGATAGATACTGATCCACATGCCTCGCTCAGCTATTACTTCGGTATTGATTCTGAAGCATTAAGTCATTCTGTTTATGACATTTTTATTCAATCATCTGCGCTGACTGCCGATAAAGTAATGGACTGTTTGTGTCCGACTAAGATAGATAACTTGTACGTGCTTCCAGCGACCATGGCACTTGCCACCTTGGACAGAACGATGGGAAGTGAGCAGGGCATGGGATTGGTGCTTAAAAAAGCGCTAGCGAAGATAGACAATGAATTCGATGTTGCAATTATTGACTGTCCCCCTGTGCTCGGCGTGTTGATGGTAAATGCATTAGCCGCTTGTAATAAGGTTATCGTGCCAACACAAACTGAATATTTAGCACTTAAAGGGTTAGATAGGATGATTCGAACGATGGAAATCATGGGGCGTTCTTTACAGAAATCTTTTGATACTGTGATTATTCCAACGATGTTCGACAAACGAACGAATGCAGCATTAGCATCAAGAAAACGTTTGATGACTGACTATGGCGAGAGGGTGTGGCACGGTGTTGTCCCAGTAGATACGCACTTTAGAGATGCGAGTTTGGTACAACTGCCTATATCTGCTGCCTACCCAAAAACGCGAGGCGTGACAGCCTACGCAAAATTGCTTGAGGTTTTGGAGAAGTAGTACCGGTATGAACAAGCAATCGCCATTTGCCCGTGAAGAGGTTATGGAGGCTTATTTAGATAGTCTCTTGAAAGAACCTGATGATCCTAACGATGTTACTGCTCGAACAGCCAAGCTGCTCGAGCAAGCATCACAATTTATGGCAGAGGACGCACTTGCAGAGCCTAGTCCTTCAGTTGTTGAAACGAAGGTCGAGTCGAAAGCCAGTGCAAAGGTTCTAGAAACAAAGAGCGTGCCCGAAGAGCACATCGTTGCTAGAGCCCCTAAGCAACCAGCGGTAAGCGAAGAGACGTCTGAGAGCAAAGAGCAATCGGCAGCGTCTGTTAGAAAAGTTCCACTAAAGGATACTCTCGAAAATCGCTTTCAAGCGTTATTCTTTGAGGTGGCGGGACTGACGCTTGCTGTACCCTTGACGACACTTGGTGGCATACATCAAATAGAGAAAATAGGGCCGCTTTTCGGTAAACCAGACTGGTTTATGGGGATAATGATGCACCGAGAGTCTAAACTTAATGTTATCGACTCTGCAAAATGGGTAATGCCAGAAAAATATGATGAAAACCTCGCACAATCGCTTAACTACCGATATCTTATAATGTTAGGGGATAGTTCGTGGGGACTGGCCAGTGAAAGATTGGTCAACACAGTAACGTTAACAAACGCTGACGTTAAATGGCGCGAGTCCACAGGTAAACGTCCTTGGTTAGCCGGGATGGTAAAAGAAAAAATGTGCGCGTTAATTGACGTTGAGGAATTAATATCTATGCTTAACAAAGGCTTAGGTAGTAACGACCAGACGCCATAGTATTGGGAGCCAGGTTCATGAGCGACGAAAGAGTAAATAGTAATAGTGCCGACAGCAATGATGAGGTCCTTCAATGGGTTACTTATCGCCTAGGTGAAGAAACATACGGTATTAACGTAATGCAAGTACAAGAAGTATTGCGTTATACCGAAATTGCACCGGTACCCGGCGCCCCAGATTATGTGCTAGGTATCATTAACCTACGAGGTAATGTTGTTACCGTTATTGATACGCGAGCGCGTTTTGGTTTGCCGCCCACAGAGATAACCGATAATACACGTATTGTTATTATCGAATCTGATGAGCAAGTGGTGGGTATACTGGTCGACAGTGTTGCAGAAGTGGTCTATCTCAAGTCTTCTGAAATTGACAGTGCACCTAACGTTGGTACAGAAGAAAGTGCCAAGTTTATCCAAGGGGTGAGCAATCGTGATGGCGAGCTGCTTATTTTGGTAGACTTGAACAAACTTCTTAGCGATGAAGAGTGGGATGAATTGAGCAGTATCTAACTGCTCGATGGAAAGGCATGTTGCCCTGCGCATCATGCCTTTTTTATTCGCTCACTTTCCTGTCGTAGAGGAGTGTTATGCACATGGAATGGCAATTTGCAGCTGTTACATTAGAAACCTTGATATTAGCGTTAGGGTTGCTTATCGCTTTTATTTTAATAGTGTGGCAAAACATATTGCTTAAGCGTATTCGCATCACAATGGATCTGCTTAAAGAGGATATGTCAGTTTATACGGCGAATATTGATGCACAAGTAAAGCATGTCACTCACCAACAAAGCGAAGCGCAAGCGCGGAGCCTCGTTGTCGCCAAGCATGTGCATGCGCTACAAACTAAGCAAGATGACTTCGATAATCAATTAAGAGAACAAAAGCTTCAAGACCCATCTTTACGCCTTTATCAGCGTGCGGCAGACCTTGTAAAACAAGGGGCCTCGATAGAAGAGATTATGGATGCGTGCGATATTCCTCGCGCTGAAGCAGAAATGTTAATGATGGTGCACAAAACCCAGTCTTAAAAAAACGTTTAGACGTCTAGACGTAAAGATGTTGACATCTTCGTCTTATTAGCCACAATACAGTCATTACTATTATGACTGGAGCCTTCCATGCCAATTCGAATCCCAGACCAACTTCCCGCCCAGGACGTGTTGCTAGGCGAGAATATCTTTACAATGGAAAGTGACAGAGCGGCGAATCAAGATATTCGACCTCTCGAGGTAGGCATTTTAAACCTTATGCCTAATAAAATTGAAACTGAGGTGCAAATACTTCGCTTGTTATCGAACACGCCGCTTCAGATCAATGTCGACCTCATTCGTATTGATAATCAAGCGCCCAAAAATACGCCTCAGTCGCATATGGATGCGTTCTATCACGATTTCTCCCAAGTGGCTGAGAAAAAATATGATGGCTTAATTGTTACCGGTGCGCCGTTAGCGCTGCTTGACTACGAAGATGTTAAGTATTGGGAAACGATGACCACGATATTAGAATGGGCACAACGTCATGTTAACTCTACCTTATATTTATGTTGGGCGGCGCATGCGGCGATGTATCACTTCTATGGTGTGACACGTACACTTAGAGATGAAAAGTTTTCAGGGGTGTATGAGCATCGAGTGAACGATCCTAACAATGAGCTCTTACGAGGTTTTGACCCTACGTTCTATGCGCCTCATTCACGTTATGGGCACATCGACACGGCTAACTATAATAGTGTTGATGGTCTTAATGTTATTGCCGAGTCAGACGATGTGGGTGCGTATGTTGTTGCATCAGAAGATAAACGTATGGTGTTTGTTACCGGTCATCCCGAATATGATACAGATACATTAAAAGATGAATACTTTAGAGATCGAGATGCTGGACAGTCGCCGAGTATTCCCAAGCACTATTTTGAAGGCGATGATCCTGATAAATCACCAATAGTAAGGTGGCGTTCTCATGGCAGTTTGCTCTTTACCAATTGGTTAAATTACTATGTTTATCAAACTACACCGTACGACTTAAGTCAGCTTGCTGAAAAATCACAGCCAAAGAGGTAACGCGTGAGTCAAGATTCTGTAAACAGCGCAAGAGCATCACTTGCTAGCGCAGCAAAAAAACGCATTCTTATTTTAGATGGTGCTATGGGAACAATGATTCAGCGCCATAAACTTGAAGAAGATGATTACCGCGGTGAACAGTTTGCTGACTGGCATTGCGACGTGAAAGGAAACAATGATCTCCTTTCTATCACCCAGCCCGACATTATTTATCAAATACACTGCGATTACTTTGAAGCCGGCGCCGATATTATTGAAACTAATACGTTCAATTCAACCACTATCGCCATGGCAGATTACGACATGGAAGCGCACTCTCGCGATATCAATATTGCTGCTGCACACCTTGCAAGAAAGGCAGCAGATGCTTACACAGCCAAAACACCAGATAAACCGCGATTTGTAGCTGGGGTGTTAGGGCCTACTAATCGCACGGCATCAATATCACCTGATGTTAACGATCCTGGCAAGCGCAACGTCACGTTTGACGAGCTAGTAGAGTCATACAGTGAGTCAACACAAGCGCTTATTGAGGGTGGTGTTGATTTGATTATGCTGGAAACGATTTTCGATACCCTCAATGCTAAGGCAGCGGCCTATGCAGTGGAAACTGTTTTTGAAAAGCTAGATATCTACTTGCCCGTAATGATTTCTGGAACAATAACCGATGCGTCTGGCAGGACCTTGTCAGGCCAAACCGCAGAGGCTTTCTATTATTCAATGCGACATGTTAGTCCATTTTCGTTTGGCCTGAATTGTGCGCTAGGCCCTGACTTGCTTCGACAATACGTTGAAGAGGTATCAAACATAGGCGAATGTTTGATTTCTGCTCACCCTAACGCTGGGTTGCCTAATGAGTTCGGTGAATATGATATGGAAGGGCCGGAAATGGCGGAACATATCAAAGAGTGGGCTGAATCAGGGCTCGTGAATATAGTAGGGGGGTGCTGTGGCAGTACGCCAGAGCATATTCGTGATATTGCCGCGGCGGTAGACGGTATTACCCCAAGGGCGATCCCCTCGTTTGAACCTAAAATGCGTCTGTCAGGCCTAGAGCCATTTGTACACTAGGAGCACGAAGTGAGCGCAGAATTTTCTACATTTATAAATATTGGTGAACGAACCAATGTAACGGGCTCAGCCCGGTTTAAACGTCTAGTTTTAGATGGCGATTACGAAGCTGCGTTAGATGTGGCTAAGCAGCAGGTTGAAAGCGGCGCACAAATCATCGATATCAATATGGATGAGGCCATGCTTGATTCTAAGCAAGCAATGGTAACGTTTTTGAATCTTATCGCGTCCGAGCCCGATATAAGTCGTGTGCCTATTATGATTGACTCATCAAAATGGGAAGTCATAGAGGCGGGGCTGAAGTGCGTACAGGGTAAAGCAATAGTTAACTCCATCAGCCTTAAAGAAGGCGAAGAGAGCTTTCTGTCACAAGCAAAGCAGATAAAACGTTTTGGCGCAGCAACCGTTGTCATGGCTTTCGATGAAAAAGGTCAGGCGGATACAAAAGAAAGAAAAGTTGAGATTTGTAAGCGAAGCTACAAGCTGTTAACCGAAGAAATTGGCTTTCTACCCGAAGATATCATTTTCGACCCGAATATTTTCGCGGTTGCGACGGGAATAGAAGAGCACGATAACTATGCTGTAGATTTTATTGAGGCAACGCGAGAGATTCGCCGCGCATGCCCTTATGCACATATCTCAGGTGGCCTTTCTAATATATCGTTCTCATTTCGGGGCAATAATCCGGTCAGAGAAGCCATGCATTCCGTATTTTTATTCCATGCGATACGTGCGGGAATGGATATGGCTATTGTGAATGCGGGCCAGTTAGAAGTGTACGACGAGATCCCGAAGGTACTTCGTGATGCGGTAGAAGATGTTATTTTAAACCGCCGTAGCGACAGTACTGAGCGGCTCCTTGATATCGCTCCGCAATATCAAGGCGATGGTAAGGCTGCTGCGAAAGAAGACCTTACATGGCGAGAGCAAGATGTAAATAAACGTTTGGAACATGCGTTGGTCAAGGGAATAACCGACTATATTCTCGACGATACTGAAGAAGCGAGACTGCAAGCGCAGCGGCCACTTCACGTTATTGAAGGGCCATTAATGGATGGCATGAACGTAGTGGGTGATCTATTTGGCGAAGGAAAAATGTTTCTTCCTCAAGTTGTGAAATCGGCGCGGGTGATGAAAAAAGCAGTAGCGCATTTACAACCCTATATCGAAGCTGAAAAATCTGATGATGCAAGAAGTAACGGTAAAATCTTGCTAGCGACCGTTAAAGGTGATGTCCATGATATAGGGAAAAATATCGTAGGCGTTGTACTACAGTGTAACAACTTCGAGGTCATTGATTTAGGCGTAATGGTGCCTGCTGCAACGATTTTAAAAGTGGCTAAAGAAGAAAATGTAGACATGATTGGCTTGTCCGGTCTCATTACACCGTCACTTGATGAGATGGTGCATGTGGCAAAAGAAATGGAACGCCAAGGCTTTGATTTACCTCTTTTGATTGGTGGTGCCACAACATCTAAGGCGCACACTGCGGTGAAGATTGAACAGCATTATCATGCGCCAGTAGCTTATGTACCCAATGCTAGTCGTGCGGTAGGAGTATGTCAGCGCCTGCTAAATAAAGCATCTCGAGATATTTATGCGCAAGAATTAGCGAAAGAATATGACGTAGTAAGGGACCAGCACGCGCGCAAAAAGCCGCGAACCAAACCGGTTTCTCTTGAACAAGCAAGGCAGAATGCGTTCAAGCCTGATTTTAGCATCAAGCCAGTAAAACCTGCCTCGTTAGGGGTGACACCTGTCACGGCTTCACTTAGTGTACTTAGAGACTACATCGATTGGACGCCGTTCTTTTTGACATGGTCTTTGGCAGGAAAATATCCTCGTATACTGAACGACGAAGTCGTGGGCGAAGAGGCGAAATCGTTGTTCGCTGACGCAAACGCGATGTTAGACAAGATTATCGCTGACAACGCGTTGGAAGCGAAAGGCGTGATAGGGTTATTCCCCGCTAACAGGGTGGGTGACGATATTGAAGTGTATACAGATGAAACCCGTCAAGACGTTAAGGGCGTTGCCCATCATTTGCGCCAACAAACGTTTAAAGATAAGTTTGCAAACTACTGCTTATCTGATTTTGTGGCCGACAAAGATAGCGGTATAAACGATTATATCGGTGCTTTTGCTGTTACTGGTGGGATTGGAGAGGATGCACTGGCCGACAGCTTTATCAAAGCCGGCGATGATTATAATGGCATCATGGTAAAAGCGGTAGCTGACCGTCTTGCTGAAGCGTTTGCTGAATATCTTCATCAACAAGTTAGAAAAGTGTACTGGGGTTATGCAAAAGATGAAACGTTAACAAATGACGATCTCATCCGCGAAAAGTATCAAGGTATTCGTCCTGCCCCAGGCTATGCTGCCTGTCCTGAGCACACTGAAAAACAGCTTATTTGGGATTTGTTAAGTGCTAAAGAGCATACCAGCATGACGCTAACTGAAAGTTATGCAATGTGGCCTGGTGCGTCAGTATCTGGTTGGTACTTCTCACATCCAGACGCTAAGTATTTTGCTGTAGCGAAAATACAGAGTGACCAAGTAGCCGACTATGCCGCGCGCAAAAACTGGTCTTTAGAAGAAGCAGAAAAATGGCTTGGGCCTAATTTAAGTGACTAGTTCAACGATAAGGCCTGCTCTCGCAGGCCTTATTTTTTATGGTGGTTTTGTTTTTAGGTGAAAGGCGAGTGCTATCACCGCTTACGCGGGTAAACCATTATTCGACATTACCATAACGCAACAAGGGGACAATTATGACTAAACCATTCAGCCAAGCCTGTGAGAACAATAAAGGCCCAATATTGCACGTATTACGGCGAGCGTTAACGAACGCTACAGCGGTATTCGAAGTGGGTAGTGGAACCGGGCAGCATGCTGTTTATTTCGCGAGTAACCTTCCTCACGTCACGTGGCACACTAGCGATCAGCCTCCCTATCATGATGGTATCAATCAATGGATTGATGCGTACCCATCAACCAACTTAGTAAGGCCAGTTGAATACGTTGCTGGTGTCCATACACTCGCAGACTGTGATTTTGACGCAATCTTCTCCGCGAATACTGCTCACATCATGCAAAAAGAAGAGGTAATTATGCTGATGCAAGATGTGGATGAAAACCTACCCGCTGGCGGCGTATTTTGTCAATATGGCCCGTTTACCCAACAAGGGCAGTTCTCTTCACAAAGTAACGCTGAATTTCATGCCTCTTTGCTTGAGCGAGGTTGTGGTGGTTATCGAGATGTGGAAGAGTTAAAAAGTTGGGTGAAAACGTTAACGCTAAGTGAGGTTATTGTAATGCCTGCTAACAACCTACTTTTGGTGTGGAAAAAGCAGCCCGCTTTTTGCGAATAATTTTTAAAAAGCTCCCTTTTTTCTACTTTCCTCTCTTGTAAATCACCATGTTGTATTACAAAGTAGTATAGCGCTCGGTGTGGTTTTTTCGTTTAACTGAGCCCACGTGTATCTAATAATAATAAGCATCTCAGCATTCAAACCTGCGCGATTTTTACGGTTTTGAATAGCGACGCACGATGCAATTACAATAATAAGAAGAGTAGTTCGCATGCAATCATCACTTCAAAAAAAGTTTGTATTTATTGTGGGGGGAAGCATTGCTGTAATGCTACTAATAACCGCAGTATTCCTTGTCAGTATCGTCGGAGACAGCACGCGTCTGCGTGTAGAGCAAGAACTTGCGTCATTGGTTGGTAATGAAGCAAATGAAGTGGAAGGTTTCTTCAGTACCTACGGCGGCGTTGCAAAGACTTTTCTCGGTAACCCATTCTTAAAAGATTTTTTTGCTGAGCATCAAAATCGAGGTGCGCCATATGCTGCACTCGATGGGGCTTCACGTATAACCACCCAATTTAGAAATATCAGTGAAACAGATGAAAATATTAAGTCTGCTTTTTTTGGTTCTGCTATTACAGGGGAATATTTTTACGAAGAAGGTCGGGTTGGTGTTGAAACATCGGGCCCTGATGCCGGCAACCCCAACGCAGGGTATTTCGCTACGCAGCGCCCTTGGTTTACTACTGCAGTTAAGCGCGGAGCGCTATACGTAACGCCTCCTGCTGTTGATTCTCAAGACGGTAGTGTGTCGGCAGTGGTGCAGGCGCCAGTGTTTCAAAATGGCAGGCTTATAGGCGTCGGTGGTGTCGATATTCTTATCAGCACCATTGGCAACGTAATCGATGCAATAAA
The DNA here is from genome assembly GCF_057539655.1 of Alteromonas sp. 4NH20-0056. NCBI lineage: Bacteria > Pseudomonadati > Pseudomonadota > Gammaproteobacteria > Alteromonadales > Alteromonadaceae > Alteromonas > Alteromonas sp. 4NH20-0056. The sequence continues at coordinate 282,257 of NZ_BAAJLS010000001.1, read as the reverse complement.
GTATGAAGGGCAGGGAACGGCGTTTCTGTTAGACGATAAACAAAATATCGTTTACTTCCCTAAGCAAGATAAAGCCTTAGCGCTCAGTTCACCATTAAGTTCGTTTGACACCCTGTTTGATGAAACAAGCGGTTTCAAACCGCTTGTTTCAGACATTAATCGCAATAAGAACGGAATGGTCAATGTTACATGGCGTGGTGTTGACTATGTTGCTATTTATCGACATGCGCGTATTGATACACCACAAATGGATTGGTCGGTAGGGATACTCGTGCCGGCAAGTATTATTAATGCCCCTATCAATAATGCCATTACTACGGCAATCGTTGTAGCCATTGTCATTATTTCACTGATTGCGGCAATAACTTATTTTGCGAGTGCAAAGATTACTCAGCCACTAACTCGTATGCGAAATGCGATGTCAGAAATAGCGAGCGGGGATGGCGATCTCACAAAGCGTCTTGATATCCAAAGCAAAGATGAGTTAGGTGCACTAGCCAATGAATTCAATCGTTTCACAGATAAACTTCGCGTGTTACTTAAGGATACAGCTGAAAATACTAAAGCGGTATCAAGCGCTGCTGATCATCTTCGTGACGTATCCCAAAGTACCAGTCACGAGATAAAACAAGAGCGTAGCCAAGTTGATAACGTGTCGACGGCGGTCACTCAAATGGCTGCAACCGTTGTTGAGATTTCGCAAAACGCACATCAATCAAGTACTGCAGCGACGAAAGCGGATGAACTGGTAACGAATGGGAGCGAGCAAGCGCGAGAGGCCATGTCGGAAATTAATGCGCTAGCCGATGCCATTAATGATGGCGTTGAAGTAGTAGGTGGGCTTAGTAAAGAGTCAGAGAATATTGGTGCAGTGATTGATGTGATTAACAGTATTGCAGAACAGACCAATTTACTTGCATTAAACGCGGCTATTGAGGCGGCGAGAGCGGGGGAGCAAGGTCGAGGGTTTGCTGTGGTGGCCGATGAAGTCCGCTCGTTGGCGAGTCGAACACAAGACTCAACCACCGATATTCGTAAAATGGTAGAGCGTCTGCAAGTGATGGCCGACCGCACGGACAAAGTTATGCAAACGGGTAAAATGCGAAGCCAAACGGCAGTTGAAAAAACGCAAACCGTGGTTGAAACGCTAGCGCACATCAACAATGCGATTGGGCAGGTTCACGAGCAAAGTACGTATATTGCGTTGGCAACAGAGCAACAAACCGAGGTAGCGCAGGATATCAATAAATCTCTGGTGGCGATAACGACCCTTAGTGACAAAACCAGCCAGCATGCCGAAGAACTGGCGGTAGAAGCAACACAGTTAAGTGGCGTATCGACTGAATTAAAAGAGTTAGTCGGGCAATTTAAAATATAACGCAAGAACGGCCAGTTTAGTTGGCCGCTAATCTATTCGCAGTGTAAAACAGTGAACATCACATTTAGGAAGTAGTATGGCATTTTCAGTAAATCATTATTTCGATAATAAAGTAACCTCTATTAGTTTTGAGGCTGAGGGCGGTCCATGTACGTCAGGGGTAATGTCACCGGGCGAGTATACCTTCGATACAAGTAAGCACGAGCTTATGAAAGTCGTTGAGGGAGAATTGGTTGTTCGCTTACCAGGCAGTGAGCAATGGCAATCATTTCCTGCTGGCACTTCATTCACAGTCGAAGCTAATGTTTCTTTTGACGTAAAAGTAAACGTTGCCAGTGCCTACCTTTGTTTTTATAGCTAGGCGCTGTCTTATTCTCGTCTAACGCGGTTTTCAATATCGCATAAAAATAGCGTGTGCTTGGGCGTGTTTATCCGACGCCCAAGCCACGGTTTTCAGAAACAGCAATAAATTATGTAGGCTTTTATCCTTAGGTTTTTAGTGACTGTCACTGCCTTCAACAATTGATACTGCACCAGACAGCCTCATTGAAATAATATTTTTAATTAAAATCGATATCTCCCTAAAGGTTTTTCTACCCGGGGCTGTGTTTCGCCAAGCAAGAGAATGTTCGCGTTCGATTGGCATATCGTCTATTTCGCATACATGCAAGGCTTCGGGTTTGTGAAGTTCCGAATGAATATAAAGACCAGGGAGAAATGCGACGCCCATACCCATTACAACCATTTGACGCAATGTATCTAAACTCGTTCCCTCGTAATCTCGTTGTAAGTCGGCTCCTAGCTTATCGCAAAGCTGTTGAACTTGATGATGAAAATGATGTCTATCTTCTAAGGTAAGCACCTTTTCCCCAGCCAGTTCGCGAGGTTTTACAAATGCCTTTCCATTCAGCCGATGATCAGTGGGAATAACAAATTTTAATGGTTCTTTAAACAATGGGTGAGTTATAAGTTGCGAGTGTTCACCAGATAGTGGTGATAATACGAGGTCGTATTCACCATGTAAAAGTCCATGCTGTAATGCTTGGGGAGCCGCTTCTCTTACGTAAAAGCGTAACCCAGGTTTTTGTTTGTGTAGTTCTGGCAATATGTGAGGAAGTAAATAAGGACCGAGTGTTGGCGGTATACCAAGCCGGTAAGTCACAATTTCGCCTTGGGACAAATCTCGAGCAATTTCACTGAAGCGAAGGCTTGCAAGAATAACATTCTCTGCAGACTCGAATAGCTCTTTACCTTGGGGTGATAGCATGGTTCCGCTTCTAGAACGCTCAAAAAGCGTTACGCCAATAATACCTTCAAGCGCATTAATTTGGCTGGTCAACGTAGGTTGACTAATGCCAAGAACAGCAGCCGCGTGCCTGAAACTCAGATGTTTAGCGACGGCTACAAAGTAGCGTATTTGATTTATCGACGGTGTCTTGCCGTTAAGCTGCATTATTTCTACCCGAAATGTAAAATTAGTGTGTTTGATAGTAATTGGCTATCACCAGATAGTATATTAAACTATTAATCTATCAAGCGACACTAGCGTACAAACTATTAAATAAAAATATTAAAAGTCATTGGAGAGTTGTATGGATCATGTCATTACAGGTGTTGCGAAGTTTCAGAAGGAAGTGTATCCAAATAAGAAGGCTACCTTTCAAAAGCTAGCAAACGGCCAGAACCCAGAAGTATTATTTATCACGTGCTCGGATTCGCGCATCGACCCCAACTTGGTAACACAAACAGACCCAGGTGAGCTTTTCATTTGTAGAAATGCGGGCAATATCGTACCGCCTCACAGTAATCAAACTGGCGGTATGACTGCGTCTATTGAGTTTGCTGTTGCTGCACTAGGCGTAACGCACATTGTAGTTTGCGGTCACACTGATTGTGGTGCTATGAAGGGTGCAATACACCCTGAAGGCCTAGATTCACTTCCGCATGTAAAAGAGTGGTTAGGTCACTGCCGCGTTGCGACAGAAGTTGTGAAAGAGCGATGCGGTCACGATCCACTTTCAATTGAAGACTTAGAAGCGGTTACAAAAGAGAATGTTGTGCAACAGATACAGCATTTACGTACCCATCCTTCGGTTGCGGCGAAGATTGCAACAGGGCAAGTACAACTTCATGGTTGGGTTTATAATATTGGTAGCGGCGATGTACTTTGTTACAACGGCGAAAATGGTGAATTTGAGGCTATGGATCAAGCCGCAGCAGAAGCACGTTTAAAACGCGTAGAATAGGACGTTCACTATGATTAAGTTTGATTTAACGAATTTACGCGGCGACTTAACCGGTGGTTTAACCGCAGGTATCGTTGCGCTACCTCTTGCATTAGCACTTGGTGTAGCATCGGGGCTCGGTCCAATGGCTGGCCTATACGGCGCCATTGCGGTCGGTTTCTTTGCCGCATTATTTGGAGGTACTCCTGCACAGATTTCTGGCCCCACAGGGCCTATGATCGTTGTACTAGCGGGGCTATTTGCAAGTTTATCAGGGGACGCTAGCCTGATTTTCACAGCAGTGATTATAGCGGGTATTTTTCAAATAATTTTTGGCGTCTTGGGTGTCGGGCAGTACATCAGGTTGGTGCCTTATCCGGTTATCTCTGGCTTTATGTCCGGGATTGGTGCAATTATTATCATACTACAGATTGGTCGGTTGCTCGGCCATGAGCCTCCAGGTGGCACTATCGGTGCGCTTAGTTATATTCCGACAGCCTTGGCTGACATCGATTTCGTAACGTTGGCACTAGGCCTTGGGACGCTTGTTATAGCGTATAAATGGCCACCATCTTTAGGTAAGTTTGTACCCGGTGCGTTGGCTGCGCTTATCATAGGCACGCTGGTAAGCTTAGCGTTAACGGTACCTGTGTTAGGAAATATACCAACGGGACTTCCTAGCCTTCATCTTCCGGTATTCGACCAAAGTAAAGCGCTTCTTATTCTTGAAGCAGCATTTATTCTTGCCGTCTTAGGTGCTATCGATAGCTTGTTAACGTCACTTGTTGCCGACAACATGACACGTACACGTCATGACAGCAACAAAGAGCTCATTGGCCAAGGTATTGGTAACACGTTTGCAGGCCTAATAGGTGGTATCGCAGGTGCAGGTGCAACCATGCGTACCGTGGTAAACATTAGAAGCGGAGGCAAGAGCAACATCTCAGGTATGGTGCATGCCCTCGTCTTATTGGCAATCGTATTAGGGTTGAGCCCACTTGCGGCTAAAATACCTCATGCTGTGCTTGCTGGTATTCTTGTTAAAGTCGGCCTTGATATAATCGATTGGGGTTATTTGAAGCGCGCTCATAAAGGCCCACGTTGGGACTTCGCGTTAATGCTAACTGTACTAGGTTTGACGGTGTTTGTTGACCTTATTACTGCGGTGGGTGTTGGTGTTGTATTCGCTGCTTTGGCGTATGTACGTCAAATTGCCCAGTTGCAAATTGAAGAGTTGAAGAAAATTCCTGAGTCGCTTAACGATCCAAAAGAGAACGCGCTGTTAGCGTCGCTAAAAGATAAGGTTTCTATCTTCAGCTTTGGTGGGCCGTTAAGTTTTGGCGCTGCAGCCGATCTAGGACATCATGTCCGTGAGCGCGTGAAGCCAGGCTCAACGTTTATGATCCTCGACTTCACTCGTGTACCACTAATGGATGTATCTGCGGCCATGGCGGTAGAGACGGTTACGTCTGATGCAATTGCGGCGGGAAGACAGCTCATTATTTGTGGCGCCAATGCCACTGTTGATAACGTGCTTGAAAGCATTAATAGCCATCATCCGGGTATTATCACCTTTGATAACCTCCATGATGCGTTGGTATATGCAGAAAAGCAGGTAAAGCCAGGAGCTAACGGCGACGCAGGGTTTGAGGCCGTTGCGCATTCATAGTCAGTTTCTGGTAGAAAACCTCTCCAATTTGCCCCTCTTATGAGGGGCTTTTTTTTCGCTGTTAAATTAATGCTTGTGCCAAATAGTGAGAGCCCATCAAATTACTTCGGTACAACGTTGATGCAATACTGCCCCGCTAACTAAACAGCAAGCAAAAAAAAGGCCGCACAATGTGCAGCCTTTTATGCGTTATACGCTGTTACCAAATACGTACGCGTTCTTCTGGAGCTAAATAAAGCGCGTCGCCAGGCTGTACGTTAAACGCTTCATACCACGCATCATGATTGCGTGGCGCTTGTGCGCGATATCTACCTGGTGAATGTGTACCGGCGCGAAGCTGATTTAGCATGCTTTGTTCAGTACGTTTTTCTCTCCATACTTGTGCCCATGCTAGGAAGAAACGTTGATCGCCGGTTAAACCATCAATGACAGGGGCTTCTTTGCCATTTAAGCTTAATTTGTAAGCGTGGTAAGCCATCGCTAAGCCACCGACATCACCGATATTTTCACCTAAGCTATTACGGCCATTAACGAAGTTACCTTCAATAGGCTCGTATTGGCTGTATTGCTCTGCAAGCGCATCGGCTTTCGCTTCAAACGCAGCGCGGTCAGCATCGGTCCACCAGTTGCGTTGAATACCATTTGCGTCTGACTTTGACCCTTGGTCGTCAAATCCATGCCCCATTTCGTGACCAATTACTGCGCCAATAGCGCCGTAATTTACCGCGGGATCTGCATTTGGATCGAAGAAGGGCGGTTGCAAAATGGCCGCTGGGAATACAATTTCATTGAATGAGCTATTGTAGTACGCATTAACACGCTGTGGTGTCATTCCCCATCGCTCTCTATCAGTTTTCTGTAACTCTTTTTCTACCGACTGATTTCTGAAGAAAGTACGAAGGTTATGAACGTTGGCAACTAAGTCATCAGAGGAAATCTCTAATCCCTCGAATGATTGCCACTGGTCTGGGTAACCAATTTTCGGACGAAATGCCATAAGCTTTTCTTTCGCATTTACTTTGGTGTCTTCGCTCATCCAATCAAGGTTGTCGATGCGCTCACCCAGTGCGGTGCGTAGATTCTCAACGAGCTCAGCCATTTGAGTTTTTGAACTCTCTGGAAAGTATTCATCAACATAAATCTTACCTAATGCAAAACCAAGGGATTCAGTTCCCGACATTTGGCTTAAAGCACGTTTCCAGCGAGGGCGAGGTTCTTGTTGTCCGTTTAACGTTGTGCCGTAGAAGTTAAAGTTGGCAGCATAGATTTCTTCAGAAAGCAGGCCAGCGTTATTGGTAATAGTGTGGTAAGTCAGGTAAGACTTCCAGTCGTCTAAGCTCGTTTCATTGATAATATCAATCACACCATTTACTGGTTCAGGCTGGGTGATATTGAGTTCTGGAACCGCATAGCCGGTTTGCGCTAAGAAGGTGTCCCAGTCAAAACCTGGGTACGTGTCGCTAAGCTTACTGCGCTCAATTTGGTTTAGTGTAAGGTCACGATCACGACGTTTTTCACGTGGCCACTGCACTTCTGCGATTTTTGTTTCTAAACTCAAGATGTCTTGTGCTTTTTCTGCTGCGTTTTCTTCGCCCGCAAAATTAAGCATTTCTTCAATGTGTGCAACGTAGGCTTCTCTAATTTTAACAAAGCGTTCGCTGTCACTTAAATAGTAATCGCGATCGGGTAAGCCTAAACCACCCACACCGACGCTTAATTGATATTCATTAGGGTCTAGACGGTTGTACCATAAACCTGAACCAATCGGTGAGCTTGTATCGGTCAGCCAACTGTTACCAAAAACTTCGGTTAGCTCTGTGGTGTTTGAAATATTCTTGATGGTTTCCAACACACCAGCGATAGGGGTTAGCCCTTTTTCGTTAATAGTTTCAACATCCATGAAAGACACAAAAAAGTCGCGTACGAGCTTTTCGTCAGCATTAAGGTTTTCTTTTTCAACCAAACCATCGATGATGCTTTTTACTTGTTCTTCGCTTCTGTCTGCCAGTGCGGTAAAGGCGCCAAACCGCGTCTTATCGGCAGGTAACTCGTAATTTTCATACCATGTACCGCTTGCGTACATAAAGAAATCATCGCCAGGCTTGATAGACTCATCGCGCGCTGATAACTCAACGCCAAATGAACCCAGTTCAGCTTCGCCTTTTGGCTCCATTTGTGCAGCAGGCGCTGTCTTTTGCTCTGCGCTTGTGTCTGGTTGACTACAGCCCATAAGGCCAAGTGAGGCCGCAACTGCGGCGGCTAACAATTTATATTTCATTTTCTTTCTCGTTGTCGTTGATAGTGTTTGCATCTGGATGACAGACACTTTTTGTTTTTAATAACGGTGTAAATGCTTCATTAAAAGGTAAAGCATCTTGCGCCTGATTGAAATAACTAGTGATATATGGTGTTTCTTTTCGTAAAAAATGCGCTACAGCATCATGAAATGCAGGTTCGCGTAGACGGTGTATTGACTGGCAATAGACGGGTTCAAACCCTCGTAGTATTTTATGTTCACCCTGCGTGCCTGGGTTGAAAAGCGGTAAGCCTTTATCGATGGCGAACTTTATTCCTTCAAAGTAACAACAAGCAAAGTGAAGGCCATCAACTGCATGTAATGCACCCCAATACCTGCCGTACAAACCAGACTCGTCAAAAAAGAAGAGGGCACTGGCCACCGGTTTATCATCCATCTTGGCACTTACGATTAGCATGTTGTCAGACATAGTGAGACGTAGATGATGGAAAAACGCATCGTTTAAATATCCAGTATGGCCACTACGTTTTAAGTACGTTGCTTTATAACAGCGAAGGAACAATGCCATAGTATCGTCGTCAATGGCCTCGCCCGTAGCATGCTCAAAGGCTATGTTTTTATCAGAAAGCTTACCGTAGAGCTTTCTTACGTCTTTGCGTTTTCGTGACGTAAATCGCTGCTGAAAGTCATCAAAATCGATGTAATTGTAGTTGTGCCACTGAAACTGTACAGAAAAACGGCTTAGCCATCCTGCAGGCTTTACGTGCGAGATGCTGTCAGTATCAGCAAAAAGACAATGATATGAAGACACGTCATGTTGTTCTAAAGCGGTTACTAACTGCTGATGAATATCTTCAGGTAACGTTGTTTCGTCATTGCACAGAAAGCGCTCACCGGTTACCGGCGTAAAAGGTACAGCACTTACCCATTTAGGGTAATAGTCAAGACCATGCTGATGATAGGCGTTAGCCCATTCATGGTCGAAGACATACTCACCGTAGCTATGTGTCTTTAGATAGCCAGGCATCACCGCAATAACAGCATCATCAAGCATGACCTTAACGTGTTGAGGTTGCCAGCCACTGCTAATGTTACAACACGCGGTTTCTTCTAGCCCATTTAGAAAATCGTAGCGTAAGAACGGGCCACTCCCTTTTGCTAATTCATCCCAACACACTTTTCCAATATCAGCGATGGCATTAACAAACACTATTTTATAATTCATACTTTTATTTACAGCCTTCATTAATCGTGTGAGAGTTATCGCGCTAGTCGGTATTATACAAAGGTTGGGGCCGAGTAAAATAAAGGGTTTGTTTAAGAAAATGTCAGAATTCGATAGAAAAATCATTACTGACGCGATTACTCGCATGCTAGCAAGACGAGAGCACAGTTTTGATGAAATTTGCAAAAAATTATCGCTAAAAGGAATTGAAAGAAGCGTTGTCTTGCCGATACTTCAAGAGTTTTGCGATGCAGATATTCAAAGTGATGAGCGGTTTGCTGAAAGTCGAGCGAGAATGCTTGCGGCTAAAGGACAAGGACCAAGAAAAATTAAGTTAGATTTACAACAATATGGTGTTGATGAGTATATCGCGGAAATAGCGTTAAATGAGACCGACGTTGACTGGTTTGAAAGTGCTCGGCAAGTAAGAATAAAAAAGTTTGGCTCTCCTGCGAAAACGGAATTTAAAGACGTTGCGAAGCAAAAACAATTTTTGCAATACCGCGGTTTTTACTCTGACCATATAACATTCGCCGTTAACGACGATTAAACGCTATTAGTTGTCCCTATACTTAATATAAAACCCCGTATTTATGCGGTTAAACGGCTTGTGTACACTTAACAAAAAAGCGTTATCCGTGGTATCGTTGCATATATCTGTACGCGCGTGTTTTAAGGCGGTTCTTAAAACACATCGCAATACCCTTATTATTCAATTTTAACTATTAAGGAAGTTAGGTTTTCAATGACAATCTCTACTGCTGACTTACGTAACAAATTTATCGAGTATTTTAAAAGTCATGGTCACCAATCTGTGGCCAGCTCTTCGCTCGTTCCGGCAGATGATCCTACGCTTCTATTCACTAACGCAGGTATGAACCAGTTCAAAGATACCTTTCTTGGTGCGGAAAAGCGCAGCTACTCTCGCGCGGTCTCTTCACAACGCTGCGTACGAGCGGGTGGAAAGCATAACGACCTTGAAAACGTAGGCTATACCGCAAGACACCATACATTTTTCGAAATGCTAGGTAATTTTAGCTTTGGTGACTACTTTAAAAAAGAAGCCATTGAATTTGCGTGGAACTTTTTGACCGTAGAAGTGGGGCTTCCCAAAGAGAAATTGTTAGTTACCGTTTATTCTGAAGACGATGAAGCATTTGATATATGGGAAAACCATATTGGCGTTCCCCAAGAAAAGATAATCCGCATTAGTACGTCTGATAATTTTTGGTCGATGGGCGATACAGGGCCGTGCGGCCCATGCTCAGAAATCTTTTACGACCATGGTGCGCATATTTGGGGTGGCCCTCCAGGTACGCCGGAAGAAGATGGAGACCGTTTCATTGAAATTTGGAACTTGGTTTTCATGCAATATAACAAACAATCAGACGGCACAATGGAGCCGCTTCCTAAGCCGTCTATAGACACGGGGATGGGATTAGAGCGTATTTCTGCCATTCTTCAAAACGTTCACAGTAACTATGAAATTGATTTATTTCAAAACCTTATCAAATCGGCCGCTGAAATTGTTGGCACCAATGATATGGAAAATAAATCGTTACGCGTGATTGCTGATCACATCCGTTCTTGTAGCTTCCTAATTTGCGACGGTGTGATGCCATCAAACGAAGGCCGTGGCTATGTGTTACGACGCGTAATACGACGTGCTGTTCGTCATGGCAACAAGCTTGGTGCAGACGGTGTATTCTTCTTTAAGCTAGTTGCATCACTTGCTGATGAGATGGGTGACGCTTATCCCGAGTTAGTTGAGCAGCGCCCTGTTATTGAAAAAGTGCTAAAAGTGGAAGAAGAACAGTTTAGTAAAACCCTTGCTCGCGGTATGGCAATGCTCAATGAGACGTTAGAAGATCTTGAGGGCGACACTATCCCTGGAGACGTTGTTTTTAAACTGTATGACACGTATGGCTTTCCTACCGATTTAACCAATGATGTGGCACGCGAGCATGATTTAAAAATTGATGAAGCGGGCTTTGATGCTGCCATGCAGGCGCAGCGCACTCGTGCTCAACAAGCCAGTAATTTTGGCGCGGATTATAATGAAAAGCTATCTATAGACCATGCTACGACGTTTACTGGGTACACCGATATCGAAGGTGCTGCAAACGTGGTTGAACTCATTGCTGATAATGCTTTTGTTGAAACACTTGAAGATGGGCAAGAAGGTGTTGTTGTTCTAGATGCTACGCCTTTCTACGCAGAAAGCGGCGGTCAGTCCGGCGATAAAGGCTTGCTTCGCATTGCTAACGGTGAGTTTTTGGTAACGGACACGCAAAAGATGGGTAATGCGTTCGCTCACAGAGGCATCGCCAGAGGGAAGATATCTAAAGGTGACAAAGCAACCGCAGCAGTAGACGCATTAAATCGTGAAGCGATTAAAAAGAACCATAGCGCTACGCATTTATTACACGCCGCACTTCGCGAGATTTTAGGCGAGCACGTTACTCAGAAAGGCTCGTTGGTTGACGCACCTCGTTTCCGCTTTGACTTTTCTCATTTTGAAGCAGTGACTAGCGAGCAGTTGGCTGAGGTCGAGCGCAGAGTAAATGCTGAAATACGGGCAAACCATGCGTTAACGACACAGTTAATGGAGTTAGACGAAGCGAAAGCGTCAGGCGCGATGGCACTGTTTGGTGAAAAATACGACGAGAAAGTACGTGTTGTTTCAATGGGGCCATTCTCAATTGAATTGTGTGGTGGAACACATGTTAACCAAACCGGTGATATCGGTTTATTTAAAATTGTCAGCGAAGCGGGTATTGCATCGGGCGTTCGCCGTATTGAGGCAGTAACTGGGGAGCAAGCCATTGCTTACGTGCAAAGCCAGCAAGATACCCTACAGTCACTTTCTACACTGTTGAAATCTGACCCTGCAAATTTGAAAGATCGTGTCGCTGCACTTCAAAATCAGACTAAAGAACTAGAGAAAGCGTTGAATTCAGCTAAACAAAAACTGGCAAGTCAGCAGGGCGCTGATATGCTTAATAGTGTAGTTGAAATAAACGGTACCAAGGTACTTGTTGCTAAGCTAGAAGGGGTTGAAGCGAAGTCTCTTCGACCTATGATGGACGATATTAAAAACCGAATCGGCGATGGCGTCGTAGTATTAGGTGTAGCAAGCGAATCTAAGGTTAATTTAATTGCCGGCGTAACAAAAGGCCTCGTAAGCAAAGTGAAAGCGGGAGAGTTAGTTAATTTTGTCGCGTCCCAGGTTGGTGGTAAAGGTGGCGGTCGTCCAGATATGGCGCAAGCCGGTGGTGAACAACCTGAAAACTTAGAGACTGCGTTAGATTCAGTTAACGCTTGGTTACAGGATAAGCTATAATAGAAAGTGAATATACGGTGAGTTTTTGAAGTGACACGGAAACATGGAATCACTGTCGCCTCGCTGGGTCGTGCTAGCAAAGGGCAAGTAATTAGGGATATGTTCAAGAATAAGGAACAGGAGCAAGCGAATGCTTATATTGACTCGTCGAGTTGGAGAAACGCTTATGGTAGGTGACGATGTTACTGTTACCGTATTGGGCGTCAAAGGGAATCAGGTTCGAATTGGTGTAAATGCACCGAAAGAAGTTTCTGTGCACCGAGAAGAAATTTATATGCGAATTCAAGCAGAAAAAGGCGAACAGCCAGATACTGCTGAATAAGTAATAAATGATTCTTTAAAGAAAAGGTCAGCATAGCGCTGGCCTTTTTTGTTTTTAGAAACTATTTTTAAAAATGTTTTCGATGTGCTTTCTTGAATGTGCGTTTAGCGTGTTAATGTATGGTGTCTAATTAAACAATCTACCCCTTTTTTGAGCGAATTGCTTAAAATGTCAGCGAGTAAACATTTTTATCTAAAAAAGGTTTGACTCCGGCCAGTGAATCCGTAAAATGCGTCGCACTTACGGAGAGGTGGGTGAGTGGCTGAAACCAGTTCCCTGCTAAGGAACCATACGCATTACGCGTATCGAGGGTTCGAATCCCTCCCTCTCCGCCATTATTCGTTGATAGTGGCGGTCGACAAAAAAGTTTATTGCGCGTGTGTAGCTCAGCTGGATAGAGTACCTGGCTACGAACCAGGCGGTCGGAGGTTCGAATCCTTCCACACGCGCCACTTACTTTAAGCGTCACCTTTTGGTTTAGCAGCCAGAAGTATACAAGTTAACGCGTGTGTAGCTCAGCTGGATAGAGTACCTGGCTACGAACCAGGCGGTCGGAGGTTCGAATCCTTCCACACGCGCCATATTGATAAGCCCACCTTAACGGTGGGCTTTTTCATTTCTACTGCACATCAAGTCGTACACTCGTCTATACTTCTACTTTCTTTTTCTCTGTTAGCGTTATGCGTTTGAATTTTGCCACCTCCAACCAATATAAGTAATGCATTATTGCTCATGTTCAGCGCATAAAACCAATACTGCGTTATCTGCCTCTTTTGGTTTAATATTTAAATATTGTGCATAAATTATTTGTTTTTCTTGTAATAGCTTTTATTTACTGGTTTTTTATGCACTGATGTTGGCTTTTAGGTTGTGTTTTTAAGGGCTGCGTGATAATTATCTAACATAACTTTAATATGGGGCTTAACATGGGATCTCAGTCAGTATCTGGCTTGCTGCTTGAAGCGGGCTCATTGATGCTCATAGGAATGGTATTTGTGTTTACGTTCCTAAGTTTACTTATCATCGGTATTCATCTTATTGCCAAATTTTGTGAGGTTTTTCCAGGCGAGTCGCCTAACGAAAGCCATATGCAACCAAAGCGCGCCACACAACCTGGCGTAGACGGTAATGTTATCGCGGCGATTACCGCGGCCATACATACCCATCAGCGCACAAATAAACATTAAACATTCAGGAGTTATCATGTCTAAGCCTCTGGCCCTCACCGAGCTAGTTTTGCGCGATGCCCATCAATCGTTGCTCGCTACCCGTATGCGCACAGAAGATATGCTACCCATAGCGGAAAAGTTAGATAACGCTGGGTTTTGGTCTATTGAATCTTGGGGAGGCGCAACCTTTGATGCGTGCATCAGATACTTAGGTGAAGATCCCTGGGAGCGAATTCGAAAACTAAAAGCGGCAATGCCAAAAACCAAACAGCAAATGCTGTTGAGAGGGCAGAATTTACTGGGGTATCGTCATTATGCTGACGACGTGGTTACCCGCTTCGTTGAACGTGCACATGAAAATGGCGTAGACGTATTTCGTATTTTTGATGCGATGAATGATATCCGTAACCTTCAAACGGCGGTAAAAGCGGCCGTGGAATGCGGCGCACACGCACAAGGAACCATTTCCTACACCGTGAGCCCCGTTCATAATTTATCGCTTTGGCTTGATATGGCAAAGCAGCTTGAAGATATGGGCGTCCATTCTATTTGTATCAAAGACATGGCCGGTTTATTAAAACCTTACGAGTGTGAAGCGTTAATAACAGGGTTAAAAGAAACGGTTAGCGTGCCCATTGCCATGCAGTGCCACGCGACAACAGGGTTAAGCACTGCAACTTATCAGAAAGCTATCGATGCGGGTATTGATATGCTCGACACCGCTATTTCTTCGATGAGTATGACATATGGCCATAGCGCCACTGAGACCATGGTTTCAATTGTTGAAGGTACCGAGCGCGATACTGGAATTGCACTGCCACAACTTGAAGAAATAGCCAGCTACTTTCGCGAAGTGCGCAAAAAGTACAGCAAGTTTGAGGGTAGCTTAAAAGGCGTTGATGCACGTATTCTATTGGCGCAAGTACCCGGTGGCATGCTGACAAATATGGAAAGTCAGTTAAAAGAGCAGGGTGCTGAAGACAGATTCGAAGACGTACTTAAAGAAATTCCTAGAGTAAGAGAAGACTTAGGCTTTATTCCGCTGGTTACGCCCACCTCACAAATAGTGGGCACGCAATCGGTGATCAATGTATTAACTGGTGAGCGTTATAAGAGCATTACCAAAGAAACCGCAGGCGTATTAAAAGGTGAATATGGTGCGACGGCTGCACCCGTTAACCAAGCATTGCAGGCTCGGGTCCTTGATGGGGCAGAAGCGATAACGTGTCGCCCTGCAGATAAGATAAAGCCAGAATTAACAACATTAGAAAATGAGCTAGACGAGATTGCTGCACAAAAATCTATCGTGTTAGCTAATGATAAAATTGATGACGTACTGACGTATGCGCTTTTCCCTCAAATAGGACTTAAATTTCTTGAAAATCGCAATAACCCTGACGCTTTTGAGCCTGCGCCATCGAAGGACAATATAGATGCGAAAGGGCAAGCCGCATCAACACCAGCACAAAGCAACGGGGCGGTTGGTTCACACGCTGCTTATGATGTAGTGGTTGACGGTAAGCAGTACCATGTTGAGGTAGCACCCTCAGGACAACTGACATCGGTTACACCGAACGTAGCGCCTAAAGCTGCTAACAGTGAGCCAAGCAATGCACAGACAATTAACGCGCCATTAGCGGGTAACGTGTTTAAAGTGCTGGTTCGCGCGGGAGATGCCGTTACTGAAGGTGATGTTGTTATGATCATTGAAGCGATGAAAATGGAGACAGAAATTCGCTCTGCCTTCTCAGGCACGGTTCGAGACGTATTTGTTGGCGAGGGCGATGCAATAGCCTCAGCTCAACCCCTTATTACATTGGGGTAGATGATGGACAAGTTGATGGTGCTATGGGATAGCACAGCGCTGGCGCATTTTGAGTCAGGGCAATTGATTATGATGGCAGTGGGTTTCGGCCTGCTCTATCTCGCCATTGTAAAGAAGTTTGAGCCGTTATTACTGTTACCAATAGGCTTTGGTGCTTTGTTAACAAATATACCGTTAGCAGGGTTTTCTGAGGCGGGTGGGTTACTGCACTACATTTACGCAATTGGAATTGATACCGGTGTATTCCCCTTGCTTATTTTTATGGGCGTTGGGGCAATGACTGATTTCAGTGCGCTAATAGCAAACCCTCGAATGTTATTGCTTGGCGCTGCGGCGCAATTTGGTATTTTTGCAACGCTGTTTGGGGCGATAGCGCTTAATGCAGTTCCCGGTTTTGAATTCACGCTTAAAGATGCAAGTGCGATTGCAATTATCGGCGGCGCGGATGGGCCCACTGCAATATTTTTAGCATCCAGACTGGCCCCTGATTTACTCGGCGCCATCGCTGTGGCGGCTTACTCTTATATGGCACTGGTTCCTATTATTCAGCCGCCGATAATGAAAGCACTCACAAGTAAGGAAGAAAGAAACATTGAAATGGCGCAATTGCGGCCAGTGTCAGCGCGTGAAAAGGTCATTTTCCCGTTAGCTGTCTTGTTTATGACTATTCTATTTTTGCCTTCGGCAACGCCGTTAGTGGGTATGTTTTGCTTCGGTAATTTAATGAAAGAATGTGGTGTCGTTGACCGATTAAGCAAAACCGCGCAGAACGAGCTGATTAATACTGTAACTATATTCCTTGGCTTGGCTGTAGGGTCAAAGCTATCAGCTGATAAGTTTTTAACCGTTGAGACATTGGGGATTTTGGGCTTAGGCGCAATCGCGTTTGCGATTGGTACCGCTGCAGGCGTGTTAATGGCAAAACTAATGAGCCGGTTTAGCAGTCAAGCTATTAACCCATTAATCGGTGCTGCAGGCGTCTCTGCTGTGCCCATGGCCGCGCGGGTAGTCAATAAAGTCGGGTTGGAAGCAAACCCGCATAACTTTCTACTGATGCATGCCATGGGGCCTAATGTTGCTGGTGTACTTGGGTCGGCGGTAGCCGCGGGTATTCTTCTTGCCCTAGTTGGTTAATACCGGACGTGTATTACATAAAAGAACGAGCCGACAAGGCTCGTTTTTTTAAAGCTATTGTTATCGAATAGTGTGTTGTGGCACCAATGACTGGTATGCAGTGACCAACTTTTTAGTCGTAACATGCTGAGGCCAACGGAAAATCGTTTCCGTTTTCCCTTCTTCAATAATTTCGCCGTTCTCCATCACGATGATGCGATCTGCAATGTGTCTTACTATGCCTAAGTTGTGGCTGATAAAGATAAAGGCTAACCCCATCTCTTGCTGTAACTTGAGGATAAGGTTGACGGTTTGTGAACGGATCGTGGGGTCAAGTGCAGCAAACGGTTCGTCTGCGACCAAGACTTTGGGTTGCAACATAATTGCACGTGCTAACGCGACACGTTGTTGCTGACCATCGGAAAGCATATGGCGATAGAAGTAATAATGCTCTCGAAGCAGCCCTACTTTTGTAAGTGTCTCTTCTATTAAAGGTTTACGCTCTGCCTCGCTTAGAGAGGTATTAAGGCGTAATGGTTCGTCTAATACCTTTCCAACGGGAACGGCTGGGTTCATCGACTCACTACTATGCTGCAATATCATTCGTATGTCATGGGTACGTTTTTGCTTGGCGTCTTTATCTTTGCGAGTATATTTCGCCGCATACTTATGACTATTTAAAACGATATCCCCACTATCAGGGGGCAATCCGCCTACCAATAGCTTAGCAAGTAATGATTTACCCGCTCTGTTTTCTCCAATAATAGCGATGGTTTCACCACGCTTTACGGTTAAGTCAATCGGGCCGAGTTGAAATATTTCAGGACGCTTCAGCCAACGTTTCTTTTTGTTATGAATAAAAGTAAGTTGGTCGACCTGCATAATATCGCTCATAGCTTCTCCATATGCAGAGGAAAGTGACAACTATAATTATGATCATGTATACGGCGCACCGTTGGAGTCGATACGCAAGCGCGTTGCGCTCTTGGGCAACGCGGGCCCAAGCGACAACCAATAGGCAAGTGTTGCAGAGTAGGGATAGAGCCCCCTAGCGTGGGCAAATGTGATTTAGGCGGTAAATCTTTTCTGAAGCTAGGGGCACTATCAAGAAGCGCTTTGGTATAAGGGTGTAGCGGCCTCTTTTTAATATGCTTCATTTTACCTGATTCAACGGTTTGTCCTGCATATAGCACCGTCATCGAATGAGACATACTGGCAATAGCCAATAAGTCATGGCTGACAAAAAGAATACTGAGTGAACGTGTTTGATTAAGTCGTGTAAATAACTTTAGTATTTGTGTTTTTGTTGTGGGCTCCATGCCCCGCGTCGGGTCATCAGCGATAAGTAATTTAGGTTGAGATACCAACGCCATCGCAATCATAAACTTTTGGCCGATATCACTGGGTATTTGATGCGGATAGGCGTTTAAATAATGCTGATGATGCTTTATGCCCACTTTATGTACGGTACTCTTCGCAATGCGCTTTCTATGCTGTGCGCGTTGCCAAAACCATGTGCCTTCGACAAACTCTTCAGGGATACTTTCTTCCAACTGCTCACCGAGTGTCGCTGAGGGATCTAAGCTTGCTTGAGGGTTCTGAAAAACCACCGCGATGTCTCTACGCATCACCTCACGGCGCTGGTACTTCGACATACCTAAGAGGTTCTCACCGTTCCAACTCATACGGTCAGCTTTTATCGTCCACTGGTTCGAAAGTGCACCACAGATAGCCGAGACAATGAGGCTTTTACCAGAACCTGACTCCCCGACAAGTGCTCTTATTTCTCCGGTGCTCACCGAAAGGTTAACTTTGTCTAACGCTTTGATGGTGGTGTCACCCGTATTCAGTTCTAGCGTTAAATTTTTAATATCGAGCATCGGCATACTAATGACTCACTCTTTTGCGCAGTGCTGAACGGAGGCCATCACCAACAATATTTATCGATAGTACAATAAAGAAAATAGTGACGCCTGGTAACGCGACATTCCAGGGCGCTAAATACGCAACGTCTAAACCGTCGGCTAAAATTGCGCCGAGCTCTGGCAATGGCGCTTGTGCGCCGAGGTTAAGGAACCCTAACGCTGAGATATCAATAACAGCAATAGACAGAGCAAATGTCCCCTGTACAACCAACATTTCGGTCATGTTCGGTAAAATGGAGTGCACGAATAACTGCCACTTGTTAGCGCCGTCTAGTTGAGAGGCTAGAATGTATTCTTTTTTCATTTCTTCACGCACAAAACTGCGGGTATGGTGAACAAACTGCGGTATTAATGCTAACGTAATTGCCCACATGCTATTGACCAATCCAGTCCCCACTATGGCAACAATAATAATAGCAATTAAAAGTGTAGGAATAGCCATTAGGGCGTCTAACAGATGGTTAACGATACTAGAGCGTACTCCCCTTAGCATGCCCGCTAAGGTACCAATGCTGACGCCAACTAACATGGCGAGTACTACCATGAGAAAGCCTGAGCCCAATGTTACGCGACACCCGTAAACGATGCGTGAGAATATATCTCTACCTAAGGCATCTGTTCCAAACAAGTGTGAGATGTTTCCATTTGTGTCCCAGCTTGGTGGAATAAGCAGCCCGTCGATATTTTGGACAACGGGGCTGTATGGGGTAACGATAGGGGCCAACACAGAAAACAGAATAAACAATGCAAGCATGATTAAGCCTGCCACTGCAACATGACTGGAACGGAAAGATAACCACGTCCGCTGCCATGGCGTAGGGTGGAATTCTTCTTCGTATAAACTAAATTGTGGCACGTTCGTATTTTTCCCTGCTTGGGTCGATAAGTCGGTTGAACAAATCGATCAAAATAGTCAGCGTAATAACTAAGGTAGAAACAGCAAGCATGCCCACTCGTAATGCAGGATAGTCTCGTTGATAAATCGCCTGAATCAACCAGTTACCAATGCCTGGCCACGAGAACAATGTCTCGACGATCATCGCATTGGTTATTAGTGTTGTAATCTGTATCGCAACAAGCGGTAATATCGACAACAACGCATTACGCACCACATGACGCGTAAAAATTTGCCAACCTGATAAACCGCGAGAACGCGCCGCTGCAATATAGTCTTTATGTTTGACATCGATAACCGAACGCCGAGTTAGTCTTACCATTGAGGCGGTAGTAATTGAGCCTATCGCTAAAGTTGGGAGTGCGAGATGAGAAAGTGCGTCTTTAAAGGCGAGGCTGCGATCTATACCTTCGGCCAATAAGATGTCGATAAGGATAAACCCGGTTACTGGCTGAATGTCATATAACAAGCTAATGCGACCCGATAACGGCGAGACATCCATTTGCAAACTAAAAATAAGAATAAGAATTAAGGCAAACCAAAACACAGGGAAAGAGTAGGTAATAATACTCATCGTATTAATGGCGTGATCGCTATTTGAGTAACAGCGAATACCGGCATAGTACCCAAGTGGTATACCGATAAATAAGGCCATCAGCATTGCGTAAGTACTTAATTCAATAGTGGCCGGCAGAGCAATGCCTATTTCTTCTCTTAGCGACAGGCCTGACGAGAAACTGTATCCCCAATCACCTACCATGAGCGATTCGAGATAATGATAAAACTGAACAATGATATTACTGTCTAGCTTGTATTCCCGTTCCAATGCCGCTCGCTGAAGCTCATTTTCCACCGTGATACCCGTTAAATTCTCGAGTACATCACCAGGAAATAGGTAGGCAAGGGAAAACGACATTGCTGATAACACAAGCAATGTAAGCACGAATAAAATACCATATCGAGAGAGAATACGAATCACTGAACTTTACTCACTCCGCCAAAACGAACACCGCCATAGGGGTTAATGGTCATCCCATTCAACTCACTTCTAAACGCCTGATATCGGTATGCATGCGCAATGGGAACCAGCGGCAATTTTTCGTAGAGCAAACGATTTACCTGCTGATAAATAACGCGACGTTCATCAATATCCTCAGTTTCAATGGCTCGGTCAAGTAATCTGTCGTAGTCCTCATTACACCACATGGCGCGATTGGTGCCTGAAGGAATGGCACCACAACTTAACAGCGGGCGATAAAAGTTATCAGGGTCGCCATTATCCGCAGACCAACCAATTAGCACCGAGTCGTGCAGCCCTTCTTGCAAGTGTCGTCTGAAGGTGGCCCAGTCGTAACTTACAATAGTGGCATTTACCCCGACATCACTAAGATAGCGTTGAATAAGTTCTGCCATTTTAGTGGCATTGGGATTATATGCTCGTTCAACGGGCATGGCCCAAATTGTCATCGTGAAGTCGGGCGGAATACCGGCATCCGCTAAGAGCTTTCTCGCTAAAACTGGGTTGTAAGCGGTATCGTCAGCATCGTTTTGATATGCCCAACTTGCCGCAGGCAGTAAGGTTTTGGCGCGGGTTGCACTATCGAAGTAAACCGCCTCCAATAAGGTATTTTTATCAATAGCGGCTGCAAGTGCTCGACGCACATCTGGGTTATCGAACGGCGGGCGTTGAGTATTGAAGGCCCAAAAGCCTATATTTAACCCTGGTTTCTCCGCTAAAAATAAATCGTCACGACGTCTTATTAGTTCAAGCTCTGTTTGTGAAGGAAATGCAGTTGCATCACATTCTCCGGTGAGTAATTTAGCCAATCGAAGTGAGCTTTTAGGGGTAATATCGAAAATAAGTTGTTGTGCAGTATCAAGGTTGCGCCAATAATCTTCGTGGCGTGTGTAGCGAATAAAGTGGTCTTTTCGGTAATTTTCGAATTTAAACGGCCCTGTTCCTATCGGGAATTGATCGATACGATTAGGAACGCCCTTTTCACGTAACATTTCACTGTATTCTTCAGATAAAATTACAGAGAAGTCGGTCGCTAAATTGGCCAAAAATGAGCTGTCTCGACGTTTAAGTGTTATTTCGACGCGGTAGCCGTTTACCCGCTCGACCGCGGCGATGTTATCTGATAATCCCAAGCTCTCAAAGTAGGGGTATCTGCCACCTGATACATAGTGATAGGGGCTGTCCGCGCGAAGCCATCGGTTCATGCTGAACACAATGTCGTCGGCATTGAGCGTTCTTGTGGGCGTAAAATAGGAGGTGGAGTGAAACGGCACGTCTCGCTCTAATTGAAACGCGTAAGTTAAACCATCGTCAGACACCAGCCAGCTGCTTGCAAGACTTGGCACAATGCGCCCTGTATTAGGATCGAAATCAAGCAGACGGTCGTACAATTGGTGCGATGTTGCATCGGCCGTTGTGCTAGAGGTGTCTAACTGAGGATTAAACGTAACGGGGTTGCTCTCTGAACAGTAAATAATACCGCTTTGATAAAATGGCTGAGTGTTTTGCTTAGAGCAGGCAGATAACAGCACAACGCTTGCTATCGCAAGTGTTGTTACGCGCCATTGCATTAAGAGCGGTTTTAGCATTCCATATTCTCAGCTGACGAATCAAGAAGATTGTATTTTTTCAAATATCCACGTAGCTGATGATACGTTAAGCCGAGTTTTTCTGCAGTTTTCTTTTGATTAAATTGACTATCGGCGAGGGCTTGCCTAATCATATCAATTTCGTATTGTTGAGATCGCTCTTTTAAGTCAATGGGGTAGTCAACAATGGTTTGAGGTGTGACAAGGACGGCTGAGGGAACGCTCGTGTCTTGCAAAACGGGTTCATTAGTCTGTTCTGCATTGTCGTCATTTGCACTTTGTATTTGAATTCTGTCTTTCGTTTTGATTCTCGAACGCGGCCTAAACGCTGATTCGAAAGGGTCAAGCACAATATCGTGAACAGGAAGGTGTGGATTGTTCGTTCGATATACCGCTCTTTCAACCACGTTCTTTAACTCACGAATATTACCCGGCCATTCATACTCTAATAACGTACGCTTCGCTTTTTCTGTAAACCCGCTAAACAATTCCATTTCCATCTCGCGAGCCATGTTAATTGCGAAGTTTTCCGCTAACATCATGATGTCTTCACGACGTTCTCGCAGTGGTGGGATGGTAATGACGTCAAAAGCGAGGCGGTCAAGTAAATCGGCCCTAAATTCACCGGCATCAGCGAGGGCGGGCAGGTCTTCATTGGTTGCGGCAATGAGTCGAACATCGGTCTTAACAGATTTACTCCCACCTACACGCTCGAACTCACCATATTCAACAACACGCAGTAGTTTTTCCTGAATCATGCCAGAGGTATTCGCTAGTTCATCAAGAAACAAGGTGCCGTTATGCGCGATCTCAAATCGACCTTCACGACGCTTAGCTGCACCGGTAAATGCACCGGATTCATATCCAAATAATTCGCTTTCCAACAAGTTTTCATTGAGTGCCGCACAATTTAGCTTTACATAATTCTGATCCCAGCGTTTTGAGAGGAAGTGAAGGCGAGCAGCAATCAGCTCTTTCCCTGTTCCGCGCTCCCCTATAACAAGTACCGGTTTGTCCAGAGGCGCTATTTGCGAAATCTGCTCTAACACCTCTAAAAAACTATTGGCTTGCCCCAATAAATTGTCTTGCTGTCGATACCTGCTCATTAAAACCCTCAATTGTTAGTCATTTCGACCAATTAATAGTGTAGAGTAAAAAAAAGACGTATACGAGGATTATTTGAGAATAAAGAAATCTTTTTAAAATCAGTGTTATATGTTGTTTTAAAAGTTGGCAAGCAAATTGAATAATACTTTGGCAAGTTTAGTGTTTTTTACAAACCGTTTTTAGCAAGAGGTAATTATTATGGGTATCTTCTCGCGTTTCACTGATATTGTGAATTCGAATATTAATGCGCTTTTAGACAAAGCGGAAGATCCTGAGAAAATGGTTAGATTAATCATTCAGGAAATGGAAGACACGCTTGTTGAAGTTCGTTCAGCTTCAGCAAAGACACTCGCTAACAAAAAGGATATTGTCAGCCAAATCAGTAAATATGAACACGATGCTAATGATTGGCAGGCGAAAGCAGAGCTAGCGCTAAGCAAAGATCGCGAAGACCTTGCCCGTTCGGCGTTGCAAGAAAAGAAAAAGTCAGCGGAAGCAGCAGAGTCTCTTTCTAAAGAGCTTGCGGCGGTAGATGAACAGATCAGTAAGCTTCAGAACGAGATTGGACAGTTACAAGATAAACTGGCTGATGCTAAGACGCGTCAAAAAGCAATTATCATGCGCCAAAAAACGGCAAGTTCGCGTTTAGAAGTTAAACGCACGCTGGATAGCACCAATGTTGATAATGCAATGGGGCGTTTTGAGCAATACGAGCGTAAAATAGATGATTTAGAGTCTCAGGTAGACGCCTATGATTTAGGCAAGAAATCCTTGAACGACGAATTTGCGGAGTTAGAGGCTGGTGATAAGGTAGACGAAGAGCTAGCCGCGCTAAAAGCGAAGGTGCAAGGTAAAAAAGCATCATCGACAGCGTCAGAATAAGTAAAAAGCTGTCTGTAATGGGCAGCGTGTAACAAGTTATTGGAGGGTTCGAAATGGATGAAGGCATGATTGCAATGCTGGTAATGCCCCTAGTCATATTTATGATCTTTGTGGCACCAATATGGCTAATATTGCATTACCGCAGTAAAAAACAAGTGAACCAAGGCCTAAGTGCAGAAGAACATGCGTCGTTGCAAGCACTGGCGGGCCAAGCTGAAAAAATGAGCGAGCGTATCGAAACGCTAGAAGCCATTTTAGACAGCGAGGCACCTGAGTGGAGGAATCGCGCGTGAGAAACGGTCAACCACTATATCGCGATAGCGAGAATGGACGAATTGCGGGTGTGTGTGCGGGTATCGCCAACTACTTTGGTTTAGAAACATGGTTAGTGCGCATCTTGGCGGTTACAGGCTTTTTCTTACTTGCCGGGCCATTTATGTTTGTCGCCTACATTGCCTGTTGGTTTATTCTTGATAAAAAGCCACATGGCGCTAATGTGCAACCACAAAAGCCAATGTTCAACATGAGCAGCAAAGGGTGGAGAAACTCAAATGTTGGTGAGGTAAAATCTACCAACAGAGTGGAGGTGAAAACTAAGGTTTGGCAAGCCGGCGAGCCGCCTAAGCAAGCATTTCATGATATCAAAAGTCGTTTTGATAAAGCGGAAATGCGATTGCGTAAAATGGAAACGTATGTCACGTCTAAAGAGTACCAGCTAAATCGTGAAATAAGTCGCCTTTAATTCAGTCATTACATTACGAACCATTAAGCCTCATTAATTCAATTGCTGAGGCTTTTTTGTTATTAAATACAATTGGATAGCCTATCTGTGTAAAATAAATGTTACGCAGTTTTTAACAAGCCAAATACGTGGCAGACTTCCAGAACCGTGCTTTTTCATTAGACTAACTGCCACAACTTAAGCAACGCGATGACAAAAGAAGTTATGTCAAAATCCACCCAATACAAATCAAGAGTTTCCGATGCGTCTGGAATTATTTCCTGGAGTGATGAGGAGAATCAAATTTGGTCTGAACTTTACGAGCGTCAGATTCCGTTGGTTGAGGCGCGGGCGTGCAAACAATACATGGACGGTTTAGCACTGTTGAACCTATCGAAAGATAGTATTCCCCAACTACCGGATATTAACGCGGTCCTTGAGCGTGAAACAGGGTGGACAACGGCCGAAGTTCCAGCACTTATTAACTTTGGCGAATTTTTTAGATTGCTCGCGAACAAACAATTTCCGGTCGCTACCTTCATAAGAACCAGAGAAGAGTTTGATTATCTACAAGAGCCCGATATTTTTCATGAAGTATTTGGACATTGTCCTCTGTTAACCAATCCGGCCTTTGCGCACTTCACGCACACGTATGGAAAGTTAGGGCTTGCTGCCAGCAAGGAAGACAGAGTGTATCTTGCGCGGCTTTATTGGTTTACCGTAGAATTTGGTCTAGTTCGCGCTAACGATGAGCTTAAGATTTATGGCGGTGGCATTTTGTCATCTCCAGGTGAAACCATTTATGCGTTGGATAGCGATACGCCGGTACGTAAGCCACTGACGCCAGTTGATACACTACGTACACCATACCGAATCGATATAATGCAACCGCTTTATTACATTTTGCCCGATTTTGACCACCTCTTTGAGTTGGCTGAGATGGACATCATGGCACTGGTCGAAAAAGCGAAAGCGCTCGGTCTATTTTCCCCACTTTTCCCACCAAAGGAAAAGAAAGCAAGTTAACGAGTTATTAACGTTATTTGACGCGCCACAATATTGCGTGGCGCGCTTCCCCACCTTTAAGCACAATAGCTGCGTTCTTTTAGATTTACGATCTGTAACAAAAATCTTGTTATCTTTTTGTAAAAGTATGATATCTTGTACACTAATCTTTACAACTATAGTTAACACTCTGTATGCGCCTAGAAATCAGCTGTCAGGACCGTCTTGGTATTGCTCAAGATGTTTTGGATATTCTCGTTACGCACGAAATTGACTTAAGAGGAATTGAAATTGACCCTGTTGGGAAAATTTTCCTCAATTTTCCTAATATAGAGTTTGCTGATTTCCAGCATCTCATGCCGCAAATTCGAAGAATTGAAGGGATTGACGACGTTAAAACAACGCCTTTTATGCCTGGAGAGCGGGAAAAGACGCAATTGTCAGCCATTTTAAGAACCTTACCCGACCCCGTTTTTTCGATTGATGCCAAGGGACACATTCTGTTGTGTAACGAGGCGGTTACGTCAGGCTTGGAACTTCCTTTCAGTGAGATTGAAGGGGAAGAGGTTGGTGAACTGGTTAAAGGGTTTAATTTCACTAAGTGGATGGACGGCAGCCAACCTCGAGCGCAATCGTCTAAAGTGAAATTTATTCAGCAGGATTATGTGGCAGACATGCTACCGATAACGGTGCCTGATGGTGATAACAACATTATCATGGCGGGTGCGGTAGTTATTCTTAAATCTGAAATGAGGCTAGGGCAGCAGTTAAGTGTCTTTCATCAGGCGCCAACCGACAGCTTTGACCGTTTTGTTACGCACTCCGCCTTTATGAAAAAAGTGGTGCATGAGGCCAAGCGGGTTGCAGATTTAGATGCCCCAATACTGATCTTTGGTGAAACGGGCACAGGAAAAGAAATGATCGCCAGGGCGTGTCACCAGTCGAGCCGACGCAGTGAAGGTGCATTTTTGGCATTGAACTGTGCATCGTTACCAGACAGTGTTGCTGAAACAGAGTTGTTTGGTTACGCCGAAGGCGCATTCAATCAAACGTCTGCGAAAGTGGGCCTACTTGAACAAGCAAAAGGCGGTACGCTGCTGCTTGATGAAATCGCCGATATGTCATCACAACTTCAAGCTAAATTGTTGCGAGTTTTGGAAGATGGCGAATTTAGACGAGTAGGTGATGCTGAACCTGTAAAAGTTGATGTTAGATTTATATGCACGACGTGCAGAGACTTAGGGCAACTTGTCGAAGAAGGAAGGTTCAGAAAAGAGTTATATTATCGGTTGAACGTACTGAGCTTGGTTATGCCTTCGTTAAAAGACAGGCGCCAAGACATTGTTCCATTAGCCGAGGCTTTCATTCTCCAACACAGCAATAAATTGGCTAAACGGCCTGCGAAGTTGAGTAAGTCATGTGTCGAGTTCTTACAGCAATATCCATGGCCGGGGAACGTACGTCAGTTACAAAATGCACTTTACAGGGCATTATCGCTGCTTGATGGCAAAGAAATCACCAAAGAGGATATTCAACTTCCGAGTTGTGCGCCTAGCGTGACTTATATTGACGAAAACTTCGACGGTACCCTTGATGAAGAAGTGAAAAAGTTTGAAAAAGATCTGTTGAAACGGTTGTACCCGTTTTATCCAAGTACACGCCAGCTGGCGAAAAAGCTTGGATTAAGCCACACCGCGATAGCCAACAAATTGCGTGAGTACGGAATAAACAAAGCGACAGTGAAATTATAGACTGCCTCTGTCTCGATTTATTTACATCCCTTCTCCTAGATACTTAAAATACGGTGCGTCGGCGGGCAAAGCCTGGCGCACTGTATAGCAAGCCTTACAGCGAAATAAGCTAACATTGCGTCATCCCTTCTCAAACACATATAACCAATGGCATAAAGAGCAGATATCAACGCATTTAAATATTGGTGCATTAAAACCAGAGGAAATACGATGAAGCTAGCAACGTATAAAAATGATACGCGTGACGGCACGCTAATGATAGTTTCGAAAGACCTTACAAAGGCATGCAGTGCTGAAGGTATATGCAGCACAATGCAGCAAGCGCTAGATAATTGGCAAGCGATTGCTCCTCAACTGCAAATGCGTTACGAGCAGTTAAACAGTGGGCAGCGTGAGTCGGTTGCTTTTGATGCGAGCCGTTGTGAGTCTCCACTACCTCGCGCTTATCAATGGGCAGACGGCAGTGCTTACGTTAATCATGTGGAGTTAGTGCGTAAAGCGCGTGGCGCTGAAATGCCAGAAAGCTTCTGGACTGACCCGCTAATGTATCAAGGTGGTTCTGACGATTTTATCGGTCCTCAAGAGGATATTATCCTGCCAAGCGATGACTGGGGGATTGATTTTGAGGGCGAGGTTGCGGTTGTAACCGATGATGTACCAATGGGATGTTCAGACGAACAGGCTGGCGAACGTATTCGCTTAATTATGCTTGTAAACGACGTATCACTGCGTGGTCTTATTCCAGGAGAGCTTGCGAAAGGCTTTGGTTTCTTCCAATCAAAACCCGCATCAAGTTTTTCACCTGTAGCCGTGACGCCAGATGAACTAGGCGATGCGTGGAACGATAATAAAGTGCATCTTCCACTGCGCTCAACGTACAACGGTGAGTTGTTTGGTAAACCTGAAGCGGGACAAGATATGACGTTCAACTTTGGGCAGTTAGTTGCTCACGCAGCGAAAAGCAGAAACCTAGGTGCTGGCGCCGTGATTGGTTCAGGCACGGTATCCAACAAGCAGGGAACCGATCACGGCTCTGCTATCTCGGAAGGTGGAGTAGGCTATTCGTGCATTGCAGAAGTCCGCATGATTGAAACTATTCGTGATGGTAAACCATCGACACCCTTTATGCAGTTTGGCGATCGTATTCGCATTGAAATGCTCGACAAGGAAGGGAGCAGTATCTTCGGTGCTATAGAACAGCAGGTAAAACCGCTAAACTAGATATCGTGAGGGTCGCTTTTGCGAGCAACGGCGACCCATTCATTTTATGTAATATTGGATACTACTATGAGTATTAAACTATACGGATACTGGCGTTCTACCGCGTCTTATCGTGTGCGTATTGCCTTAAACTTAAAAGGTGTTGAATACGAATATATTCCGGTGCATCTAGTGAAGGACGGTGGTGAGCAGTTTGCTCAGTCATATTCTCGCATGAATCCATCGCATCTAGTCCCTACGCTCGTAGACGACGATGAAGACATCATCCTTAATCAATCGCTTTCAATTATTGAATATCTTGATGAGCGCTTTGACTCTGAGCATAAACTCATTCCCGTGCATCGGAATGAGCGCGCGCGGGTGAGGGCGTTAGCACAGGACATCGCATGCGATATTCAACCGATTGGCAATTTGAGAGTGTTGAATGCGCTAAAAGGAAGCTTTGGCGCCTCTCAAGACGACGTTGTTGAATGGGCTTCGCATTGGATAAAGCAAGGTTTTAACGGCATTGAAAAGCGTTTACAAACGCAAGCAGGTAAATATTGCTTTGATTTTGACGTTACCATGGCCGATGTTTGCGTTGTACCGCAAGTTTATAATGCGAAACGGTTCGGCGTTGATATGACGGCCTATCCGTTGCTTAATAAAATTGCAGATAACTGCAACGAATTAGACGCGTTCGAAAAAGCGAAACCAGAGAACCAATCAGACGCGCAATAAATATGCTTCTCATTATAAAAAAGCGCAGTATACACTGCGCTTTTTTATTGGCGTTTAATAGGGAGTTCGGTGGTGTTTTTAACCTGTTTTAGCGCAAACGTTGAACTTAAATGGTCTACTAGAGGTAAGTGGGTTAGCTTATTTTTTAACAAGTATTCGTATTCTTCAATACTTTCAACGATGACTTTAAGTAGATAGTCTTTTTCGCCACTGGTGGTGTGACACTCGACAATTTCATCAATGCTTTGTACTGCATTTTCAAAGTCAGTCAACGAGTCGCCGTCGTGGTTCTTCAGCGTTACGTAGATGAACACTGATACGCCCAAGTTTAGTTTTTTACTGTTAAGTAGGGTTACCTTTCCTAATATAATGCCTTCAGATTCCATGCGTTTTACACGTCGCCAGCATGGAGTATGAGACAGCCCAACACGCTGGCTTAAATCAGCCATGGAGACAGTTGCGTCTTGTTGTAGCACTCTTAAAATTTCACGGTCAAATTTATCTAATTTCATTCACGAAGTATCCATCGATTTTATGATGTTCATTATATATAAAAATAAATTCTAGGATAGCTGTCCTAGAAAATTAGTAATGATTTATCCTGTATTTCAGTTTGTAAAATTCATCAACAAACTTAGCAAGGCTTGTCCTCTCGCCTTTCAGATAGACTTGGCATCATTAACAGCACATTTAATAAGGGAATGTATGTCAGTATTCGATCACAGTGAGTTCGATAATCACGAACATGTTGCGTTTTATCACGATGAGAAGGCGGGGTTAAGCGCTATTATTGCTGTACATAATACCAATCTTGGGCCTGCATTGGGCGGCTGTAGAATGTGGCCTTATGTAAATAGCGCTGAAGCATTGACTGACGTTCTTCGTTTATCCAAAGGAATGACATACAAAGCGGCAATGGCGAACCTCGCGTTAGGCGGTGGTAAGTCGGTTATCATCGGCGATCCGCGTAAAGAAAAGACACCAGAAATGATGCTTGCGATGGGCAAATTTGTTGAATCGCTAGGCGGGAAATACTTTACCGCTGAGGACTCTGGCATTGCTGTTACTGACCTTCAAACCATGGCAACGCAATCAGACTATATTGCGGGCGTTAATGCCCAATATCACTATGCGGGCGAAGTACCAGACGGTAACCCTGCGCCGTCGACTGCATACGGTGTATTCGTGGGCTTAAAAGCATCTGTAGAATACGGATTGAAGCGCAACCTCGATGGTATATCTGTCGCTATTCAAGGCATGGGACATGTAGGCTACCGTCTTGCAAAGCACCTTCACGAAGAGGGCGCAAAATTGTTTGTTGCGGACATTTATCCTGAAGGGGTAGAGAAAGCAGTGGCTGAATTTGGTGCGACAGCCGTTTCGCCAGAAGACATCCTTAGCCTTGACGTTGACGTACTTGCGCCATGTGCACTAGGTGCAGCAATTAACGACCAAACATTACCTACGATTAAAGCAAAGGTTATTGCGGGAGCTGCAAATAATCAATTGGCACGAGAAGATATTGGCGACTTGTTAGTTGCACGCGGTATTCTTTACGCTCCAGATTACGTGATCAATGCAGGTGGGGTTATCGATATTTTCCATCAGCGTATGGAGAAAAGCTCTAACGACGCCATGCGTGCCCATATTGAGAAAATTGGTGACACCTTAAAAGAGATATACACACGAGCCGAATCTGAAAATGCGGCAACAAACCGTGTAGCGAATACTATCGCAGAAGAACGTTTTACGAATAAGGGTTGAAACTTAGCGGCCAAATAGTCATAATGCGCCCCGCACTGAAGCGGGGCGAGTAGTTCTGCGGTAAGCGCGTTTTCTATGGTGGGCTTTTGGTCCTCCCGCAATGATACTTTGTGAACCCGGTCAGGCCTGGAAGGGAGCAGCCGCAGCAAACGACTCATGTGCCGGGATGTGGCTGGAGGCCTGCCACCCAAATCTCCTTAACGTAATTCACGCCATCTCTTTTGTGTTTTCTTTAGGCGGTCGCTTTTCCATATCATTTAAATACTTAATGGCTTTGTCTACGGCATATTCAACGTTCATTTCCATCTGATTTCTTTCACTTTGCGGTAAGTAAAATGCCATATCTACCTCATAGCGAATATACCGAGGCGGCACTTGATTAAGTGCAAGACAGCACAAGTCCGCTAAGAAATCGGGTGTCTTGGTGTTATCTAGACCAAGCTCAGCAATGCGCTCGAGGACAAGGTGTTCATAATAATTATGGATATCATCATCTAACTTCATAGTTTCCCCACTCATATTTATTGTTTCCATATTGCCATACTTGAACAGAATTACAGCTGTTATGTAAAGGTATAGCTTGAATTTTGTCGATGTCGAGGATGCAGTGGTAGTATTGTCTTGGGCATTAACAACAAAAAGCATGCACGACATGAAGAAAAATATAGAACCCTGTTATTACGGTGATTACCTACAACTAGACAAAGTTCTAGGGGCACAGCACCTTCAAAGTACCAAGTACGGCAAACCTGCACACGAAGAAATGTTATTCATTGTTGTACACCAAGTTTATGAACTGTGGTTTAAACAAGTACTGCATGAGTTAAATGCGGTTATTGATGCGTTTAACCAACCTACAGTGCAAGACCAAGCGTTAACCCAAGTTGTGCATCGGCTACAGCGAGTTATCCAAATTCAGCGATTGATGAATGATCAAATTGCGATAATGGAAACGATGACGCCTCAGCAATTTCTCTCATTTAGAGATTATTTAGTCCCCGCATCGGGTTTTCAAAGCATTCAGTTTAAGCGACTCGAAATTTCTTTAGGGTTGAAGCGCGAGTATCGCATTGACTTTGATAAGCAGAGTTTTTACAACCGACTTTCTGAAGATGACCGGGCCCTACTTGAAGGATTGGAAGACAAGCCAAGTTTATTTGAACTTGTTGATAAATGGCTAGCACGTATGCCGTTGCTTAAAATTGATAAGTTTGATTTTTGGGAGTATTACCAAGCCGCAACAAATGAAATGCTCGCTGAAGACAGGCAGACGATTACGACTAACAGCATGTTAAGCGATGTTGAAATTCGACAAGAGCTTAAAGATTGGGAAGGCACTAAAACAAATTTTGATGCGCTATTTGATGAGGATAAATTCAATACGTTGCGTGAAGAAGGGAAGTTTAGGCTGAGTCATGATGCACTGCTGTCAGCGTTATTCATTAAACAGTATTCTGAAGAGCCTATTTTTAACCTTCCTTTTCAATTAATCACGGCACTAACAGAGATAGACGAACAGCTCACTATTTGGCGTTATCGGCATGCAATGATGGTTCAACGAATGCTAGGTACAAAAATAGGGACGGGCGGGTCATCTGGACATCACTACTTAAAGAAGACCACCGAATCTAACAGGATATTTCTCGATTTCTTTAATATGGCGACATTTTTATTGCCTAAAGACGCACTGCCTTCATTGCCAGAGGACGTGAAACGTCACTTGGGTTTTTATTTAAAAGCATCTTAACAAAGTAGATAAACCGACTTTATTATTAATACGAGCAAGCAAGTGCTTGCTCGTATTAATAATAATGAAGAAAAACGTAAAAAATTCAAACTGACTGTATTTTGAGCGTATTTTGGCGTCAATGTGTAAGGTAGATGTTAATTGTACGTTAATATTTACACTATTTGATGAAATATAGAAAAAATATTGAACTTTTGAATTACACCCATCTGATCCAGGTTGACCCTGTCCTCAACATATGGTTATTATCTTGTCGAGGCTTTGACCTTACTAATAATAATTCGTTACAAACGATTTAAGAAACACACACTAAATAGTTTTAGTGGTCCAGGGAGACAATACATGTTTACAAATTCTAAACTGGCTAAGTCAGTGAAGTTGGCTTGTGCTTTTGGCGCAGCGTCAACCATCGGTTTCGCCGGTGCAGCTAACGCACAAGAAGAAGCAGCGGCAGACGCTGTTGAAAAAATCGAAGTAACTGGTTCACGTATTCGTCGTACTGACGTCGAAGGCGCAAACCCTGTTACAGTTATGACCCGTGTTGATATTGAAAAGTTCGGTATCACATCAATCGGTGACGTTCTTCAAGCAATCCCATCTGCGGGTTCTGCTATCAACACTAACAACAACAACGGTGGTAACGGTACTACTACGATTAACATTCGTGGTATTGGCTCTAACCGTACACTTGTTCTTGTTAACGGTAAGCGCTGGGCTCCAGGCCTTGGCGGTTCAGTTGACCTTAACAACATCCCAGCGTCTATCATTGAGCGTATCGAAGTACTTAAAGACGGTGCGTCTGCGGTATACGGTTCTGACGCGGTTGCTGGTGTAATCAACATCATCACTCGTCAAGACTTCGAAGGTGTTCATGCTTCTGGTTATGTTGGTCAGTGGGATGAAGGCGATGGCGCTCGTGAGCAGTGGGACATTGGTTTCGGTACTGCAAACGAAAAAGGTAACGTATATTTCAACGTAAGTTACGTTGAAGAAGAAGAAACACTAGCGGGCGACCGTGAGATTTCTTCAGTACCTGTATTTGGTACACCACAAGGTTTTGGCGGTTCATCTGCTCCACCTCAAGGTCGTTTCTTCACATTTGACCAAGACGGTTCTGCTAATAACTTGCAAGGTGATAGCAACGGCGGTCTTTCTCCGTGGGTTGAACCTGATAGCCGTTTCAACTTTGCACCGTTTAACTATCTTTCTACTCCACAAGAAAGAATAAACATTTATTCTCAGGCGCGTTATGAGCTTTCTGATAATATCTCAGTAAACGCTACAGCGTTCTACGGTAACCGTAAATCAGCACAGGCACTTGCACCTACGCCACTATTCATTGGTACAGCGTTTGGTGACTCAGGCTTTACACTTGCTGGTAACCACCCATTCAACCCGTTTGGTGTTGACGTAACTACTGATCAAGCAGTTCTTGATGCGAACCCTGATGCACAAGAAATGTTCTTATTCGGTCGTCGTATGATGGAAGCTGGCTTCCGTCAGTTTGCACAGAACGTTGACCAATTCCAGTTCAACGGTGGTTTCGAAGGCGTATTTGAGCTAGGCGATCACGAGTTTTACTGGGATGCAAACTACACGTATGCAGACATCACGCAGAACACATTGACAGACGGTCTTCTTAACATGGACCGTGTACGTCTTGCAATTGGTGACCCAGCAAACTGTACAGGTAACTGTACTCCGCTTAACTTGTTTGGTGGTTCTACTGATATCGGTCAAGGTACTATCACGCAAGATATGCTTGATTTCATCACCTTTACTGCTCAAGACACGCTTAACTCAAAGCTTGAAAGCTACTCAGCGAACATCTCTGGCGAGATCATGGAGCTTCCAGCTGGTTACCTAGCATTCGCAGCAGGTTATGAGAAGCGCTGGCAGTCTGGTTTCGACCAACCAGATGCAATCATCGCTGCTGGTATCACTTCAGGTAACGCGCGTCAGCCTACCTCTGGTTCATTCAGTGTTGAAGAATTCTACCTAGAATTGGCTGTACCTCTTCTTTCTGATATGCCTGGTGTTGAGCAACTAGATCTTGAACTAGCAACTCGTTACTCTGACTACAGCAACTTTGGTGACACCACAAACTCTAAAGTTGGCCTTAAATGGCGTGTAACTGAAGACCTAATTGTTCGTGGTACGTTCTCTGAAGCGTTCCGTGCTCCGTCACTAAACGAATTGTTCCTAGGTAACAGTGATTCATTCCCACCACTAACAGATCCATGTAATGGTGGTGCAGCTGCAAACCCTAACCTTCCAGGTTGTGCGGGTATTCCAGCAGCATATGTTCAGCCTAACTCACAGATTCGTATCACTGTTGGTGGTAACGCGAACCTTGAAGCTGAAGAAGCAGAAAGTTTCACATACGGTTTCGTATACTCACCTTCTTCAGTAGAAGGTTTGTCAATCACGTTTGACGTGTTCGACATTGAAGTAGACGGTGCGGTATCTGGTGTTGGTGCACAGACTATCCTAAATGCATGTGCGCAGACAGGTACAAACCTATGTTCACTTATCACTCGTGGTGCTAACGGTAACGTTGTTGACTTGTTCAACGGCCTAGTTAACCTTGGTGGTCAAACAACGTCTGGTTTCGATTATAACGTTGCTTATAACTTTGAAACTGAATACGGTGACTTCCGCCTTAACTGGGATGGTACTTACATCGATGAGCGTTCTGTAATCATTGTAGATCCAGTATCTAATACATCAACTACAATCAATGACGCTGGCCGTGCAGGCGACCGTGACGTTGTTCCACGCCTACGTACTAACATTAGTGCAACGTGGATGTACGATGACTGGACAGCTAACTGGTTAGTTCGTTATATCGGTAACACAACTGAAGAGTGTGCAATCGACGGCGGTGCATTGGATCAGCAACTATGTTCTGACCCAAGTGCTGAAGTTGGCGGCGATAGCTTTAACGAGCTAGAAGCAATGGCTTACCACGATGTATCACTAGGTTACACAGTTAACGACAACTTGCGCGTTACTGTTGGTGTGAACAACTTGTTCAACACAGACCCAGAAGTTTCTTACTCGACGTTTGCTAACAGCTTTGACCCGTCAATGTACGAAATCCCAGGATCATTCTTCTACACACGTGTAAACGTGAACTTCTAATCGAAGTTAGTTAAAGAATATAATCTATGAATTAAAAAGCCTCTTCGGAGGCTTTTTTTATTTGGGCAAATAGGTATGCAGATTTCTTCTATAATTGCTGATGCCAATCGGGCAATAGAAAAAGGCGATGAAGTAAGTGCCATGTTGCTGTTTAAGCAGGCGGGAGAACTTGGGGATATTAGTGCAGCACTTGATTATGCGTATTTCAATATGCATAGCGCGCCACAAGAGGTTATTGATTATCTTTACCGTATTCCTGCAGCGAGCAATAGCACGGTTCAATTCCATCAACTGTTAATAGGTTATTTTAATCAATGTTTTACTGACGTCCACGATGTTGCGAAGCGGCTGGTAGCGCTTGCGAAAAGGGGAAATAGCCAGGCATCGCTTGTGGCCCTTTCATATTTATCTACCGGAAGTAAACCATTCTCAATGGTAAGCAGTTGGCTTAAAGCCGTCAGCCCGAACATTTGTGAGCAACTCGGTATTCACCAGTGGTGTTGTAAAGCGTATAGCGATTGCAGTGACTCGGATATCGTCGACGCAGTGACGGTAGGCCTTGGAAAAGACACCTTTTCTACCGATGTCGTTGATGAACTACTCCCTGTTACGCAATACTTTGATGTATTGTCAGAATTTGAATGTGCATATTTCGTTACTCGGTTTAGCGCGCTACTGAGACCTTCGATGGTGGTAGACCCGCAAACAGGAGAGGGAAAATACGACCAAATACGTACAAGCTATGTAGCACCGATAACCGCAAACCATTGCGATTGGCATGTTCGAAAAGTCGATAGGCTTATTGCAACAATAAGCCAAACAAGAGAAAGTCATGGCGAATACTTAAACCTGCTTCGCTACTCGCCCGGCCAAGAATACAAAGGCCATTACGATGCGATTCAAGTAGATGCCGATTGTGCAATTTACAACGACGGCGGTCAGCGTTGCCAAACCGCACTCATATATTTGAATACCGTCAATGACGGTGGTAGAACAATCTTTCCTAAGCTTGGTAAGAGTATAAAACCACAAGCGGGGAGTGTGTTGATATTTACTAATGTAGATAAAAATAATAATGTATTGCTTAAAAGTTACCACGCAGGTGAAACGACAGTGTCATCAAATAAATGGTTACTTACAAAATGGATTAGAGAAATGCCAACAACTTATGGTAAGTTAGTTCATAACAATTAGACTAAAGGATAACACGGATGAAATTAGTAACACGTTCATTACTTGCGCTCTCTGTAGTGCTTTCTCTTGGAGCTTGCTCATCAACTAACAGTGGTGAAAGTGAGTCTTATGCAAATCAAACTAACGCTGAAGGCGATGATGGAATGGTTTGTAAAATGGAGAAAAAGATTGGCTCTAACCGCATGTCACGCGTGTGTTATACGGTTGAAGAGCGTGAGGTAATGGAAGAAACGGCAAAAGAGGGCTGGTTTCGTAGTCAGCGTACTTACTCAACAGGCGGCGGTGACGGGCGTTAGTCTGTAAAATTTGCTAGCAATGATTTAAGATAAGGGGCGTTTAAGCCCCTTATTTGTATATCGATGTCTAATATAAAAATTAAAATAGATAAAATTGCCAGCTATCTTGCTAAACAAGCGTATTCTGACGCACTCAATGTTTATGCAGACATTCATGCCGAAGATAAAAGCTTTCTTTACCCCGATTCCATCGACACCCTTTCAGAGAATAGAATAACGCATATCCGTAATGCAGCAAATTTATCGCGAAGGGCGCTTTATGAAATGCTCCATGGCATACCAAGTAGCAAGCGGGTAAGTGATGCTGTCGAGATGTTGTGTGGCACAATGCCAAAAAAATTCGACAAGGTGCAACAGCAACCAAATTTCTTTTTCGTGCCAAACCTTCCATCTTCCCCATTTACTGACCCCAAAAGCATTGAAGGTCTAGAGCAGTTTGTTGAGACGATAGCTGAATATAGGTCACTATTGTGTAACATGGCGCTCATTGCTCAAGAACGTTATATAGATACGATAGGCGGTGCACCTAACACCGAACAATGGAATAAGTTAAAAGAGAACTGGACGTCCGTTCACTTAATAAAAGCCGGCAAATTAACGGTTGCAGGTGAGCAATTGCCTATTGCGTGCAAAAAGGCTCTCACGAGTGACCTCATCGCCAACTGTGCGCCTCATGCTCCTGAAGTTGTAATTTCTGTACTTCAACCACACGCAGTTATTCCTCCGCACTTTGGTATTTCCAATATTAAGTGGACACTTCATATTCCACTTGTGATAAATGAAAATGCGTCGTTGACCGTAGGGGGGCAGACGGTGTTGTGGGATGAACAGCGTAAATCGCTTTTGTTTGATGATAGCTACGAGCATAGCGCAAGAAATGAATCAGATAAGCAGCGCGCGGTATTAATCATCGATATATGGAACCCTCATTTAACGACAGCAGAAAGGAGCGATATCAAAGATATCATGCGCAAGTATAACACTTGGTCTTCGTCGTTCGGCGTACTTGCAAATATAGATAGTAGGTTTTATAAATAATGTCCGCCAATCCATCAATTATTATTCCGCAGCTTATCCAAGCGTATCAAGCTAAACATTATGAGTTTGTCGTAAGCTCTCTTGGTCAAAACGTTGCATTGCAGAAAGTCGACGCAGTCATACCACAAATTTACGGCGGCGCATTAAGAAAGCTTGGAGAATTAAAGAAAGCGAAAAGCGTTTTTGAAAAAGGCATAAAGCGGTTCCCAGGTCATCCCGACTTGCTGAATTCACTAGCGAATTTAATGGTAGAGTTAAATGAGCCGCGCCAAGCCGTAATGTATTTCAAAAAAGCACTAGCGATAAGGCCAAAGTATTTCGACTACGAATATAATATGGCAAGAGCGCTAGTGACGGCGAAACGATTTGACGACGCTAAATCGTTATTCAATTCCCTATTGCTTGTTGCCCCCTCGCATTTAAATACCCGTATTGCGTACGCTGGATTATGTGTTGAGTTAAATGATATTGAGGAGGCAGCCTGTCAGTTACTAAAGGTTTTGAGCGACCAGCCATCTCATGTTATTGCGCTTAATAATTTAGGGAACATCAAACGCACTGCGGGACAGTTAGATGAGGCTATTAGTCTTTATCAGCGAGCACTGCAAGCAGGCGCAGCAGCACCGGATATCTATCAAAATTTAGCGGCATGTTTAGCCCTTAATAATGCGTCGAATGATGCCATTGAGGTATACAAACAAGGGGTGGGGGCGTTTCCCCAGCACAGGGGGCTTCATCACGATTTAGCCCATTACCTGTGGACACAAAATGATGACGATCCTTTCCGGTATTTAAAAGAGCGTTTGAATATCACATCACCAGACTTGATTTTGCTTTATTGTGATTTATCAATAAATATTGACGAATTCGATGATGCTCTGCCGTGGCTTAAGACGTTATTAGATACTCAGCAGCGAGACATCGTCAAGGTTGCTGCACCTTATTACAGCCGCGTTTTGAGAGAACGTGGTGAATATGAACAGGCATTGGAAATTTGCAGCAAATACGCTCAGGTAATGAAAAAGGAGCCACTGCCATTATTAATTGAGCAGGGGTATGTGCTTTTATCTCTTAATCGTGTTGCGCAAGCAAAACAATGCTTTATGACATGTTGTAAACTGGCACCTGACAATCAAGGCTTTTGGACATTGTATTCAACGGCATTGCGACTGGAGGGCAATTATCCTGACTATGCTGCATTATGTAATTATGACGCGTTTGTTTATGCCAATGCGTTATATGCAGACGAGAACATCAATGCAGCATTTAACCGTCAGTTACAGCAGTATTTGCTTACCCTACACAACAATGAGCAACACCCTATCGGGCAATCATTGCGTCATGGATCGCAGACTTTCGAAGACTTGTTTGATGATCCAGCACCGGTTATTCAAACAATGAAAGAACGTATTATTGAGAACGTTAGTGCTTTTGTTGCATCGCAAGTTGGTATGAAAAAGCATCCGTTCTTATCACGGCTGTCCACCCAGTTTGCATTTAAAGGCTCTTGGTCGGTAAAGCTTAGAAAAACAGG
Source organism: Alteromonas sp. 4NH20-0056 (assembly GCF_057539655.1). Lineage (NCBI taxonomy): Bacteria > Pseudomonadati > Pseudomonadota > Gammaproteobacteria > Alteromonadales > Alteromonadaceae > Alteromonas > Alteromonas sp. 4NH20-0056. The sequence goes on along the minus strand of NZ_BAAJLS010000001.1, from coordinate 242,180 downwards.
GTTTCATAAATCTCATTATCATTCCGCTGGGTGGTTGAGTGGCGTTTACTACGTAGATGTGCCCGATGAAGTTGAACAGGATGGTAACGGATGGTTGGTGTTTGGACGTCCGGATTTAGGAAATATTACCCTTTGTGAAGACTATGCTATTAAACCAGTAGCGGGTAATCTGGTTCTATTCCCTTCTTATATGTGGCACGGTACTAACCCTATCAAATCAGAACAACACCGCATGACTGTCGCATTCGATATTGTTCCTTTGTAGCAACGATTTGCGCGATGGTGAACAACAGCGCCACGGTTAAACGTGGCGCTTTTATGATCGTTACTATAGGTGCTATTCGGCAGGTTCTAATTTAAAGGCAAGCGTGTAACGGGGGCTATAGCAAACTCGATTTGGCGGGCGGCCTACATGCTTGATTGCACCGTGAAAAATGACCGTTCTACCTGGTTTAGGTGTACTGGCAAAGACACAGTCATCTGATGCGTTGTAGAATAACGTCTCACCGCCCCATTCAATGTTCCATTCGGGACACAGATAAACCAATACAGTAAGTTCATCTGCCTCGGGTAAGCAGTCGGTATGCGTGAACAGCATATCGCCGTAGGACGCGTAGTTAACATACCCTCGGTACGCTCGGTACGCTTTACCGGTTATTTCCTTTATTTGCTTCATTGCTCGTTCGTAAACTGGAAGGCTTCTAATTTGTGCATCTGAAAGAGAAACGACCCAATGCTTGTACTCTGCAGTATCTGGTCTCGCTACTTCATTTCTTTTAAAGGCACTAATATTTAATCCGTTAGAAATAGAGGCAGCTTCTTCTTGTGTGCATAGGTTGTCAAATACCCAAACTGGCTTATCGTCAATAGAGCAACTGTATTGAAAAGAATGATTCATAGCTTTTTGGCTTTCATTATTGTTAAATTCACGGGTATTAATAACAAATTGGCGTTGCTTAGCCAACTTTCTAATTAATATCGATGATATTGTATTAGAAAATATAAGAAAAAACGGGAGATTTATGTCTGAAGGTATAAACAAAGCCTTGAATCAAAACGCGATAAAAAACGAGTTTTCAAATGATCGCAAAGTACGCGTTACCTCATTTTTAGAGGAAGAGTTTGCCAGTGAATTACTGTTAAGCCTTACGAATGATGTCAAGTTTGAAATGGCAGTAGTTCGAAATGGCCAATACGACAGTATTACAGAAACCGCATGGCGAAACATGGACGGGCAAACCAAACAGCGCGTAAATGAGGAAGTCATGCAGAACGCAGCTAAAGGCGTCGGTTTTGTTTATGGCAGACATTTAGTGACCTCTGTTGAGCCCATCCCGATGATGAGTAAATTTCACCAATGGATAAACAGTGAAGAAGTGTTGGCGTGGGCACGGGAACTGAGCGGTTTTGAAGATATTGCCAGCGCAAGTGTTCAAGCCACACGTTATACTCCCGGTCAATTTTTAACAAGGCATCAAGATGTTGTAGAAAGAGAAGGGAGACGACTGGCATACGTAATTAACTTAGCGCCAGAGTGGCATCCTGATTGGGGCGGGTTATTGCAGTTTTTTGAACCAGATGGTAGGACCACTGAATCGTGGACACCAGAATTTAACTCATTAAGCCTGTTTGATGTTAAACACATTCACAGCGTGACGTACGTCACGCCATTTGCTCAACAGCCGCGATACGCGCTTACTGGCTGGTTTAAAGCAAAATAGTGGCGAACAGGATTATTATTAACTAAAGTAAAACGATTAAGTGATAAGTGTCGGTTAGGTTGGTTAAACGTAATACAAATTGTGTGGATAATGAACAGATGTGCAAAATACTCACAAGTGTAAACAGCCTGTTACTTGACTAAGCGCAGTATTCCATGTGAGTATACTACGTTCGTAGTAATAGCTTTGAAGGCTACTACTGCATTCCTAAAACAACATTGTAAAAGTTTTATTACGCCCCTTGCCGGGTTGTTATCAAACGGCGGCGAGGATTCAAATAAGAAATTTGGTTGGGAACTATGTCCAAAATGAGCAAGAGAACTCTTATTGCTTCTACTGTTATCGGTGCATTCGCACTAACAGGTAGCGCAGTCTCTGCAGATACGCTAGAAGATCTTCATAAAGAAGAAGCTAAAATTCATGCGACTGCGGCGAAATCTCAAGAAAAAATCAACACGTTGTTCGAGCAATCTCAAGAACTACTTGTTGAATATCGTCAAACGGTAGATGAGACAGAAAACCTTAAAATCTACAACGATTATATTGCTAGCTTGGTCGCTGACCAGCAACGTGGTATAGACTCGTTACAACGTCAAATCGACAGCATCGAGCAAACCAAGCAGGGCATTGTTCCATTGATGTTCCGCATGATTGACAGCCTTGAGCAGTTCATCAAGCTTGATCGCCCAATTCACTTAGACGAGCGTCTTGAGCGTGTTCAACGTCTTCGTGATGTTATGGCTAACTCAAACGTTACTGTTTCAGAGCAGTTCCGCCAAGTCGTTGAAGCATACTTAGTTGAAGTTGAGTACGGCACTAAGATCAATTCTTATCAAGGTACAATCGATGACAACGGTACAGAAGTAACTGTTGACTTCTTTAACCTTGGTCGTACCGCATTGGTTGCATTGTCTCTTGACCAAGCAAACGCTTGGGCATGGAACAACGAAAGCCGCGTATGGGAGCAACTGGGAGACGAGTACGTTTCTTCAGTCGTTGATGCAGTTAAGATGGCAAATAACATCATTCCTGCAGACCTAATCAAACTACCAATTAGCGCAGCGGAGTAATTGTTAATGAAACCAGTATTCAAATCTCTTTTAGCCGCCGCTACGCTTGCAGTTGTGGCAACCGGAGCTCAGGCTCAGGAAGCAAAGAGCCTGAAAGATTTGCTTGACCAAGTTCAAGACAACCGAGTGTCTCAGGCACGCATCAACAAGCAACGTGAGGCTGAATTCCAAGCTGCACGTGCTGATAAACAAGCTTTATTACGTAAAGCACAGAACGAACTTAAAGCTGAAAAAGCTCGTGGCGACCGTCTACAACAGCAATTTTCTGACAACGAAGTAACGTTGAACGATAAAGCGGTTGAACTAGACCAAGCAACAGGCACACTTGGCGAAATGTTTGGTGTAGTACGTCAAGCTTCATCTGAAGCATACGGTCGTGTTTCTACATCGATTGTTAGCGCTCAGTTCCCTGGACGCGAAGCGTTTCTTGCTGAAATGTCTGAAGATTCAAAAGGTCTTCCTAACATTTCTGAACTTGAAGACTTATGGTTTGCACTTCAGAAAGAAATGACTGAAGGCGGCGAAGTAGTTCGTTTCACAACAGAAGTTGTTAACCTTGACGGTGGTTCATCACAGCAAGAAGTTGTTCGTGTTGGTACGTTCAACCTAATCGGCGAAGACGGCTACCTTACATATGATGTTGAAAACCAAGTGGTTCAACCTCTAGGTCGTCAACCAGACGGTCACTTTGTAGCGTCAGCTGGCGATCTTATTGATGCGACATCTGGCATGGTTCCGTTTTATACTGACCCTTCTCAAGGTGCGATTCTTGGTCTATTGAAGCAAAAAGCGACAATGTCTGAGCGTTATCACGCAGGTGGTCCAGTAGGTTATACAATCACTGCTATGCTAGCGATTGGTTTACTAATCGGTATTTACAAGCTAGTTACGCTTACTGTTATTGGCGGTAAAATGCGTTCACAGCTTAAGAACCCAGGTAACCCTTCTGACAGCAACCCTCTTGGCCGTATCCTTAAGGTATACCAAGAGAATAAAAACGCAGACGCTGAGAACCTAGAGCTTAAACTTGATGAAGCAATCTTACGTGAACTTCCACGTATCGAAAGCGGCATTAACGTTATCAAGATTTTCGCAGCAATTGCTCCACTACTAGGTCTACTAGGTACCGTACTAGGTATGATCGCAACGTTCCAAACAATCACATTGTTCGGTACTGGCGACCCTCGTATGATGGCAGGTAGTATTTCAATGGCACTTGTAACAACGGCTCAGGGTATTATAGCGGCATTGCCACTTATTCTTACTCACAGCATTGTTGCATCACGTAGCAAATCAATCATCCATATTCTTGATGAGCAAACTGCAGGTATCGTAGCAGCTCATTCAGAGTCGGAGAAAGCGTAATATGAATTACCTGATTGGATTATTTGAATCGGTCAGGGACTTTATCGCTACCGGCGGTGACGTACTATACTTCGTTGCTGCCGCGCTCTTTCTCATGTGGGTCTTAATGATTGAGCGTTACTGGTATTTAACTTCGGTCTTCCCAACGGTGAAGAAAAACATCATCGCCAACTGGGATGCCCGAGCAGATACCACATCATGGTATGCGCATAGAATCCGTGACGCGTGGATTTCTCAAGCGTCAGATGACTTAAACGCTAGAATGTTGATTATCCGTACTATCATTGCAATGTGTCCGTTAATCGGTCTACTTGGAACAGTGACTGGAATGATCAGTGTTTTTGAGACAATGGCAACGCAGGGAACCAGCAACGCACGTCTAATGGCAGCTGGTATCTCAATGGCTACTATTCCAACTATGGCTGGAATGGTTGCTGCACTGTCTGGGCTGTTTATCAGTTCTCGTCTTGAAGCGAAAGTGAAGCTGGCAAGAGAAGGGCTAGTTGATAGCCTGCCACATCATTAGAGAGAGAGATTATGGCTCGAAAAGTCAGAACCGAGGAAGAAGATGCTCAGATAGATATGACGCCCATGTTGGACATTGTATTTATCATGCTGATCTTCTTTATCGTTACCACTGTTTTCGTTAAGGAAGCAGGGATTGAAGTTAACAAGCCAGATGCGAGCCAGGCGTTCCTTCACAAAAATGCAAACATTTTCATCGCGATTTCAGAAGATGGTAATGTTTGGCTAGATAAACGTGAAGTTGCGCCGGACAGCGTTAGAGCTAATATTGAGCGACTGCTTACCGAGCAGCCAACCGACTACGTAATTATCCAAGCAGACGTGAAAGCGAAGCATGGTCTAGTAGTTGAAATTATGGATCAGGTTAAAGCGGCAGGCGTTAACCGAGTTTCGGTAGCAGCAAGGGGTTAAGATGGGACGTATAATTGTATCTATATTGCTAGGTGCTGGTGTTGCATTTGCCCTGTTCGTGCTAATGGCTAAGCTGATTGAAAATTCAGCTCGTCCAGCGGATGAAGTTCCTGAAGCACCGGTAATTGATATCGTGATGCAGGAACCTGACGATCAGACGCAAACGCGTCAGCGCGTACCACCGCCGCCTCCACCGCCTCCAGCGCAGCCTCCTAAAATGGAGCCTGTAGAACCGGAAACGGCAGAACCGGATGCAGACGGCTTTAGCCTTGCAATACCGGCTGTAGACACCGGTGGTGTTGGTGTGAATATCGGTGGCGTAGGTGCTATGCAGCGAGACGGTGATGCAACGCCTATCGTACGTATCGATCCTAAATATCCACCTGATGCAGCCCGTGACGGCCGTGAAGGTTGGGTAAGACTTTCTTTCACTATCAACGAAGTTGGTGGTGTGGAAGACATAGAAGTGATCGAAGCAGAGCCTAAGCGTGTTTTCGACCGTGAAGCGCGTCGTGCATTACGTAAGTGGAAATACAAGCCTAAGATCGTTGACGGCAAGCCGGTTAGACAACCAGGTATGTTTGTTCAACTAGACTTTAAACTGGAGCAATGATCATGATGAAACGTACATTCAAAATGTCAGCCGTTGCTTTAGTGCTAGGTGCGGGTGCTATTCTTAGTGCCCCAGTAGCGCTTGCGCAATCCGCCCCTGTTGTTTGCCCTGGGTATGAAAAGGGTAAAACAACATTAGTAGGCGAGCGTACAGGTAAAAAGGTTCAAAAAGCGTTTGAGTTTTACAACTTAGACCAAGTTGATGAAGCACTGGGTGTGTTGTATGAGATTGACTCATCAGACGATTTCGATAAGGCCTATGTTGAGCGTTTTATCGGAAACCTATTGGCAGCGCAAGAAGGTCAAGGCACCAAAGCACTTGGATATTTGGTAAATTCAGTAGAGCCAAAAGTACTTAACGATCTTGAACATTCTCAAACACTTAAATTGCTAGGTGATTTGAGCATGCAGGAGAATAAGTACACAGATGCGATAAAGTGGTATAACGCATGGATGGACTTTACGTGTAAAGAAGATGCAGACGTTTATACGCGTTTGGCGCAGGCATATTATGAGTCTAAGCAATTAGATAAAATGATTGAGCCTGCCGACCGTGCTATCGCGCTTTACGATGAGCCAAATAAAAACCCATATGTGTTAAAGCTTACTTCATACTACGAGCGTAAGATGTATCCTCAAACGGTTGCAGTAGCAGAAGATCTGGTACGTAACTTTACAGAGGAACCTCGTTGGTGGACACAGCTTGGTTTCTTCTATCTTCTTGTTGAAGACTTTAAGAAAGGCCTTTCTACTTTTGAACTCGCTTACAACCAAGGCTTTTTGAAGAAAGACAGTGAAGTTAAAACACTTTCACAGTTATACCAAACGAATGGTATGCCTTACAAAGCAGCAAAAGTGTTAGAACAGGGTGTTAAGTCTGGTTTGATAGCAGAAGACGCTGATATGCTTGCGTCTATCGCTAATGCTTATCACCAAGCTAAGAACTATGAAGTCGCAGCTAATATTTACGCAAAAGCTGCAGCGAAAAGTTCAGACCCAGAGCACTACAGAAAGGAAGGTACTCTTCGTCTTGTAGCTGAAGATTACAAAGGTGCCATCAAAGCCCTTGAGAACGCGCTTGAGCGCGGTGCTGATGACCCAGCAAAAATTCACTTTACATTAATGGAAGCGAATTTCTATGCAGGTGATTACAGAGCAGCGTATACGCACGTTCAAGAAGCTAAGAAAGACCGGTCGCTACGCAGAAATGCTTCGGCTTGGGAACCTTACATTAAAGAAAAAGCGAAAAACCGCGGTATAAACATTTAAATTTTATATCGAATCGCTTAAAAAGCCTCCGTAATGGGGGCTTTTTTATGCCCATAGCATAATGTAGATAAAGGCAGCTATTGATACATTGTGTAATTTATCCCACAGAATTAGGGCTGTTAAGCGCAGTTAATAACGTTGACATTTCTTTCTTTATACACCGTGTAACCGCTCTCTTCCCTTGAACGTTAAACACTTGCTCCAATGCGTTCATATTAATGTGTTTACTATCAAGAAGTGTAAAAGTAGGCTTGAGTACCTTTGCGTTTGCCGTTTCTTTGTTGTGCTTTGTCAGAATATTAATATAGGGCCAGGTCGCTTCTAACGGCCTATATCCACTTATAAACGCCTGTATCTTGTTTACGATAATGGATTGGCTGTCACTATCGTAGTGTGACAACGGCGCCCGGTTACACTCAATATGTTGAATGTTAATGAGGCGCGCTGTAACCTCATGCCCAAGCATTGATAGCGGTATTAGTGCTAATGCACTGGTTTCACCGCTTGCCTTATTGGGCTTTAGGCCTTTATCGACAATCGTAAAGCCATTAGTCTCCCAAAAGCGATTTAGTGCCGATGTAGCTCCATACGATGTAGTAACTGCATCTATACTTGCATCACGTGCGGCAGCAGTAATGTGGCTAAGTAGTTTTGAGCCAAGCCCAAAACGCTGAAGGGAAGGGGCGATAGCAATCCTACTTATCCGCCAATACAGCTTGTCTGCGTCGCATGCCTGTAATGTTTTTAGGGCTATCCTTTGCGCGCTAAGATGGCCTTTAGGTCGGCGACTTCCTTCAGCAATTGCCTTTCCAATCGACGTAAGCATTGAACCACCCTCATAATTAATAACTGCGACACCGGTAATTACATTGCGTAGCCTTTGAACACACAGTGTTGTATCAGGGCTGTCTAGCAATCGCATCGCATCATCGGGGGTTGTTTGGTAGTGTGCAAGGGTCAGTAGCGCCATGGCGCTTACTATTTCATGTTCTAAAAGGTCAGAGAATCGAGCTATTCGATATGTAATATCGCATGCAGCGCGATGTTTAAAATCTTTCGCGAGAAGCGCCATGTTGTCGCTAGAGTCGTCAGGCGTATCGGTATTAAACAAACAAACGTCGTTTAGAAATTCTTCAATGAGGTCGCCAGAATACCAGCGTAGCGGAGTATCAAGTGTAAGATATATGGAATGCCTACTCTTAAGTGCAGGCATTAATTTGTGCATAAAACCCTGGCCACTTCCTTCATAGCCTTGGGTCGTTGTGCTAAGCACCCATTTTTTGTGCTGCTGCAATATCGTAAGAAGATTAGGAAGGGGCAACGAGGCCGCTTCATCAATAATGAGAGCGTCGAACACATCGTTGTATAATACCGGGTTATCAGGAGCGACCCAGTCAATACTGCCGTTTGTTTGCGTATGAACGACACGGGTAGCACTAACCACAGTTACGCCTTTACATTGTTGTGCATGGTGAAATATACGCTCAGCGTTTTCAATTAACGTGCTGGTAATACATACTCGCATGCCTTGCTGGCTTAAAGCGGCAATTAATAGCCCAAGAACCGACGATTTACCTCTTCCTCGTGGTGCGGAGATAACAGCGTTAACGTTATCCTTCGACCACTGTGATATCAATTCAGAATACGCGTGCTGTTGATCAGCAGAAGCAAAGCTACCATTTGTGCTGTCGCGCGGCGCGTCGATGCTGTGGTCAACGTTCGCCTTTACTACATTATTGGGGGGAAGATAGGTAGTCAGTTTATTATGCCGTGCTATCCAGGTCGCTTGCTCTATTTTACCAATGAAGCGTGCGATGTAAGCGCTGTATGTCAAGTGATAACCATGGGAAATAGAGTTAGCAATATAAGTTCGTGGCCATTGAGTGAACGGCGGACAACATAAAATAAAGCAACCGCTTCGCTTAACGGTACCGGCTAGCGCCATTAAATCACCAACTCGAAAGCCGCGATGGGCAAATAGCACCGCAATATCAAACTCATTGCCTAACAATTTCGCACGCTTTTTTCCATCAAGCTCAGTGGCGTCAAATGCCGCTATTTTCAATTGTGATGGTGCGATGTGGGTTAATTGCTCGAAGGTTTTACGGCAGTAATCCTCGTCCTCGTCTATCACTAACCAACGACGATGCGTCCCATTTACAGAGATACTGTCATAAGGAGAAAAAAGCCATGATGATAATTGTTTACGCGCCATTGATTGTAAATTTCGTTATAATTAAGAGATGTAATCAGTGCACATAATATCGACTTATTGTAAGGAATTCGAATGCGCTTTCTTTCTCGGCGTTTAGTAATGCCAAATGACTTAAACTATGCAAACTCACTTTTTGGTGGACGCGCGCTTGAATGGATTGATGAAGAGGCTGCAATCTGGGCCATCTGCCAATTGGAAACCAATTGCTTAGTGACTAAGCATATCGGCGAAATTAGTTTTGAATCACCTGCATTACAAGGTGACATTGTTGAATTTGGGCTAGAAACAAAAGCGGTAGGTAGAACGTCTATTACCGTCAGTTGCTTAGTAAGAAATAAAGCGACGAAAAAAACCATTTGTTTCGCTGATGATATCGTTTTTGTCAAAGTTGATACCGATTCCCGTATGCCAGTTGCGCATGGCAAAACCCTTGAGGCGCTAAAATCACAAACTGATGATGAAGTAAGACGCCTTAACCTGAACATCAAAGACAGTTTATAACGTATTAATATCGCTTAATTATTTCTTTCCTTGACGGTGTTGCCCTAACTGGTACACTCCGTCCCGGTGATTAGCGTTACGTTAGTCACTCTACCAAGGGGTGTCCGAGTTGCGGGCTGAGATCCACTATTGTGGGAACCCTTTTACCTGATCCGGATAATACCGGCGTAGGGATGGTGCACAATATAGCCTTATCACCTGCCGTAAATTCGGATCTTTTTTCTGTAGAAGAATAAGAGATCCCATGTATAAAACAGTTTTCACGCTTTCCCTTATTGCCAGCTCAGTCGCGGCGTATGCACAAGACATTTCAGCTCCTCAATCTGAGGATATGTCAGATATTGAACGTGTTGTCGTAAGTGGTGACTTCAGACAGACAACGCTTGATCAACTTGGCGCAAGTGCCACTATTTTGGGACAAGAACGCGTAAATAGCCGTCAACCTACCCACGTAGATAGTGTATTAAACAGTATTCCAAATGTTAATTTTGCAACCGGCGCATCGAGAGGCCGGTTTATTCAAATTCGTGGTATTGGCGAGCGTAGCCAGTTTGCGGAGCCTATTAACCCGTCGGTCAGTTTTATTGTTGATGAATTCGATTTTTCAGGGCTAGCTGCAGCAGGCGTTATCTTTGATACGCAGCAATTAGAAGTCTATCGCGGACCTCAGGCGACGCTTTATGGTACTGGCGCGTTAGCGGGTGCCGTAAAATTGCTAAGCAATGAAGTAGGAAGTGATGCCCCTGACTATGTTGAGTTTCGTGCAGCAACAGAAAATAGCTATCGACTAGAGGCTGCTACCGGCAGTGATATTAACGATAAGTGGGGATACCGTGTCGGTGTCGTTCACAATCGCAGTGACGGCTTCGTTGAGAATATTTTTCTAAATAGGGATGACACCAATAACATTGATGAGTCGGCCATGCACATCAGTTTATCCGGTGAGTTGGACCAACGCACAACGCTTGCGCTTTCTTATCGCTGGTACGACATCGACAATGGCTATGATGCATTCTCACTAGATAACGATAATAAAACCCGCTCTGATGAGCCAGGGTTCGATGAACATCAAACGCATGCCGTAAGCGCGCGTTCAACCACCCAAACGGCCGCGGGCGACTTTATCATTATTGCCACGCACGCCTCTCACAATATCGCTTATGGTTATGATGAAGATTGGACATTTACGGGGTTTCATCCGTTCGGTTACACCTCATTTGACGCCTATTATCGCGACGTAGACACGCAAACTGGTGAAGTACGGTTTGTTTCTTCCGATGCAGCGGCCCTTTTTGATGGCATGACGGACTGGACGATTGGCGCGTTTTATAAAACATCAGAGCAAGATTTACTGCGTCAATATACGTATGCAGATGGTGACTTTATCAGTGATTACGCGCCAACCACGAAAGCGTTATATGCAGAGACCGAATCCGCTTTAACCAGTGATTTGTCGCTACTAGTTGGGGTTAGGGTTGAGCGTTTTGAACTTGATTATTCAGATAGTGAAGGCCTTATCCGCAACCTTGATACCACAATGGTGGGTGGGAAAGTTGCCTTACACTACAACCTCGATAAGCATTTCTTTTATGGAAGTATCTCTCGCGGTTTCAAAGGCGCGGGCTTTAATCAAGACCAACGTGTGAACAACGAGCAACGATTCTTTGACGAAGAGTACAATTGGAACTACGAAATTGGAATCAAAGGTCCAATGCTACTTGATAACCTTACAGCCCGAGCGGCAATCTTCTATATGGATAGAGAAGACACCCAGGTCAGTGATTTCGATGTTATTACGCGAGAAGACGGCACTCCAGATTTTATTGATATCATTGATAATGCTGATTTAGGCACGAATAAAGGGGCTGAATTCGAATTATCTTGGCTTGCGACTGATACATGGCAGGTAAGTGCGAGTGTTGGATATCTGAGTGCAACGTTTGAAGGCTACACGCTAGCCGATGGTACGGTTATTGACGAACAAAGACAGGCTCAAGCACCTAAGTGGACAGCGAATGTATTCAGTGAATATGCGCTCACTGATTACTTAACGTGGCGAATAGATGTTGATTTTAAAGATGAATATCGCTTCTCAGATGGTCACGACGTTACCGCACCGAGTACGACGTTGGTGAACACAGAAGTGGTATGGTTTAACGATAATTGGCAAACATCGCTGTGGGTGCAAAACGCCTTTGATCGAGAGTACTACACTCGCGGGTTTGGAGGCTTTAGCAATGATCCCCGTGATGAGTATGCTTTTGACGAACCCTATTATCAATTAGGTAACGGGCGTCAATTTGGTATTACCGTTAAATACACATTCTAGGAGCGCATTATGAACGTTATGGTCGAACTATCACTTTATCCATTAGTGAATGAATATATTCCTCCTATACAAGCTTTTATTGATAGGCTGAATGGATACGAAGCGCTTAATGTGTTGACTAGTGCCACCAGTACGCAAGTGTCGGGTGACTACACTGAGGTGATGACAATATTGGGCAATGAAATGCAGCGCACTCACGAGGAAGTAGGCCAAGCTATATTTGTTGCTAAATTTCTAAATTTTGATGCAATGCAGTCGAGGAAGTCGCAATAGTGGCGGCTTTCCTCGATAATTTTTACGCACAGATTGTTGCTACATCGGGGTTAGAATGGACCGCGGTAATCTTTGCCTTGGGTTATGTTTATCTTGCGGCTAAACAAAGTCTATGGTGCTGGCTTTGTGCGTTTTTAAGCACAGCAATTTATACCTGGCTCTTTTGGCAAGTGACACTGCCGTTTCAAGCGTTGTTAAACTTCTTTTATATGGTCATGGCAGCGTACGGATACTATCAGTGGACGAACGGCGCTAAGGGCGGCGAAACCGCCTCAGTGAGAACACTGCCGAAAAAAGTACATGCGTTGCTTGTCCCGTTATTACTATTATGTGCCTTTGGATTATCTAAGTTGGCTGCATCGCAATTCAATAGTGATCATCTTTTACTCGATGCTAGTATCCAAATGCTGAGTATTACCACAACGTTCATGGTTGCACATAAGGTTATGGAAAACTGGGTTTATTGGTTTTTCATAAACTTAGCGTCTGCCTACTTGTATTTTCAAGTGGGAATGGCGTTGTCTTCATGCTTGTTTTTAGGGTATGTTGGGTTTTCTATTTATGGATTTTTGCAATGGCGGGCACAATGGTTAGGTTACGATGAACCAAAACAACATCATTCCTCTTCTAAGGAGTACACTTAATTTAAGTCATCATGCCCGTATTGAGCAAAAGCCGTCAGGCATCGTTAATTGTGTCTATAAGCTTATCGATAACGACAAGCAATATGCGGTTAAGTGGACGGGCGGTGACGAATTTAGTGGCATCGACCGCTTTAATCAGTTTGTTTTGCAGCAGCAATTGGCTAAACAGCGCGTAGCACCAGAGCCCGTATGGCTGAGCGATGACGAGCACATTTGGGTAGAGCGTTGGGAAGATAACGACACGTCTCATTTGCGCGGCGACGTCGTTAAAACGCTTGCTAACACCCTTGCATACATTCATTGCTTACCGATAACGTCACGCCCTTTAAACCTACTTGCGCGGTGGGAGCACTATATTGAAAGCGCGCAGCTTGGTATGCCAGAAACGCTAAGGGGTCAAGCAAAGGCCTATCGAGCAACAGTGATAAAGAGCGAGCAAGATACACAGCACTATGTGCTATGTCACAATGACTTACACATAAGCCATATTCTTCGCTCAACGCCACCGGTGGTCGTCGATTGGGAATACTCAGCAATGGGGAATCGTTTTTTTGATGTTGCCAGCTGTGCAGTAATTAACGAGCTGTCTGCCGACGACATTTTCCATTTGTGTGTTTCTTATGCCGTTGCAACTGGTATATCGCAAAGTGAAGTAGTGCAAAACGTAGAGCAGCAACTTAACATTGTGGATGTGACAAATCAGCTGTGGAGAGCAGCACTATACGCCACTAAACAGCACGCATAATAGTCGGCTTGTTTGAAATTGCGTCGCTTTGATTGTTTATTAAGCATAGGGTGCATGATAGATGCAAAAAGGCTTTACCTTTTTAATCCCATCCGTATAATGCACAGCGCGCTAGGGGTGTAGTTCGAATTGGTAGAACAGCGGTCTCCAAAACCGATGGTTGGGGGTTCGAGTCCCTCCACCCCTGCCACTCTCTTCTTTTATGTCACAAATCCTGCTGATAACTAAACGGCTTTTACGTTACACTATGTGTCGTTATCTTAACTTGGATTGGGTATTGTCTTGAGTTTCTTATCTAATTATCAGCGCTCGGTATTACAAGAGTTAGGTATTACTTCTTGGGTAACGCAAGCTGAAGCAGCATCGAAATCTAATGAAAAAAAATCAGAAGATGTCGCAAGCACGGCTGCTGATGGGTTACAAATCGAAAATGCTCACGTCGCGCGAAAGCCCATCTCTACGGAAGAAAAACAGTCACGATTGGCGCAATTAAGAGCCCAGGTGAGTGGTGGAAAAAACGTCGACAATATTACGTCTAGGCACACACCTGAAGAAAAAGTTAGTCTGGTGAAACCGCTGAGCCATAGTGAACGAAAAGATAATAGCCAGTGGTTGGCTGATATGACAGTCACACTCTCTCATTTGGACATAACGTTAACGGTTGATAATATTATGATAGGCACTACGCTTACTGCATCATCAGAAGCTATTATTCTACCTACGCTACCTAATGCGTTAACGTCATCACAAAAGAAGGCGTTGTGGATGCAGTTAACTGCATTATCGTCAACGAAGTAAATCGCTTCATGTCCTTACAAATCGAACTTGTCAACGCAGCGTCATCTTCCTCGGACATATACGCGTTATACGATATTCACAAAAAATCGCAGTATTCACCATGGTCTTTTTCAACGTTTAACGATTGCTTTACGCCACCGTACTACGGTTTGGTGGCACGCCAAAACGGTAGTGTTATCGGTTACGCCATTATTCTCGAAGTGCTTGACGAAGCAACGCTTATGGATATCGCGGTCAATCGTCTATGGCGGGGTACAGGAGTTGGGCAGCGATTAATTGATACGCTTTTTGATATAGCCACAAAGAAAAATACCAAGGAAATATGGTTAGAAGTAAGGGAAAGTAACACTTCTGCTATTTCACTTTATAAGAAAAACGGTTTTGAACTTATAGAAACGCGTAAAAACTACTATTCATCTGAGCAAGGCAAAGAACACGCATCGATCATGAAGTGGTCACGGTAAATGTATACTAAGTAGCATTTCTACTTTCCCTTGTTATCTTTCATACATATATTATTTAGGCTTATATCCAATGTCTACCACACCATCCATCGACAACGCACAATCAAAGGGCGTTAAAATGTTATTGGTCGCTGTGTTATGTTTAGGGCTTAATTGGCCCGCTATGAAAATAGGGCTAGAGGCTGTGAGCCCGCTTTGGATGGTTTGCCTGCGCTTTCTACTAAGCTTGCCGGTTCTGTTGCTCTTTGTTGTTGCCACCAAAAAACGTTTTCCTCGCTTTTCTCGGCAAGATCGCGCGGTCGTTTTTGTTGTAGCAGTGTTTCAATTTATTTTATCTATGGGGTTAATAACGGTTTGCCTACAGTTTATCCCTGCAGGGACGGCCAGTATTCTAATCTATACAACACCCTTGTGGATGCTACTGATTGACACCTTGTGGTATCGCCAACGTGCGGACTCTAAAAGGTTTGTGCTTACCGGAATATCGACGATTGGGTGTGCGATGATATTATTTGCTAGCGGCGAACCTGGTGCCCGTCTTCCATTGATTGGCATGCTGTTAGCATCGCTATTGTGGGCAATTGCCATCAGACGTGTATCGTTTCACAAATGGCAGGGAAGCGTTATTGAAGCAGTGTTTTGGCAGTTTGTCATCGCAGGCAGCGTAATGCTAGCAATGGCCTTAGCATTTGAACCTATGCCCGCATTAAGTGAATATCAATGGCATGATTGGTTACTGTTAATTTATATCGGTCCTGTGGCGACAGGCCTTGGTTTCGGGCTTATGGTGGCGGCGGGGCCTAAGCTAGCGCCTGAGCGTATTGTATTAATAAGTACATTAACCCCCATTATTGGTTATGTAAGTTCGGTAGTATTGCTAAAAGAGGTATTACTTCCATTAGTGCTAGCCGGCGCGGTGTTAATGATATCTGCGCTCCTTATTAATGGATTACCGCAGTCAGCGCTTAAACGCTTGCTCGCCCTTCGGTTGTGGTGAAAGCTGTGAAGTACGTGAACCCAGTGACTGAAAACTATTTTTTTGGCGCATAAATAATGAGGTTTCGCCCTTCATCTTTTGCTTGGTACAAGGCTTTATCTGCGCGTCTAAACGACCTTACAACGTGAGATGTGCTACTGCACATCGTCCAACCTATGCAGGCCCCCACACGAATTTTGGGGTGCGCTTTAAACACTAATGCATTTATTGCGTTATGTACGCTCAACAATGTATCGGCAAATTTGTCGGGCGATGCACTACGCTGAACTATCGCAAATTCTTCACCGCCAAATCGTCCTGCTATACAGTTGTCATTGTTTAAGGTCTGTAAAATGTTGGCAACGGCAATCAATACTTTATCGCCTACATTGTGCCCATAAGTATCATTAATATCTTTAAAGTGGTCTAGATCAATTAACGCTACGGCGATATCACTATGTGGAGGATCAGCAGTAAAACTGTTGTCGACAAACAAGTCTACACTGCGCCTGTTGGGAAGGTTGGTAAGGGTGTCTCTTAGGGCCAGTTCGTTAAGCATTTTATTCGACGCTTCTAACGCTTGTGTTCGTTCTTGCACAAGCGCTTCAAGCTTAGCGGCTTGTTCGCTTTTTAGTTTAGAAAGTGCTTTTTCTGCATCGCGTTCTTTTTGTAGCAACTTAAATAGATAATTAGACGTCATTACCACCATAAAGGTACACGTCAGTAATAGGCCGAACATAAACGTGGCAATGGGCTCTACCGGTAAATTAATGTCAAACAGTGCGAATAGAATTAATGTAATGGTACTCGCCATTACAGGAAACAATGCGGCAGCCAGCCATTTTGCCGTTCCCGAGCCAGAGCGGTGCTCTTTATAGAGCACGGTAATCGCAAGTAACATAAAAGGGATGAAAAGAATAACAGGAAGGCGCAGTGCGGCGTCTAAGCTGACGAATTGCCATAACAGTAAGCCTGCGAAGGGAAGCGCAATACACGAGTAACGAATCGCGTTAAAAGCGTAAATAGTTCTGTTAGGCCTTTTAAGCGTTGCGGTCAAAGCCCAAAAAGAGGCGAGTAAAACAGAATAGATACTTATTGCATACGTAATGTCGTTTAGCTGCGGAAAAGCAGGCCACAATATTTTAAAGGCATACCCAAACACACGAAAAAACCAAAATGTTGTCGCAAAAATAAAAACGGCAAAACTCAAAAATGCGTATTTTTTACTTATCCAAAATACGACCAAACAAAGTACCGTTAGGATTATCATGGCACCAAAAAAGGTCATGTCTCGTTGTAACATATCTACATAAATGTTGTTCCCATATTCAGGGGTAGCAACGAAAAAGTCATGCCGCAATATTTCTCCCTGCATGTGGCCGTAAATCTTGAGACTGCCGGATGCAGGTAACAGGGTAGGGAAATGATAATTTGGCACCAGCACAGGGCGGCTAGAAAAAGGCAGGGCATCTCCTGTCAGCCAACGGTTCACCCCGTCGGTGACATAAAGTTTTTTGATGGCTGGAAACCCAATTGAGAACCACAATGGAACCGCAACGTCGTAGCCGTTTTGAATGGTTACTCGAAAGTGCACATAGTCGTTAGCGTTACGCTTTGTACGTGAAATATCTGATGACCATATTTCATCGCCCGTCAGTACATCGTTGCTCGTAACCGCAAACTCTACAGTCTGATTTAAATCTAAGGCAGTTGATTTGTCATCAAAAGTAATGCTTTCGGCATTCACTGAGCAATGTAATCCGACAAACAGTACAAAGAAAATAGGCAAAAGCCTAAACATGGAACATCCTTTTCTTTAAAAATAATCGCGAACGCTTACGCAAAGCACAACCCCCTATATGAGGAGCATAGTTTATCACGTTGGCTAAAAATATAGCACAAAACAAGAAGTATCAAATCGAGAAAAGTACTTAAGTATATTAAAAATTGTATAGTACTGAACTGGTTAGCGTTGCATAAGGAGAATGCAGCGGATAAAAAAGGCACGATGTTGATACGCGTGAATACGACTCTTTTTGTGGTTGTAAACGTCTCATTTACCCAGATAATTCTTATCAATTGGTCTACTGTTAGCGTACGTAAAATGCTAAAATCCGCGCAATTAAACATCATGCTTGTACGACGCGTCTTTTGGCAAAAGCAATTTGCCTAGAAAACATAAGTTTTCGATTGGAAATGCGTCTACGTATAGAACGAAAAGATAACGATTAATGTCAGAACAAAAGCTTCTAGAAGAGATTAAAAAGCGACGTACGTTCGCAATTATATCGCACCCTGATGCGGGTAAAACAACCATCACTGAAAAAGTGCTGTTGTTCGGTCGAGCGCTACAGACAGCTGGCACCGTGAAGGGTAAAAAATCAGGTCAACATGCAAAGTCAGATTGGATGGAAATGGAAAAAGAGCGGGGTATATCAGTTACCACCTCTGTTATGCAGTTCCCATATAATGACCACCTTGTTAATCTACTGGATACCCCAGGACACGAAGACTTCTCGGAGGATACTTACCGTACACTGACCGCCGTCGATTCATGTCTAATGGTGATTGATGCCGCAAAAGGGGTAGAAGATCGAACGCGCAAGTTAATGGAAGTCACCCGTCTTCGCGACACACCAATCCTTACGTTTATGAACAAGCTTGATCGTGATATACGTGACCCGCTAGAAGTGCTTGACGAAGTAGAAACCGAACTCGATATCCTGTGTGCGCCCATTACATGGCCAATTGGCTGCGGTAAGAGCTTTAAAGGCGTTTATCACCTGTATCGCGACGAAACTATTTTGTACCAAAGCGGGCTTGGTCATACTATTCAAGACGTTCGTATCATCAAAGGGTTAGATAACCCTGAACTGGATGACGCGGTTGGCTCTGATTTAGTTTCAACACTGCGAGATGAACTAGAGCTTGTTCGTGGTGCATCAAACGACTTTGACAAAGAGCTGTTTCTTGAAGGCCAGCTTACTCCTGTGTTCTTTGGTACGGCATTAGGTAACTTCGGCGTTGATCACATGCTTGATGGCCTGGTTGAGTGGGCACCTGAGCCTCAAGGGCGAGAGCATGAAAATGGTGCAGTAGAAAGCACCGATAGTAAATTTAGTGGGTTTGTATTTAAGATTCAGGCGAATATGGACCCTAAACACCGCGACCGGATTGCGTTTTGTCGAATAGTGTCAGGCAAGTACGAAAAGGGCATGAAAATGCGCCATACCCGATTGGGTAAAGAGGTACGAATTTCTGATGCACTCACCTTCCTCGCTGGCGATCGTTCATTGCTAGAACAAGCTTATGCCGGCGATATCATAGGTTTGCACAACCATGGCACAATTCGCATCGGTGATACGTTTACTGCAGGCGAAGATTATCGGTTTACCGGTATTCCGAACTTTGCGCCTGAACTGTTCAAGCGAATTCGTTTAAGAGACCCGTTGAAGCAAAAGCAATTGCTTAAAGGCCTTATTCAACTTTCAGAAGAAGGGGCGGTTCAAGTTTTCCGCCCTCTTGCTAATAATGACCTAATTGTTGGTGCCGTGGGTGTGCTGCAGTTCGATGTGGTTGTTGCTCGTTTAAAGGCCGAGTACAACGTTGATGCGCTTTATGAGCATATTAATGTGAGTACCGCACGATGGGTATATTCAGATAGCGAGAAAAAGCTTGATGAATTCCAACGTAAAGGCCAACAAAATCTTGCTCTAGATGGCGGAGATAACCTCACTTACATTGCACCAACAATGGTGAATTTGCAGCTGGCGCAAGAGCGCTATCCTGACATTAAGTTTACGAATACGCGCGAAAATTAAGATATCATTATGAATATACATGCATTACTAGTTACCCGTTTCACTGAAGCGTTAGAAAAAATGGGCGTTGAAAATGCGCCAATCCCCGTATCGCGCAGTGCTCGCCCCGAGTTTGGCGAGTATCAATTTAATGGCGCAATGGCGCTAGCAAAACAGCTTAAACAAAAGCCCCGTGATATCGCAGAAAAAATTGTCGAAACGGTTGAGTTGAGCGACGTTGCGAGTAAGTTAGAGATCGCTGGTCCAGGGTTCATAAATATACATTTAGACGATGCATGGCTAGCGAGTCAGTGTGAACAGTCGTTAAACGATCCTCGCTTGGGAATAGCTACAAGCGCAGAACAAAACATTGTTGTCGACTATTCTTCGCCAAACCTTGCAAAAGAAATGCACGTGGGGCATTTACGTACCACCATTATTGGCGACGCAGTAGTCAAGGTTCTAGAGTTTTTAGGGCACAATGTTATTCGACAGAATCACATGGGAGACTGGGGCACACAGTTTGGTATGTTGCTAGCGCATTTGTCAGACAAGCTGCAAGAAGAAGTCGCGGAAACCGCGCTTTCTGATTTGGAAGACTTCTATCGTGAAGCGAAAGTACGTTTTGACGAGGAAGAAGGGTTTGCAGATCGCGCCAGAGAATATGTTGTTAAGCTACAAGGTGGTGATGCGCAGTGTTTAGCCTTGTGGGAAAAGTTCATTGACGTGTCAATTGCGCATTCCGAAGAAGTCTACGAGAAGCTAAATGTTAGTCTTACCCGCAACGATATCATGGGTGAGTCTGCTTATAACGATGATTTGGCAAATGTTATCGCGGATTTACAAGCGAAGGGTATTGCGGTCGAAGACCAAGGTGCGCAAGTTGTATTTATTCCTGAACTCGCCGATAAAGAAGGGAATCCTGCGGTATATATTGTCCAAAAATCTGGCGGCGGATATTTGTACGCTACGACCGACCTTGCTGCAATGCGTTACCGCAGTGGTACGCTTAATGCAGACAGAACACTGATTCTAACTGACGCCCGTCAAGCCCTTCATTTTAAGCAAACTGAGATTGTTGGCCGTAAAGCTGGGTTTATGGCGCAAGAGCAAACGTATGAGCACTGCCCGTTTGGTATGATGCTAGGCAAAGACGGTAAGCCGTTTAAAACAAGAACTGGCGGTACTGTTAAGTTAGTTGAATTGCTCGATGAAGCGGTAGAACGCGCGGGTAAACTGATTGCTGAACGTGACAATGACCTAAGCGAAGATGAGCTTAACGAAGTGGCGCGCAAGGTAGGTATTGGTGCGGTTAAGTACGCTGATCTTTCTAAAAATCGCACGACAGACTACATGTTCAATTGGGACTCGATGCTAAGTTTCGAGGGCAACACTGCGCCGTACTTACAATACGCATACACGCGTGTGAAGAGTCTCTTTAGAAAAGCTAATGTGGCGATTGAAGCTCAGCCTAACGACATTACTATCACTGAAAAACAAGAGCATCACCTTGCTGTACTTCTTCTTCAATTTGAGGAAGTTATCAGTATGGTGTCGCGAGAGGCAACGCCTCATTTATTGTGTACTTACTTGTACGATGTCGCGTCGTCATTTATGACGTTCTATGAGGCGTGCCCAATGTTAAAAGACGGTATTGACCTAAACGTTCGCGACAGCCGTTTAGCATTGTCAGCTTTAGTTGCCAATACGTTACAACAGGGTTTGACACTCTTAGGTATTGAAACACTAGAAAAAATGTAGTGTGTAAGGTAAAACTACGTTATTCGCTATAAAAAAGGCTGACATGTGTGTCGGCCTTTTTAAATTAAGGACAAGCAATAATGACAAAGATATTAGCATTTGCCGGAAGTGCGCGACGCGGCTCATTTAATCATGCAATTGTAAACGTTGCAGCAGAAGGTGCGAGAGAGGCGGGCGCAGAAGTCACCGTCATCGATTTGGCCGATTATGCAATGCCTATTTTCAATGAAGACGAAGAAGCTGAATTCGGTATCCCTGAGCGTGCCTTAGCGTTTAAGGCGTTATTAATGTCTCATGATGGCTTTCTTATCGCATCACCAGAATATAACTCGAGCTATCCTGCGCTGCTAAAAAATGCGCTAGATTGGGCATCTCGTATGTCTGAGGGAGAAAAACCATTGCAGGCATACCGCGGAAAGGTTGCGGGTATTATGGCGGCGTCTGCTGGTGGGCTCGGCGGTATGCGAGTACTAGTTGTATTGCGTATGTTGTTAGAGAACATTGGGGTGATTGTTAACCCAAATCAAAAGGCGATAGGCAAAGTCGATACACTGATAAATGATAGCGGTGAGGTGACAGATGCAAAAACCATTAAGCAACTCAAAAATCTAGGTAAAGAGACGGTTGAGTTAACAAGCAAGATAACGCAATAAAAAGTGCAATATGCGCTAGACGAAAAGCCCTAACGTTATAATGAAAAGGCGCAGCCTCTGAGCTGCGCCTTTTGCCATCTAGTGCTTTATAAAAAGTACGTCGGGGGATAATTAATGCAAAATGCACGGTCTACATTTGGTTGGTTACAAAAAGCGAAAGCAGCAACCGCGTACTTGAGGTTGAACGTTATATATTGCTTCGCGTTACAACTTTGGTTTACGCTAGTAAAAAAATAATAACAATACAGATAACAGGGAACGTGACATGAATACAAAAAACCATTCTCTTGGTATGGGGTTAGCACTTTATTTCTCCTCGTCAATTTTCGCGAATGCGCTAGCAGTTGATTTACCAAATCCTCAAGAAGCATTGCCAACAGAAAATACCTCCATCGAAGAGGTGGGTTTATCTGAAGAGGCAATCGCACAACAAAAATTTGAAAAATGGGCGCAAGAATTTGAAGCGTCACTTACCTATGAAACCGGCGAAATTGCGCTACCCGGTGGCAAAGCAAGTCTTACTGTGCCAGAAGATTATTTTTATCTATCACCGGCAGACACGAAGCGAGTTTTAGAAGAAGCGTGGGGAAATCCCGAAGGTGAGCCCATGCTTGGCATGTTATTTCCGATGAAATACCAAGTGTTAGACAACGCGTCTTGGGGAGTAACAATAGAATATGCTGAAGATGGATATGTGTCAGACGATAATGTAGAAGACATTGATTACGCTGACTTACTGGCTGAAATGAAAGCGGATGTGCAGGAAGAGTCAAAATGGCGAGAAGAGGAGGGCTATCCAAGCATTGCGCTTATCGGCTGGGCCGAAAAGCCGTACTATGATCAAAAAACACATAAACTATATTGGGCTAAAGAAATAAAATTTGGCGAAAGCGAACAAAATACGTTGAACTATAATGTTAGGGCCCTCGGTCGACAGGGGTACTTGGTGATGAATTTTATCGCCAGTATGGACCAACTTAATGAGGTTAACGCTGCTCGTGATGAAGTATTAGCCATGGCGCGTTTTAATGATGGCCACAAATATAGTCAATTTGACCCAGACATTGATGATGTTGCTGCGTATGGAATAGGCGGCTTAATAGCGGGTAAGGTATTGGCAAAAACAGGGTTGTTTGCACTTGCCTTGGTTTTTTTGAAAAAATTCTGGTTTGTCTTGTTCTTGCCACTTGTTTGGCTTAAGAAAAAGTTTTTTCCCGCCAAAGACAAGCAAGTAAACTGATTGTTGTACTTTTAATAGGTTACGGAAAATGTTAATAACCACGCATTTAGTGCTCGTCTAACACCAAATGCTTACGGCGAAGCGTTTCTAACTTATCCAGCGCAATGTCTATATCCGGTTGTTGCATAAACGCTGACATGACGGCCATGGCTGGCGTAGAAAAAGCCTCAGGTGCAAGACGGTCAAAGAAAGGGACTAGCGTGTCTGCTTCTCGCAGAATACGTTGGCCCGTTTCAACGAAATAATTTTTGTTAATGAGAACATCGTTACGTGGTGAGTACCCGCCCGCTTGTTCGTTGTAAGCAACTTGTACGGCATGGGTAGTGAGGTAGGTCAGGAACGCTTTAGCCGCTTTTTGTTGCGTTGAGCCTTTGCGAAGCATAAATACGTCAGAAGGAGCAATTACTGCATTACCACTGGCGCTTGATATCACAGGAAACGAAAACATTTTTATTCTATGTCGAATCTGTGCTGGGATCCTCGGCGATAAAAATTGACCTGCAAGCGTCATTCCCGTTAATCCTCTGTACATAAGTGGCATGGGCTGATGCCAATCGAATGACATCCCATCTTTTAGGAAGTAACCTTGGTCAATAAGGTATTTCCACTTCACGAAAACATCACGCACTTTTTCATGCGTAAAGCTGATGCTGCCTTGTAAAAGTTGACGGTGGAATGCGGCACCATTAAGGCGAACGTTTAGGTAATCAAACCATGCGCCAAGAGGCCATGCTGCCTTGTAACCAATGTTGATGGGAATAATGTTTGCTTGTTTTAGGCGCTCACAGGTGTTTAAAAAGGCCTCCCAGGTTTGAGGTGGTGAGAGCCCGAGCTGTTCAAATACGTCGGCGTTGTAGAAAAAGGTCCAGGGGTAATAGGAAATGGGCACAGCATAAGGTACGTCATCAACACTTAGCATGGCTTTTGTTTCAGAGGAAAAAAAACCATCAGAACCGTTTTGTTCCCATATGTCTTGCAAACTTTCCAGCGAGTGAGTGCGAGCAAAGTGTTTGAGGCGCTCGCTGCCATACCAATAAAGTACATCAGGGCCAGTTTGGGTCTCTAACCAGGTTTTTACTAACGTTTTGTAAGTATTTGAGTGGTAACCGCTAATATTGAGCTTAATTTCAGGATGTGCTGTCTCAAATGCCTCTTTGATGATGGCAAAGTTTTCCCGTTCGCCTACGTTATCGTGGATAACGCCAACATTAAGCGTGGATGCATGGGCGAACGAAAACAGCATGAGGGCACAGATAAGGAAACACGCTTTTGTACCATTCACTGTCGAGAGAGTAACGCTAGAGATGCTTACTTCTTGGGTATAGAACACAATCACACCATACATCAACGATACTTATATAATGGTCTTTGAATATTAATAACTCAAGAAATATTGACGACTTTTTTTTCCTTAAGGTTGTAAAATTGGTAATAACCGCTGGACTCATCGCTACCCCATCGTTTTTTTTAAGCGCATGTAGTTAGTTTAGGTGCAGGGTGCGCTACTATAACGAGAAGCACGTTCACGGAAGGTTATACAATGACACGTAACATTATTCGCTATGCAAAAAGCATTGTTTTATCGCTTGTTGCAATATTTGTTTGTTTCGCGATCCTCGATTTTTTATGGTTGGGGGTCATAGCTGATGAGTGGTATCAACGCGAGATGGAGGAGTTGCTACGCACCTCTTTTAAAACATGGCCATGGTTGGTTTTTTATGTCATGTACGGCGGTGTAGTATTTGTATTAGCGGTTGTTGCTAATAGAGATAAATCTTTGCTCTATGCGGGTATCGACGGCGCATTGCTTGGGGTTGCCAGTTATGGGGCGTATAACCTTACGGCATACAGTATCATTGAAGGGTTTTCGTTGTTTATCATGCTGATAGATTGGGTCTGGGGAACCTTTCTTACCGGGGCGAGTGCCATGGCCGGGTGGTTAGGGTTTCAAGCGTTGCGAGATGACAAAACATCATAAGTCAGTAAAACGCATTATTTGAAAAGGCGCAATAGGAAGCTATTGCGCCTTTTTAGTTTAGGGAAGTGAGAAGCGCAAAATGCGTTTTACGACACTGGCGTACTGTCTAGCAAAGCTACCGGTGTTGTAATGGATGTTATGTTCTTTGAATATAGCTTTTACCTTTGGGGCAATGTCGCGGTAACGTTTTGCTGGAATATCGGGAAATAGATGATGTTCAATTTGAAAGCTTAAATGGCCCGTAAGCACGTGAAATAGATTTCCACCTTCAATGTTCGATGAGCCTAGCGCTTGGCGATAGTACCATTGCCCTTGCGTCTCATTTTCGCAATCTTCCTGTTTGAAGGTTTGTACGTCACCGGTAAAATGGCCACAGAATATGATCGTGGACGTCCATAAATTACGCAGTAAATTGGCGATAAGGTTGCCGGCTAATACCCATAAAAATAGGGGGCCCGCTAGCAGAGGAAACAACACGTAATCTTTAACTACTTGGCGAGCGCCTTTACTGAAGAATCGTCGTTTTAGCTCGCTATGCGTCATAGTGTTCTTTCTGTTTTCTTTCTTTTTACCAAAAAATACGCGTTCAGCAGCCATCTCGTGATAAGACACCCCCCATTGAAACAGCACGCTTAGTACAATATAAGTGGCAAATTGCCATAGGTTTTTCACTCGCCACCTAAAATCGTTTGATAAGCGCAGCAAGCCATAACCGAAATCGCGATCTTTGCCGATAATGTTGGTATAGGTATGGTGCTCATAATTGTGAACACGGTTCCAGCTTGACCCGTCGCACGCAATGTCCCACTCGTAACGGCGAGAGTTAATATGTTTATCGTTCATCCAGTCGTATTGACCGTGCATCACGTTATGCCCAATTTCCATATTGTCCAGTATCTTAGCTATTGCGAGGCTAAGCACACCGATTATCCATAATAAGGGTTGAATAAAGCCGAGCATAATTAGAATTCGTCCGCTCCATTCACAAAGTCTTTGGGCAAGAATAACGCGGCGGATATAATCCGCATCACGTTGGCCAAGAGACTGTTTAACTTCGTGTTTTACGGCATCTAGTTGTGTTGCTAGCTTGTCGTAGTTAGTCATGTTTTGTTTACTCATATTTCTAATTCCAAATCGCTCATTGGCTGAGAGACGCATAACTGAATAAGTTGCTCTGCATTGTCCGATAGCGCACCGGTACGCGTGTCTTTTACTATCCCTTTCTTTTTAACGCATTGGCATTGATGGCAAATGCCAATGCCGCAGCCATAAGTCACGGGAATGTCTTGTGCTTGAAGTTGGGTAAGCAGCGTCTGCTCACTGGCAATTGTTAATGCTTCACCGTTGTGCAGTAATTCAAACGTGGCATTGTCGTTATTCGATGTAACCATGGGAGTGGCACCAAAATGCTCGCTGTACACGTCTGAATGGGCGATTGGTGCCAAATCGAGCACTTGACGATAGAGGGGTTCTGGCCCGCACACCAGCCAATTCGCATTAGGGTGTTGGATAAGATGATGTTCGACATCAACGTGAATTGTTCTGTTTAAAAGGTGATAAGAAAAAGAGGGCAACGTCTTAGCGATTAACGCAAGTTCGTCTTTCAGCACATGCTCATTTTCTTTAGCAAAGTAATACAGGGTAATATGTTCTGTTCCAGCGCTATCAGTGGTGAGCGCATTGAGCATAGCGATAAAAGGTGTAATCCCCGAGCCACCAGCAATCATCACCGTAGGTTTATTGTCTTGAGGTAGGATAAATGCGCCCTGCGGCGCAGAAATATTCACCCATTGTTGTTTTTCTAGGGCAGGTATACGAGACGTCAATAAGCCCGCATCCTTGATACGGGTTACCAATCTGATCGTACCGGTGTTTTCAAACGTCGATGGACTTGAGGCTATCGTAAAGACTCTCGTGATTAACCGGCCGTTAATTTCTAGCGTAAGCCCAATATGCTGACCGCCTTGGTGAATGGGCCATGCTCTATCTGGAGTTAGCGTAACTGCCGCAGTCGTGCTGTTTAACATACTTACGTCCGCGACTTGAGCGCGGTAAAACCCATCGCGCCACGCAGGCACAAATCGCTGTATGACAGGCTCCCAATACCCCTTCCACGACGTATGGTGAAAAAAGGCGTTACTGAGTGTGGTTAGTATTGATGACACGATATTCTTGTTACCCTAATATTTAATTCAGCGTACACTTGTACTCTCATTCGGCGCACAAGTGTAAGCTTAAAATTTTATTTATCAAGTGATACAGGTAAAAAACGTGTCAAAAAGCCCTATTAGAAGACAACGGTGAAGATCGCTACTGAAGAAATTAGAGGGTTGTAACGTAAATGTAAAAGGCTGTTATATCGCCTTTTATTTAAGCCAAGGGCTATCAAAATTGCCGTAAATTCGATAATATTCGCGGTCTTAATTTATTGTAGAAATACGGACTATGTTTGAAATAAACCCCGTTACTAACGCTATAAAAGATATTCGTGAGCGCACAGATGCGCTTAGGGGGTATCTTTGACTTTGATGCAAAGTCAGAGCGTTTAGAAGAAGTAAGCCGAGAGCTAGAGAGCCCTGATGTATGGAATGAACCTGATAAGGCACAGGCACTCGGAAAAGAAAAAGTTACCCTCGAGCAAATTGTAGGAACAATACATAAACTTGAGCAAGGCACTGAAGACGTAGAAGGGCTTGTTGAACTTGCTGTTGAAGCAGAAGACGAAGACACGTTCGAGGAAGCGCAATCAGAGTTAAACAGCTTGCTTGAAGATCTAGAAAAGCTTGAGTTTCGACGCATGTTTTCTGGGCCTAACGATGCCAACGATTGCTATATCGATATACAGTCCGGATCTGGCGGAACCGAAGCGCAAGACTGGGCCAATATGTTGCTGCGTATGTATTTACGCTGGGGCGAAGCGCATGGGTTCAAGACTGAACTTATCGAAGTGTCTGATGGTGATGTCGCAGGAATAAAAAGCGCCACGTTGCGCATGCAAGGTGAATATGCGTTTGGCTGGTTGCGCACCGAAACCGGCGTTCATCGCTTGGTAAGAAAGTCACCGTTTGATTCGGGTAACCGCCGACATACGTCGTTTTCTTCTGCGTTTGTTTATCCCGAAGTTGATGATGACATTGATATCGATATAGATCCTTCAGATTTGCGAATTGATACATACCGAGCCTCTGGCGCGGGTGGTCAGCACGTAAACCGAACGGACTCGGCGGTGCGTATTACCCACGAACCAACCGGTATTGTTGTACAATGTCAAAACGACCGTTCGCAGCACAAGAATAAAGACCAAGCGATGAAGCAGCTAAAAGCAAAATTGTATGAGTTTGAGCTGCAAAAACAAAACGCTGAAAAACAAGCGATGGAAGACAGCAAGTCTGATATAGGGTGGGGAAGTCAAATACGTTCTTATGTATTAGATGACTCTCGTATAAAAGATTTGCGAACAGGCGTAGAAACGCGAAACACCCAAGCTGTGCTAGATGGCGGTTTGGACAAATTCATTGAAGCCAGCCTGAAATCAGGGCTGTAAACCGAACAACGAAGTGAAAGGTTATGACTGACCAACAAATCGACGACAACAAATTGATTGCAGAGCGCCGCGCTAAGTTAAGTGCTATTCGTGAACAGTGCCGTGCAAATGGCTTTCCAAATAGCTTCCGTCGCGAAAATTATGCTGATGAGCTACAAGTAAAGTTCGGTGAATTCGACAAAGAAACACTGCAAGAGCAAAGCAATAAAGTAAGTATCGCTGGCCGTATTATGGCAAAGCGTGGTCCGTTTATGTTACTTCAAGACATGACTGGACGCATTCAGGCTTATGCTGATAAAGACACGCAAAAGGCGCTTAAAGCACAATATGGTGCGCTTGATATTGGTGACATCATTGGTGTAGCCGGTGATCTTCATAAATCAGGTAAGGGCGACCTTTACGTGAATATGGAACAATATGAATTGCTTACAAAAGCGCTTCGCCCGCTTCCTGAGAAGTTTCATGGTTTGAGCGACCAAGAGACGAAATATCGTCAGCGCTACGTTGATTTGATCACCAGTGAGCAAACGCGTAAAACGTTTATGATCCGCAGCAAAATTGTGAATGGTATTCGCAACTATCTTTCAGAGCGTGACTACCTAGAAGTAGAAACGCCAATGTTGCAGGTGATTCCAGGCGGTGCTTCAGCTAAGCCTTTCGTGACCCACCATAATGCGCTAGATATTGATATGTACCTACGTATTGCGCCTGAACTTTACCTAAAACGTTTGGTTGTTGGTGGTTTTGAGCGTGTATTTGAAATCAACCGTAATTTCCGTAACGAGGGCTTGTCTACGCGTCATAACCCTGAGTTTACGATGCTTGAGTTTTATCAAGCTTATGCCGACTACAACGACTTAATGAACCTCACTGAAGATATGCTCCGTACCTTAGCAGAGGATATTCTAGGCAGTGCGATAATCACAAATACCACTAAAGATAACGACGGTAACGTGACTAGCGAAGTGCAATATGACTTTGGCAAGCCGTTTGAACGTTTGAGCATGAATGATGCTATCTTGAAATATTGGCCAGAAGCTGATGAAGCTGCTATCCGCGACCCAGAAGCAAACTTACCGGCGCTTAAAGCAATGGCCAAGCAGCTTCATATCAAAGAGCCAGAGGTTGATGGTATCTGGGGCGCAGGTAAATATTTATGTGAGATTTTTGAGGCGACAGCAGAAGAGAAGCTAGAGCAGCCAACGTTCATCACTGCTTATCCATGGGAAGTGTCACCTCTTGCACGAAGAAACGATGATAACCCGTTTATCACCGACCGTTTCGAGTTCTTCGTGGGTGGCCGAGAGCTCGCCAATGGCTTTAGTGAGTTGAACGACCCAGAAGATCAAGCGGAACGCTTTGCTAAACAAGTACAAGAGAAAGATGCAGGTGATGATGAAGCTATGCATTTTGATGACGATTATATTCGTGCGCTTGAGTATGGTTTGCCCCCAACCGCTGGTGAGGGAATTGGTATAGACCGTCTTGCTATGTTATTTACCGATAGCTCAACGATTAAAGACGTTATTTTGTTCCCACACATGAAGCCACAAGTGTCTAAAGACGCTGGGGAAGATACACAAGGGGAATAAGGTAACAGCGTATAGGGCTTTGTACTAGCGTTACAGGACGAGGCCTTTTACGCGGTCTACCATAAGGGCATGAGTGGGAACACTTATGCCTTTTTTATTGGCCAGTGATACGATATAACCGTTAATGGCGTCGATTTCAGTGTGGCGATCCATGGCGATGTCTTGGTGCATGCTAGAATAGTTTTGGGCGGTTAATGAGGCGACACTGAGTACATTTTTTTCCAACTCTTGTACACTAAATACCAAACCGTATTGCTCTGCAACTATGGCAAACTCACGACACAATGCATGTCGAATCTCGTCGTATTCTTTAAGCAGTACGTCTCCATTAGGCATATTGTTAAGCGCAGTAAGCGGGTTGATAACGCAGTTTATTGCTAACTTCTGCCACAGTGCCCGAGCAATATCATCAACGAATTCTACCGGGGGTAACGCGTTGTCAAGTAACGCTGTTGCTTGTTTTACCCACGGAAGATGCTTTTCATCTTTCAACGCTTTACTTCGATGAGGTAACCCTATTTGCGTCTTGCCTAGGCCAGTGTAGGTAGCACTTTTACCGTTTGGCGCTTTCAATGCACCATGGCTTGTGGTGGCAAGCAGAATTGGGTAGTTTTCACCAAGAATTGATGTAGCGATTTCAAAGCCACCCAACCCATTATGAAGCAACACGACGGGGGGCCGGTTTTCTAAATAAGAAGACCATGTTTCTAAAGCGTTTTTGAGTTGATACACTTTTAACGGCAACACGATTACGTCGTCTTGACTTAGGCACGTAGGTGTCGCAGCCGGTGCTAACAGTGACACAATATTCGTGCCACTCCAATTGACGGTTTCAGGTAGCGTGCTGTGTGGTTTTGGGTAGCGAGCGTATGCTACACCATGCTTTTCTGCGCCCGCGGCTAACAATGTACCAATGGCGCCAGTACCAACAATGTGAAGCTTAGTCATGAGGAGGCGCAGTCGCTTTTACTTTTTGTTGAGGTAAGGTGGGCCATTGTATTGTGTCGGGTGACGGTAAAGCCTTTACCCACGCCTTTACCTCGACATCGGCAAACATCCCATGTTCCAGTAAGGGCGCAATGGTTGTTATTGTTCCCGTACTGAAAGGGATTGAAAGTTGCCAGGCATGCAGATGTAAGCGTTCAGCGCTTTCGCCCGCGTATAAATCGTCTCCCAGTATGGGGGCGCCAATACTTTTAAGCGCAACCCTGATTTGGTGAGTTTTACCGGTGTACGGTTTAACAATAAAACCGCGAATGCCGGGCTTGGCTGAGTAACTTACAAACTGCGTAACGGCTGGGGCATGTCGTGTTTTAAGCAACATATGCTGTCCGCCACGACGGTTTTTCATATCGCCAATTATGGTCCCTTGCTTCTTTTTTGGTTTCGCCTTACTCAGTGCGAGATAATACTTACTAATTGCTGTCGCTTCGAATAAACGCCCTATTTCTGCTGCGGTTTTTGCATTTTTAGCGAGGCACAAGCAACCAGACGTCCCAGCATCTAAACGATGGCAAAGATAGAGTTCGTCGTATTTTCCCTGTTCCTTAAGTAGGCTTACAATCCCATGCGTTGCTCTATTCTCTGCGTCTTGTACTGCGATGCCTGAAGGCTTATTTATTACGAGAAAATCATTGTTTTCGTATAGAAGGGGGATTGCTGTCACGCCGTACCTTCAAGTTTGGCAAGCGCGGTTTCGTAATCTAACTCGTCAATAGCGTCTTCAATTGCGGCGCGAGTATCCACTGGCAATGTGATGTTATCTAACCAGCCATCGAGCGTTGACTGGGATATAAATTCACTGGCTTTAAGCGCATTTAAAAGCTGAGTTCGTGCTTGTTGTGCAACTGGCGTTAGTTCATCGGGTGGTGCGCTGCCTTCATTGCTAGCGGCTGCAATGGCATCAATAGTCTCATTCAACAATGCAACGAATTCATTATAGTCGTCGGGTAAGGTCTGCTCGTTTCTTACATAGCTTTCTACATGTTTGCTACGATGATGCAAAGCAAATAAACCTAAGTTTCCGGTTACCCCTTTAAGCGTATGAATAAGCGAATAGGCATTATCGAATTGTTCATTGCGCATAAAATCCTGTAAGTCATCGTCTAACGAACGGTATTCGTCCGAAAACTTGTTCAATAGAGTTAACAATAGCGTTTTATTACCGCTTAATTGAGACAATCCGAATTTGAGATCTAAAACGCTCTCTGAAGTATCCATATGAAATCCTCTAGCTTATACCGCTTTTAGTGTATTTCAGTTACACACAAATTAACACAATCATCGTAAGCTAGAACAAGTAAAGCGTTAAAAAGTCTGTTAATCTTCGGGGAATAGCTTGATTAAGGCAACGTATAAGGAATACCAATGTCAGTAACACTGGCTACACGGGTTGTAGTAGTTTTAAGTACCCTTTTTGTGGTTGGTGCATGTCAACGCATCACAGAACACGAGCAAGTCAGCTCTACCTCGGTAAGCATACCCTACGAGAAGTATACCCTTGCAAATGGGCTAACGGTTATCCTTCATGAGGACCATTCCGATCCACTTGTGCATGTCGACGTTACTTATCATGTCGGTTCCGCGCGGGAAGAAGTAGGAAAGTCAGGCTTTGCTCACTTTTTTGAGCACATGATGTTTCAGGGAACAAAGCATGTGGCTGACGAGCAGCATTTTAAAATCATTACCGAGGCGGGTGGCAACTTAAATGGAACCACTAACACTGACAGAACTAACTACTATGAAACTGTACCTGCCAATCAGCTTGAAAAGGTCTTGTGGCTAGAGTCTGATCGTATGGGGTTCTTGCTCGATGCTGTTAATCAAGACAAGTTTGAAAATCAGCGCGAGACGGTAAAGAACGAGCGAGCCCAACGCGTCGATAATCAACCCTATGCGCTTCGATTCGAGCTTATAGGCGAAGCATTATATCCTGAGGGACATCCATACTCTTGGTTAACCATTGGATATG
The DNA here is from genome assembly GCF_057539655.1 of Alteromonas sp. 4NH20-0056. Classification (NCBI taxonomy): domain Bacteria; kingdom Pseudomonadati; phylum Pseudomonadota; class Gammaproteobacteria; order Alteromonadales; family Alteromonadaceae; genus Alteromonas; species Alteromonas sp. 4NH20-0056. The sequence continues at coordinate 208,723 of NZ_BAAJLS010000001.1, read as the reverse complement.
TTGAAGACTTAGATAGAGTGAATGTAAGCGACCTTAAAGCATTCTTTACCCGTTGGTATGGGCCTAATAATGCAGTATTGACCATTGGTGGTGATATCGACGTTGCCGAAACCAAGGCATGGATAGACCAATATTTTGGTGGGATACCGACGGGGCCTGAAGTAAAACAACCCGAGCCCCAACCGGTTACATTAGACGAAACACGTTACCTTACTCTTGAAGACAAGGTACATTTACCGTTGCTTCAAATGACATTTCCAACCGTTTATGCGCGCCACCCTGACGAAGCCCCCCTTGACGTACTATCAGATATATTAGGTGGCGGGAAGACGTCGCTTTTCTATAAGAATTTAGTGAAAGAGGGAATGGCAGTACAGGCTGCGGTGTCACACCCATGTCGTGAGTTAGCTTGCGAGTTTCAGCTGCTAGCGCTTGCCAACCCTGAAAAGGTTACGTCGCTAAGTGAGCTCCAAGGTGCAATAGAAAAGACCCTTGAAGAATTTGAAAGCCGAGGCGTCACGGAAGATGACATTACACGAACAAAAGCAAGTATTGAGGCATCAACCGTATATGGTCTGCAAAGTGTATCAGGGAAGGTATCTGCCCTTGCGGCAAACGAGACGTTTCATGGTACCCCTGATTTAGTGGCAGAGGATATCGCACGCTACAATGCGGTAACGGCAGAAGATATTATGCGCGTTTACCATCAATACGTAAAAAATAAGCACAGTATTGTGTTGAGTGTTGTTCCTAAAGGGCAGCCAGAGTTAGCGTCTAAAGCACCTACGTTTGAACGCCCGGAAAGAACCATTGAACATATTGAACATGCTGAGAGTGAATATAGTGCCTCTGTTGCCTCAGATTTCGATAGAACGATTATGCCGAAAGCGGGGCCAGCGCCTGTCGTTAAAGTCCCCGACTTTTGGGAAGCTAGTCTTGAAAATGGCATGCCAGTTCTCGGTATTACCACCAACGAAACGCCAACGGTAACGTTAAGCATCAGTATGGACGGTGGTATGTTATTAGATCCTAAAGGAAAAGCGGGAACGGCTTACTTGACGGGTTTAATGATGAATGAAGCAACGGTTAATTACAGTAACGAAGCGTTGGCGAATGAACTGGCGAAACTAGGTAGCGCTATAAGCATTAGTGCCTCGGGCCGTTACACGCAAGTTTATGTCTCATCGCTAACAAAGCATATTGAACCGACGATGGCCTTGCTTAAAGAGAAATTGTTTAACCCCGCATTCAACGACAATGATTTCGTACGCATGAAAGAGCGCGTTATACAAGGTTTACAGCAACAGGCGAAAACGCCGTCGAGTTTAGCAAGACGAGCACGCGATCTTATTCTTTTTGGAGAAGATAATCGGGTGAGCTTGCCTGATGAGGGGACACTTGCGTCAGTTCAACAAATTACCTTAGAGGATGTTAAAACATTTTACGCCAAATACTATTCTCCAAAGAAAGCCAGTGCCGTTATTGTAGGCAGTCTAGATAAAACTAAGGCAACGGCTATGCTAGACTTTATTGGGCAATGGAAAGGAGACGATTATGCGTTTCCAGAGTATGCGCCTTTTCCGGAATACAAAGATAACACCTTGTATGTAGTCGATAGCCCTGACGCGGTTCAGTCAGTTGTTTACATTGTTCAGCGTTCATTACCTTTTGATGTTACTGGGGACCACTTTAGAACACGTTTAATGAATTTCCCCTTAGGTGGCGGGTTTAATAGCCGAATAAACCTTAACTTACGAGAAGATAAGGGTATTACATACGGCGCCAACAGTGGCTTTCTTGGAGGAAAAACGCTGGGGTGGTTTGAAGTCAGTACGGACTTGACCGCAGAACATACCGCAAAAGGCATCAGCGAAATTTTTAACGAAATGCAGCAGTATATTGACCAAGGTGTTAGCGATGATGAATTGCGCTTTATGCGAAATGCATTTACGTTAGGCGATGCGTTAGAGTTTGAAACACCTCGAAGTAAAGCACGGTTTTTACGTCAATTGCATAGTTACGATTTGGAAAAAGAATATCGCGACGAGCAACTTAACATTATCCGAGATATATCGATTGAGGAAATCAATGCGCTGGCAGCGACCTATTTGCAAACTGATACTATGCAAATAATCGTGGTAGGGGATTACTCGGCCATCGAAGGGCAGCTCAAATCATTGAACATGCCAATTGTTTCGCTATCGATAACTACAAACGAAAGAAAGGCGCTTAACTGATTGGTTGGCGCGCGACCTTGGGCGTTTGATAATCGCCCGTGTGTGACTTGAATTTAGCTACTTGCTCCCCATAACGAGGGGAACAATCTTTCCATGGAAATAAATTTTGACCGTAGAATCAATAAGTCTAAAACAGCGCATTGATGCGCTTAAATCGCCCGAGTTTCTCACTGCGCTTAAAGATATAAAGCGTGGCGTTGAAAGAGAGGCCCTGCGAATCAAGCCATCAGGTGCTTTAGCGCAGACTCCGCACCCTCAGGCGTTAGGATCGGCATTAACGCACGATTGCATCACAACAGACTTTTCAGAATCATTGTTAGAGTTTATAACACCACCGGAAAATGCATCTTCAAAAACGATTTCACAGTTAGAAGACATTCATCGCTATGTTATTGAGAATATAGGCGATGAAAAAATCTGGCCAATGAGTATGCCGTGCTTTATTGAAGATGAAGCTGATATTCCTATTGCTTATTTTGGCGAGTCGAACGTGGGTAAAATGAAACGTGTTTACCGAATAGGGCTTAAAAATCGCTATGGCAGTATGATGCAAGCGATAGCCGGCGTGCATTTTAACTTTTCATTTCCAGATACCTTTTGGAAGCAATGGGCGTTGTTACACGGCAACACACACAGTCAGGACCAAACATCAGCGGACTATTTCGCGCTTATTCGGAACTATCGTCGTTTTTGTTGGCTTATTCCCTTCTTATATGGCGCTTCGCCCGCGTTATGTGGTTCTTTTTTAACCGGCAAAGAACATGCGCTTCCATTTAAAAAAGTGGGTAAAGGCACGTACTATATGGAGTACGCTACGTCGTTGAGAATGAGCGACTTGGGGTATACCAGTGCTGAACAATCTTCTCTTAAAATTTGTTATAACCAGCTTGATAACTATGTTCGGTTGCTGCGTGGTGCAATGGAGACGCCGTCGGCGCGCTTTGAAAGCTTTGCTGCAGGAGAAGGTGGGCATTACCAACAGTTAAGCAAAAATATTCTGCAAATTGAAAACGAGTTGTACTCACCTATTCGCCCTAAGCAGCCGACAAAGTCAATGGAAAAACCAACCGATGCATTGGTACGACGAGGGATAAGCTATATCGAAGTGCGTGCACTTGACGTAAACCCATTTTCTTCGATTGGTATTACGCAAACCCAATTCGACTTTCTCGATGTGTTTCTACTTTCCTGTTTACTTATGCCAAGTAGCGACTTGGATGAGGCACAACTTAATGAAGCAAAAGACAACATGAATCGTGTTGTGCTTGAGGGAAGAAATCCCGAGCTTATGTTATCCTCGAATGCAGATATGATTAGTATGCGAGATTGGTGCACATCGTTATTCGACACCTTTACTGAGGTGGCTGAACTGCTTGACCTTGCCAATGAGACAACGCGCTACTCTGATGCAGTAAATATTGAGCGAGAAAAAGTGAATAACCCGTCGTTAACGCCATCAGGCAAAATAATGGACGCATTGTTAAAAGATAACAAAGACAATGGAGTCTTGGGGTTAGAACTTGCTGAGCACTATCAATCACAAATGAAGAGTGTGGAATATCGGTACACTACTGCCAATGAATTCGCGGATGCAGCACAGCGCTCTTTACAAGCCCAGCAAGACATTGAAACAGCTGATACCAAGGACTTCGACACGTTTATAAAAACGTATTTCTCTGAGCCTCCGGCAAAAAAAAATGCCTAACATAATGTTAGGCATAGAAGGGGTTCCAGGGAAACACACATTTTACTAGAACTATATGTAAGACACCGTATGAATCAAAAGTTCAAAAAATTGTTTATTTTTTTATCAAGTTTGGTCGTCCTGTTTCCGCTATTCATCTCAGGGTGTGCAACCACGCCGCCTAAAAATAGCAGCAATTTGTGTGAAATATTTTACGAAAAAGAGGACTGGTATGACGCAGCAGCCGATGCCAGAGATAAGTGGGGCGTTCCGATACATGTACCCATGGCCATGATGTATCAGGAAAGTTCATTTAGACATGATGCATTACCGCCACGAGATTACGTGTTTTTTGGTCTCGTACCGTGGGGGCGCGTAAGCTCTGCGTATGGATACTCACAGGCCAAAACCCCCACGTGGGAAGATTACATGCGTGAAACTGATAACAGTGGCGCTGACCGCGATGACTTCGACGATGCTATCGATTTTATGGGCTGGTTTATCTATAAAACCCAAAAAGTAAATGGTATTTCAAAATGGGATGCTTACGCGCAATATCTTAACTATCACGAAGGATGGGGCGGCTATAAGCGACGTTCGTACGATAGAAAGCCATGGTTAAAAAAGGTAGCGGCTAAAGTTAAGGCCCGATCCCTTCGTTATGCTAATCAGCTAAAAACATGCGAAGAAGACCTTCAAAAAGGCTGGTTCATGAAGTTGTTTACTTAACATGAACTTGAGATAAAAAAAGGGAGTAGACGATTGTCTACTCCCTTAGCGACGCTAAACCAAGACCGAATTTCGCTCAACGTCGAACAGGCAGGAACAACTTTATTGCAAATGAGAATTATTTGCAATAACTATTTTGCTTTATTTCGATTCATTTTTTTCTGTGAGCAATATTTCGGTCTACACACCTACTACCGGCGTGATAGTTTTGTTTTTCGTGAAGACAAACGTCTACCCACACTGATTAAACCAAGGCCTAACAGAAACAGCACGTTTATCGCGCCACCGCCACTGCTGCCTGTCGAAGGCTGTGTAGGAGGTTGAGCATCTATTAAGGTATTGGGCGTAGGATTCAAATCAGGGTTTGTAACCGTTGCACTGTCAATAACAACAATATCAGTAATAATCACTACGTTGTCGTCATCTGGTACAACACCGTTGCCGGCATCTGCTGCGGAGTAATCTCGAAGTGGTATTTCTTCAAAAGGTGCGCCGAAGTTGAATCGTGGTAGGTCTGCGATACGCTCGACTACCTCCATTCCGTCTCCGATCACTTGGCCGAAAACACTAAAGCCACCATTTTGAACATCTAGATTCGCGGAGTTATCGCCCAGATTTACAAAAAATTGAGAGGTTGCGCTGTCAGGGTTCCCTCCTATTTTTGCCATGGCAATCGTACCGCGAACGTTTGAGAGTTCGGGCTCGTTACTTACCGCTAAGCCTGTGTTGATGGGCTCTGGAGGAAAAGCACCGTTATAAGCAAACCCGCCCATTTGTATCACAAAGTTAGTTGCACTGCGGTGAACCGTATTATTGGCATACGCACCTGAATTCACATACTCCAAAAAATTCTCAACCGTTTGAGGTGTCGCTTCGTCGAATAGGTTTACCTGAAAGTCACCTTCTACAGTGCGTACTTCGACTACTGTGGCGTACGTTGATGTCGAGAGCGTTGCGATGCAAAGCAGTAATGCCGCTTTATAGTTATGTCGGTTCAAGCTTTTATACCTTCGAAAATAAAAGAAAAAGGATATCCCACGAGTAAATTGAAAGCTAGCCTATGTTGTAACTGTCCAGAGTTATTGATTCAGATCAATGTACAGCACACAGACGCTATAGCGCATGAAGAGAGTTGATCTAGATCATAGCTGTCATCACACCGTTATTTAAAATACGTATATAGATTTTAATGAGGAGCATGATTATGTTTTGGACTATGTTAAAAGATCCTGTGGTATGGGGCTCACTGTTTGGTATTTTTATTATCGTTGCGATGATGGGGTATTACACTTACCTGTTTATGCACAACAGCGCAGACCTAGAGAAGTAGCATTATTGTTTGTCAAAAGGTGAGGGCACGTCGACAAGTACAAGAAGTGCCGCCTGTCCTCCATATTCTAATGGTGCTTGATGAAAGGCATTGACGCTAGGATGCTGAACGAGGTAATGCGGTAATGCGTTTTTCAACACACCTTGACCAAATCCATGCATTATTGACACACAATGTATCGACTCTTTCTTAGCGGCATAAAGTAGCGCTGAAATTTCCTGCTTTGCTAACTCTCGCGTTAAACCATGTAAATCGAGCATGAGTTCGGGAGAGTAGTCGCCCCGTCGAAGTTGCTTCAATACATGTGTTGGCACACCGTCTCGACAATAGCGCACCGGGCCTTCATTTGGCAGTGCGGCTTGATACATATCGGAAAACGTAAACGTCGCAGACACTTGCTTGCTTCGCGTTAGCCCGCTCGATGCTGCTTTATGCTTCTTTTTATTCAGTTCGACACGTTTATTGGGGAGAACTTTGTCTTGAACAAGTGGCTTTACCCCTTTCATCGCATCAGCAAACGAGAAGCGCTCTTCCTGTATCTCAGGTTCACTCGTGCTTCGCGTTTTCATGGCTTTTAGTTCTTTTTTAAATGCTTTCATTCTTAACCGATATGCAAATTAACGTGGGCGCAGAGGCATTCTTTGGGTATGATACCAGTTTTATAATTCTCGATGTACCCAAACCCCATGACGGACAAATTTTATCTAGAAGAAGCGATTGAAGACCTTCAATCATTACGCGACATGATTCGTTGGGCAACCAGCCGTTTTAACGATGCGGGTCTTTATTTTGGTCATGGTACCGATAACGCTTGGGATGAAAGCATCAGTTTGGTTATGCAGGCGCTTCATCTTTCTCACCCTATCCTTGAACACGTTGGTGAGAGCTTACTTGACGCCAAACTGACTAAAAGTGAACGAGAGAAAGTCGCCGAACTTGTACTTAAACGCGTTCAAACACGAATGCCACTTCCGTATATTACAAATGAAGCATGGTTTTGTGGTATGCCGTTTTATGTTGATGAAAGGGTGCTGATCCCTCGCTCTCCATTCGCAGAGCTAATTCAAAACGAGTTTGCTCCTTTCGTAAATGAAGCGCCAGCTCACATTTTGGATATGTGTACCGGCGGCGGATGTATCGCTATTGCCCTCGCACATGCCTACCCAGACGCACAAGTCGATGCCGTTGATATTAGTACCGATGCATTGGAAGTGGCCGATATTAACATTCAAGAACATCAATTAAGTCATCGCGTATACCCTATACATTCTGACCTTTTCACTAATTTAAAAGGCCAGCGGTACGATCTAATTGTGTCAAATCCTCCTTATGTCGATGCGGAAGATATGGCGGATTTACCTGATGAATATCATCACGAACCTGAGCTTGCATTGGCAGCAGGGGATGATGGCTTAATCTTAGTAGAAACCATGCTTCGTGAGGCTCCGAATTACCTAAGTGACGAAGGGTGGTTATTTGTCGAAGTGGGAAACAGCGAAGTGCATATGGAAACAAGGTTTCCAGCGTTAGCAGTAACATGGCTGAGCTTTGAAAATGGCGGCCAAGGTATTTTTGCTGTGAACAAAGCCACGTTAGTAGAATATTTTACCAGTAAGGAATAGCAATACATTATGTCTGGCAATAGCTTCGGAAAACTTTTTACGGTAACTACGTTTGGTGAGAGCCATGGTATAGCCATTGGTGGTGTGGTCGATGGATGCCCTCCGGGCTTAACATTAAGCGCGTCTGATTTGCAGGGCGACTTAGATAGACGCAAACCTGGCACCTCACGTTATACAACCGCGCGTCGCGAAGATGATGAAGTACAGATATTGTCTGGCGTGTTTGAAGGGAAAACGACAGGAACAAGCATTGGTTTGCTTATTAAGAATAAAGACCAGCGCAGCCAAGACTACTCCAATATTGCAGACAGATTTCGTCCCGGGCATGCAGATTACACGTATGACCAAAAATACGGTGTGCGAGACTATCGTGGCGGTGGCCGCTCGTCTGCGCGTGAAACCGCTATTCGTGTTGCAGCAGGCGGTATTGCAAAGAAATACCTAAAAGAAACACATGGAATAGAAGTCCTCGGCTATTTATCTGAACTTGGGCCAATAAAAGCAGAAAACATTGACCATGCAATTACTAACACGAACCCCTTCTTTTGCCCTGATGAGAGCAAACTTGAAGCACTCGATGAATACATGCGCGATCTGAAAAAGTCAGGTGACAGCATCGGTGCGAAAGTGTCAGTGGTGGTGAAGAATATGCCGGTTGGCCTCGGTGAACCCGTATTTGACAGGTTAGATGCTGACATTGCACATGCCATGATGGGAATTAACGCGGTCAAAGGTGTTGAGCTTGGAGACGGCTTTGATGTCATTAACCAAAAAGGCAGTGAGCATAGAGACACGCTCAGCCCTGACGGCTTTATGACAAACCATGCTGGTGGTGTCTTAGGAGGGATTTCTACCGGCCAAGACTTGATTTGTCACATGGCGCTAAAGCCAACCTCTAGCATATCAGTGCCAGGCAAAACCATAAACACGCAAGGCGAAGAAATAGAGATCGTAACAAAAGGGCGCCATGACCCATGTGTCGGTATTCGCGCAGTACCTATCGCAGAAGCAATGATGGCCATCGTTTTGATGGATCACTTACTGCGCCACAGAGCACAGAACGCCAATGTATCATCAGCTACGCCGCTGATCCCAGGTCACGTAGACTAACGTCAAATAACCATCTAATAATGAATGCCACTGCTTATCAAGCAGTGGCTTTTTTGCATACGGAGCTGTGCGTTGTCACTAAACACGAATAAATCACTTTTCATTCTAGCCATTACGTACTGGCTTTACTTCGGTCAGCTGGGTGTTTTAGTCCCGTATCTCGGCATTTTCTTAGATGGTCGCGGTTTTTCTTCCGCTGAAATCGGTGAGTTGTTTGCCGTTATTACACTAGCCCGTATCTTGGGGCCGGGGATGTGGGCCAGTATTGCAGACAAGAGTGGGAACGCTGTTGGTGTGTTACGTCTGGGCACCTTACTTACTGTACTCACATTCAGTTCAGTCTTCTTTTTTGACAGCTTTTGGGGGCTTACCCTGTCGTTTGGTTTAATGATGATGTTTTGGACAGCAGTCTTACCTCAATTAGAGGTGATCACTATGCAGTCGGTCAAAAACACGGCGTTTAATTATGGTCAAATAAGGCTTTGGGGAAGTGTTGGTTTCATTTGTTTAACGGTTGGAGTTGGCAAAGCATTAGACTATTACCCAACAGACACGCCTATTTATGTCAGTGTTGGTGTGTTGGCACTACTGTTTATTAGTGCGCTTTTTATCACGGCGCCAACAATCAAGCCCGATGTCGAAGAAAGCATTGGTAGCATTTGGAAATATGCAAAACAAAAGCCATTTGCCGTGTTCATTTTCGCATCGGTATGCCTACAAATTAGCTTTGGTGCATTTTATGGCTTCTTTGCGCTCTATATGAGGGATTTAGGCTACAGCGGTCAGCAAACAGGGCTATTTATCGCGTTGGGCGTGTTGGCTGAAGTAGGTATATTTTTACTGGCCAATCGGCTTATTGGACGGTTTGGTGTATGGAATTTACTTTTTGTTAGTCTCATGCTTACCTCCTTAAGATGGTATGCAATGGCTGCGTATCCCCATTTTGCGTCGGTGATTATTCTTAGCCAATTAATACATGCGTTAAGCTTTGGTTTAACACACGCAGTGTCAGTACACTTTATTCATCAACACTTACCCAAGGCATTTCACAGCAGGGGGCAGGCAGTCTATATTAGCGTCGCCTTTGGATTTGGAGGTGCATTTGGCAACTACATGGCAGGCCAGCAGTGGGCGCAAGGCACTAACGCTTACGAGACGTTCCTTACCGCAGCCATTTTTTCGGCTGTTGGCGGGGTATCTCTTCTATTGTGCTCAAAGAAGTCGATGGAATAATTTTTACGCATAAAAAAGCCCGCGAGAGCGGGCTTTTTTATATTAGTCTATTCAACCTTGCTTATGCAAAGTTGCTGCTAGCGAATTCCCAGTTTGCTAGTGCCCAGAAGTTCTCTAGGTACTTAGGACGCGCATTACGGTAATCGATGTAGTAAGCGTGTTCCCACAAGTCAACAGTAAGTACTGGCGTTAGATCGTCACCAGAAATTGGCGTTTCCGCATTACTTGTGTTCACGATGTCCAAGCTACCGTCGGCTGTTTTCACTAACCATGTCCAGCTTGAGCCAAAGTTATTCACTGCTTTGTCGTTGAACGCTGCTTGGAAGTCTGCGAACGAGCCCCATTTAGCATTAATTGCATCTGCAAGCGCGCCAGATGGTTCACCGCCGCCATTTGGCGATAGGCAGTGCCAGTAGAATGTGTGGTTCCAGACTTGCGCTGCGTTGTTGAAAACGCCACCTTCAGAAGCTTTGATAATTTCTTCTAGGCTTTTGCTTTCCATATCCGTACCTTCAACTAAGCCGTTTAACTTAGTGACGTACGTTGCGTGATGTTTGCCGTAGTGATACTCCAACGTCTCTGCAGAGATATGCGGTTCAAGAGCATTTTTTTCGTAAGGTAGTGCTGGTAGTTCAAAAGCCATGACGGTCTCCATGATTGCTAAATATGTATTACTAAGATTAATTCGCACGAAGCCTGTTCAGTTTCCGTGCAAATTAATAATAAATTCTTTCAAGCGCGTCCTATCATAACAAACGCACAGCTAAGATATAGGGGTTAATTCCCATAACTCAATGACAAATTTATGAATAATAGTCTTGGGTAGGCCTACAAGGCATGACCAACGAGAACTAAAATTAAATTTACTTTACATAGGGTTGTTAGTAGAAGGGCTGCATTTAAGATCACTCAATATACGTCATAATCTCAAACTATTTTAGGTGGTAAGACAATACTTATGAATTTAAAGACCGAATAGCAATCTTTATGCTACCGTACACCTTGAATTTTTTATTGTATGTTCCCATTTAGCTACCATACTTTTTGTGCCGAGAGGATCCTATGGACAATACTGAAAACCAATCAACGTTAGACCGCATCAAAGAACAAATTGGTGAAAACCCAATTCTTCTTTATATGAAGGGCTCACCTAAGCTACCTAGTTGTGGCTTCTCTTCTCAGGCGTCGCAAGCATTGATGTCATGTGGCGAACCTTTTGCCTACGTTGATATTCTTCAAAACCCTGACATAAGAGCTGAATTGCCTAAATATGCAAACTGGCCAACGTTTCCTCAGCTTTGGGTTGATGGCGAACTTGTTGGAGGTTGTGACATTATTATTGAGATGTTCCAACAAAACGAACTACAGCCTTTAATTAAAGAAACGGCTGAAAAGTACAAAGAAGAAGAATAAGATTAAAAAGCCGGTTTTTAACCGGCTTTTTTAATTGCTATTGCCCGAATAGGCGACGTTTTCATTCCCACCATTAAGTATTAGACAAGCCAAAAAACGAAATCCTCTACGCGCTAAAAATATATTTTTATTTTCCCAAAAATCGTTTGTTTTTGAGTATCTTACCGTCTATAAAAACGGGGTGCTGACAACCATTTAGTCAGTGTTGAAGGTAAAAAATAAACTAATCTCTACCCTATTTGCGCTTGCCGTAGAAAGCCAAAGAGAAAACCCGGGAAACCATTATGAATACATCCTTGTCGTTACTTACCAAACACGTTAGAGGCGTGTTAGCGGTATCTGCAGCTATGTCTGCTATCGCTGTTGCGCCTGTTCATGCTCAAGAAGCAGAAGAAGTTAAGAAAGAAAATATTGAACAAATCGCGGTCGTAGGCTCGCGTGCAGCGCCTCGTTCCGTTGCCGATTCTGCGGTACCCATCGATATTATTTCCGATGAAGAATTCAAGCAGCAAGGTTCCACTGACATGGTATCTATGTTGCAAACGGTGGTTCCGTCTTTTAACGTGAACGATCAGCCTATCAATGACGCATCAACGCTAGTACGTCCGGCTAACCTTCGTGGTATGGCATCGGATCATACCCTTGTACTTGTCAATGGTAAGCGTCGTCATCGCTCTGCGGTTATCACGTTTTTAGGTGGTGGTCTTTCTGACGGTGCTCAGGGGCCAGATATCTCTGTAATACCAGCGTCAGCACTGAAGCAAGTAGAAGTATTGCGTGACGGTGCAGCAGCACAGTACGGCTCTGATGCTATTGCCGGGGTAATTAACTTTGTATTGAGCGATGCGTCTGAAGGCGGCATGTTTGAAGCTCGTTACGGTTCGTTTTATGAAGGTGATGGCGATATGATCCAACTATCAGGTAACGTGGGGCTTCCGTTATCTGAAAATGGATTTTTAAACCTTTCCGCAGAATACCGTACAGCAGACGATACCTCTCGTAGTATTCAGCGTGCCGATGCCGCTGGCCTTATTGCAGCTGGTAATACGTTTGTGGCAGATCCTGCTCAAGTATGGGGTTCACCTGAAATTAAGCACGACATTAAATTGTTTGCTAACGCGGGTATCACTCTCTCAAATTCGTCTGAGGCCTACATGTTTGGTAACTATGCTGAACGTGAAGTGGAAGGCGGGTTCTACTATCGTAACCCTCACAATCGCGGTGGCGTAAATGACGGTGGCGTAAATGATGCGGGTGAGCAATTATTACTTGTGGGTGACTTAACCGGCGACATGTCTGGTAACTGCCCGACAGATATTGCAGTGGGTGCTAATGTGCTACAAAACCCACGCTACATTAATGAAGTTGCAAATAACCCAGATTGCTTCGCGTTTAACGAAATTCTGCCAGGTGGGTTTACGCCGCGCTTTGGCGGCACAGTAACCGACATGTCATTGGTATTCGGTACAAAAGGCGAGTTGGATAACGACATCACTTATGACGTAAGCTTAAACTTAGGTCAAAACGAAGTTGATTTTTCAATCAGCAACACTATCAACCCATCACTTGGCCCAGATACGCCGTTCGAGTTCAGCCCAGGTCGCTATACGCAATCAGAGCAAACACTTGACGTCGACTTCACTAAGCCATTTGACGTTGGTTTATACGAGCCGCTGTTCGTGGCAGCAGGTTTCCAATATCGTAACGAAAGTTATGAAAGCTTTGCAGGTGATACTGCGTCTTATGAAATAGGTCCGCTGGCGACACAGGGTTTTGGCATTGGCTCTAATGGTTTCCCTGGCTTGGCAGCCAATAGCCAAGGCCGTGTGTCCCGCAACAACATTGCTATGTACATCGATGCAGAGGCATATATCACTGAAACCTTCATGCTTGCCGGTGCGTTACGTTATGAAGATTTCTCTGACTTTGGTAATACAACGAAAGGAAAGATTGCATTTCGTTGGCAAGCGTTTGAGGACATTGCGTTTCGTGGTGCATTCTCAACAGGCTTTAAAGCGCCTACGCTTGGACAAAGTAATGTACGTAACGTAACGACTGCGTTTGGTACAGGTGGTCAGCTAATCGACCGTGCAACATTACCGCCAACTGATCCAGTATCTCAACTTAAAGGTGGGCAACAGCTTACACCTGAAGAGTCAGAAAGTATCACATTTGGTGTGGTAGCCAACTTTGATAATGGTTTGTTCATTACCGCTGACTATTACAACATTGAGCTTACTGACCGTATCAGTACAGCTTCTGGTATTGCGTTAACTGACGAAGATATTGCCATTTTGCTTGCGCAAGGTATTAACGATGCGTCTAGCTTCTCTGAAATCAGCTTCTTTACGAATGATTTTGACACCACAACGGAAGGTGTAGATGTGGTCGCTAACTACAGCATGGAAATGCTGGGTGGTGATACTAAGTTCTCGTTAGCTTATAACTGGACTTCAACGGAGGTTGACCGCTCATCAGACAACATCTCTGATTTCCGTATTCGCATGTTAGAAGACAACCTTCCTGCGGTACGTTACAGCGCAACGGCGAATCACACTAATGGTGAATGGCGTTTCTTAGCGCGCATGAACTATTTCGGTAGCATTTTTGAAGATCACTTAGATTCAGCGTTACCAATCGAAGAAGTGGGTTCTGAAATCACGTTCGACTTTGAAGTGGCTTATAACTTCACAGAAGAATTTACCGTGACATTAGGTGCGAAGAACGCCTTCGATGAATATCCTGACGAAAACAATACTGACGCGGGTGGTATCACCTATGCACAGATTGCTGGTTCAGCATATCCAACAACGGCGCCTATCGGCATCAATGGTGGCTTCTACTACTTAAGAGGCGTTTATACCTTCTAAGGCGTAAATCAGATACAGGGGGCAGCCGCCCCCTTTATTTCGTTGAGAACAATGAAAAATGGTGCAACCAATGACGTTTGTTGGCACACTGAATGCGTTAAATGTAATTAATTTGAAACAGTCAAAAATAAAAATATGAACCAAAAGTCGACACTAGCTGATACCTTCGTAAAATACCGCGCAAAATTAATGCGTACGGTAGGGGCTATTGTTGGTAAGGACGATATTGAAGATATCGTTCAAGAAGCATTTATCAAAAGTTATGAAGCTGAGTTAAAACAAGAAATACAGTACGAGCGTACTTACATGCTGAAAACGGCAAAGAATTTAGCGCTCAATCATATCGCCAAAGCAGAATACAAAAATAGCCAACAGGTTGATGATATGGATTTCTTACCGCACGAATTGGTGGGGTATAGCTTAGAAAAGAATGTTGAAAGCAAAGAACGTTTTATCCATTTCTGCAGAGCAACTGATACGCTTTCTGCAGACGTTAAACGGGTGTTTTTGCTTAAAAAGGTATACGGCATGCGCCAAAAAGATATAGCTGAGCTGGTGGGGCTGAGCGAAAGTACTGTCGAAAAGCATGTCGCCAAAGGCTTAATGCTGTGCTCTAAATATTTAGCAGAGCTTTCTAACGATGAGACGTCCGCCCGTCCGTCACGTGTAGCGACCCAGGACCGAAATCGTAGTTAACATGAATAATATTCGTCAGTTTTCAAGTAAAGAGGACATCCAAGAGCAAGCATGCTTGTGGATAAGCCGTCTTGATCGCAGTCTGAGCGATGAAGAGCATGTGCAATTAAATGCATGGTTAAAGGAAAGCAAAGCTCATGAGAAAGCGCTTTTAGAGGCGGCAAGCTTGTGGGACGACATGTCGGTGCTAAATGAATTAAGCGGCCTATTTCCTCGTAATGCCGATACATCGCCGCACCTACATCGCGCTCAGCGCACACGAGCTAAGTGGAGTATTGCTGCAGCGTTTCTCGTTATGACGATTGCAGTGGGTATTGTTGTTGACAGAGCCTGGCTTGGTGCTGCCCCTGAGTATGTTCAGATAACCGACAAAGTGCAAACTGGCATTGGTGAGCAAAAGAACGTCGTGCTTGCCGATGGTTCAACGCTACATTTAAATACCAATTCTATTGTTACGGTAAATTTCTCAGAAGATGCGCGAAATATCGTGCTTCTTAGAGGCGAAGCGCACTTTGATGTAGCTCATGACACATCACGTCCGTTTTCCGTTACGGCGGGTAACAATACGGTTACCGCGGTAGGGACTGCATTTAATATGCAGTATGTTGATGATAACGCGTTTGAACTTGTTGTTACTGACGGTAAAGTATTGGTAAAAGATAGGTTTAACGCCTTCCAATCTAATTCATCATTATTTAGCAGTAAGCCTATAGCGGAAGAGGGCTTACTTATGTTTGCTGGCGAAAAAGCCACAGTAAAAGGCGATGTTGAAGCGCGTAAAAACTTAACGCAGAATGATATCGACGATGACCTGGCATGGCAGCAAGGCATGATTGTATTTAAGGGTGAACCGCTTGAAACCGTATTGGCTGAAATAGGCCGGTATACCCCGGTTAGGTTTACGATTACCGAAGAAGCATTACGTCAGCGCAGAGTCGCAGGATATTTCAAGGTGGGCGATATAGACGGCCTGTTGTCAGCGCTGAAAAACAGTTTCAACGTTGATTACAAAAAGGTGACTGACTCTAATGTTCAGTTATCTATCGCCAAAGGGTAGATACATATAGATACAACGCGCTAGGGCTGCTAATTACTTGGCAGCACCTTCGTTAATATGACAGTATAGAAAAATTATAATAATTACTCCGAAATACTATCTTGCGCAGTAGTAACGCTCTTTTTAAAAGGTTGATTTTTGGTCGAGAATTACGCTCGACACCTTTTTTGCGCCTGACGATAATATTCCCGATGTTAACCTGTGCGCTTTTCAATTTAAGTTATGCCCAAACTGAGCAGAGTAGCCCTACCACCGGTGATTCATTTCAATTTTCTATCCCCGCTCAGGAAGCCGATGACGCACTGACAGAACTGGCTAAGCAAGCGAACACGACATTACTTTTTCCATTCGATATTGCGCAGAAGATAACAACGAAGTCATTAGTCGGTGAATATACGTTATCAGAAGCGTTAATGAAGCTGCTTGAGGGAACAGAGCTTGCTATTGTGACCGACGAAAGCGGAACAGTGAGTATTCGCTCAAAGGCATCACTTAACGCTAAAGTGGCAAACCGTGTCGCTAGCGAACAAAAAGCTCCAGAAGATGAGGGGGGAACCTTAGAACGTATTGCCATTGTTGGTACCAGAAGTACGCCTAGAAGTGTCGTCGACTCCCCCGTCCCCCTTGATATTATTGGCTCTAAATCACTTCGAGACCAAGGTAATGCAGACGTATTATCGATGTTGAGTGTAATGGTCCCCTCACTTAACGTAAATGACCAACCTATCAACGATGCAACCAGTCTGGTGAGGCCTGCTAATCTGCGTGGAATGGCCTCTGATCACACGCTACTGCTTTTAAATGGCAAGCGACGGCATCGCTCAGCCGTCATCACGTTTCTAGGAGGCGGGTTATCTGACGGTGCACAAGGCCCTGATATATCAGTCATCCCTGCGTATGCTTTAAAGCAGGTGGAAGTACTGCGTGATGGTGCTGCTGCACAATATGGATCTGATGCGATAGCGGGAGTGATTAACTTTGTACTAAAAGACAGCGATAGCGAAGGCGGTATAGCGGTAAAAACCGGAACGTACTCTGAAGGAGATGGCGAGCTTTTGCAGTTACAAGCCAATAAGGGGTTTCGTTTATTCGACAATGGATTCATCAATGCCACGGTAGAGTACAGGCAGCAGCAAGGGACATCTAGGTCAGTTCAGCGTGATGATGCACTACGTTTAATTGATGGTGGAAATACGTTTATCGCAGATCCCTCGCAGGTGTGGGGAACATTAGATGTAAATGAGGACATCAAGGCCTCTGTTAATACCGGCTGGGATATTTCAACTACGCTTAAAGGGTATGGTTTTGCGACACTTGCACGTAAAGAAATTACCGGCGGCTTTTACTTTCGCAACCCTCAAACCCGAGAGGGCGTATTTCGAGCGACCGATACAGACAACGGTCAGCATCAACTTTTGGTCGCTGACCTTGATGGGATAAACCAGGGGATCCGTTGCCCTGCAATTACGTTAACTGATAAAAATGTACTGCAAGACCCTAATTACCTATTGATCGCAGACAATAGCACAGCCCTAGGTGCAAACTGCTTCGCGTTTAATGAATGGTTTCCTGGGGGCTTTACACCGCAATTTGGCGGCACGATAACCGATGCAAGCGCTTATCTTGGTTTTACCAAGGAATTACAAAGTGGATGGGCCATCGATGGAAGCGTAAGCGTAGGTTATAGCGATATTGCCTATACGCTTAATCAAACGGTAAACCCCTCACTTGGGCCGGCATCACCGGTTAGCTTTTCACCCGGCTCCGTGAGTCAAGTGGAAAGAACAGTTAACATTGATGCGGTAAAGCTTATTCAGTCGGTATTTGAAGAACCTGTCAGCGTGGCCGTGGGTGGACAGTGGCGAAGAGAAACCTACTTTCAAACCTCTGGGGATAGCGCCTCTTATGAAGCAGGGATATTTGCATTTGACCCTACCACAGGGCTATCACAAGGCTTCAGCGTAGGCTCGAATGGGTTTCCAGGGTATCAGCCCCAGTCTCAAGGGCATTGGAGTCGCAGTAATTGGGCGTTGTATACCGATGTCGAGTTTTATCTCCAAGAGGCGTGGCAAGTTGCTGTGGCCGTTCGCGTTGAACACTTTACTGATTTTGGTGCTACATTCGATGGAAAGCTTAGCAGCCGGTATAAGCTCAACGATATATTTTCACTTAGAGGCTCGGTTAATACTGGGTTTAAAGCGCCCACGGTGGGGCAAAGTAACGTCATTAATGTAACGACAGCATACGGCGCTAATGGTTTGGAAGACCAAGCGACACTGCCTCCTACCGATTTAATTTCTCAGCAACTTGGTGCTACCCCGCTTACGCCAGAAGAGTCGGCTAACTTTAGTGTGGGTGCTGTAATGCATATCGATGAATCGTTTTTCGCTACTCTCGATTATTTTAATATTCGATTAAGCAATCGAATCAGTACTACATCGGCTATCCCGCTTACCGAACAGGACATCAATACGCTTATCGATAAAGGTCGAGCCGACGCCGCGCAATACAATGCTGCTAAATACTTTACCAATGATTTTGACACGCAAACACAGGGTGTCGATATCGTCGTAAACTATGGATTTGAAACCGGCGCTTGGGTGAACAAAATACTGCTAGCCTATAATTGGACCGATACCCAAGTAGAGCGAGTAACGCTTTATCCCACACGGGTGAATGACGATATCGTAATGGCTCCCAACCTTACCCCACAACGTATTCGAATGTTAGAGGACAACCTTCCAGCACATCGAGGTAGCATTACCCTTGAGCAAACGCGAGGCGACATGCATTTCACGTGGAGACTCAATTATTATGGGGCATTTTACGAAGACCATTTAGATGCTTCGTCGGGCATGGATATTTTTGGCGATGCAATTACCACGTTTGATGCGCAGGCTAGTTGGAACATAGTCCCATCAGTTCGACTGTCTTTTGGGGTACAAAATGCATTTGATACCAGGCCTGATGTGAATCCGTTTAGCGGTGAAGTCGGTGCGTTGTATCCGCCTACGTCGCCTGGGGGGATTAATGGCGCGTTTTATTATCTAGGGATTGAGTACACGTTTGAACAATAAATAGGGGACTAAAATAAATCGTGCGAGAGACAGTGGGTGATTATAACTTGTGCGTTAACCCACGTCTTTGAATAGTGATTCATCAATAATAGTTTGGTCAATAATTTGCTGCGCCATATGAATACACTTACCGCACTGAGAACCCAATGCCAGTTTTTCACGCAGTTCGCGAATGTTTCCTATGCCGTCCTCGTTAACCGCGGCACGAATCGCTTTATCTGTCACTCCGTAGCACATGCAAACAAACATAAAAAATACTCCAAATGAATCTGCAAATGATAATAATTGTTATTCAGTAAATTGGCAAGCGCATTTTTTATTTTTAATGTGAGAGATGCGGGCATAGGTTTGCCGCTAATATGAAAGAACAACAAATATTATAATGAACCGCCATTGCTTATTAATAGATGAGCACCATTTACGTAAGCGTGAAAAAGCGTTTATTTTCACCGACGCGATGAATATATTGCTATTAGCGCGTTTATTATTACAACAAAAACGAGAATTTACGGAGAGACCTATGAGCGTATTAGTCGGCCGCCCGGCCCCAGATTTCACCGCAGCAGCAGTGTTAGGCAATGGTGAGATTATTGATTCATTTACCTTAAGTGAAGTAATTAAAGGAAAGAAGGCGGTAGTATTTTTCTACCCCTTAGATTTTACCTTTGTTTGCCCGTCAGAACTGATTGCTTTTGACAAACGCTTTGACGAATTTAAGCAGCGCGGCGTTGAGGTCATTGGCGTTTCAATTGATTCTCAGTTTTCACACAATGCATGGCGAAACACGCCAGTGAACGAGGGTGGAATTGGTCCTGTTAAATACGCACTAGTCGCCGATGTTAAACACGAAATTTGTCAGTCGTATGATGTTGAACACCCTGAAGATGGTGTGGCATTTCGTGGTTCATTCCTAATTGACGAAGAAGGTATGGTGCGCCATCAAGTTATCAACGACCTTCCTCTTGGTAGAAATGTCGATGAAATGCTTCGTATGGTTGATGCACTTGCATTTCACCAAGAACATGGTGAGGTATGCCCAGCGGGGTGGACACAAGGTAAAGCGGGGATGGATGCATCGCCGGAAGGCGTGGCCAAATACTTATCTGAACAAGCCGATACACTGTAAAATTATAGATAATAAAAAGCGTCTTTTGCTACGTTAGCAATAAGACGCTCTGTTATTCGCCCCCAATACCACAGGCCGGGTATGTTAAGGGCTACTGTTCGTCGTCAACGTTTTCTTGATCTTCAATGTCTATGTCTAGCGGCCAACCACCAAGTGCTTGATAACGGTTTACCATAAAGCAAAATAGCTCAGTGGTTTTTTGCGCATCGTATAGCGCGCTGTGTGCTTCGTTTTGATCAAAGTCTATTCCCGCTGCTCTGCATGCTTTTACCAATACCGTTTGGCCCAATGTTAGGCCGGCTAAACTGGTAGTGTCGAAAGAAACGAAAGGGTGGAAAGGTGTACGTTTAATATTACACCGAGTGATAGCCGCATTCACAAACCCCTGATCAAACGCTGCGTTATGCGCCACGATCACTGAGCGTTGGCAATTTGCTGCCTTTTGCGCCTTTCTGACACCTTTGCACATTTCCTTCATCGCTTCTGACTCTTCAATTGCTCCGCGCAAAGCGCAGTCAGGATCTATTCCGTTAAACTCCAGAGCCGCTTTTTCTAAATTAGCGCCCTCGAATGGCGTAATATGAAAATGAAATGTCTCGTCAGGATGTAAAACACCGTCATCGTCCATTTTAACGGTAACGGCGGCTATCTCTAACAGTGCATCGGTAGTTGCGTTAAAGCCTGCGGTTTCAACATCAATAATGACGGGGAAATAACCTCTAAAACGATGTGAAAGGGCGTTCTGATGCTCTGACATAATGACTCTTTAGTTTTAAAAAAATGAAGGGTGAATAGATGCGGTTACATGAGTAACGCTGCTGCACTAATGCCGTAATTATCGCAAGTTACGCCACGACTATCCAGTTGAAATACCGTAACGGGGGATTTCAAGCGTTGAGCACGACTGAAACAGGTTAGCAATGCAAGTAGCGACCATCAGCCAAGAATAATTGATGGCATTAACGTCTAAACTTTTCTACACTTTGGGCGATAACACTTTAAGTATTTCGTTCTTTTTTGTGTTCTGTGGGCGGTGGGTAATAGTGAAGAACTTAAAAACATTGGTACTTTCAGCGCTGTTGTTTGCATCGGCTTCTGAAGGAGCGATGCGTCAATATTCAGCAACAGTGGAATCATCAAATTGGGAGGTAAGTAGTACCTCACGATTGAAATGTACGTTGAACCATGCGCTACCGGGTTACGGTGAAGCAATGTTTACCAGCATGGCATCTAAGCAGCTTAATATGGAATTTGAGCTAGATATGTATCTGCTTCCCAACAAGTTTGATATTGCAGCGGTGTACTCTGTACCCCCTAAGTGGATGCCAGGCGAAGCGCCTAAAACCATCGCTGATATGCGTTTACGGAAACAATACAATGGAGATCTACCGCAAGATGCGGCATGGACGATGCTCTCTGAACTAGAGAAGGGGTTTTGGCCCACAATTTATTATCAAGATTGGTATAACAAATACGATAAAGTCGCAGTAGCGCTCAATGCGAGTAATTTCTCAGGCGTGTATAGAGAATTCGTGCAGTGCGTTTCTAATTTACTGCCGTTCGGTTTCGATGATATTTCTTATACGGTTCTGTCCTATCAAAAAAACAGTACTGGCTTGTCAAAATATTCCCAAAAACGTTTGACCATGATAGGTGAATATTTAAAGGAAGACAGTGACATGGAGCTGGTTCTACTTGATGGGTACACGGACAGCTATGGCGGCAGGTGGAACAATGAGCAGTTGTCTATTCGTCGTGCGAACGAGGTAAAAAATTACCTTACAACGATGGGCGTGCCTGAAGACCGTATTCAAGTAACCGGGCATGGCGAACGAAGACATAGCGCGCCAAACGATACTCGAGAATCTCGTGCACAAAATAGGCGCGTGGTTGTGAGGTTATCCAAATCATAAAAAAAGCGCCGCAAGGCGCTTTTTTTATATTTACGCTTTATTGCGGTTGCAGTCGCCACGATACAATAGGCGGCACATGATCGGTAAATACACCGTCTGCTTTGACAATATTTTTTAAGGTTAACAGCAAGGTGTCACCGTCCATACCTGGAGGAAGTGCATCCTTTCTATACGTGTATGGGTGCATGACTAACGCGTTATCATGAACGTATGAAATCCATCGTGCCGCTTTAAGAGTGCCGCTCTCAAGGGCTTTTTCATCTAGTAGATGGCCAAGCCAAGGACCGATACCATCAACGTATTTCGCGACCTCTTTGATCCCCGCTTCTGTGCGAACCCAGTCATAATCCGTCGGCGATTCATTCCAACTGTTCTCACCAATGAGCAGTACAAGTTTACCATTATAATGTAATGTATCTCTGAGCCTTTTTAGCTCGTCGAAATCAAAGCATTGTACATAGCTATTCGCTTCTTCAGAGGCTAACGAAAAATCGGTCAGTATATCTATCACTATTTTACTTGCATCGACGCCTTCTTTCTTATGCCAAGAAGGCGATTTTATCTCTGGATACACGCCAATATTCTTACCAAACTGCCTATTGAGCTCGGTGATAAGTTCTAAGTGTTCTTCAAACGTAGCGATACTGAACTGCCCCTTTGTCCCACGATAGCGGTCTTTATACACCGGCTTATCATTTACATCGTGACGCTCATGAACGGATAGGGTTTTTAATTCTTTCAGCGTGAAGTCTCTAACATAATAGCGTCCGTCATTTCTTGCTCTGCCTGGAAAACGCGCTTTGACGTTGGTGACAGTATCTAAGTGAATATCATGCAGTACTACGGCCACGCCATCTTGGCTAATCACCACGTCTTGCTCAATGAAGTCGGGTCCCAGTGCAAACGCAAGCGTAGTGGCCTCAAGCGTGTGCTCGGGTAAGTAACCCGAAGCACCTCGGTGGGCGATAATATCAAACGTTGCAGCACTCGCAGTCTGTGAGAGTAAAAGTACAAATACCAATGTAGCAATACGCGCTTTCATTCCTTGTCCTTTTTGTTGAAGGGAGGGCATCAAGGCCTTCATTCCGTTAATTAAGCCGTTGTGGTCAGTTTTTTGTTTGAATAAGTTCTATTGCGTAACCATCTGGGTCACGTACGAATGCAATGATGGTTTGCCCACCTTTCACAGGGCCCGGCTCTCTGTATACATCAGCTCCCTGCGACGATAGATTCTTACAAAAGGTGTAAATATCATCGACTTCAATGGCGATATGTCCGTAGGCGTTCCCTTTATCGTACTTATTGTCCCCCCAGTTATATGTAAGTTCTAGTACTGTGCTGTCTTTTTCATCACCATACCCCACAAAAGCCAAGGTATATTCATAGTCCTTATTATCTGATTGCCTAAGTAACTTCATTCCCATAAGTTCCGTGTAAAAATGTAGGGATGCGTTTAGGTCTTCAACGCGCAGCATGGTATGTAGCATTCGCATAACAATTCCTTTTAAAACTTATTATTAATGCGCTAAATAATACGCGTTCAATGTGACTTTTTCGAGGCACTCGCTAAAAAGTAGGCGTAAATTCGTGAGAAGCGATACCACAACAAATGTTATTTTGTCTGCTCGATGCCAGCGCTATATTTGTTTATGTCTTGCTAGATAGGCCTTACAGCAATGTGGCCCTATTTGTTTGGATGCGTTTACAACGAAACAATAAAATAAATGTGTGATTTGTATAGACATGCACTGTGATAAAGCGTATCTTACGCCTGCTTTAGATTTATAAGCTTGTTCTACTACTGCGCTGTACCCTCTTTATACCTTCTTTAATTTCGAAGTTTTAAATAGATTTACAATTGCGATGTTAGCTAAGTTACTTCTATTGCTTTTCCTGGCAATTTCGCCAGTACTTTATTTTTAAAAAAGGTTTCAAATTATGTCTAATTCAGTAAACGGCACAGTAAAATGGTTTAACGAAGAAAAAGGTTTTGGTTTCCTAACTCAAGACGGCGGCGGTAAAGACGTATTCGTACATTTCCGTTCAATCGCTTCTGACGGCTTCAAAACTCTAGCTGAAGGCCAAGCAGTAAGCTTTGAAGTTGAACAAGGCCAAAAAGGTCTTCAAGCAGCAAATGTTGTTGTTTTATAAATTTAAGACTTTCTTAATTTTATAAAAATGATAAGGCTCTTTCCTAAAGGTAAGAGCCTTTTAGTACGTTTTTCAAATTTCTATTACTGACCAAAAAAGGAATTACAAAAACAAAAATACCGAAAATACAAAAGAAGTAATTAACTTGCATATCGAAATAACAAACAATTCCCCAGTTCTACCTCCAATCTCTAATATTTCAGTAAACAAAAACAGCGTTGCATACACTGATATTAATAGCAGTAAACGCGTTGAATTTGCATCTAAACAAGAGACAAAAGTGTTCTTATCATGGTTGTTGAACCTGTCTTAACACGCAGGCGCTTACCTTTTTTCACGTTCCTAATTACGACTGCATCATCGCGCTAGCGCGTGCTTAAACTTCCTGCATAAGTGGCACTATAGCGACAGTCCTTTGCCGCTAAATTGATCGTGTGCCGCGATATTCCTATTGTTTTAATTCAACATCAGAATCCGCTAACAAATAAATGCTTGCAGCATAGGCAGCAATATTTTGTGCCAATTCTTCTGGATTAATTTTATCTAGCGTATCGTCAGGCGTGTGGTGTAAATCAAAATAATCTCTACCGTTTTGATTAAGCCTAATGGTTGGAACGCCTTTCGCTGCCATAGGGATAATGTCGGGGCCGCCGCCATTAACATCAGAGCCGCCTCTTATTATACCGAGCGGGGACAGGATTTTGCCAATCTCATCAACTAATAGTGTGGCTTGAGGGTTAACATTTGAGTCTAAACGCCAAATGGTTTGTGCACCAAAATCTGATTCGGTAGCGACCACGTGATTATGTAAATTAGCCTCATGCTGCTTCGTGTAGGCAAACGCACCCAGTAATCCGACTTCTTCTGCACCAAACATAACCACACGAATAGTGCGCTTAGGGCGCTCAGGAAGAGCAGCAATAAGTGCTGCAGCTGCGGTTGTAATTGCAATGCCTGCGCCATCATCCACGGCGCCGGTGCCAAGATCCCAGCTGTCTAAATGCCCGCCGATAAGTACAATTTCTTCAGGCTTTTCGCTTCCAATAAGATCTAAAACGACGTTGCCACTGCTGACTTCACCCTTCCATTTAGACTCGGAATGAAGCGCTAGCGAGAGGGGCTTGCCTAAGTTGTGTAAACGACGAAGGTGATCGGCGTCTGGGTTTGAAATTGCAACCACGGGAATAGTAGCCCATTGTTCGCCGTCTTTACTCATCATTCCTGTATGTGGAAAGCGGTGAGAGTCCGAACCAACGGAGCGAACTACCAATGCACTTGCCCCCCCGCGCTGAGCATGTTGCCAGCCGATACGACGTCGCTGGTTCGCGTGTCCGTATCCGGCGCCTGTTTGGCTTTTTACCATAGCATCGCCATCAACAAAGGCTATTTTGCCGCTAAGCTCGCCGTCCTTCACATTAATGAGCGCGTGTACATCTCTGAAATATACTACGTCGGCGTTGATAGTTTTGTCAGACGGCGCTGCGCCACCAAGTGCTGTACCATAAAGCGCTTGCTCATAAGGTGAGGTAAGCGATATGTGAAGGTGCCCTCTATCCCAAAATGGCATGGTAAAGGTTTCAATACTGGCTTTATCAAAACCAAGGCGTTTGCCTAATGCTACGCCCCAGTCGCGAGCTCTCGCTTCGGCCTCTGAACCACCAAGACGAGGACCAATTTCTGTTGTTAATGAAGTGACAATGTCATACCCCATTTCGCTTTTAAGGGCTCGTTGTATTAACTGTTCTGCATTGGCTTTTTGTTCGATAGTGACAAGAGGCTCATCTGCCATTAATGGCAAACTGAAAACCGCAAACACAGCACCAAGGGTCAGACATTTTAAACGTTGCATGCTATCTCCATGAGGAATATGTATAACTACTCAAAAAATTTAACGGGTAAAATCCGAAAAAAGGGTAGGAAGAAGGTTACTTCATCGCGCTCATCATAGCGAAAAGCCAGCGAGAGTTCGACAAACAAATGATTGAAATGATGCGATTAGACAGGCCTGGTGGGGGGAAGTGAAATGGCAGTGAATAGGCTACTTGCTTAAAGGAGTTCCTCGATTGGCTGGGGTTTATGTACTGCGTACCCCTGTGCATAATCTACCCCCATGCTTGATAAAATTTGTCTAATTTCTTTCGTTTCGACGAATTCAGCTATCGTTTTCATCCCTGTAACGTGGCCAATTTCGTTAATCGCTTTCACCATTGCAAGATCAATTGGATCACTTGCAATATCTTTAACAAAGATACCGTCGATTTTAAGATAGTCGACCTTGAGATTCTTTAAATATCCAAAAGATGACAAGCCACTGCCAAAGTCATCAAGCGCAAAACGACAACCCAACACCTTTAGTCCATCAATAAATGCACTTGCTTGTTCTAGGTTTGATATCGCAGCAGTTTCGGTTATTTCAAAACATATCTTAGTGCATTGCTCACCCAACACGTTTAGTTTCTCGGTAATGAATGCTAAGAAATCATCGTTGGTAAGCGACTGTCCTGATAAATTGATGGACAAAAAATTTATGTTCTCTAGAAAGTCAGGGTTATTTCGAATCAAAGTGAACGCATTTTCAATCATCCAACTATCTACTTTGACTATTAATTGGTAACGCTCAGCGGGAGGCAAAAAAGCACCAGGTGGGATAAGTTCTCCTTTTACATCAACCATACGTAACAGCAGCTCGTAATGCAGAGCGTCGTTACTAGAGAGCGGCTCAATGAGTTGTGCGTATATTTTAAAACGGTTTTCATCAATGGCGTCTTGGACTTTGTTTACCCATTGCATTTCACCCTGGCGTTCAGCGAGTTCCTTGTCATCATCGTAATGAACGTGAATTCTGTTTCGTCCCTTCTCTTTGGCTATATAGCAAGCAACATCAGCAAGCTTTAGCACCTCGGTAAAATCCACGTATTTGTCGGAAATTTGAATCAACCCCATACTCACACCAATACGAAAACTTCGCCCTTCCCAAATAAATCGGTAATCCTCAATTTCCTTTTGAATTAGGCTGGTTATTTGATGCGCCTTATCAAACGAACAATTTTCCAAAAGCACTGCAAATTCATCTCCTCCTAAACGCGCTACCGCATCTGTTTGTCTAACGACTTTTTGTAATAAGAAACCCAGTTGGCGCAGTAGTTCATCCCCCGCAAGGTGACCGCAGGTATCGTTAACCACTTTAAATTGGTCAAGATCCATATAGCATAACGCATGATTAACGCGATTTTCCGCGGGAACGGATAACAGAAGCTCAACGCGCCGCTTAAACTCTCTTCTGTTTGCTAGCCCAGTAAGCGAATCATGGGATGATTGATAACTCAGTTTTTCTTCTGATTTCTTTCGTGCCGTAATATCTACATGTGTTCCGACTAAGCGGGTAATTTCACCTTCTTCACTTTCAACAACAAAGGCGCGAGACAAAATATTTACATAGCTGCCGTTCTTATGGCGCATTCTAAACTCTGCTTCATAGTGCTTGGTTTTGGACTCCATAAATGATTGAATTCGCGAAACTGCGGGAGACAAATCATCCGGGTGCACTAGGCGCTCCCAGGTAGCAAATTCGTTTGTAAGTTCGTTTTCTTGATACCCCAACATGGATTTCCAGCGAGGTGAATAGTACATTTTCTCGTTAGCAATATCCCAGTCCCAAAGCCCATCGTTGGCACCCTTCATAGCTAAGCTCAATCGTTCAGTATTCTCTGACGCTTTTTGCTTCTCATCCATGAGCTCTTGCTGTAGCGCCGCTAAAGAATGGGTTAAATCATCGATGATGTTTGACGATGCGCGTATCTGGCTGTCTGCGTGTCCATGGTCAGGTGTATCATAAAGAATAGTTAACAGCGCATCAGCACCGCACCCTTGTAAGAGAACAGCATTGCCAAATAACGTGCGCTTAGTGCCGTTCTTGCAACGTATACGAAGCGGTATTGGTTCAAAACGGGCATTGGTTTCCCGCAAGGATATTAGGCATTTCTGCCAAGAATTGACGATAGGATCACGGTAATGTTCATTGGGAATTACTTTCTTCCACCATTCATCGAATGTTGGTGTTTCGCTTAGTTCATACCCACAGATATCCACAAATGCATTATTTGCGTGAATGATATTGTTATGAACGTCACTTACTGCAAACGGAATGGGCGAACAATGAAAAATATTTGAGAACAGCGTATTGCAAGCAGCGTTTTCTTCCAACTCTGTGATTTTCGTGTATGCCTTGGCTAGGTCGAGTTTTAGCTGTTCCGTACTATCCATTGATTGCACTTTCCAAAAAATACTAAGGTAAAAACGACACCGCGTTTGATAGGGTATTCGATTAGTTAATACACAATGCACCAGTAGCACAGTCATAGTGTAGTCACACTGAAAACAATAGGTACTAAAATCAATTAAAGCAAGGCAGTACGTATCAAGAGAGGGGATAACTAAGTGGAGGCAAGCGCTTGAGTATTCAAAGCTAAGGATCACATTACGTTTTAAGAGGGTAACTAATTACGTTCTGTACCGCGTTGTGAATCCGTTACATTTCATTACAGTTCAACATTTGAGCAGCACACCAATCTAACCTATAGTTTACGTCGCCAAGGGATAAACGACGAAGGGGTTACGATGAAATGTGATAAACGTACAACGGCAGCAAGCTTATGTTGGGCCGCTGCAATTTTAAGTGCCGCATTACTCGATGCACCAGAGTTCTTAACGCTTATTCTGCTGCCTATCTTAGCTTTTACCTCGATTACCAGCGGTAAGCGTTAGTGCGGGCGCTCGGCGCACCCGCAGACTTATCTTAACGTTTATAGATTTCAACCGAACCGTCGGTATAGGTAGACAGTTCGCTTTCAGCGCCTACAAACACATATTGATTATTCCAATCACCGGTTGGTTTGTCGCCGATGATGAAGTGACGCACATCTAGGTCTGGTGCATTCAATACGAGCCTATCGCTTACTCTTACTCGCTCATCGCCTAACATTTTATCTGACGGCGTGAGTGAAGAGATAACGATTAAGCGCTCGCCTTTCGCCATCACTCGTTCAATATCGAGGTCGTAAACGCGCTCTTCTACTTCAGCTTCTACTACAATAGTTTTTCGAACCTTTTGCCTGTCGTCATATTTATCTCCAGGCATGTTGATATCGATAAATGGAACTTCAACTTCTTCCTCTTCTGTCACTATAACGACTTTAGGAACACTTACGGTTTCGGTGGTTGTGCCAACATCAATGTCTGCCCAATTAACTTCATACTCAGGTAGTTCACCTGCGTCAGCACTAACGTCGACATCAACATCTGGCAAATCACCTGATTGTGTTTTGTTTACATCACATGCACTCACTGTAAGTAGTAAAGCCGCAATAGCGGTAAGTTTAGTTTTCATCATAAATTCCTTATTTGATTAATTGCTGAATACTAACGGGCAACCATTCGTTACCTGTCGAGACGAAGCAAACGTATTCCTCGATGAGTAGGTAGCAACAAGCAAGCCACAACAAAATAGCGTTATCCAGAATAAGTTTTTTCTATATATTTCAGAGGTTAAGGGGGGAAGAGGGGTTTCGGGCGCGATGGTGTTAAATTGAAAATTTTTAATGATCTATGAAGTATTTACACTATGTCGAGGTGCAAAAGGGGGCGTTCTTTCTCCTCATATTAACCACTGCGCAAATCTAAAAAATATCTTTCGTCACAACATATCCAACTTAAATTGAGTATTAAAGGTAAAACTCAATGGCGAATAAACCCGCGTATTTATTGCCCTTCATCACACGCGTGGCATGCAAGCGCTCCCCTGTATAGCGTCTACAGTAACGTTGTTCTGACTAGCTCAAAGGGTGCTGACAGCGTTACAAGGAACGCTTCTTGCTGCCGACATTTGCGGCAGTGCGCCGGTCGAGCCTCATTTAAGGACAGATGTCACCCACTTTATTTTAGGCTTTTGGCGCGCGAACACAGTATTTTTGGTCATGGAGAACACATCGTCCTTTGTGAAATAGACTAAAAGCAGATGGAAGCCGCAACATCTGACTTCAGCGCAATATGGATTTAGGAACAGAGCAATGCACAAATTACCATTAATGTTGACTGTGGCTGTAGGAACGCTATTTACGAGCTTACTTCAAATTGAAGTGTTCGCGAGTGAACGCTTGAGTTTTTCGCAACGTCACTCGGTTGAACGATTCGAAACACCAAAGATGAAGTCTACGTTAGTAAAAGCAATGGCGCGCTATTCGGACATTATTAAAAACGGCGGGTGGCAGACGCTGCAGCCAGATGAAATGCTAAAACTTGGTAGCGAAGGCCCTGATGTACTTGCGTTAGTCGCTCGACTTAATCTCCAATATCCTAACCTTGCTGCTGCGTGTGGTGAAGGCGTTAGTCTTACAACCAAAAAAAATATTAATAAAACGAGCTTTTTTGCACTGGAAGGCAAACGTCCTCCATGTCTTTTTGATAAAGGGTTGCAGCGAAATGTTGAGACATTCCAAAAACTTCATGGCTTATCGACCGACGGCGTTGTCGGTCCATTGACGTTATCCGAGCTGAATGTTTCTGCAACAGAGCGTTTTAAGCAAATTGCATTGAATATCCAACGACTGGCTAATTTTGAAGAGTTCGGATTCGAAAAATTTGTGTTGGTTAACATTCCAGAGTTTGTTTTACGGGTCATTGACGCACAGGAAGTCAGGCTAGAGAAAAAAGTGGTGGTAGGTAAACCAGCATGGAGTACCCCAAGCTTCACCGACTACATAGAAACCTTCGTTGTTAACCCCGACTGGCGAATTCCCTTATCTATTGCCACTCAAGAGATTGCTCCGAAAGTAGCAAACAACCCAAACTATTTACATGAACAAAACATCGTTATTAGGAAGAATAGTTATGAGGATGAAGAAATTGTCGATCCCGCCACGATTAACTGGGGTGAAATTAAACCGTACCAGTTTGATCACTTTATGGTGAGACTTCCGGGGGAAGAAAACCCGCTGGGCGAAGTCAAATTTCTCTTTCCTAATAAACATGCCGTGTATGTACACGACACCCCCGCTGAGCAATGGTTTGATGTAGACCACAGGGCAGCTTCTCATGGGTGTATCAGACTTGAGGAACCCTTTAGTTTAGCTGAGGTTTTGACCAGTGAGTTGCCAGACAGTTTAGGCTTTGCCGATATACAAGAAGCAAGGGCGTTAAACGAGGCACGGGAATTTACACTAGAACAACCTGTTCCTGTCCATTTGGTGTACTGGACGTCATGGGCAGAGGACGAGTATCTGGTGCACTTTAGGAAAGACCTTTATGAAAAAGACGCAAAAGAGTACCAAGCACTGGTAGGCACGGCTGACTATACAACGCAAACAACAGCACTATAGATAATGCGGAGTTTAATGATGAAATACTTCTTACCAATTATATTTGTCCTCATGGGAGTGGGACTCACGCTAAAGGCATCGGCGGCGATTAACAATGTACTTAGTCACCCGCCGGTTCTTGTCGAAGACGCCGATGCGCAGCAGGCTAAGTTTCAACTGCAAGCAGGTAAAATAGTGATTCCTTATAAAACGTTCTCTATTTTTGTACTGCCTGGCGAAACGGTAGAGCTTGAAGTGCTTTTTCCACAAGCCAATACACAATATGAATTGATCTCGAATGCTGGCGATTATGAGAAGAAAGGACTGTCTGCATGGCGTTGGCAATCGCCAAAGACATCAGGAATGTATAATGTTTGCGTCAGAGCGACCGACGGTTCAAGTGAGATAGCACTTAATGTCTTCACCATGACACCTAGCGACAACATGGTTGAAGGGAAGCTCCGTTATTATCATATCGGGCATTACCCCGACGAGTCGATAACGCGGAATCGTGAAATGTATATCGAGCCTGAGGGCTTTATTGAAGTGACGAAAGCGAATCAAGATGTGAAGTTATCACCGCATTTCCAATTAAAAGAGTTTGTAAGCAAACAAAAAAGCGAGTTTCCTAAATTTGTTTATCTTCAGTCTTCGTTGTTATTAAAACTAGAGAAGCTGCGTACAGAGATGAACCTACGTAACATACGTGTAGACAATATGGTCGTCATGAGCGGCTACCGAACACCTTACTATAATAAGGCAATCGGTAATGTGGCACTAAGTCGACATGTCTTTGGGGATGCTGCAGATATTTTCATTGATAATGATGGAAACTATCGAATGGATGATCTTAATAACGACGGTAAATCAAGCATTGCAGACGCCCAGTTGATTGCTGAGGTGATAAATGAGTTAAATAAGCGCAATGACTTCAGATCGTTAATTGGCGGCTTAGGGATCTATGGCCCCAAACCACACAGGGGGCCGTTTATCCATGTTGACACGAGAGGCGTAAAAGCGCGCTGGACAAGCCCTTAATTAGAGGTTGCGAGTATAATAGTTCGGTAACGCAAAAAAATGGGGTAGGGCAAATTGTCCTGCCCCATTTCTAGTATATAAAACCACTCACTCGCAATATTACCACGACAATTTACTCAACTAACCGCCACAGCGACCAAGTATAACTTTACGTGTAACTCTTTCACTTAATGCGCAGCTTTGTCGCAAAACGTTTTATCTTTATTATACCCACATTTTTCGACGCTATGACTGGCGTGGCTTTCAGGGCCGATTTATACCAAATTCATCGGTGGCACGACTCTCGCTTAGTATCTGATCTACACTCACGATAAATGGAAATTACAATGAAGAGTTCTACAGGCCCTATTACTTACATCGCTCGGGCAGGCTATTGCTCAAAAGCCGTTATCTACGGAATCTTAGGCGCAATGATCCTTTATGGAGCCTTCTATTCTGGAAGCGTTGAAGATATAGACAAAGCAAAAATATTCAACGAAATAGAATCAACAACACTTGGCTCAGCATTGCTAGGCGCGGTCTTTGTTGGTTTAATAGGCTACGTTATTTGGCGATTAGTACAATTTTTTACTAACCCAGATGATTTGGACAATTCAGACGCATCTGATTTAATGAAGCGAGGCTTTTATTTCGTTTCAGCATTGATATATGGAACAGTAGCCTATACGGCATTTCAAGTATTAACCGGCACCACTAAACAACAAGGCGGCAGTAAACAATCAATGTCAGAAACATTGATGAATCAAACGTGGGGCGTCTACCTTTTACTTGCACTTGGCGTCGTTGTTGTCTTGTTTGCTGGTATTCAGCTTAAGCACGCTATAAAGCAAGATTTTATGGATAAGTTTGAAACCGACCAGTTATCACACAAAGCACAAGATGTGATTAAGCTATCTGGACGAGCAGGTTATTTAGGACGCACAGTAACGTACTTGCTGGTTGGCGGTTTTATTATCACTGCCGCAATTCAAAATGATGCTTCTGAAGCCGGCGGATTAGGTAAGGCGTTGGTGACTATTTTAGAAACACCTTTCGGGCCTTATCTTTTAGGAGCTGTTGGCCTAGGGATGCTGTGTTTTGGCGTCTTCTGTGGCTTTGAAGGGCGTTATAGAGACACCGGGAAGGCGCACTAAAACCCGGTAGCATAGATAACGTCAATCACCTTGTAGCGTTTCGCAGTGATTGACGTATTTTATGCCGTTACATCGTTTTCACGTTGTGAAAAATATTAGTTATCTTCTAGCGGCGTATTTTCGGTAATTGGTACCGTGTTTACGTCAGTATCAAGCGATTCTAAGGCATTTTTCACACCTGCCGCATAGTCAGGGTGCACACGTTCAAGAACGGCATACCAACGTGACTTTACTTCATCAGAGCATGGACCCATTGCCGCTGCATAATTATTGAACATACGTTCTTTTTGCTCATCAGAAAACATCTCATAAAGCTTGCGGGGCTGAACATAATCAACGTCTGCATCGTCTTGATTGTAGCGATCTGCGTCGCCATCAATACGCAAAGGCGGCTCTTTCATTGAAAAGTCTGCAACTGGGCCTGCGTGTTGATTGGGTTCGTAGTATGCATCAGGGTTACCAAAATCATTACTGAAGAAACGCATTGCACCATCTTTATGATAATGGTTAACCTCACTGTTTTTGGGCGCGTTCGCGGGAAGCGCTTCATAATGGGTACCGAGCCTATATCGATGGGCGTCAGCATATGAAAAAATACGCGCTTGGAGCATTTTGTCTGGACTAAAACCAATGCCAGGAACGACATTTGACGGGCTGAATGCCGCATTCTCAACCATTTGGAAATAGTTGTCGGGGTTGCTGTTCATTTCAAGTTCACCGACTTCAATCAGCGGATAATCCTCGTGTGACCATACTTTGGTAAGGTCAAACGGGTTAAATCGTTGCTTACCTGCCTCTTCCTCTGGCATGGCTTGAATGTACATTGTCCACTTAGGGAAATTACCCTCATCTATCGCATTGTAAAGCTCTTCTTGATACTTCTCTCGCGTACTACCAATGATTTTTTCAGATGTTTCGTTTGTATAGTTTTTGATGCCTTGCTGAGTCTTAAAATGAAATTTCACCCAATGTCTTACACCGTCTTTGTTCCACATGCTGAACGTATGGCTACCGTAGCCATTCATATGCATAGGTGAGATAGGAATACCTCTATCTGACATTAATATAGTCACCTGATGCACACTTTCAGGCTGAGCTGCCCAAAAGTCAAACATCGCCTCAGGGGAGCGAAGGTTAGTTTTTGGGTGGCGTTTTTGTGTGCGTATAAAGTCTGGAAATTTATAACCGTCGCGAATAAAGAAAACAGGAGTATTGTTTCCAACCATGTCCCAGTTACCTTGCTCGGTATAGAATTTCAGGCTGAAACCACGAACATCACGCTCGGTGTCGGCAGCGCCTGATTCTCCCGCTACTGTAGACCAACGGCTTAGTACTTCGGTTTGCTTTCCTATTTGAGAAAAAATGTCGGCGCACGAGTAATTGGTGATGTCATGAGTGACGGTAAATGTGCCCTGTGCTCCCCATCCCTTAGCATGGACGACGCGTTCGGGTATCCTTTCACGGTTTTGGTGAGCGAGCTTTTCTAGAAGCTGATAGTCTTGCAGTAGTGCAGGGCCGCGCTCTCCAGCAGTTTTAGTTGTTTCATTACTGACGACGGGGGCGCCCGCAGATGTTGTTAATTGGGGAGGCTTGTTCATAATATTTCCTTTGAAGGACCAGTATATGGTCAGTTCCATTGCATGGAAGGCACGATGCCTTCTACATGTCATTGCTACGTCAATAAGAGGGAAAGGTTTAACTATTTTTAATGTATTTCAGCAACAAATGTTTTAAAGGTGATGTCGTAATAACCTTTGAGGCTGATGAGAGGGAATTAACGCTATTATGAGGTCTTTGAGACCATTTATAAGGTAATAAGTAGGAACATGACTATGATTAATAGATGGTGTCACAACGTTGTAATAATCAATGTAGCAAAATTAGTATCTCGCTAATCAATATCTACTATTAAATGCTGCATATTCGGGCGGTACCACTGTACTTACCGAGGTTAAATAGGAGTTGTAGAATGGCTCAAAAATTTATCCCACATGGAAGTTTAGATGTTTTTATAGAAGACCGTATTCTATCCGTAAAGCCTAATTACGCGCCTAACGGAGAAATGGTTGGTGAATTTCAACTACAGGCGACTGAATACATAAATATGCTGAAGGGCAAGCCTTGGGCGAGCATCGCTTACCTCCAAGGAGACAGCATATTCCCAATTGATGCGATAGGTAAGATAGAAGACAACCTTAAATACATGAAGCATTGCGGTTTAGTCAGTGTCGCGGTAATTATTTATAACGCCGAGTCACCGATAGTAGTGGAGCAATTTTGACAATCTATTTATGAGAAACAAGATTTCCCTCACCGTTTTTTTGATAGTGAAAATGACGCAAAATCATGGCTTCTTGATTTAATAGCGTCAGCGCCCTCCTAGGTAAAGCCTTTCGATATCAAATAAGCTAGTAAATCATATGCTTACTCAGTCTTATCCTTAAACTCACACAAGTCTTCAACTTTATCGACGTTTTTACCCATTGCAAGTTTGGTGCGATTCGAGACGCGGAATATATGGGTATCTACCGCTATCGTTGGCCAGCCAAAGTATGAGGGGGTTAGATGCGTGATTAGTGAAAAAGCAAGCTTCAGTCAGGTGCTATGCCGACAAAGAAACCAGTAACATAGGTTCTTTAGATTTAGTGCGTTTATTTGCCGTAATATTGAAAGGGTTAATGTGTTCATCGATGAGTTTAATTGTCGACAATATTTTATTTTTATTTCAATAAATCCTTTTAATTCTAGTTAAAGTTAAATATTGTCGACAATGTGTGTTCTAATAGCGCTGCTTTAATTTAGGGGAGAGCTATGGGAGCTTATAATTTCTTTGGTACTGTCAATACGCTGTTTATTTTCATAAGTCTATTTGGTGTTTTGTCACAACTTCGTCTTATTTGGCGACGAAAGCTGCAAGTTCCAAATGGCGTAGCAACAGAGTTATTATCGATAAATCAATTCACCGTCAGCTACTTAGCTTACTTTTCATTCTTTATTTATGGTTATTCTATCGAACCTTTTAATCATTATATTGTTTGGCCTCGGTTGGTAGCGACATTGCTAGTGGGAGCTATCTTGTATGAGATTTGGTTGGATAGAAAAACAAAATCATCTTTTTATGTGCTCTTGGGAGCTTTGCTTTTCCTATTTTTTGGCATTATTGGACTCTTTTTTGGTGGAACATATTCAGATGAAGGTCGATATGTGTCGACAACTCTCATACTGATAATCTCATTATTAATAGCTCAAGGTTACTATCATCAAATAAAGTTAATCTTGCAGTCTGGGAGTACCGGAGCCGTAGATTTAAAAATGAGTCAGTTTATCTTTATGATGGATATTTCAACTATTGCTTTTGCATTAACTATGGGCCTTGAAATAGGCTGGCCGTTAATGGTGCTTGCGATAACCAGTGGAATAACAAAAATAGTGATAATGTATTTATTTAGATGGGTACAATTTAGTCCGCAGGCCCCAATTCGCCGAGAAGAATATTACAATAGGCCTAGCTAAAAAAACGGCCGTGCAGAATGAAGCAGTGGTGAGCGTCTCCTTTAAACTGGGCAGGCACCACTTTTAAACGCTTTTTCTAAACTTCCACTACGTTTTTACCCGTGGCAAATTTAGTACGGTTAGATACGCGGTCGATGTGGGTGTCGACTGCTATTGTCGGCCAGCCCAAAGATAAGGAAGGTAGATTATAGTTTCTTATCTTCCGTTTTGTGCCAAAAGCAGCAGTTCGACTTTAACTCATTTCTGCCCCAAAACGAGTTTAGGCGACGGTCGCAAATGAGCGATAAGCGATCATTGATGATTGGATAAATTTTAAAAATAACCAATATAGCTTATAAATACAGAAATCCAGACGAATGAACATATCAATAGCGCAATTAATACTGCTGCGGAGCCTAAATCTTTAGCGAGACCTGACAATGGATGAATCTCTAAGCCAACTCTGTCTATTGTTGCTTCTATTGCTGTATTAACAACCTCTGCGAATATCACAAATAAAACAGAGATTAGTAGCATGACCTTTTCGTAAATACCTATCTGCCAAATCGAAATAATAGTTAGCGATAAAGCGAGTAAAAAAAGCTCTTGTTTAAAAGCGGCTTCATTTTTAGCAAGCCATTTAAATGCACGCTGTGAATTTTTAAAAGCTAAAACTACTCGATTAATACCTGACGGCTTATTTGCACTATCAAATTGCATTGGAAACTCTCTTTATAGACTTAGGGCCTTACAGGCGTGAAAAATATCGTATTCAGGTTGGTATTGACTGCTGCTTACTTGAGTTAAGCCAAGTAAAGTGTCAAAAATATTGTCGTGTGAAAATACTTTTGAGCGTTGTAACTCAATACAATGATTAAATTTAGAGTTAGCGAGCTTATTACTCCAAAAAATCATTGGGATATGAGTTTGCTCGATTGGTGCTAATGCATAAGGAAACCCATGAAGGTATAAGCCTTTTTCACCAAGTGACTCACCGTGATCTGACACATACAAGAGTGATTTTTCCATTTCGTTACTTGCTTGTAATACTCTTATCAACTGGCTTAACACCTTGTCTGTGTATGCGATAGTATTATCATATGTGTTTGTTAGTTCAGTTGTA
This sequence comes from Alteromonas sp. 4NH20-0056, assembly GCF_057539655.1. Classification (NCBI taxonomy): domain Bacteria; kingdom Pseudomonadati; phylum Pseudomonadota; class Gammaproteobacteria; order Alteromonadales; family Alteromonadaceae; genus Alteromonas; species Alteromonas sp. 4NH20-0056. Next base: position 170,337 of record NZ_BAAJLS010000001.1, on the reverse strand, counting down.
CTACAGTTCTGAATATCGCTTCGAGAGCAATCAGGTTTAAACAAACTTTCGTGTTCAGGGTAACGACGATAATAAGTTGGTCCATGTGAACCTATCATATGTAGAATAACCAATTTATGTTTAGCGTTACTAGTCGCTATCTTGTCTGCTAGTTTCGTAACTAATATTTCATCAAAACAGTAATGACCATCACATAACGGATGTTCTTTATTCGGCTCAATGTTGTCTGACTTGATGCGAGCACACACTCCTTTACAGCTGCTGTTATTATCAATCCATGTTACTTCAACACCACTACGTTGAATAATGTCTAGAGCATTTTCTTGACTACTAGCAAGCCGAGAATCATATTCTTTGCGCTTCAGTCGTGAAAACATACAGGGGACTGAAATAGCCGTCGCAGTTCCACATGATGAAACATCACTAAAATACTTTACGCCTAACTTGGGAGTATCAGTGTTCGTTGCTCTACTATAGCCTTGTAGTGAAAAGTTAGCCGCTCGAGCTGTTTCCCCGACAACCATTACAGTTAGCGAAGTGCTCGTTTTATTTTTTAAAGTGGGCAAATTATCGAGTACCTTGAAAGGTAATGGTGGATAAAAGTAATTATCCCTCAAGTATTTATAACCCGCTGTATAGAATGAAAACGGGGTGATATAACTTGTTAGCTGTCGGTTGTTGCGGCCAACAGAAGCGTACTCTTTGTAAAAGGGTACAGCGATTAAGGCACAACAGAGCAAAGCTGATAGATTTAGCTTCGTAAAACTTTTTAAACGAACTCTAAAACTCCCAATAATTGTGAACTTGGAAAATAAGTAAGTAGGTACAACCCCCAATAAAAAAATAAATAACACAAGCTGAAAGTTTAAGTATGAAAATGCTTCACCTGAATTTGTTTCAACAATATTTTGTAACATGCTCTTGTCAAAAATAACGCCATAATTAAGTGTTGAATAAAACAACAATGAGCAAACTAAAACATTAAATAGAAGTATAGGTTTAACAAAAGTAATTAAGGACAACCAACTTAAAACTAAAACAGTCAATGAGAAAAGCAATATAGGGATCGACGCGATAAAAAGCCAATTTATATGCCCTGACTGTGTTGTAGCCATAAAAGTATTGTATAAAAACAAGCCATTAAATACGATAACGATATACATTGAAACTAAGCAAACAAATTGGCTGTAACTTACTTGCCAAGACGAAATACAAAATCTTTTAAAAGCAATTTTCATAGTTACTCCTTATCACTACTTTTTTCAGCTAATCGATAAAGCTGCTCGGTGTAAGCTAAGTTGCTAAATAACACATGAGCGAGTGCTTTTTCAGCCAACGTTTGATCTGCGTTTTGCTGTTCATTTTTTTCTTGTCTTTTGGTTTGTTTGTTATAGCGCCAATAGCTGGTTTGTTGATTTGGCATTAGGATGACAGCGCGATCATTTTCTAAGTATGCAAAATTGTCGTAGTACTGCATCATCGCACGTTCAACTGGGTGATCTTTAGTGAGATCAAAGCCCAGCATAGGGGTAGCTTGGTCAATTCCTAAAAGTGACAACAAAGTAACAGGTAGATCAATTTGACTAACGAGTCTTGGATCACGTTTGCTTTTCATATCGCTGTTTAAAATAACAGCCGGTATATGAAAAGACTTCAAAGGGACAGGTTCAGAGCCAAAAACACGCACATCATGGTCTGCCACAACCAAAAATACGGTGTTTTCCCAGTAAGACTGTGTTTTTGCTTTATTTATAAATTTCCCTAGTGCGTAATCGGCATACTTAATTGCAAGGTCGCGATTATAGTTTTCAGGATCATGCCCTGTAGGTAGCGATACTTTGCCTTGTGGTATATCAAACGGATCGTGGTTACTAGAAGTAAATACAAGACTAAAAAATGGCTCTGTCGAATTACTTAATTTAGTCAGTTCTTTATCTGCTTGATTAAATAAGTCCTCATCACTGACCCCCCAAGAGGAGATAAACTGGGGATTGTCAATATGGTCAATATCAACAATATCGTTAAACCCGTTTCCTAGGAAAAAGCTTTTCATATTGTCAAAATGGCTTTCACCGCCGTAGATAAACTGTGTTTTGTAACCTTCTTGGCTCAATACATCCGCTAGTGAAAAAAAGTTATGCTGTGATTTAGATAGTTTAACTACTGAGCGAGATGGTGATGGTGTAAAACCTGTGGTAATTGCTTCAATACCTCTTACAGAGCGCGTGCCCGTAGCATAAAGGTTGTCAAACCCCCACCCTTGTTGATATAGCTTATCAAGTTCAGGCGTAATATCTAACCCAACAAGTTCTCCAACAAATCGGGCACCTAAACTTTCCTCAAGTATTATAACTAAGTTTTTTTTAACACCAGACACAAAAGGCTTGTTGTGCGCCAAGGTTGGAATATTTCCAGCGACAAACTGTTTTCGATAAGAAGCCTTTTTGACCGTATCTATAATTTTTTGACGAGACATTGTGCCATACAAATTACTGGCACTTTTTTCGTTACCTATGTTTTTCAGCGCAAACGCAACACTGTAAGTGGAGTTAAGAACAAGTGAGTTTACTAGTGAATCTTGAGAAAAATAGACTAATGCAGGGTTAAGCGGCCGGTGACTCAATGTACCTCTGGCAGCAAATAAGCAGATTATTAAAGCAGCCATTAGAATGGATAAATTGGATGCTTTTTTCAGTGACTGTGGTTGTGTGAATGCTCTATATAAAAGGCGATAGCTATAAACGCTTGTTAACGTAGCCAAAAGCAATGTACTTAGCATGGCTAAAAGATGGCCATGCACTAACATTGAGAAAACTTCTTGTGGGTAATCAAGGTATTCAATATATAGTCGGTTAGGCCTTACATCATATTGAGTGATGAATGCAGGTGTTGATGCTTCAACAATAACAACTACAGTTACAACGACGCTACCGTAAAGTGTAAAAATACGCTGGAACAGCTCTGTTTTAGGGCGTGCAACTACATGCAGTATCAATATAAAAACTCCAATAGTCGCTAAGTATCCAATGCTACTTAAGTCTATTCTGATTGCTCCTGATATGATCGGCCAAATATCACCATTATTTAATCTTGAATGTTGCCAAAACAATAAAGCAATGCGGGAAGTAATAAAGATTGATATCAATATAAGCGTAAAACGAAACAAGGGTTTTAAAACGGAAGTATTTGCTGTCATAGTTGTGCTCGACCTTAATAATTGCAGCAATACTAAAAACCGAAACTTAAGAAATCCTGAGTCTAAACTTAATATTGGCTAAACTATGGAAACTTAAGCAAGCCTTAAGTAAAACTTAAGTTATATGGCGTAATCTAATGATGAAGATGCATTTCAGGTGAATAAGTAACACATGAAGTTATTAATAATTGAAGATTCAGCGTCACTCAGACGTAGTTTACGAATTGGCTTAGCAAACTTAGGCTTTGCGGTTGATGACACCGGTGATGGTGCACAAGGGCTGAGTATGGCGATGACAGGTGAGTATGAACTTATAATACTTGATATTATGCTACCGAGTATCGATGGCATTACTTTATTGCAAACCATAAGAACCAAACAGGTTGATTCTAAAGTCTTAATTTTGTCAGCTAAGCAAGAACCTGAAGACCGTGTTTTAGGGCTTTTAACAGGAGCGGATGATTATCTGACTAAGCCCTTTTCATTTGATGAGCTCCACGCTCGACTGCTAAATTTAATGCGCCGTGGAGGATTGAAAATGATGAGTGATATCATAACTATTGATAATTTAGCACTGAATTTACAGTTAAAACTGCTAAAAGTTGCTGACAATGTTATCGACTTAACACCCAACGAGTACAAAATTGTCGAATGTTTATTTAGCAATCAAAATAAAGTGTTTAGTGCAGAAAAGCTAAGTACCTACCTTGCAGGGCAATATGATTTGATATCAAAGAACTCGATTGAAGCCCATTTATCATCTGCTCGCAAAAAAGTAAGAGTTGCAGGGGGGGAGCTGCCAATTCAGACCAAACGTGGTTTTGGTTATATTGTACAAGGACAATAATGAAATCTATTCGCAGTAAATTAGTTGTTACACTCTCGGTAACTATAACTAGCTTTGTTTTATGCATTTTGTTGGCAACCGACATTGCTGTTGATAGTTGGATAGATAATGAGTTTGATCGCAGCCTGCAATCCAAAGCAGGTATGTTAATGACCTTAGTACATAAAACTGATGAAGGTTTTTCGTTTAATTTTTCTAGTGAGTTTATGCCCGAGTTCGCAGGGGAAATAGAGCCTGAGTACTTTCAAATATGGAGCAAAGAAGGGACTTTCACTCGCTCCAAAAGTTTAGATTTATTTGAGGTTAAAAACTTACCATTTGAAGACTTGGAGATTGGCGAATCAAAAATACGCCCTTTACAATTACCTGATGGCCGAGATGGTCGAGTGTTTTATAGTCGTTTTATACCACAAGGAAAAGACAATACATCAGAAGATACATATAAAAAAACAAATGATGAGCCACTGACTTTAGCTTATGCATCGTCTTCTGAGGAAGTTGATTTTGTACTTTGGTTGATTGACGTTATTTTTATAGTGACCACAATTACAGTTATTGTATTTATTCGATTATTTGTCAGGAAGGCGATAGATACATCACTTGCGCCATTAATTAAACTCAACCAAGATATCAGTCAGTTAAGTATTACCAGCGAAGGCTCACAGATATTTATACAAGAGCCAGTTAAAGAGCTCTTGCCTATTGTTGAAAGCTTAAATGCTTTTATTAAAGAGAATAGACAACTTTATCTAAGGGAAAAGCGACTTACATCCGATATTGCCCATGAAATAAAAACGCCCATTGCCGAATTGATTAATATGGCAGAAGTTGCTATCAGGTTTCCAAATGAGATTGAGCTCAATGAGGATTTTAAGCCTGAAGCGTTGAAAATAAGTTTACGGCTTAAAAATATCGTGTCGAACTTATTGCTATTACATAAATACAGTAATGGTAAGCTAATCAAACAAGATGCTTGTGATTTAAATCAAGTCATTACCAGAGTCTTAGAAAACACTGATTTATCGCGTGTAAATTTGGAGTTGAATGAGAATGCACCAGCAATTATAAGCAACTTGTTTGCCCTCGAATCAATTATTAGCAATGTAGTTAACAACGCTAAACAATACAGCCCACTAAATTCAAAAATTTTAGTTTCGACAATGATTTCAAAAGAAAAACTTTTATTTTTGTCAGTTACTAACTCCCTTATTGAACCTTTGAGTGATAATGATATAGACCAATTATTTGACCCTTTATGGCAAAAAGACACTTCAAGAACATCGAATGATAACTTTGGATTGGGGTTATCAATCGCTAAAACGCTTAGTAAAGCAATTGATGCGCAATTAAGTGCAGAAGTTAGTGATAAAAATATCACATTTTCTTTAGCCTTAAACACGGATTAGGTTATTTAGCACCTACATAGAAATAAAGGCTGGGGTGTGCAATTATGTGATGAGATTCCTATAGACTTAATTTTACTGGCAGCTATCAGACAATCAACTTCGTTTCTGCGGCTTAGCTGGATGTTGTTATCACTATACATTTTACAGATCCGTCCTTCGGCTCTAACTCGTTTTTGTCCAAAATTGAGTTTGAGCAAACTTCCACTTTTCGCTCATGACAGATATTGTCTTAGTCGACTTTATCTTTAAACTCACACAAGTCTTCAATAATACAACTTCCACAGCGAGGCTTTCTTGCGATACAGGTATACCTGCCATGCAGTATCAGCCAGTGATGAACGTCGACTTTGAACTCCTTAGGAACAACCTTGAGAAGTTTCTCTTCAACTTTATCGACGTTTTTACCCATTGCAAGTTTGGTGCGATTCGAGACGCGGAATATATGGGTATCTACCGCTATCGTTGGCCAGCCAAATGCCGTATTGAGAACAACGTTAGCGGTTTTTCGACCTACCCCTGGTAGCGCTTCTAGTGCTTCGCGACTCTCTGGTACTTCGCTGTTGTATTTTTCGACCAAAATTTCACTCAAGCGATGTACATTTTTAGCCTTGGCGTTATAAAGGCCAATTGTTTTAATATATTGCGTTAGACCTTCTACACCTAAATCAGCAATGGCCTGCGGTGTATTGGCAACAGGAAATAGTTTTTCGGTCGCTTTGTTAACGCCAACATCAGTCGATTGGGCCGACAGTGTTACCGCAACAAGAAGCTCAAATGGCGTAGAAAAGTTGAGTTCCGTAGTAGGGTGCGGGTTTGCATCTCTTAGTCGCGTTAATATCTCTTTTCTTTTGGCGTTATTCATAGTGAAACTCGTTACTTGCGTATCGCTTTAAATGTTTTCAGTGGTCACGCGTGCGCGCTGCGCTTTCGTAGTAACAACCGTTGACCGTTTTGCCAGGTTCGCATCAATACTGTTTTTAATTGCAATGAGCAAGCCCATGGCGAGGAATGCCCCAGGCGGTAAAATAGCGAGTAAAAACGGAGACTCTGTATTAAAAAGCGTAATAGTCCAATTATCCGCGAGGGAGCCAAAAAGTCGATTAGCACCTGCAAATAGTGTCCCAGCCCCCAGTATTTCTCTTATTGCACCAAGTAAGACAAGCACAGCGGTAAAGCCCACGCCCATCATTAAGCCGTCAAATGCCGCTGCGCCAGGCGCATTTTTCGAAGCAAAAGCTTCGGCTCTGCCGATAATGGCGCAGTTAGTGACAATTAATGGAATAAATATGCCCAACGCTAAATAAAGCTCATAGGTAAAGGCATTCATAAGCAGCTGAACGATGGTTACAAACGCTGCAATAATCATAACAAAAATAGGAATGCGAATTTCATTACGAACGATATTTCTAACCAGTGACACAGTGACATTACTACCAATGAGAACCAGTGTGGTAGCAAGCCCTAGGCCCAGCCCGTTGATAAACGTGGCGGTCACCGCGAGAAGAGGGCAAAGGCCAAGCAATTGAACCAGCGCCGGGTTGTTCTTCCAAAGCCCTTGCAATGAAATGTCACGATAGTCCATTACATGGTTCCTTCTAGTTTCTTAAGACTGTCACACGTGTTGTCAGCGGCGAATAGCATTGCTTTATTGTCGTTTGCGAATTGAAGTGCACGCTTCACCGAGGAGACTACTGCTCTTGGCGTGATGGTGGCGCCGGTGAATTGATCAAACTCACCACCGTCTTTTTTGACGTGCCACATTTTTTCAGTTTGTGGAGAATAGGTTTTGCCAGTGAATGACAGGATCCAATCATTAACGGCTAGCTCTATCTTATCTCCTAGCCCCGGTGTTTCTTTATGTTCTATTACCCTGACGCCCAGAACTGTCATCGTCGTATCAACGCCAATGACGAGTTCTATATTTCCGCTATATCCATCCGGCGCGGTCGCTTCTAAAACCAGAGCCTGAGGCTCATCGTTACGGGTAGCTCGATAAACAAGATGCGGCTTTTTGCCGCCAAGTGCTACCGCGTCGACTTCAATACAATCGGCGTATAGGGCATTGTCGTGCATACTTTTAGGCACGACTTCATTTAATACCTCTAACAACTTTGCTTGTTGCTGGGCTTCAATTCTGTCTTCGGTACCAAAATAGGTAAGGGCAATCAATGCGGTGGTGATAACCGCAAATACAGTAAGCATGACACCATTTTTTAAAATAGTTTCTTTCACCGCTATTGCCCCCTTTTTCTTTGTTTCATTGCACTGTGCCCATAAGTTCTAGGGCGCGTGTAATAGTCGATTAAAGGAACGGCCATGTTCATTATGATAACGGCAAATGCTATTGCGTCAGGGTAGCCGCCGAATGTTCTGATGATCACAATCCAAAATCCAATTGCCGCACCAAAAATAATGCGTCCTTTTGCTGTTGTCGATGCGGAAACGGGGTCGGTTGCAATAAAAAATGCACCCACGATCACAGCGCCGTTTAGCAAATGAAAAAGCGGCGAGGCATAATAGTCTGCATTGATGAGATGTAAAAACGCAGCGATGGCAAAAACAGAGAGTAATAAGCTAATGGGAATATGCCAGCTGATTACTTTTAGGCGCATTAGCCATAAGCCGCCAAGCAGATAGGCCACGCTCATATAGCCCCACCCAGCACCAGCTGACGAAAACAGGCTACCATCAAAAATAGGGCGGGCGAGTGACTCTGAATAAGTTACACCTTGTGTTAAATCTGTTTTTAGCGTGTCTAGAGGGGTAGCCATTGTTACGCCATCAGCAATGGTCCGAAGCTGAACAACGTCATAGCCACTTGATGTGAACCCAGTGAAGATAAGCGAAACAGAATCTAAAAATGAAGGAGCAACGCTTGCAAGTGTGCTTGGCGGTAACCACACGCTCATTGCTGCCGGAAACGAAATGAGTAAAACGACGTAGCCGACCATAGCAGGGTTGAAGATATTGAAGCCAAGGCCACCGTATAGTTGTTTAGTAACGACAATTGCAAAAAACACCCCGATCACTGTCATCCACCAAGGCAGCGTAGACGGTATACTTATGGCAAGAAGAAGCGCGGTGAGTACTGCCGAATAATCGGTTAATGTACGCTCTATTTGGCGCTTTCTAAGATAAAGAACCACCCCTTCCATAATTACGGCAGATACAACTGCGATAAATGCTTGAATAATCATTCCCCAACCAAAAAAGTAGGTTTGTACAAGCATGCCAGGGATCATTGCCACTATGACGAGGCGCATAACGTCGCCGGTGTCTCGTGTTACGCGCTGGTGAGGTGAACTTGATACCGTTAACTTCATGACTGGTCGCTCTTTTGCTGTAGGGCTTTTTTCGCTTTCGCCTTCGCGACAGCAGCCGCAATACGTGCTTTTTTCTCATCTTGAGGGTTATTGTTGTCCGGCGCTTGGCGCTCCAGTTCTTCACTGTCTTGGGGAGCGGCAACGTCACGTTGTTGTTTCTTCGCTTTCGCCTTTGCCACTGCCGCAGCGATTCGCGCTTGCTTTTGCGCATCTTTATCACTTGCTGTGTTCTGCGACTCAGATGAATCTTTAGCATTATTTTCGTCAGCAGTATTGTGCTGCGCGGCTTTCTTCGCTTTTGCCTTGGCAACAGCGGCGGCAATACGTGCTTTTTTGTCTTCAGGTACCTCACTCGACTCGCTTGCATCGGGTTGGGGCTTCTGTGGTGTACCGTCATTAGCTGCTGCAGCTTTTTTCGCTTTTGCACGTGCGATAGCAGCAGCAACTTTCGCCTTTTTCTCATCTTCAATATCGTCACAGCGTTCGTCTGTTGAAGATGAAGTGGCTGGCAATGGTTGAGTTGTCGCGGTCTGATTAGCGTCGGCGCTCGCAGCTTTTTTCGCTTTTGCCCGAGCAATAGCGGCGGCAACTTGCGCTTTTTTATCGTTTACTGGCGTATCAGTATTACCTTGAATGGCTGAATCTTTTACATCAGGAGGAGCACTTGCCGCGCCTGTGGTATCGCTACGAGATACGTCTGGGGTTGCATTCAGTGCGGCTTTTTTCGCTTTCGCGCGAGCAAGGGCCGCAGCCACTTTATCTTTCGTCCCGCTATCTGTAGAGGCGGTTGTAGACGTATTATTCACACCGTTTGCGGCCGCTAGACGTGCTTCTTTGGCTTTGCGATGTTTCTCTTCTCTATCTCGCTTCTCTTGCTCTAAACGTGCATTACGCGCTTCAAAGCGTTGCTTTGCTTTTTCAGCTTTGTTCTTTTCGTCACGTTGAAGTCTTATTTCTGACTTGGCTTGGCGGTAGTAGTGAACCAAGGGAATTTCGCTGGGGCATACATAGGCACAAGCCCCACATTCAATACAGTCGAATAGATTGTAGTCTTCGGCTTTATCGTATTCATTGGCTTTAGCGTGCCAAAACAACTGCTGTGGCAACAGCGAGGCGGGGCATGCGTCGGCACACGCGCTGCATCGAATACACGCTCTTTCGTTGTCGCCGTCAGTCAGTTCAGACGCCGAGGGCACCAACAAACAGTTTGTTGTTTTAACCACAGGAATTGAAGCGTCTGCTAATGTAAAGCCCATCATTGGGCCGCCCATAATGACTTTTGGGGCGTCTTGTTTACTGGCGTTGTATTTGGCTTCCTTAAGCAGATGCCTTACCGGGGTTCCCAATAATGCTCTAAAGTTACAAGGCTCGTCGACGGCTTCACCAGTTACGGTCACAATACGTTCGATAAGGGGCTTACCGTGGAGAATAGCGTCTGCAATAGCGTAGCACGTCCCCACATTAAACATTAATACGCCTACATCAATAGGTAGGCCGTTTCGAGGTACTTCTCGGTTTGTTAACACTTGAATAAGCTGTTTTTCGCCGCCCGCAGGGTATTTAGTTTCGACGCTCACTCGTCGATATTTTTCTTTATCTTGGCAAGCAATATCAAGTGCTTTTAACGCTTCAGGCTTGTTATCTTCAACGGCGATAATGATGGCTTTTGGTGCAATGAGAAAATCTAAAATATCGAGGCCTTGACGAATCTGCCAGGCGAACTCTCTCATTAACCTATCATCTGAAGTGATGTAAGGCTCACACTCGATACCATTAAGTATTAAAAACTCTACAGGCTTACTACCTGACGCTTTAATATGGGTAGGAAAGCCAGCGCCTCCCATTCCTGAAATCCCCGCCTGGCATATTGCGTCGATGATGCTGTCTTTGCTGTGCGCGGTGTAGTCTTGCATCGACGTTAAAACGCCCCACGTGTCTTTGCCATCTGGCTTAATCGTGACGCACATTTCCGTCAGGCCGCTTGGGTGGGCAACCACATGTGGCGCAATAGCAACCACTTCGCCAGACGTTGGAGCGTGAATGGGCACCGAATAGGGCGTTGTTGCCTGAGACAGCACCTGACCTTTATAAACATAATCACCTACGTTGACACAACACGCCCCCTCTGAACCGACATGCTGTCGTAATGGCAGCGTAATCAGCTGTGGGAGTGATGGTGTTTTTATGGGCGATACATTAGACAGTGATTTTTTATCATCAGGATGCACACCGCCGGGAAAAGAAAACTGTTTTCCCGCGTCAAGCGTGTCTATGATTTTTTCAAAACTTGGATACGTCACCGTTACTACACCATTTTTATAGGGATATCACCTTTCGGTGTAACTGAAAAATCCCACTTCCATGTAGAAGTGGTTTGAACAAGTGGTACCATATCTATGCAGTCGACAGGGCAGGGGTCTACACACAAATCACAACCCGTACATTCATCGGTAAGTACGGTGTGCATGTGCTTTGCCGCCCCTAAAATAGCGTCTACGGGGCAAGCTTGAATGCATTTGGTACAGCCAATGCATTCGTCTTCCCTGATGTAGGCAACCTTTTTAACATCCTCTTCGCCATGCGCGCCATCGAGAGGCTTTGGTTCTACCCCCATTAAATCGGCAAGCTTCTTAATGGTGCTTTCGCCGCCTGGAGGGCATTTATTAATTTCATCGCCATTGGCGATGGCTTCAGCGTAAGGTCGGCAGCCTGGGTAACCACACTGGCCACATTGCGTTTGTGGCAAGACGTCGTCTATTTGCTCAACCAGAGGATCGCTTTCTACTTTAAAGCGAATGCTAGCATAGCCAAGAATCAAGCCAAAAATGAGCGCCAGTACACCAATTGCAATCACTGCGAACGATATCGACATTATAATTTCACCAAACCACTGAAACCCATAAAGGCGAGAGACATTAAGCCCGCCGTTATCATTGCAATAGATGCGCCTTTAAAGGAAACCGGCACATCCGCTGCAGCAAGACGTTCGCGCATTGCTGCAAATAGAATAAGCACCAACGAAAAGCCCAATGCTGCACCGAAACCATAAATAAGACTCTGCATGAGATTGTGTTGTTCGGTTAAATTGAGTAAAGCCACCCCGAGCACTGCGCAGTTCGTTGTGATAAGTGGTAAAAATATACCAAGAAGGCGGTACAACGTTGGACTGGTTTTATGCACTACCATTTCAGTAAATTGTACAACCACTGCGATCACTAATATAAAAGCAAGCGTTCGTAGGTAGCCAATACCTAAGGGCTCAAGCAGGTAAGTTTCTACGAGGTAGCTTGACACCGACGCTAGAGTAAGAACAAAAGTTGTCGCCATAGACATGCCCATAGCGGTTTCTAGCTTGCCTGACACGCCCATGAAAGGGCAAAGCCCCAAGAACTTTACAAGAACAAAATTGTTAACTAGCACAGTGCCAATTAAGAGTAATAAAAAATCAGTCATGGTTATGGTAATTCCCAAAGGAATTGCAAGATTGCCGCTCGCGTTTTGAACACATCATCAATGAACGTATTATCGCTCTTTCGGGACGGATTAACAACTTGATAGAATTAGGGTTATTTAATTTTTCTTGGGAGCGCAATGAAGAGATAAAAGGATGTAAGGAAGTAAAGCTTGGAGATACTTGAGCCAGCGTAAGTGGCTCCCCCTCCCCGACTCGAACGGGGGACCTGCGGATTAACAGTCCGTCGCTCTAACCAACTGAGCTAAGGGGGAATCTAAACACTTATGTCGCATTAAAAGTTGGCTCCCCCTCCCCGACTCGAACGGGGGACCTGCGGATTAACAGTCCGTCGCTCTAACCAACTGAGCTAAGGGGGACCTGACTTTCAACGGAGGCGAATATTAAAGACGTACTCGCCCGCTGTCAACAACCATAATGAAAAAATTATGCTAACTGCGCAAAAAATAGCTTTTTAGGCGGTTGATGCTCAAATTTAGACCAAGCAGGCAAAAATAATGATTAATTGTTGAGCTGTTGCCTTAATCGTCATACTAAAAATTGAAACGCTGTTTCGCTTTACTGCCGTTTTTACGAATAGTTTTAGGTATTTCTTTATTCTCATTCTATATACGAATAAAGAATAAAAAATACGTTGATAACTGTCTAAATAAACAGTATTTAATAAAACTGTAACCTGTACTTATGTCGCATAAGGTTAGTCATTACTTACGTAACCAATTATTGTATCGTCACCAAATAGCGCCAATACTGGCGTTGCGTTAGTTATCCACTAAATCTGTGGATAACTATGTTAATAGTTGAAACGTGTGACTTAACCACAGGTGATCAATGTGGTGTAGATCAACCTGACGACAATGTTGTTTATGAAATTTAATTATAATTATCAGTGTTTTATGTGTTTTCAGGTGATCGGGGTTACAGATCGTTATTGATCTATTGTGCAAAAAATGCCTTGTGTGTTAATTCATCGAATGTATTCTCGCGTTTCATAACCGTAACAGAATTCACGCTCTAGTTTACAAACTGTTTACATTGTAGGGTTGCCATGTAAGTGTCTGTTTACTTCTTGGCGGTTTATTGAATAGCCATTAACATGGCGCCGTGATGTCAATTACTCGGCGCTTAGCATTTTTATCAATCTGGCACATAAACGAGCGTTATCCGCCGAAATAATATCAGTACAATATTCAGCAAAATGCTCAATGTCCCAAATTTTCAATGGGAATAGTAAATAAAATACAATTTAGACAAGTTAATATGTATTGCGGTATATGCAGTTAACCCCCCTAATATCTATGAGGTTTATCGAAACGGTGTGGCATATAGTTAACTGCTCACATAAACTGCAGCATATAAACTGATGAACCCCTTTAAGTTGCACTCGCACATGCCCGCGCAGGTCAACAGTAAATTCTTTGAGAGATTGTGTGATTTCCACGACTAAAAATACCAGCACGTCTAGCCTCGTTCATGGCGATATTCGTGAAACACTACAGCGAATGACTATCCCTATGATTCTAGGGATGGTTATGATGATGAGTTTCGGTTTAATCGATACATTTTTTGTTAGTTTGCTCGGTACCGAGCAACTCGCCGCGATAAGCTTTACCTTTCCCGTTACGTTTACGGTAATAAGTCTAAATATAGGATTAGGCATAGGGACCTCTGCCATCATTGGAAAGTTGCAGGGGCGACGGGAAGTAAAAGAATCACAACAATACGCTACGGGTTCTCTCATGCTGTCGGTAGCGTTGGTAGGGATTTTAGCGCTTATCGGCATTTTCACTATTCAACCGATTTTTTCTTTGATGAATGCGCCCCCACAACTTATGCCGTACATTTCTGACTATATGGGCATTTGGTATCTTTCTAGTATTTTTCTTTCGTTGCCAATGGTGGGAAATAGCGTACTACGAGCCTGCGGTGATACCCGAACGCCAAGTATCGTGATGGCTGCGGGGGGCGGCCTAAATGCATTACTCGACCCGTTATTTATTTTTGGCTTTGGACCAATTCCTGCAATGGGAATTCAAGGCGCTGCGCTTGCCACTCTCATTGCATGGTGTGTAGGCGCCGCTTGGATTCTGTATATTTTGGCGGTCCAACGGCAGCTTATGTTACCCCGCTTGCTTACCATTAATGAGTTAATGGCGAGCAGTAGGGAAATTTTGAGGATAGGCTTGCCAGCAGCGGGGGCCAATATGTTAACGCCAATAGCGGGTGGAATTATGACCGCGGTAGTTGCTAAATATGGTGCTGAGGCCGTAGCCGCGTGGGGTGTTGCTAATCGGATGGAGTCTATTGCATGTATTGTTGTGCTGGCGCTTTCAATGACGCTACCGCCGTTTGTAAGCCAGAATATGGGGGCAAATAAACTCGCAAGAGTACAAACTGCTTATGTCATGACATTAAAATTCGTTCTGGTATGGCAGTTCATCATCTTTTTAGTTATGTGGGTATTGTCGGGTTTGATAGCCCAAGCATTTGCTAAAGAGCCCGAGGTAGCAATGCTGATTCAAACCATACTAATGATTATTCCGCTAGGTTACGGTATGCAAGGTATCATTATTTTAACTAACTCGTCATTGAACGCGATGCACCGCCCAATGGCAGCATTAACACTTAGCATCATCCGGTTATTCGTTTTCTTCGTACCTATCAGTATTCTTGGTGGATATTTGTTTGGCCTAAAAGGGTTATTCTGGGGTACCGTCGTGGCAAACATTGTCATGGCCGGTGTATCTTTGATGGCATTTCGCCGAACCGTTGCTGAGTGTCACGATGATGCTCAGCAAGTAAACATGTAATGTATAGAATCTAATTAAAGAGGTAGATGAATTAATGAGTAGAGGTTTTGAGCTTGAGTCAAAATATCAACCCGCTGGCGATCAACCCACTGCGATAGAGGCCTTAGTCGATGGCTTGGATAGTGGCTTGGCGGCACAAACGCTCTTAGGAGTGACAGGGTCGGGCAAAACCTTCACCATGGCGTCTATAATAAATAAAGTACAACGGCCAACACTTATCCTTGCTCACAATAAGACACTGGCGGCGCAGCTTTACGGTGAGATGAAGGACTTCTTTCCCAATAATGCTGTTGAATACTTTGTGTCCTACTATGATTATTATCAGCCAGAAGCTTACGTTCCCAGCACCGATACCTTTATAGAAAAAGATGCCTCAATCAACGACCATATTGAGCAGATGCGATTGTCAGCAACTAAAGCGCTTATGGAGCGCCGTGATGTTGTTATTATTGCCAGTGTATCGGCCATCTATGGCTTAGGTGACCCTGAGTCATATATGAAAATGTTACTGCACCTTCGCCAGGGTGACACCATGGATCAACGGGATATTTTACGTCGATTGGCCGAACTTCAATACAAACGAAATGATATTGCCTTTGAGCGCGGTACTTTTCGCGTTCGCGGTGACGTGATTGATATTTTCCCTGCGGATTCTGAAAAGCAAGCGGTTCGCGTTGAATTGTTTGATGATGAAATTGATAAGATAAGTCTGTTCGACCCGCTGACTGGCGCTGTCGATAAATCGGTGATCCGTGCCACTGTTTTTCCTAAAACGCACTATGTAACGCCAAGGGAAAAAATTCTCAACGCGATAGAGCATGTAAAAGAAGAGTTAGGCGATCGTAAGAAGCAGCTTCAAGAAGCCAATAAATTACTTGAAGAACAGCGTATATCACAACGAACCCAGTTTGATATAGAGATGATGATAGAGCTTGGGTACTGCTCGGGTATCGAAAACTATTCTCGTTATTTGTCTGGCAGAGCGCCAGGCGAGCCGCCACCGACATTACTGGATTATTTTCCTGCTGACGGGTTAATGTTTATTGATGAGTCTCACGTGACGGTATCGCAAATTGGCGCAATGTATCGCGGCGATCGTTCTCGCAAAGAAACGTTGGTAGAGTTTGGTTTTAGGTTGCCTTCGGCATTGGATAATCGACCGCTTAAATTTGAAGAGTTTGAGCAAATTTGCCCACAAACGATTTATGTTTCAGCGACGCCCGGAGATTACGAACTTAAGAAAACCGAAGGGGACATTGTCGAGCAAGTTGTAAGGCCGACAGGGTTGCTAGACCCGATTATCGAAGTGCGTCCTGTTGCCACACAGGTTGATGATGTGCTTTCGGAGATCAGAAAGCGGGTTGCGGTCGATGAGCGTGTGCTTATCACTACGCTTACCAAGCGTATGGCGGAAGATTTAAGTGAGTACCTTAATGAACACGGCGTGAAAGTACGCTATTTGCATTCAGACATCGATACGGTTGAACGGATTGAGATTATCCGCGACCTGCGTATTGGTAAATTTGATGTATTGGTAGGTATCAACTTACTTCGAGAAGGTCTCGACATGCCAGAAGTGTCCCTTGTGGCCATCCTCGATGCCGATAAAGAAGGGTTTCTTCGCGCAGAGCGCTCTTTGATTCAAACGATAGGCCGTGCTGCCCGACACCTCAATGGGCGAGCAATTCTTTACGGCGACAAGATAACAAAATCGATGCGTAAAGCCATTGATGAAACCGAGCGTCGCCGGGAGAAACAGCGTGAGTATAATGAGGCAAATGGCATTACACCCACTAGTCTTAACAAACCCATTACTGACATCATGGATTTAGGTGAAAGTGCACATCCTGCTTCGGGTAAAGTAAGACTGAGAAAAGTGGAAGAGAAGAGTAAGCAGAAGAAGCTGGCGAGTGCGACAGAAATGATGGATCAGATCACGCAGCTTGAAAAACAAATGTTTGAATACGCTCGAGAATTAGAGTTTGAAAAGGCGGGAGCGCTTAGAGACGATATCGAAGCATTACGTAAACAAGTCGTTAGTTTATCGTAGTGGTAACACCGATTGCTTTCGGTATCGCTTGTGATAACACACTTTCGTGTGTTTTTTGTACGTATTTGGCTAAATGTCTGCTAAAAAGGGTAAATTTGGCGTTGTAATCCTAGTCAGTCTTGCATATAGTGCTCCTTTGAGTATCTATAACTATACCTATAACAGGTGCTACTATGCTAAATCGTCTACAGGAATCCGATATTAAGTTACTGCGAGTATTCTATGCAGTAGCGAGTTGTAATGGTTTCACAGCGGCGGAACCCGTGTTAAGAATGCAGCGCCCTAATATCAGTGCTGCCATTAAAAAATTAGAAGAACGTCTTGATCTTGTGCTTTGTCATCGCGGGCGCGGTGGCTTTCAAATGACGAAAGAAGGCGAAGTGGTGTTTCAAGAAACGAAGCGAATTTTCAACGCGTTCGATAATTTTGTATTCAATTTAAAATCGCTTCACGACGATTATTCTGGCCATATTACGCTAGTTCTTATGGCTGGGTTGCCGCTCTCTATGCACTTAGCGGTAAGTAAAGCGGTGAAAAGTACCATGAAAAAGTTTGACGATATTCATGTGAATATCCAAACCCGCCTTTACAACGAAGTTGAGCATGTCGCGTTGTCTGGCGAGTGTCACTTGGTGATATCAACCTACGATATGGTAAAACCCGAGTCAGTGACTTTTCATCCAGTCGGTATTGAAACACATGGACGTCTTTACTGCGCTCCTACTCATGCCCTCGCTAAATACCGAGATTGCGACTTACCCGATGATGTGAAAATAGAAAACTATCCTGCAATTGGTATATCTGGCCTATCATCAGCAAACTATATTGAAGACGAGTCGCGTCTGGCGATTCAAACATTCTCTGATTCTTACGATGCTGCGATGTCTGCCATTATGACGGGGGAATACGTTGGTCTGCTTCCTGACTACATGGCGAAAGAGCAGGGTGCAGCATTAGGTCTTGTCCCTATCGCGAAGGGAAGTTTATTTAATTTCAGTCACGAGATGTTCGTGATGAATGGTAAAAACACACGCTTAAATCCTGTATTACGTCACTGTATTAAAGAACTCACTTACTTTATTGCCGAAAGTCAGAAGTAAGCAAGTCGTGATTTTTTTAAGGGCACGTCTTATTGGCGTGCCTTTTAGTTTTTGTCATTATGAAACATTTTTTACTGCTCACCGTTTCCTTTCTTATTGGTATCTGTATTTGCCTTGGTTTTCATCAGTGGGCTGCACTTCCTGTTGTCGTTGCAGCGTCATTGTCCGGGCTTATTTTTAGCGCAGTTCGTTGGCCCTCGAGCAGTAAAGAAGACGTTCAGGCTTGCGGCTATACTGGGGCATTTGTGGGCATGTGCTCACCGTCATTGGCACTAACTAGCGTTGATGTTGTTGTTATCAGTATTGTAGGGACCCTGTTTTTCACTGCACTTAAACACCATTTTACTGGTGTAGGAGGGAAGCTGGGGGCAATCGCTTTTATGGCTGTCATCGTCGTTATGTTTACGACAGGAAGGGTTTAAGTGTTCATCACGCTATTTTCTCTCATGGGCGCTCTGCTTACTTACACTACGCATCGACATTCTCTTATCAGCACTATTCAGGCATCAAGTGGCCTAACGCTAATATGTTATTTCATTTTAACAATGTCGCCGTTTGAACCCGATTATTATGCCGCTGTATTTTTTGGTGGGAGTTTTGTCGGAATGACGGCGCCACACAAACTAGGCTACGTGGGGGTAGCGTCTGCGGCAATTATATTCTCGCTAATGTTTGTTGGTGTGATTCCGTATATTTCAACGTTTGGTGGGGCGCTAGGTTGTAGTGCATTTATTGCCGTATGTGCGATACAAGCGATAGCGTTGGCGTATCGCAAGTATTTAGGTACGCCATTAGACGCACCTAAATAGGCATGTGTCACTTATTCATAGTGAAGTGGGTCGGTAGCATTATTTTCACTAAATGCTTCTAAGCGCTCCTCACAAGCGCCGCACTTACCACATGCTTTCTCTCTGCCGTTATAGCACGTCCATGTTTGTCCGTAGTCTAACCCCATAGCCAGGCCGTCGGTTAAAATGGCGGTTTTACTGACATCTAAGTACGGGGTCATTATTTCAACAGGTGTGTAGTTAGCGATGCCACAAACGTCATTCATTTTGTGCACAAATTCTGGGCGGCAATCTGGGTAAATCGCATGGTCGCCAGAATGTGCGCCATAATAAACTTTGGTTGCATCTAGGCTTACGGCGTACCCAACCGCAAGAGACAATAAAATCATGTTTCTGTTTGGCACTACAGTTTGCTTCATACTAGGCTCTTCATAGTGGCCTTCGGGCACCTCAATATCTGAGGTCAAAGATGAACCGCCTATTAACGTGTTGATTGCACTAATATCGACAATTTTGTGCGCAATACCGAGTGAGTCACATACGCGAGCCGCGTAGTCGAGCTCTTTCTTATGGCGTTGGCCATAATTAAAAGATAGTGCGTGAACGGTTTTTCCTTCCCTTACCGCTCTGTGCAGCACGGTGAAAGAATCCATTCCGCCAGAATAAATTACTACAACGTTTTCAGACATGATTTTCATTATTTAAAAAATTATCCCCGAATTTTATGTGATCCTTGGTAAAATCCCAACACACAATTGTAAAAGGGCGAAATTTTGTCTGTATTGACTACGCTAAACATCAATGAAATGTTTGAAACCATCCAAGGAGAAGGTGCTCACACCGGAATTCCTTCCATCTTTGTCCGTCTTCAAGGGTGCCCGGTTGGTTGTCCGTGGTGTGACACTAAACATACTTGGGTTATCAAGCCCGAATTAGCTACCCCCCCAATCGACATCATTAAGAAAACCGAAGAGACAGAACATTTCTTTGAATGTAACGAAGACCGTCTACTGTCTTTGTTTGCAGAGCAGGGGTATGTGGCAAAGCACGTTGTGATCACGGGCGGTGAGCCTTGCATGTATGACTTACGACCGCTTACCAAACGCCTTCATGACAAGGGATACACCACGCAAATAGAAACCAGTGGTACGTTTGAAGTGTTATGCGACCCACGTACTTATGTCACAGTATCACCGAAGGTTAATATGAAAGGCGGCATGCCGGTGCTTACCAGCGCGCTTGAAAGAGCCAACGAAATCAAGCATCCGGTGGCGATGCAAAAACATATCGATGAACTTGATACTTTGCTAGCAATGATAGACTCTGTTGAAGGAAAGCAAATTTGTTTGCAACCTATTAGTCAACAACCCCGCGCAACAACGCTGGCGGTAGAGACCTGCATCAAACGCAATTGGCGTCTATCATTACAAACACATAAGTTTATTGGTATCGAGTAAACCATTAGATCAAGGAGTGGAGCGTGTACAAGATAACGTACTTACTTATCGGGGTTGTGTTATTGGCTGGTTTACCAGCAAGTAGCAACGCTGCACTGTGGACAATCACCTATCCGCGGGCTTTAGATGATACTGACATCAGAAATGAATACCCCACGGCATTGTTAAAGCTGGCGTTAGATAAAACCGGCGTTAATTATGAAATGCGCCCCTCCGACCGTATATTATTGACGGGTAAAGCAATGCGTCAGTTGCGAGAGAACCGCGAAGTCAATGTTGTATGGAGTATGACTGATACTCAACGCGAGAAAGATCTGCTCCCCATTCGAATTCCTATTACAAAAGGGCTTATTGGTTTACGTGTTTTTGTAATTGAAGAAAGCCGCCGAGCTCGATTTGAGAATGTGGCAACAAAACAAGATTTACTGGGCCTTGTGCCGCTTCAAGGAGAAGAATGGCCTGACACGAAGATATTGCAAGCGAATGGGTTTAATGTCTCCACTGTCCCTGAGTTTAAAGAAGGGTATGAAATGCTTGCGTTAGGCAAGGGGGACTTCTTTCCCCGTTCTGTGACCGAAGTCTCGGCAGAATTAGCTGAAACGGGAAGAGCAAAAAATCTTCAGCTCGAGCCTTCTATCGTGATGTATTACCCCACAGCAATGTATTTCTTTGTGAGTAAGGGGAATCCCATACTTGCAAAACTAATAGAAACCGGCCTTCAACGTGCTTTAGACGATGGGTCGTTTGATGTTCTTTTTGCGCAAACGTACAGGCAAACACTCAAGGACTTAAACATACCAGATAGAACCATGTTTACTCTGGAGAACCCGCTGCTTCCTCCTAAAACGCCACTCAGCAACGAACGTTTATGGTACTTCCCGAATTAATTATTCAGCCTGTAACAATACTATCAGCAGCATCAAAAAAGCGCGCCTAAGGCGCGCTTTTTTCGAGTCACTACACGCTTACGATTTGCCGCCTGAGTGAACATCTTTCATTGAACGACCCGATGGATCGGCATTATTTTTAAAACTTTCGTCCCATTCTAGTGCTTCAACCGTGCTACACGCAATCGACTTACCACCGGGTACACACTTAGCTGCACTCTCTTGGGGGAAATACCCTTCAAAAATAGTACGGTAGTAATACCCTTCTTTGGTGTCTGGTGTATTCACAGGAAAGCGGAACTCTGCCGAGGCAAGTTGTTGATCGGCAACTTCAGCGTCAACGAAGTCACGAATTGAATCAATCCACGAATATCCTACGCCATCACCAAATTGTTCTTTTTGGCGCCAAAGCACTTCTGCTGGAAGTGTCTCACCATTGTCGAAGGCTTTACGCAGGATCCACTTCTCCATTTTCCCATCAAGGCACATCTTGTCTTGAGGGTTTAAGCGCATCGCAACATCAATAAAGTTCTTGTCTAGAAACGGTACGCGGGCTTCCACGCCCCACGCTGATGTGGCTTTGTTTGCACGAGCACAATCAAACATATGAAGACGGTCTAGTTTACGAACAGTCTCTTCATGAAACTCTTTTGCATTAGGTGCTTTATGGAAATAGAGATAACCACCGAAAATTTCATCTGCCCCTTCACCTGATAGCACCATTTTGATACCCATCGCCTTGATTTTTCGGGTCATAAGGTACATCGGCGTGGCCGCACGAATGGTTGTGGTGTCATAGGTTTCTAGGTGATAAATAACATCACGAATAGCATCCAAACCTTCTTGGATTGTAAAGTGAATTTCGTGATGCACCGTGCCTATCATGTCAGCCACTTTCTTGGCAGCTTGTAAATCAGGCGCACCTTCTAGACCAACAGCAAAGCTATGTAAACGGGGCCACCAAGCATCCGTCTTATCTTCATCTTCTACGCGCTTGGCGACATACTGTGCAGCGACTGCAGAAACTAAGGAAGAATCAAGACCACCTGATAACAGCACCGCATAAGGTACGTCGGACATCATGTGCGACTTAACCGCTTTTTCAAACGCGACTCGCAAATCGTCTAAATTGGTTGTGTTATCTTTGACCGCATCATATTGCATCCAGTCACGCGTGTAATATTTCGTAATTTTTCCGTCTTTACTCCATAAATAATGGCCTGGAGGAAATTCACTAATTGTTTTACAAATAGGCGCTAATGCTTTCATTTCTGATGATACGTAGAAATTACCGTGTTCATCGTAACCAGTGTATAGCGGAATAATACCAATATGGTCACGGGCAATGAGGTAAGCATCTTGTTCTTCGTCGTAAAGAATAAATGCAAACATACCTTCAAGTTCATCAATGAAGTCTATGCCTTTTTGCTGAAACAAGGGCAAAATAACTTCACAGTCTGAGCGTGTTTTAAACGGATACGGTGTATCTAACGCCGCGGCCAGTTGTTTATGGTTATAAATTTCACCATTAACCGCAAGCACTTGCTTGTCATTCTGACTGATAAGAGGCTGCGCCCCTGTATCTACGTCGACAATGGCCAATCTCTCATGACAAAGAATGGTATTATCATTATTCCAGATACCCGACCAGTCAGGGCCACGGTGGCGCAATAGTTTAGAAAAATCCAGGGCTTGGGTTCTGAGTTCAGACACATCGGTTTTGATATCAAGGATACCGAAAATACCACACATAAAACGAGTTCTCTCTGTTCACTTGTTGAAAAAATAATGAGATTTTCTGTCGGGGATTACTCACGAGTGAGCAGGCGGATGTCTTGTTTTTATTTTTACCATTCGCTTGCCCTTGAATGTGCCAGTCTGACAGGAAATTGCAAGCCTATTATGATGAGAAAATGGAAATTCTTATTCCTTTTTACCTAATTTGGTCAAATTATAGGAAATACCATCCTAATGAGGATTAAAATTTAGTATCGTCACCATCATATTTTTGACGCATTAAACTGCTATTACAGCCCGTTATTTAAGCGCATAATCCGGCCGTTTTATTCAATCAACGGTGTAATATATGCAATTTTCAAATGACAGGGTGTCAGTATTTATCATTCCTCACTTCAGTGCATCATCTGAGTTAATGGGAAGCCTTGGGTCTCGTTACCGTGATGCAGTACAAATTGACGTGACAGGCGGGGAAGCTTGGTTATTTGAGTACGGCGTTATTGTGTTTTGGGGCGTTGACGAAGACGAAAAGCTAGCGCTATTGCATCGGCTTCATGTGAGTGAGTCAGTGTTAAAAGGGCAGCATCAGGAGCATCTGCGCTTTAGCGTGAATAGCGAAGCCTTGAAACTACAGCAAGACCTCATCACGCTCTCGAGCAATGACGTATTGCTACGTTTATCTGTCAGCCACGGCTTAGCGCAATCTATTAAGCTCAATGAATATGAGCAGAAAGCGCAAGATACTATTTCTCAGTATGCATATTTGCCTCATACGCTTGCGGAAACGGGAAAGATAAAGCTTGGTAGAAAAGCATTGGCAAAAGTGCGTGGTCACTTATTCAGTACTAAGAGCGATATATTTTTGCACTATGGTTTGCTAGATACCCCAGAGTTTTTCTGGGAGTACCCTGAGTACGAATATGCTTACAGTGCAACCTCTCGTTATTTAGATATTCGACCGCGAGTAGAATTACTGTCTAACAAGCTTGATGTCATTCATGAGTTATTTGAAATGTTAGCCGATGATTTAAATCATAAGCACTCATCGTTTTTAGAGTGGATTATTATTATCTTGATCGCGTTTGAAATAGCAACGTTCGGCGCGGAAGAGTTAAAAGCGATGTTGATGTAACGCATATCCCGCTTTATTGAGTGCGCGTATGAAAAAGCCCCGACTGTGCGGGGCTTTGTTACTTAAAAGGCGGCGAGCGTGTAATTAATAATTACGCTGAAACTCGCTGCTTTCATTCCATTTTGGCCACATGTCAGCATTGGCGACACCTACGCCCACATCAAACAGCATCTGAGTGTCTTGAACAATACCGCTTAAATCCCAGTCGTCGCGATACTCGTCACATACCTGATGATAACAGCCCGTAACAATTACATTCATACGCTTGCGGTACTTGGCCGTTTCGTCGTCTGCGGGCTCATTTCCGCCCTCCGCATACAACGCAGGTACACCTTGTTTGGCAAAACTAAAATGATCTGAACGGTAGTAGTATCCCGCCTCAGGTCTATCTTCTCTAGTTAGGGTTCGCCCTTGTTTTTGCGCCGCCGTTCTCAAATATGTTTCAAGTTCCGACTTTCCCATTCCAACCACAGCAACATTTTTGGTTTTACCAAGAACATTCATTGCGTCCATATTGATATTTGCTACAGTTTTGTCGATAGCAATAACCGGGTTACTTGCATAGTATTTGCTGCCCAACAAACCTTGTTCTTCTGCTGTAACTACCAAGAAAGACACTGAACGCTTAGGCGCTGGCGTGAGGTTTGCGTAGGCTTTTGCCATTGCGAGTATGGCAGCCGTCCCTGTCGCATTATCGTGCGCGCCGTTATATATTTGATCGCCTTCTTTGCTTTCGTCTTTGCCTAAATGATCCCAATGCGCGGTATAAATCACATGTTCATCTGGTTTCTCGCTTCCCTTCAATGTTGCAATAACATTATGGCTCAACGATTTTTTAAACGTGTTGTTAACTGTAACCGATGCAGTTAGGTTTAACGGCGCGTGATACGGCCCCTTCATTGCTTTTGCCTTTTCTTTCGAGAAGTCTAGCCCAGCATCAGCAAATACTTTTTCGGCGGCGCTTTTAGTCAACCAGCCCTCTACAGCTACGCGGCTAGCACCCTTATCTTTGCTGACCAAACCGTATTGTGGGCCACTCCAACTATTTGCAACAACCGACCAGCCATAAGACGCCGGTGCCGTTTCGTGAACAATGATTGCGCCTGCGGCTCCTTGACGACTTGCTTCCTCATATTTATAGCTCCAGCGACCGTAATAGGTCATCGTGGTGCCTTGGAACTTGCCACTATTTGGATTTTCAAAACCAGGGTCATTGATAAGGATTACTACTGTTTTGCCTTTTACATCAAGCCCTGCATAGTCGTTCCAATTGTATTCCGGGGCATTTACGCCATAGCCCACAAACACTAATTCTGAACTTTCAAGTGATACGTTGTCTTGCTCGCGCTTTGATGAGGCGACCATATCGTCTTTGTACGCAAAGGTGTTGTCACCAATGGTCATATCAGAATCAGCAGTAATTTCCATCAACTCAACTTGCTGTAAGAAGCTATCTACGTTGCCTGGTTGCAATCCTGCGGCCTCAAATTCACTAATAAGGTAGTCAAGGGTCTTCTTTTCACCTTCAGTAGTCGGGAGTCGACCTTCAAACTCATCAGAAGCAAGAATTTTAAGTGGTTCTCTTATATCAGCATCACTGATTGCACGGTAAACCGAATCGAAGTTTGAAGCTTCTGGCGTTTCTTTTACGGTGCTCGATGAGGTGGTTTCGTTAGGAGTACATGCACTGACGCCGATAACGGCAGGTATCAGTAAAGGCAAAAACATTTTTTTCATTGTTAGTCTCAGTTTGCTCTACAATAGCGTTCCAGTATAGAGAAAACCGAAACACGAACCAATAGTTGTTATGCACTCAAATGTTATTGATTGGGATATAAACTTCCTAAAGGCCCATGCCGCACCACCTGTCGTACGTTTACTCGATGCCATGTCGCTATCATCGCTTTCTGATTTTCCTAATGATGTCACGCTTAACAAGCTGATTAAACGTTACTATGGCTCGTGGAGTGCACCAACCTTTAAAGGGCAAAGTAAATTTGGTGAAGACGAGCTGCGATATTACGAAGCAATTATCTCACAAGACGCTACCGTGCCCACTCGCGAACGAAGTTGGCATGATCTCTTTAATGCATTGGTGTGGTTGCAGTTTCCTAATACAAAAACGTTGCTCAATACATTGCATATGCTAGATATCGCTGAATATGGCGTGCATCCCAGAACCTCTAGGCGAAACCGTATTACCCACTTCGACGAGTGTGGGGTTGTGTTAGCCATGGAGGCGGGGACCGACTTGGCAGACAACGGGAATTCCTTTCTACATTCACTTGCGTCACACGAATGGCGAGAAGTCTTTATTAACCGAAAGCACTATTGGGGACGTCATGTTCATCCATTTATTTTCGGCCATGCGAACCTGGAGATGATGCTATCACCTTTTGAGGGGCTTACGGGTAAATGGCTGGCAGTAAGGGTTGATGAAGGGTTTTCAGAATTACCGTATTGGGAGCAAAGAAACGTGGTTGATGCTGCGTTGGTTGAGCGTATCAGGACTTTGGGATGCTTTACGCGTTCGCCGCTTTTAAAGCCTATTCCGTTGTTGGGCGTACCAGGTTGGCACCGTGAACAGCCGGATAGTTTTTATCAAAATGAAGATTACTTTAGGCCGATAAGAAAAGGAGCGAAAGCGAGTATTCAGCTTCCGCTCTGATAATGCGTTTATCAATGGCGACTAAAACAGCGCTACCACAAACCATATACCGTAAATAATAGCATAGGGCGCAGCGGCAATAACGAGCGCCTTTTTAGTTGTAAACGATGTCCACTGTGCAATGCCAACGGTGGTCAAATAGATACCTAGAAACAACTCGATACGCATTGATTGTGCAAGGGCAAACCACGACGACTCCAACCCTATATTAAAAAGGTAGGCAACAGAAAGTGGTGCAAGCACTGACGGAGAAACCTGATGATCACCGGCCAAAAGCAGTAAAACCACTGACACAAGGCCCGTTAACACGTAAGGCATAGACACCCACCACGTAAACCCGTACCAATCGGTAAAGCCAAAGACATGACTGTCGTCTGAACGTGTCATTATATTTAGGTAAGCAGCAGAAATAGCATTGACGATAATGAGGCCAAAGAATATACCAATAATATTCGACATCATCATGGTATTGCGAGTGAAGAAGGCGCGCATTTGATCTGCTTCCGCCGGGCTCATGTCACCTTTCGCTGCAATATTGGCGTTGGCAAACCACTCAATATCGACAAAATTAATGTAAAGATATTGTGATGACACCGCAATAAGCATGACCAAAATAAAAGGAAGCCAACTCCAGTTACTTTTTTCACCTACCGCTTTAAAAACGCCATTCGGTTTAAAAAATATGTCGTTGCATGCTTGAAAAGGGTTAGTGACCGTTTGCATTCCCTGCTCCAAAAGTAGAGGTAAATATAAGTTATTGACGATAATAAAGTAAGTGCTTCATGGGCGCACTACCGTGGCGGCATGAATTAGTTACAATATGTGTCACTTAAAAAAGAAAAGCCAGTAATTTACTGGCTTTTGTTATTGTTTATGGTTGCGGTTAGGCTAGCGGGGGGACCCTGTTTCCTATGTTAAATAGGTGTAATTCAGCAAACAAAGCACTATCGTGCTGTAGGTTATCGAAATCGGTAAGCCTATCTTAATAAAGTGTTTGAATCGATAGTCGGCAGCATTAAACACAAGCAGGTTGGTTTGATAGCCAAAAGGCGAAATGAAACTGGCGCTCGCGGCAAATGCAACCGCTAAGGCAAATGGCATGAGTGGGGCGCCAATAATGTCGACTAGCCCATAGGCAAACGGAAACATGAGTGCGGCAGCTGCATTGTTGGTAACAAATTCGGTAAGTAATAGCGTGACTAAATATACGGTTATTAGCGCAACGAACCAATTTGTACCGGAAAGTAGAGGCATCAATGCTTGCGTGATCAACGTGATGACACCTGATGACTCAAGCGCCGTCGCTAAACTTAGTGCACCAACAATCACGATTATCAAGTTAAGCGGTAAATTGCGCTTCATTTCGCCATTTGAGGTAACACGAAAGCCAATTAATACTGCGGCTAAAAATAATAGCCCAATTGAAAGCGAAATGATGTTTGTTGCCGCGAGCGCTACGGTAGTCAAAAAGCCGCCAAGGGTGATCCACTCTTGTTTGTTTGTAAGAGGGCGAGCAATACGTTGTTCGGTGAGGATAAAAAAGTTTTTGCTTATATTTTGTCGTGTTGCGAAATCTGGACCTGTTGCCAGTAATAAAAAGTCACCGGATTTAAGTTTTATTTCTCCAAGCTTGCCCGACAATTGTTCTCCGTCACGCCTAATGGCGACGACTGCTGCATCAAACAATGCACGAAAGCCTAAACTTTTTATTGTTTGTCCAATAATCTGAGCACGGTTTGCAACAACCACTTCAGTAAGACTATCGCGCATCACACCATCGCTTTCTGCAAACATACTTAGCCCTTTAATATGACTAAGGTTATCAAGCTTTTGTACATTACCAGAAAAGATAAGTTTATCCTTTTCCATAATGACTAAGTCGGGACTGACAGGAGAGATAAGATTACCATCACGAACTACTTCAACGAGAAACAACTCTGGTAAGTTACGTAAATGGTTTTGCTCTACCGTTTTACCTATAAGCTCTGAGTCTGGCTCTACTTTTGCCTCGACCATATAGGCGTGATAACGGTTATCTTTATTGGTGATGTGTGGCAGCAACGGTAAAAGAAAAAACATCAATACCCCACAGGCAACGCCTGCCACTAAGCCATAAAGCGTAAAGTCAAAAAAGTTAAACCCTGGGTGGCCATGTTCTTGTAGAAAGCTATCTACAATCAAGTTGGTTGAGGTACCGATTAGTGTAACGGTTCCGCCTAAAATTGCAGCATACGATAAAGGAATAAGCAGGCGAGATGCTGGGTGATATTGGTTTTGTTTAACTGGGCCAATAAGGCTCGCCACGATGGCGGTATTATTTAGCAAGGCAGAGGACAAGAATGTGAGCGAGAACAATCGCCAATAGGAGGCGGTAAAACTCGACGTGACTAACTTTCTACCGAGCCGCTTGATAAGTGCGGTCTTGTCAATGGCACTGCTGACTAACAGCAATAAAATAAGGGTGATTAGGCCCTTATTCGTTAAATTCAACAGGATGTCGTCCATTGATAATTGTTGGGTAACCAGCAAGCCTAAAACCGTGCCTGAAAACACGGTAGAAGGGCGTTGATTGGTAAATATTAACGCAAAAATCGTACTGACGAAGATCGCCAGTACGATGAACTGGGTAATATCCATTAAGATCCAGTCCTATTAGAGCTTACTAATATCCACAGCGTTCCAGTGTGGGAAGTGCTTACGAACAAGCGTATTAAACTCAAGCTCAAACTCTGAGAAGTTTGGCGAGGCATGCTGTGCATCGCTAGCAATGTGATCGATGATCATCCCTGCGCCCACTGTGCCGTTGGTCAATCTATCAATGACGATAAATGAGCCAGTAGGGCGGTTTCGCTTGTAAGGGTCACAGGCAATTGGTTGAGTGAATTTAACATCAACAACACCTATTTCATTTAGATTTAGGTGCATTGCATCTTTTTCTTCAAGCGTGTTTACGTCTATTTGATTATCGATATGCGCAACGACTCCAGGTGTTGATTTTGTCGCAAACTTAAACAAATACTGTTTATTCGGCATCAATGGTTCTTCAGACATCCACACCAAATGGGTTTTAAATTGCGTAGACAGTAACGGTATATTGTCAGATTTAACAATCATATCGCCACGAGAAATATCAATTTCGTCTTCAAGTGTTAGTGTGACTGCTTGAGGGACATAGGCGCGTTCTAAGTCGCCTTCAAATGTCACAATTTGTTTTACTTTAGACTTTTTACCTGACGGTAGCGCAGTGATTTCGTCGCCCGGTGCTACTTGACCCGATACCACGGTACCCGCAAAACCACGAAAATCGAGGTTAGGGCGAGTCACATATTGTACAGGAAAGCGGAAATCATCTTGGTTATCGTCTTCACCAATTTCAATGTCTTCCAACATTTGCATTAGCGGCACACCATCAAACCAAGGCGTTTTTTCGCTTAAACCAACCACGTTGTCACCTTCAAGCGCTGACAGTGGGATAAACTGAATATCTGGAATATCAAGCTGCTCAGCAAATTTCAGATAGTCTTCCTGAATTTGGTTGTACACAGACTCAGAATAGTCCATTAAGTCCATTTTATTGATAGCGACAATAACGTGCTTAATGCCCAGTAATGAGACTAAAAATGAATGACGCTTAGTTTGCACTTTTACGCCGCCTCGCGCATCCACAAGAATGATCGCAAGGTCGCAAGTTGATGCGCCCGTTACCATATTTCGAGTGTATTGCTCATGTCCTGGGGTGTCGGCAATAATAAACTTTCGTTTTTCAGTCGAGAAGTAACGGTAAGCTACGTCGATAGTAATGCCTTGCTCACGCTCTGATTGCAGACCGTCTACCAATAATGCTAAGTCTACTTTCTCACCCGTGGTGCCCACTTTCTTACTATCTTTCGTGATTGCAGCAAGCTGATCTTCATAAATCATCTTTGAATCATGTAATAGGCGACCAATTAGTGTGCTTTTACCATCATCCACGCTGCCGCAAGTTAGGAAACGTAGCATGTCTTTCTTTTCGTGTTGCTCTAGGTAAGACAGAATATCTTGTCTTAATAATTCGTTTTCGTTGTTCATGTTATGCGCTCACAAGGAAAAAGGGGTTTAATACTGATGCTTTTTGGTTATAGGTAAGCGCCTCAGCATTTTCATCTAAAGGGTTATCTGGGTTTAGGACCGTTACGTTCGCACCAGCGGCAAGGGCTACAGCATGAGCTGCTCCCGTATCCCACTCCGACGTTGGGCCTAAACGAGGGTAAAGGTGCGCTTCACCTTCTGCAACTAAACAAAGCTTCAGTGAACTGCCCATCGCTACAAGCTCGGTTTCACCGTTAAGCTGGGCCAATAAGTTTTGAATTTCAGGGCTTTGGTGAGAACGACTACCCACAATTTTCCACACCTCGGTACCGTCGTGTTTGCGCGCGGAAATAGCGGTAAACTCGCCGTTCACTTCGGTCCATGCACCTTCACCAACAATGCCTACGTAGCTTTTGTTAAGTGCTGGCGCATAAACGATACCCATGGTTGGCTTGCCGTTTTCGATAAGTGCAATATTTACCGTAAACTCACCGTTTTTCTTAATAAATTCTTTAGTGCCGTCTAGCGGGTCTACTAACCAGTACGACGACCACGTTTTTCGTTCATCCCACGAAATATCAGCTGACTCTTCTGAAAGAATTGGCAAGTCGGATTCCGCTTCAAGGGCATGAACAATAACGTTATGCGCAGCAAGGTCTGCCTCGGTAAGCGGGCTAGTATCCTGCTTTTCGTAAATGGCGAAATCATTTTCATAAATCGCCATAATTTTATCACCTGCCTCTTTGGCAATGCGAAGCACATTTTGTGCAAGAGAGTTAATAGGCTGTGTCATTACACCAATCCCTTTTCTTTAAGCAAGGCGTACAAGCGTTCAGCGGTCTGCTCTGCTGGTTCATCCCGATAGGTTAAGTGAATTTCCGGCGCTTCAGGGGCTTCATAGGCAGAATCGATACCGGTGAAATCTTTAATTTCGCCGCTTCGCGCCTTTTTATATAAGCCTTTCGGGTCGCGTTTTTCACACACTGCAAGGGGAGTGTCAATAAACACTTCTACAAACTCACCATCGTCCATTAAGCTGCGGCAGTAGTCGCGGTCAGTTTTAAACGGTGAGATAAAAGCGGTAAGCACAAGGGTTCCCGCATCTATAAATAGCTTAGCGACTTCACTAATGCGGCGAATGTTTTCAACGCGGTCTTTATCGCTAAAACCTAAATCACCACATAAACCGTGACGTATGTTATCGCCGTCTAACAAATACGTATGTTTATTTTGTTCGTGAAGCTTTTTCTCGAGCAAGTTTGCCAATGTTGATTTACCAGAACCACTTAACCCAGTAAGCCAAAACACCCGAGGCGTTTGGCCTAGTTTTTCAGAACGAGTGGTTTTATTGACTTCGTGTTTATGCCAAACAACGTTGTCTGTGGTCATTAGAAATACCCTTCCATTTTCTTCTTCTCCATAGAGCCTGCGCTATCATGATCGATAACACGTCCCTGACGTTCAGAAGTTTTGGTAAGCAGCATTTCTTGAATAACTTCTGGAAGCGTTGCCGCTTCAGATTCAACTGCACCAGTAAGCGGGTAACAGCCGAGCGTTCTAAATCTCACCGAACGCATTTCTGGTACTTCACCTTCCTCTAGTGGCATGCGGTCATCATCAACCATAATAAGCACACCATCACGTTCTACGACTGGACGAGGCTTAGACAAATACAGTTGAGGAATATCGATGTTTTCTAGGTAGATGTACTGCCAGATATCAAGCTCAGTCCAGTTTGACATAGGAAAAACACGGATGCTCTCGCCTTTGTTCACTTGTGAGTTGTAGATGTTCCACAATTCTGGACGCTGATTTTTAGGGTCCCAGCGATGATTTTCATCGCGGAATGAATACACCCGTTCTTTTGCGCGTGATTTTTCTTCGTCTCTTCGAGCGCCACCAAAGGCCGCGTCAAATTTATATTTGTTGAGTGCTTGCTTAAGAGACTGGGTCTTCATGATATCAGTATGCTTCGCTGACCCATGTGAAAATGGACCTACACCGTGCGCTACACCTTCTTCATTAATATGAACAAGCAGGTCAAAACCGTGTTTCTTCGCTTGTTCGTCTCGAAACTTGATCATTTCGCCAAATTTCCACGTGGTATCGACGTGTAATAAAGGGAACGGGATTTTTCCAGGCGCAAACGCTTTACGCGCGAGATGAAGTAAAACAGAAGAGTCTTTACCCACCGAATAAAGCATTACTGGGTTTTCAAACTCAGCGGCAACTTCTCGGAAGATTTGGATACTCTCGGCTTCGAGTTGTTTCAAATGCGTAACAGACGGGATACTAGCAGTCATTTTGAAGTCCGATTTTTATGTTATATACAAAAAAGTTATATGCGGGTTATTTTTCTGCATAGAAAGATACCACAATTAAATTTAAATGTAGTATGCGATTTAGCTATTTAAAATGCCCAACTTATTACTAAAAAATTAAAACATCGTGTTTTTTGGCATAAGGCTTGATTTTTCTATGCTTGAAAACGGTATTTTTTAACAAAAAGCCCCGCGATAGCAATACTATGCGGGGCTTTTCTTTGAGTCGATTAACTACTTACGTTCGCTAAGTTTTTGCTCGAAAATATCGAAGGTGTCTGTGACGCCTTTTCGCGGTGTGCCAGATTTACTTAGTATCATAATGGTAAGGCTGGACAGAATAAATCCGGGGACAATTTCGTACATCCAACTACCCAACGATGCGCCGTTAATCGTGACTGGCAGGTAAATCCAAAGCAATACCGTCACTGCACCTACTATCATTCCACCTAACGCAGCACGTCGTGTCATTTCTCGTTTGAACAAGCTAAATAGCACTAACGGACCAAATGCCGCACCAAACCCTGCCCACGCGTTACTAACCAGCGTTAAGATGTTGCTGTTTCTATCGTAGGCTAAATAAATAGCAACAAGGGCAACGGCGACCACACTAACACGGCCCGCGATAACAAGTTCTTTGTCTGATGCATCGCGGCGCAAAAACGCTTGATAGAAGTCGCTCGTTAGTGAGCTTGAGGTAACTAAAAGCTGTGATGATATGGTGCTCATGATAGCGGCGAGAATAGCGGCGAGTAGAAAACCGCCAATTAATGGGTGGAAGAGTATTTGAGACAGATAAATAAAGACCGTTTCTGGGTCTATTTGGTTGCCATTGCCTGTGACATAAGCAAGACCGAATAGCCCAGTCATGAGGGCGCCGATAATTGAAACTATCATCCAGCCCATACCAATATTTCTCGCCGTAGGAATGTCATCGACAGAGCGAATGGCCATGAAACGAACAATAATATGAGGTTGACCGAAATAGCCTAAGCCCCATGACATCAGCGAGACTATACCAACAAAGGTAAGCGTTTCGTTGGTTGATGCATCGACGAAGGCATTAAATAGGGCAGGGTTGATAGTATCAAGTGCATCAATTGATGCCCCCACGCCCCCTAGCTCACTGATAACAACCGCCGGTACCATAACTAACGAAACGAACATAATGCAGCCTTGAACGAAATCGGTCATGCTCACCGCCATGAAACCGCCCACCAAGGTGTATGCCACTACCACACCTGCAGTAACGTATAATCCCATTTCATAGCTAAGCCCAAACGACGTTTCGAACAGTTTCCCGCCCGCAACGACGCCTGATGAAGTGTACAGCGTAAAGAATACAACAATAACGATAGAGGCAATAACACGAAGCAATCTTGAATTATCGGCAAAACGATTTTCAAAGTAATCGGGTAACGTAATGGAGTTGTTGGCGACTTCAGTATAAATACGAAGGCGAGGAGCCACCAAAATATAATTTGCAAGCGCGCCCAGCGTTAAGCCAACGGCAATCCAACCTGCAGATAGCCCTGAAACATACATAGCACCTGGCAAGCCCATCAGCATCCAGCCACTCATGTCAGAGGCGCCAGCTGATAATGCCGTTACACCAGGACCGAGTTGTCGACCTCCTAGCATGTAACCTTCAACGTTGGTGTCGGTTTGTCTAAATGCAAACAATCCGATGCCAAGCATTACAATGAAATATAACCCTAACGATATTATTGTGCCGGTTGCCATAGTGTTCCCTTATAGTTTTTATTTAATGCTAACACCTATGGGTAGCACTCTCCATGACAGTATTTTTAATTGGCCATTATTTGACCGGTGCGGGATTGTAAAAGGGTAATGAATTAGAGGTTAGCGGTTGAGTTAATAAGATTCATGACGGTCTCGACCCTTGCGTTTGGCACGGTAAAGCAAATCATCACATTGTTTTATAATGGTTTGAATATTTTGAATACCTTTAACCTCAATGAGCCCAGCTGAAAAGCTCACGGTAAAGTGCTCATCGGTCTGCTTCCAGGCGTGCTTGGCTTTCATTGACACGCTAACTTGATCAAGTACTTTCTCTGCGACGTTTTTCGACGCTCCATCTAGTAACAGCAGGAACTCTTCGCCTCCATATCGGCAAAGTTTGTCAGATTTTCGAATCGTTGAATGCACGGTGTCGCAGAAAAAACGAAGTACTTCATCTCCCACAAGGTGTCCGTAGTTATCATTCACAAACTTAAAGCGGTCAAGGTCCATTAATACGATGCTTGACACTTTTCCCTCTTCCAGAGATTTTGATAATGCTGACAGCATTGCTCGTCGAGTGAGCGCGCCGGTAAGCGGGTCGGTGTTCGCATAGTAGGTGCTACGACGCTGTTTACGCCATAAAATGATAGCTACCGCAGCAAGGATGAGCGCCAAAAGGGCAAAAATAAGCGTAGTTAAGCGCTGATGTTTTTGCTCTGAAGATGCCTGTAATGTGGCAAGTTTTTCTTTTTGTAATTGAATAAACTCAACATCTCTAGACAGCGGATCTTGTTCAATGGTGCGAAGATCTTCAAAACGGGTTAGCCTGTTTTTTATTGAGGCTCGTTGTGCATTTTTTTGATGATAAAATGCGGTTTCGAAATCACCTCGAAGGGAATAGAATAAGCTTAGGTTTTCATGCAAATGAATGCTCTCTGGATTGCTGAACTCTTCTTTACCTCGGCGGCCTTCCACTTCATTACGATATTCTTTGATTTCATTCTCAAACGCCTCATCGCTGCCATCAAGCGAGAGTTGCATCAGTTTGCTTATCGTCGAATACGTGACCCATTTGGAAGGAATGTCATCTTCATAGAGTGATTGAATTGATTGGGCAATCTTATTAACCTCCTCGATATCGCCCGGTGCCTGTCGGTTGCTGTGAATGCTCATGCGTAAAGACTTTGCTAGCATCAACTCGAAATTACTCTTGTTTCTAATGGCGAGTCTTTCCGCCTCCATTGCCTCTTTTAACCCTTCGGTGTAACGTTCCATCTTATTAAGCGGATTAATTACAAATGTATAATCTGTTACTTCAATCGTGCTCTCACCCTTTAACGCTATAAAGCGTTTAGCATGCTCGTAAGCGCGATTATAAATATTCAATTCATAATACATTTGCCCTAATAATTTATGCGCGACAACTTTATCTAACAAGGTCTCTAACTTTCTACCGTCATTAGCGAGCCCTAAATAAGGCAATGCATAGTTTATTTCTGTTATTGCTTGCAGCGGCATTTGCACGGTAAGCTCCATTGCGAGCCACATACTAGCGGTTGCAATAGCAGTTTTGTTGCCGGTGTTAAGTAGTTCATACTTCAACTTTCGGAGTTTAGGAATGCTGATTTGAACCCGTTCAAGGCGGGTATTGGCTTGAATTACGGACGTGGCAAAGATGTAATATGCGCGATTGGCGCTGTAAGTGTGAAGGTCTAGCGCTTTTAGCGCTTCCCAATCTTTTTCTACAACAGGGGTGTGTACTACGATAGGTAGCCTTGGGCCATCGGTTTCTGCGGCCGTAATCGACGCCAATATATGTCTGAACACCACACCTAAATGTGTTTTGTCGTTGTGTATTCCTGATGCGTCTATCTCATCTGCGATTTCATCATTAGCCAACCCATTGGGGGAATTCCAGTCATAAATAGATGTCGCGACAAGGTTACTATATCGCTGCAATGTCTCTATCTGTGAGGCGGCAAATGAAGGCGGGCAAATGAGTACACTTAACCACAAACCTAAAACAGGGAGGCGAGAGAACAAACAGGAACACTTCACTAAATACTTCATTAACTTCAATATCGATTTGTATTGTGACTGGAGCGTAAAGAACACATAGGGCGTTACGCGCAGAGTAGCCAAATTATAAAGTAGGTGTAGACTAAAAATCACGTTAAAAAACGCTGTAATGGTGTGAAGCTGAAAGATGGTGGGGCACACTCCCCAAAAAAAAAACGGCCAAGGAGGCCGAATTTTTGTGGTTCTAAAACATCAAACTACGCGCTCAATAGTTAAGCGGAAAAGCGAATTCTCTCTGCGACTGATTTTTTCATATTATCTAAATCCGCATTTTTATCGCCAACCACCATGATGCTAGCACGCTGAAGTGTTAGGCTTTCGCCTCGATACTGTTTGTCCTCAAATTCAGCTGGAACACGGATGTCGCTGCGTTCTGGTACAATAAACACCGACATTTTACCTTCAGGTGTGTCCAGAATTAGGTGCAAACTTCTTACTGTACTCAAATGACAATAGTTGGCCACTTCCACTTTGCCGATATCGTCTGTAAAGCTTGCGCCGAAACTGGCTAGTTTCGCATTTACCATCTCTAAATTAACCGGTAATAAAGTGTGAGCACGCTCTGTTTCGGCATACTGCATGTGTGCGAGTGCTTGCCCACCAAGGCTCACAGGCTGGTGATACCACATAGTAAAACCAATACCTACGGTAAAGGCTACTGACGCTGCTAATGCCATATACCATCGGCTTTTGCGTTTGTACCGGCTAAACTCGTCAGCTGACTGCTGCCATATTAATTTATTAACTAAATCCTCTGGCACCTCTACTTTTGCTGCTTGCTTTAACTGCGTATCTAACAGTTTCTGCTCGTTCCAAAAGTCGCGCTTGCTGTTGTCAGACTTTGCCGCCTCGACTACGTCGCTGTCAGTTGTATTTGGGTCGGCATATATTCTGCGTCTAAATTCTAACTCATCCATTTACACGACCTCTCTGTTCATTCTGTCTTTCTAACGTTTCTTTCAACTGGCTTCTTGCTCTAAATAACCTTGTCATTACGGTATTCTTGTTTAACCCAAGTTGTGCTGCGATTTCCTCTCCACTAAACCCAAAGATAAGCTGCAACACCAAAGGTTCTCTGTACTCATCGCTGAGGCCGCCCAATAAACGGTGTAAATCGCGGTTGTGAATGTCTACGTCGGCTTGTTGTGTATCATCATGAATATGTTCATCATCAATATCTACCGTGTCTAGCTGTTTGCGCTCGAACCGTCGGGCATTCTCTCGTCGCAGTATAGTGATCAGCCAAGATTTAGCCGCTTTCTCGTCATTAAGGGCATCAAGAGATCGCCAAGCCCTCAAGAACGTTTCTTGCACGATGTCTTCGGCCACGCTCCGATCTTTTACTAACCAGTACGCATAGCGATAAATGTCGGTGTGAAACGCTTTGACTAGCGCTTCGTATCTTTGGTGTTTTGCTTTCATACCTGATAAGACCCGACCACTGTCAGTTTTATTTCGTACAAACATAAAATTCATCAAATAATATTTTTTTCATTATTGCATAAAAAAACTGCACCTTTCTATCCGTTAAAAAGGTGCAGCTTTTATTGTTCAATAAAACGTATTTCTAGATGTTATACTTTTCTGCTGGCAATCCAATTATCGATGTTCTCTTCTAGTACCGACAATGGCACCGGGCCATACTTTAAGATCTCGTCATGGAACCCAGCCCATTCAAACTTATCGCCCAGTTCAGTCATGGCTTTCTCTCTTAATTCCATAATTTTGAGTTTACCAATCATGTATGCTGTTGCCTGACCCGGCATGGCAATGTAACGCTCAATGGCTTTTTCTGCATCGTATTGAGGGTTCGGAGTATTATCAATAAGATACGCTATTGCTTTTTCTCGTGACCATTTTTTTGCGTGAATGCCGGTATCAACGACCAATCGACATGCGCGCCATAACTCCATGGCTAAGCGGCCAAAATCAGAGTAAGGGTCTTTATAAAAGCCCATATCTTTTGCCAACTCTTCGGTATACAACCCCCAGCCTTCTGTGTAGGCCGTAAAGCTCAGAAATTTCTGGAATTGAGGCACCCCTTCGAGTTCCTGTGCAATAGTGCGTTGCATATGGTGGCCAGGAATACCTTCATGATAGGCGAGGGCTTCTAACTGATAAGTGGGCATCGCCTTCATATCGAATAGGTTCGCATAGTATATGCCTGGTCGACTACCGTCTTGTGCTGGACTTTGATAGAACGCTTTACCAGCAGATTGCTCGCGAAATGCCTCAACACGTTTCACTACCATGGGCGCTTCCGGAAGTATGCCAAAATAAGCTGGTAGTGCATCGCGCATATCGTCGATGGCTTGCTTTGCATCGTCTAGGTATTTTTGACGTCCCTCAGGGGTTGCAGGAAGGTAGAATTGGTCGTCTTCACGCATGAACACGAAGAACTCTTGTAGCGTACCTTCAAAGCCCACTTCCTTCATAATGTCTCGCATTGCGTTATGAATACGCTCGACATTATCTAAGCCAATTTTATGTACTTCATCAGCGGTCAAATCGGTTGTTGTGAACCAGTTAAGACGATTCTGGTACCATGTGTCGCCGTCAGGTAGCCGCCAGACACCGTCTCCCTCAGGAGTGAGTGCTCGCTGATGCGTAAGTTCTGCAATGAGTTTTTGGTACGCTGGCATCACTGAACGCAACAATGCCGTGTTTGCTTCAGCGATTAATTGGTCTTTTTCCTCATCACTTAGTGTTAGTGCTGCAACTTTAGATTGAAAGTCTTCCAATATCGTCGACGGGTCACCATTTTCTTCAAAAGGCGCGCCGGTAATGACATTTTTAGAAGCTTCTATCATTTGATCGTAAGACCATGCAGGTGGGAACACGCCAAGGGTTTCTCTAACCTTCATTTGGTCAATAACTTGGTCGAAGTATTTATTCACGCCATTAAGGCGCCCAATGTACGCCTGAGCGTCTTCCTTCGATGATACGCGATGAATATTGATTAAGAAGCTTGGAACTTGGGTGTGTGCCGCACGAAATTGATGGACAATATAGCGGTGATGACGAAATGCGTCATTGGCCAAGTTGCGCTCTATACCAAGCTTGTATAGTCGTAAACTAAGTTGCTCTTGTTCGCTCAGTTTACTGACATCAAAACTAGCAAGTGTGGATAATCGTTCCTTGGCAATGGCAACGCTTTTGTCCGATTCAGCCTCACTGATATCATCCCACTTATCATAATCCCATTTTTTACCAAGATAACTTTGGAATAATGGAGAGCGTTTTAAATCTTCGTCAAAAGCGTTTTCAAAAAACGCACTAAGCCTTTCTGATTCGGTTTGTGAAGCGTTGTGTTCAGCAGCAACGTGAGAGGTTGTTGTCTGAGTACTTTCCGTCGCGGGTGAACA
The DNA here is from genome assembly GCF_057539655.1 of Alteromonas sp. 4NH20-0056. Taxonomy (NCBI): domain Bacteria; kingdom Pseudomonadati; phylum Pseudomonadota; class Gammaproteobacteria; order Alteromonadales; family Alteromonadaceae; genus Alteromonas; species Alteromonas sp. 4NH20-0056. The sequence continues at coordinate 129,888 of NZ_BAAJLS010000001.1, read as the reverse complement.
AGCGGTGATGGCAAATAGTGCTGCCGCTATCGGTGATAATTTCATTAGTGTTGCTTTCATAAGATCTCCCCGGTTTCGTGGAAGCGACATCAATGGAGTCGCCACTTTTTATTGTTCTTTTGGTTTACACTAATTATTCAGTTATTCAACCTTGTTGCGTTTTATGATGCAGGATACAAGGTAGACAACCGGTTTGGTTTCTTCGCTTTATTTTGCTGCCACAGTAAACGGGCATCTTTAATTGCATCATTGAGCGACTGAAGAACCTCATCAAGGTCTGCTCGCGGTGCTTTGTGTTCTGCGAACCGCAATTGCTGAAGCTGGTTAAAGGGCGCTTGAATGCCTGCTGTCACGTCATAATCGGAAGGCGTGTATTGCACTTTTTGTTCATCGCTAATTGTTGCCATCCATGCCTGCATTGCATGACTAATCGCTTCAGGTTGTTTTGCTTTTATCGCTTTCATTACATTTTCGAACGCGCTTTTCTCTTTTTTACTACTCGAGCCGCGCGTGTCTGTAACAGCAGTACTTGGCTTGCGAGTGACCAAGACCTGGCGTTTTCTCATTACCACATACATCACGAGCAAAGCCAGCATTAATAGAATGCTTAGTGCACTTAGTGCATAAATGATGCGCCACAGCGCATGTATTTCTGCCGAGGTAGAAGGGCTCTCCCCACCAACTGCTAACTGAGGTGGGGTTTTAGCCCCTTCGTCATTTTGCTCAACGGGAACAGTATTGTTAGTTGGTGGTAGTGCCTGCGCATTTTGAGTGCTGTTGGGAACTACCGTTATGCTGCGTGCAGGGATAGTTGCATATTCGGTTTTACCCGTGAGCGTGTTAAACCACGGCACGGTAATGTCGGGCAGTACAGTTTTGCCAACAGTGGTCGGAATAATGGCAATAGAGGTTTGCCGCTGTGCAATTAAGTTTCCGTCCCGCTCTACCGTTGTTGTGGTTGATTGGTCTGGGTATAGCTTAAAGTCTGGTGGGTAGAATTCAGGGATTTCTGGCAATTGCTGTTCTACCACGCCAAGCGCAGTGAGCGTAATAATCCTGGTGACAGGTTCTCCCACCACAAAACGCTCATCTTGCGGCCATTCTTCATCTATCCTGACCATCTCAGAGGGTAACCAAGGATAATCTATATCCTGAGGGATAGGTTTAACCGTAATAGTGATGTCTGGGCCGACACGATTAATCTGCTGCGTTCTATTGAAAAAACCAAACCGTTGGTTTGTGTTTGCAGCCATTACCTCGCCGGAAAATATAGGTCCACGCAATGTAAACTCCCCCGACGCTTGTGGGATCACGGCAAAGTCCCGTTCAATAATTTGATACCGTCTTCCGTTCACAATATCCGTATATTGCTTATCTTCTCCAAGCTGTTTAATTTCCGCATTTGGCATTTCAGGTGCCTGAAGGCTGCCTCGCTCAATATTACTCGATAAAAAGAGTTTTACGGTGTAGAGCAACTGCTGATTTAAATACGACTCAGTTACATCAATATCGGTAGTGACGAAATAGTCTCTTGCCACGTTCCCTGATTGTTGTATTGGTATCACTTTTACCTGAATAGGAGACGTACGTTTACCTTCAATAGAGAATGCCGGGATGGTAAATGTTCCCTCTTTCCTTGGAAAAAGTGTTGTTGTCCACGTCGTGGTTTTCTTGGTATCAAAGTTGACGATAGACGTTTGGCTGCTAATCGATGTACGACCAACAACAAAGTCTTTTAGCAGCGATGCACTATCAAACGCATCTCTGTCTGCACTGCCTTCTGCGGTAATGGTAAGCCTAATTGCTTCATCTACCATTACAGGGTTTCTGTCTATCGTTGCTTCTACGGCGTTTACGTCTGCTAATGAATCAAAACTTATTAAGCAGAAAAAGATGAATGTAAAAAGTCGCGTAGAGAGTAGTAATGCTTTCATCTACCAATCACTCCGGTTTGAGGGCATGCGTTGTCGCTTTCGTTTTTGTGCTTCTAAAAGCATTTTCCGTTTAAGTAAAAATGCGGGATCATCTGGAACACGTCGCATTAGATTTTCCATTCGTTGCATCTCTTCTTTTTCTTCATCGGTAAGTTCTTCATCTGGCGAAGCAATTTGTTGCTCGGCTTCAACACCACTTTCATCATTAGTTTCAGACGGAGTAGGGCGAGAATTCTCTTCGTTATTGGCATCAGCTTCAGTTTGCTGTGTATTCTCATCTTGCTCAGCGTCTTGGTTATCGTCATTTGCGTCAGCCTGTTCTTGCTGAGGTTGACTATTGTCTTGTTGGCTGTTTTGTTCGCCGTCTTGCTGTTGACCATTGCTGTCGCTGTTATCGCCCTGAGAGTTGTCGTCTCCTTGCTCCTGCTGATTGCTGTTATCTTGCTCGCCGCTATCTTGGTTTTCGCCTTCGGACCCCTTTTCTTGCTGGTCTTGTTCTTGTTGCTCTTGCAATGCCTCGACTAATGCCTTGTTTTCTTGGGCATTCTGATGGTCTGGTTCAATACTTAACACTTCTTCGTATTTCGCTATCGCTTCTTTTAATTTGCCAAGCTTCGCTAACGCATTCCCCTGATTGTAAAGGCCCATTGCGCCCTCAACCTCTGAAAAGGTTTCATATGCGGCTTCGTAGTTTCCCGCTTTGTATTGCGCTGCACCTTGCCACGCCTTCGCTTCAAAAAGCGTTGCCGCGTCGGCATAATTATTCTGTTCATAGTTGGCTAACCCCTCTTGATCGTTGTTAACGAAGGGTTTTTTCCACCATGCCACACCGTCGGTTAGAGGTGCATTATTCGTATCCATGTCTTGAGCGTAACTGCGTTGCGGTGTCATAGATGAAAGCACACCTATAACAACGACAAAAACAAGGCCTTTCCTAAAGGCATACATGGCAAAAGGTAATATGAGTAACAGTAAATAGGGTCCTACCTCTTTCCACTGGTCACCACTCATATTGTTTTCATTTTCTTCGTCTCCCTCTCTATCAAGCAGCGACACGGAAGAGAGGGCAGCGATATCTGAATCGTTTGCACTAAATTGCTGAAATTTTCCACCGCTGGCCTTTACAACGCCCTTAACGGCTGATGAATTAAGTTTTGGAATAACGATACTGCCCGAGGCGTCTTTTAGTAACTCTCCACTCGCCTGCCTAATGGGCGCACCCTCTTGCGTTCCTACTGCTAGTGCATGTACGGTGAATGGCAGTGAGGAAACATATTCCTGAAGTTCTTGTTGCTGCGCAAAATCGATGCCATCGGTAATCCAATAAATCATTCCGTTGGGATAACCTGCGCTAGAGAGAAGTTCAGCTGCACGCTGAATACCCAATAAAGGGTCGCTACCAGCTACTGGCATGATTTCTGGCGATAAGCTGGGGAGAAGTGTTGTAATCGTCGTTGCATCTTGTGTTAAAGGGCTTATTACAAAGGCATCTCCTGCATAGGCAACAAGACCCATTTCACCTTCACCAATAGCATTGACCAAATCGATGGCCTTATATTTTGCCCGCGTTAGTCTATCGGGCGTCATGTCGGTGGCGCGCATAGAAAGCGACATATCTAATACAATCACGTGCCCCATTTTAACTTGGTAGACAGGTTGGGGTAGCCTTTCCCATGTGGGGCCAGCTAGCGCAACAACCGCTATAAGCCAAGTCAATGGCACTATCCATAAGGGGGGCTTTTTACCTTTTACCGTTCTACCGATTAACATATGTTGGTATAAATGGGCTGGGATCACTGACTGCCAACCAGACTGCTGTGTGGCGGCGCTACGTAGCCACACATAGAGTGCTAAAAGTGGTAACAGCGCGAAAAAGTAACCTGGGCGCAAAAAATGAAAATTCGAGACTATTTGTTGAAAAATGCTATCCATCATACGTGCGCTCCGTTGCGCTTTGCCGCATCATTGAATCTGGACACTGTTCGTCGATAAATCGAAATCACAAAAGAAGACAAAGCCCATAAAAAAGAAAGGAACACTGCCGCAGCAAGTGGGTAGTAAAACAATGCTGTCAAAGGCCGCATCTTTCTTGACTCGCCTTCGATAGGTTCAAGCATATCGAGCTGGGCATAAATCGACTGTAATTCGTCAGCGTTTCGCGCTCTAAAATATTTACCCCCAGTAGCGGTGGCAATGTCAGAGAGCATTTCTTCGTCTAACTCTTGAGAAGGGTTTATTTGACGACTGCCAAAGAAACTTTGGATCATCATTTTATCTGCGCCTACACCGACCGTGTAAACTTTAACATTTTTACTGATCGCCAACGTTTTCGCTTGCTCTGGCGTGATGTTTCCGGCAGTGTTTTGGCCATCGGTAAGAAGGATGAGCACGTTGTTAGACTCATCTCGAGCGTCAAAGCGTTTAACGGCTAGCCCTATGGCATCACCAATAGCGGTTTGTTCGCCAACAAGCCCTATGACTGATTCGCTTAATAGCGTTGATACGGTATCGCGGTCATAGGTTAACGGGGCTTGAACATAGGCTGTGTCAGCAAATAAAATAAGGCCTATTCGGTCACCCACACGACGCTGAATGAAGTCGTACACCACTGATTTTGTCATGTCGAGGCGGTTAACTTGCCTGCCATTTATTTGCATGTCGTCAATCTTCATACTTCCAGAAAGGTCCACGGCCAACATCATTTCACGACCTTCATTAGGAATACTTACTGGCTCTCCTAACCATTGTGGTCTTGCCGTTGCGGTGACAAGCAATAACCAAATAAGTGAAGCAAATAGAAGAGACCATGCTGTATTCCCCCCTTTTTTTGTTTGTGCAACGGTATCACTAGGGCGAAGCGTCGGAACCTTAAGCGCAGCCAACGATGGTGTATCCTTGGCAGGCAGTAGCAGGCGTAGCAAAAAGGGGAAGGGAAGGGTGAAAAACACCCACCACCAGGTAAACTCAAGCATGGTTTGCCTCCTGCTTTGCTTTGGTGACGAGCGCGGCGTTATGGGGAAACTGCGCGTTTAAAAGCCAGTCGCGAACTGCTGCATGTATCGTCAAAAAGTCGTCATCGCTAACGGTAGGTTGGTATAGGCGGTGTTGCAGCGCATTTAGGCCCGGTTCGATTTTTGTTTTTTGCTTATCATTCACGCGTTCTAATAATGATGTTGTCCATTCACGGCCATAAATGCTGGCAACCGATTCAGGCGACGTATACGTTATCATCACACGTTTCAGTATGCTGTTCATTGTCAGAGGCCATTGTGTGTCACTAGCAGACACTTTTTCTATCAAAACGAGGGCTTCTTTTCGCGGTTTATTATGATCGCGACGTTTTTTCCATGCCATAAGCCCAAGTGTGACACTAATGATAAAAACAAGTAATAAGCACCACCACCCCCAATCAAGCGGCCACCAGTTGACACCTGCCGGAATATCAATATCTTGCAAATTTGCCAGAGGGTCTTGTGGCGTCGGCATGCCTTGTACAGGGCTTTGCTGTGGTTGCTGAACAGGTATTGCTTGCATCAACGTTGCTCCTGTTGCATTTCTTGCAATTGCTTATCTAGCGCAAATCCAGCGGATATGGCATAGCGTGAAACGTTAGCTTTTCGAAGCTGCATGGTGATAGCGTCATTTTGCTGTGCACGCCACGCTTGATAGCGTCGTTGCTCGCTGTTATCTCCTAGCAGCCATTGCTGCTGGTTCAATCCGTCAGACACACTGACCTGTTGAACGCTTTTTGCCTGTGGCAAGCTATGCTCTATGGGGTCATCAACAATGATTCCTCGCACCTCGCAGTGTCGAGATAATTGGCTTAAATGTTGAACGGCCATGGCACTTAAATGTTGAAAATCAGAAACCACATAAACCAGACTTCCGGGGCGAGCTAGCCGACGCGCTCTTGCACACGCATCAGTAAACGCTTGTGTATCTCTTTCAGCGTTTGGAACCATCAATTTGCTTTGATGATGCATGGATGTAAGTTCGTGACATACGCGCAGCACGGCGCGCTTTCGTGTAAGAGGCTTAACTTCCTGATGCTGTTCTTGATTAAATACCAGTGCTCCCACTTTATCGCCGCGAGCCGCCGCCGACCAACTTATCAGCGCACTCACATGTGCCGCCTGAACCGCTTTGGTTAGTAGCTGTGTGCCAATCAACATGGAAGGAAGAAAATCACAAAAAAGAAAGACAGGGCGTTCTCGTTCTTCCCGGTATATTTTCGTATGGGTTTTACCTGTTCTTGCGGTTACACGCCAATCTATGGCACGAATATCATCGCCAGCCTGATAGTGACGTGCTTCATCAAATTCCATTCCTCGACCTTTATGCTTGGTCAAGTAACTGCCAGCTAATTTAGCTTGAGGCATACGCTTTGGAGCCAGACTAAAGAGCGATGAGAGTTGCTGATAACGCAGCAACTCTGCAGTAGAAAGGTTTACACCATCACTTTGCAATTTAGCAAGTTGAGATTCGACGTTCAGCATGGTCTAGGGTACAGCAACAGTGGCTACAATCTTGTCGAGTACGTTATTTACTGTTACTCCCTCGGCTTCTGCCTGATAAGACAGAATGATGCGGTGGCGAAGCACATTATGTACAACCGCTTGAATGTCATCAGGACCGACAAAGTCTCGACCGCTTAACCACGCGTGCGCGCGTGCGCATCTATCTAAGCTAATCGTTGCTCTTGGACTCGTGCCCATCGCTATCCATTGTGCCAATTCACTGTCAAAGTTCGCTGGCTGTCGCGTAGCCATAATCAGCTGTACGAGGTAATTCTCGAGCTCGGGCGCCATGTAAAGAGACAAGGCTTCTTTTCGCGATGTAAATATATCGTCTTGAGTCAGTGTTGGCGGAGTAATAGGAGGTTCTGACAGCGCTTCGCCCCGCGTGAGACGAAGAATTTCAAGTTCTGTTTCTGCGCCGGGGTAATCAATATCTACGTGCATCAAAAACCTGTCTAATTGCGCTTCGGGTAGCGGGTACGTCCCTTCTTGCTCAAGCGGGTTTTGTGTCGCCATAACTAAAAACAGCGGCGGTAACGGATATGTTTTACTGCCCACAGTAATTTGACGCTCTGCCATCGCCTCTAATAACGCCGATTGCACTTTCGCCGGAGCACGGTTTATTTCATCTGCCAATACGAGGTTATGAAATAGCGGGCCTTTTTGAAATACAAACTCACCCGTTTCTGGGCGATAAATATCAGTGCCGGTAAGATCGGCAGGCAGCAAGTCGGGCGTAAACTGAACGCGATGAAAATCACCATCAACGCCATTGGCGAGTGAATTAATAGCACGGGTTTTAGCCAGTCCCGGTGGGCCCTCTACCAGCAAGTGGCCATCTGCGAGTAACGCGATAAGAAGGCTTTTCGTTAACGCACTTTGACCAATAATTTGCTGATTCAAATATGCATGCAATCGTTGAAACTGCTCTGCTGCCATAATGTAAAATTCCCATTGAAATTCTAGTTGTCAGGAAATGTCTTGTGTATTCAGACTTCTATTTATCAAACAGATTGACACAAAACAGACTATGGTTTCCATATAAGGTTCATTCAAACGTTATTCAAGACAGTAGATTGGGGCAATTTTGCGTTAAACAATATAGAAAATGTCACAGAGTGAGTTTGTTGGATGCATCGACATAATCTGATACTGAAAAGTCACTCATGTATCGTGTTTATTTGCTATTTTGTTCATAGTTTGTAAAAATCACGTTTATTACAGGTCAGACCACTTAGTGTGCTGCTATATTTTTAGCATGCTGGGGTCATTTACTTAGGTGCATTATGGCTACAAAACAATCAGTTACTACCCGACAGGGTGATCGCATCGCTGTTGTCGCGGGGTTACGTACTCCATTTGCGAAAATGGCGACATATTTCCACGGTGTTCCCGCTGTTGATTTGGGTAAGATGGTCGTGAACGAACTTCTCGTTCGCCATGGTGTTCAAAAAGAATGGGTAGACCAAGTCGTTTACGGACAAGTAGTACAAATGCCTGAAGCGCCAAACATTGCGCGTGAGATAGTGCTTGGCACTGGCATGAATGTACATACTGATGCGTACAGCGTCTCTCGGGCGTGTGCAACGAGTTTTCAATCTACCGTAAACATTGCTGAAAGCATGATGGGTGGAACGGTACAAGTGGGTATTGCGGGTGGTGCGGACTCAACGTCAGTGTCGCCAATTGGTGTGTCGAAGAACTTAGCACGCGCACTCGTCGATTTACAGAAGACAAAAACACTGAGTCAAAAACTCAATATTTTTAAGCGTTTAAGCCTTAAAGATCTTGCTCCGGTTCCGCCAGCAGTAGCAGAGTATTCATCGGGCCTATCAATGGGACAAACTGCCGAGCAGATGGCTAAAACGCATAGCATCTCTCGTGAAGAGCAAGACAAGCTTGCTCATCGCTCTCATAGCCTTGCGGCCGAAAGTTGGGAAGCAGGTAAACTGTCTAGTGAAGTAATGACAGCCTATGCAGAACCTTACAAAGGTGCGCTTGAGCGAGATAATAACGTACGCTTTAATTCAACCCTTGAAGGTTACGCAAAGTTACGCCCTGTATTCGATAAAAAGTATGGCTCGGTAACGGCCGCGAATGCGACACCGCTCACCGACGGTGCATCAGCGATACTTATGATGACCGAAAGCCGTGCTAAAGAATTGGGCTATACCCCGTTAGGTTATATAAAAAGCTGGGCATTCTCTGCAATTGATGTGTGGGAAGACATGCTTATGGGGCCGTCGTACGCGACACCTATCGCCCTTGACCGTGCGGGTATGACATTGAATGACCTTACGCTTATCGAAATGCATGAAGCGTTTGCCGCACAAACCCTTGCGAACGTTAAGATGTTTGCTAGCGACAAGTTTGCCAAAGAAAAGCTTGGTCGAGATAAAGCGACAGGCGAAATCGATATGGACAAATTTAATGTAATGGGGAGTTCTATTGCATATGGACACCCATTTGCAGCAACGGGTACCCGAATGATTACCCAAATGTTAAACGAACTTAACCGTCGTGGCGGTGGTACTGGGCTTCTTACGGCATGTGCTGCTGGTGGTCTAGGTGCAGCAATGATAGTGGAGACAGAATAATATGAGTCAGGATACCCCAATGACAAACGACAAACAGGAAGCGTCTGGCGCATTTACCCTCACTAAACAAGACAACGGCATCGCCATTTTAACCATGGATGTGCCGGGTGAGACGATGAATACCCTGAAGGCCGAGTTTGGTGATGAAATCTCAGCCATGCTTGACGACATTGAACGTGATAACAGCATTAAGGGTGTTGTACTTACAAGCGGTAAGTCAAACTCGTTTGTTGCCGGTGCAGACATCACTATGCTTGCAGCGTGTAAAACCGCAGAAGATGCCACGACAATCGCGGCGGGTGGCCAAGCCATCTTTGATCGTATTGAAAAAATGAAGGCAACGTTTGTTGCTGCTATCCACGGTCCTGCACTGGGCGGTGGTTTAGAACTAGCATTAGCATGCCATTACCGTGTTTGCACTGATGCACCGTCAACTCAGGTTGGCCTTCCCGAAGTACAACTTGGTTTACTTCCAGGTAGCGGCGGTACGCAGCGTTTACCACGACTCATCGGCATTCAACAAGCGATGAAAATGATGCTTACTGGTGCGCCAGCTCGCGCTAAGCAAGCCAAAAAATATGGCATTGTTGACGAAGTTGTTCCTCACAGCGTGTTACTCGAAGTGGCTGAGCAATTTGCATTGAAACGCAAACCTGAACGTGAATCGCCGCAAAAGGGCATGATGAATAAGGTGCTTGAAAATACCGGGCCAGGCCGTTCAATGCTGTTCAAAAAGGCGCGAGAAGCGACCTTTGCCAAAACTAAAGGGAACTACCCGTCACCTGGCTATATCATCGATGTAATCGAAACCGGTATGAGCGAAGGAATGGAAGCGGGCTTGCGTGCTGAGGCTGAAGCATTTGGTAAGCTTGTCATGACGCCTGAATCATTCCAGTTGCGCCAAATTTTCTTTGCAACTACTGAGATGAAAAAAGAAAATGGCGTTGAGGGCGTGAAGCCTCAAAAAATGAACAAAGTAGGTGTGCTTGGTGGTGGCTTAATGGGCGGCGGTATTGCGTTTGTTACCTCAACGAAAGCGGGCGTGCCTGTACGCATAAAAGACGTACGCGCTGAAGGCATTGCTAACGCGATGAAATACAGTTACGACATCTTGAACAAAAAGGTTAAGAAACGCTTCATCCGCAATAGCGAAATGCAAAAGCAATTAGCGCTGCTAACCGGTACACTTGATTATAGCGGCTACCAAGACATGGATATTGTTGTGGAAGCAGTATTTGAAGATCTTGACCTTAAACAAAAGATGGTTGCAGACATAGAAGAGAATTGTAAAGAAAGTACAATTTTCGCTTCAAATACCTCGTCTATTCCCATAACTCAGATAGCAGCAAACGCAGCACGTCCAGAAAATGTTATCGGCCTTCACTATTTCTCTCCAGTAGATAAAATGCCGCTAGCAGAGGTTATTGCACACGATAAAACATCTGAAAAAGTCATTTCATCTACGGTTGAATTTGCTAAGAAGCAAGGTAAAACTCCCGTTGTTGTTAAAGATGGTGCAGGGTTTTATGTAAACCGTATTCTAGCGCCTTATATGAACGAAGCCGCAAACCTTATTCTTGATGGCGAGCCTATTGAACACATCGATAAGTCGTTAGTTAAGTTTGGTTTCCCTGTAGGCCCTGTGAAGCTTTTAGATGAAGTTGGTATAGACGTTGGTACCAAGATCATTCCATTCCTTGTAGAGGCGTTCGGAGAGCGCTTTACTGCACCGTCTGCATTTGACAAAGTGTTAGCAGATGGTCGTAAAGGTAAGAAGAACCAAAAAGGATTCTACAAGTACGAAGGTAAAAAGCCTGGTAAAGAGGTAGACGAAACTATCTATTCGCTACTTAGCCTTTCTCCATCATCACGTTTAAGTGAAAAAGAAGTTGCTGAACGCTGTGTTCTTATGATGCTTAACGAAGCGGCACGTTGTCTTGATGAGGGCGTAATAAGAAACGCAAGAGACGGTGATATTGGTGCAATATTCGGCATTGGCTTCCCGCCTTTCTTAGGTGGTCCTTTCCGCTATATGGATACGATTGGTATTAAACAAATCGTTGAGCGTCTTAATCACTTTGCCAGCAGTGTTGGTGATAAGTTCGCCCCAGCAGACATATTGCTAACAATGGCTGAAAATGATCAAACGTTTTACTAACAAGTAAATAAAATGTAAAAAACCAGGCTTTGCCTGGTTTTTTTATGCCAAAGGCTAAAAAGTGCTGGTTTTATAGGCATTTTTCATTAGAATCCGGCGTCGAAAACTTCCATGCAACGCATCGCAAGCGTCAACGTATAAATGCATTGTTTAATACAGATTAGGAGCGAATATGATAGCTATTGTTCTTTTGAGTTTGCTAAGCTGCGCATTTTTCTATGTGGAAGCGATTAAATGGGGAATGAATGCTAAAACCTGGGCTTTTGGTGGTTTGGTGCTTGGGCCGTTTTTAATGCCCATGTTTGCTATCTCGCGTCATATTCACTGGCGAAACGCGGTGGGTTTTAATAATCTTTATATCAGTGCGTAAATCGTAACCTATCACAATCCTCGTAAAACTTACTATCCTCACGCAAAAAAAAAAGAGAGTATACACTCTCTTTCGAAGAATTCGTTTCGGCTATTAGAAGCCAACACCATAACCACCGCCAGTAGTCGGCTTTACAGTTTGAGGCTGTGTTACAGTCTCGTTTTGTTTCTTAGGAGTTTGATTAGCACCGTCTTGCTTATCAGCAGCAACAGGGGTAGCGGTAGATAGTACTAATGCAACAGCATACTCTTTTAACATGTGTAAACCTCTATTTTTATTATTGAACGAACAAACAAAGCCGATGAAAAAGGATGTCATCGACATAGAGGATATAGCTAATCTTGTGCCAACTTTTTAAGCTTTTGATTTTAAAGGGCTTTATTGGAAAGTGATGAGTTTTTGACGTTTGCTTTAGTCTTAAGTCTATTAGCCTAAGGATGGTGTCAAATATTTGAATGGCCGAGCAAATTATGTAACTGTTGATTTTCAGTTAACAGTTTCTCAAAGCGTTCGGCGCTTAACGGGCGGCTATAAAGAAAGCCTTGTAACATTTCACAGTCGTAGCGACGTAAAATATTCAGCTGGTCCTCTTCTTCAACACCTTCTGCTACCACCTTAAGACCTAAGTTGTGTGCAATGTTAATGATTGCCGCGGCCATATGTCGATCTACGCTGCTTTTGGCGATATCATCAATAAATGCCTTGTCTATTTTAAGGGTATTTAGTGGGAAGCGTTTTAAATAGGCTAGGGAAGAGTACCCCGTTCCAAAGTCATCGAGAGCTAAATGAATACCACGCTCTCTAAGGCGGCTCATCATTTGTAGACCGTTCTCTGGATTTTCCATCAGGGTGCCTTCCGTAATCTCACACTCTAGATGTAAAGGCGAAAGACCCACTTCACTGAGTACTTGGTTTATGCGGTCGTCAAGGTCGGGCAGCTCGAACTGTTTGGCTGAGATATTTACCGCCACGCGACCACTGAACAAACCTTGAGAAACCCAACGTTTAGTATCGGCACATGCCTTACGCAATACTTGCTCACCAATTTCGATGATCTGCCCTGTTTGTTCTGCAAGTGGGATAAATTGCCCGGGGCTAACAATGCCCTTTTGCGGATGCTCAAAGCGCACAAGTGCTTCCATACTGACTAGTTTTCCCGATGCAATATCCACCTTAGGTTGGTAGTAAACCGTAAACAAGTCGTCTTTTATTCCTTGTCTTATGAGGTTTTCAATTTGCAGTTGGCGCACGGCATGCTGATTCATTTCCCCACTAAAGAACTGATAGCTATTACCACCATTGTTTTTTGCAAAATACATGGCGGTGTCGGCGTTTTTAAGCATCTCTTGCGGCGTGGTGCCGTCGGCAGGGAAGAAGGCTATTCCTACGCTTGCGCCAAGTACAAACTCTTGTTTGTTGATGATAAAAGGCCGAGATAACGTGTCGAGCACACTTTGGGCATAATGTGTAACGGTGTGGACATCGGCGCTGTCTTCCATCAATACGCTAAACTCATCGCCGCCTAAACGATAGCAGGTGGCACTTTTGCCAGTTATTCGCTGCAATCGTTTTGCTATTTGTTTAATTAATATATCGCCGGTTTGGTGACCTAGTGAGTCGTTAATCTTTTTGAAGTTATCCATGTCCAAGCATAGCAGTGTATGCGGGGACGCCTTACGCACTAAATTCTGGTGACTCGCCTGGAAAAATGAACGGTTGGGCAGTTCTGTAAGTGGGTCGGTATTCGCAAGTTTAAGCAATTCTTTCTCGGTACTTTTACGAGAAGTGATGTCACTGAAAACACCTACAAAATGGCTTATTTTTCCATCGTCATCGTGCACGGCGTCAATGTTGAGCTCCATTTCATAGCGCTCACCATTCACTCGGACCGATTCAACTTCGCCAGACCAATTACCTTTTGCTTTAAGGGTTTTTTTAATTTCTTCGGTAAACGCTTCTGGGTATAGGTGAAAATGCATGTAGCTTGCCAGAGATTGTGCCCTGGTTTCGCCGGTATATCCGCAATATGCATTGTTAACCGATATAAATTTAAACTGGGTATTTGTGATAAATACCCCTTCAGAAATATTTTCGATTGAGCGTTTAAACAGGTTTAGCTGCTCTTCAGCCTCTTTAAGGTGGTGAATGTTTTTAAGAGTTCCGGTCATGCGTACCGGCTGCTGATTGTGATCGCGCTCTACAACTTTTCCGCGGTCTAAAATCCATATCCATTGGTTTTTGAACGTTTTTGCACGATACGTTAATTCGTAAAAGTCGCTTTTACCCTCTAAGTGCTCTCGTAAAGACGCACGAACTCGCTCTATATCATTAGGGTGAATATTGGCATCGTATGCGCCGGTGGTGCGGATGTCATCCTGAGGGAAGTCTAATTCCCCCCATGTATTAGCACGATATACCTGGCCTTTATACACATCCCAATCCCATAGTTCATCACCAGAGCTCCATAACGTAAGTTTTAAGCGCTCTTCTGACTCTTGTATGGCAAGCTGGTTAGCAGCCCGAATTTGATATTGACGAATAACAAATGCTGAAAACACGGCAAGCAGTAACCCATAAAAGACAAGGGCTACGGTATGAAGCCAAGGCGGGCGTGCTACATCTATATTCAATACTCGGCTAGTGGACCAAGTTTTACCCGGCTCTCTCGCCTGTACTTCGAATGTATACTGACCAAACGATATATTATTGAACTCGGCTTCTTTTTTCGTGCCGTTGTAGAACCAATCATTGCCAAAGCCACTAAATCGGTATCGATATACGACTTGTTTAGGATATACCGGGTTTACCAATTCAAAGGCAATGCTAAACCGAGATTCATCATACAAAAGTGCGATGTTGTCTTTATAAATAATATTTTTCTTCGTGTAGCTACTTTCATCATTTGCGCGTGAAGGGTCCACATTGTTTTCTTTCGCGTCATTGGATGAGCCAAAAATATTAAACTGAGAAAGCTCGGGCGCTAGGGTTGGCGCGTCGCTAGCATTATTAGTGGAAACAGGAGATATTTTGTTGAAGCCTTTGTTTCCACCAAAATAAATGACACTGTTAGAGGATGCAAACGCTGAGCCTTCCCCTAAGGAGTTATATTGTAATTCGTCATTGGGTATAAAACTTTCCTCTTTAAGGGATGGCAAGTGTATCTGATGCACGCCTTTAGCATCGGCGTACCAGATACTGTTGCCCAACCCTACGGTCGAAATAATAAAACCGTTGTCGCTGTCGCGACTTTGCTTTTTGATAATTGAGTAGGTCGTCTTGTCAAGCATCACAATGCCGTCAGAACGGGTGGTAAGCCAAAAACCCTCAGCAGTTTCATATACACCGTAAACTAATGAGTTAATGCCGGAAGATGCGTCTAACTCCGCTATGACAGCCTGTTTTTTAAGCGAGTAAATGGTTATTCCATTTTCATCCTGGAGCCATAGTTGATGTGCTCCATCTGTAAAAATAGGGCGCAGTGATTCGGAAATAATGTTTGGGTCAAGCGCAATAATTTCTGTCGACGTATTGGGGTTGTGAAAAGACGATATATCGACGCCTCTAGCGCCTTGTGATTTTAACCATACCCACACTCGCTTTTTGTCTATATGGACATAGTCAATTTCAACACCCTTAAAAAGCGTATCTTTTAAAATAAGGCCGTTCTCGCCTTCTTCGTAAATGAGTAAACCATTGGATGTGCCTGCCCATAGTGTTCCATACGCATCTATCTTTAAATCCCAATAGTAAGTTGGTTCACCAGAGATATCATAAAAGGAGGTATCGCCAGTGTCACTGTCTATTTTTCCAATGCCTTGTTCTTGAGCGGCTAAAAAAATGTCTTCATCATCTCTTTGAGTAATAGCCCAGATAGTGGAGAAATTATCAGGTGATTTTCGTTCTGATTTATAAAGGGGCTGAAAGTGAAGGCTGGCATACTCAGCATGATATCTGAAGGCGCCTTGTTTAAAAGTTGCTGCCCACACGACGCCAGTTCTGTCTTGGATAATTTTTATTACTATTGCTGTAGGCAGGCCGGTTGCATCGAAAGTATCAGAGTTAAGATGCACAAAACTAAGGGGGGTATTGCTAGTAATGTCATTCGCTGCTGCGTTGTCCAAAATAAATAACCCTGATGTTGAACCAACCCATACATTATCACCTACTGATTGAATACTCAGGATGTTGATGTTGCCTGTGAGGCCTAGCGAATCGCCGTTAATCTCCTTTAGTGTTTCTCCAGTTGCAGAAACTATCTTTATTCCTTCGTTGGTCGCGAGCCAATAATTATTGTTAATAATTTTAAGATCATGAAGTGACTTAGCTTCTAGTACAATTCCCCACGGATTAACCTTGTCGAGGTCATATATTTTACCGTCAGACTTGTTGTACATTGTAGCGCCGAATTCATTAGACCCCAGCCATGTTCTGTTTGGCTCATCGACGATTGTTTTAAAAAAAGTTTTCTTTTGGAATACTTCAGTTATGACTGAAATTTCTTGGGTGCTTTTATCTACCTTGTACAGGTACTGCATGTCAGCAAATAATATATCGCCGTTAGTCGATTCACTGATAGCGGTAATGAAGCTGGTTTGTATTGCGGAATTATTTTTGTCAAAAACTTTAAAGTTATCGGTTTCTGGAATGTATTTGGCAAGCCCTTCTTGAGTAGCAACCCATAGGGTGTCATTCGAATCGATAAATAGTTGTTGGATGTAGCCCGACGGTAGTGAAGATGTATCTACATCTGATGGATGATACTGCTTCATCTCATAGCCAGAATACCGGTTTAACCCGTTTGAGGTCGCTAGCCAAATATAACCTGCGCCGTCTTCCACAACGTCCAAAACAGTTGTGTCGGATAACCCTTGCCGTTTATTCAACTCGGTAAAATGTAGATCAGACACTTCGATAGCTTTAGCAGTGGAAAACAATAGTCCAACTGAAAGAAGCCAAACAAAAAGCACTGAATTTGTTAGGGTTGTGCGCACCTAAACACCTTTGGCGTGTCGCCTTTTATTATAATTTATGTTTTAACGACGCTATGACATACCGTCCTTCTATCAAATATGCCCAATAATAGAAGGCTCTACAAGGAATTTTTGGTGATAGTGTAGTGATGGGTTAAATGTTGAGCATCATGCCTTATGTTTATACATATCATTAGGCAAAGTAAGACGCCTGACGTTTAAATTCTGAAATACTCGTAATTGTTTGTTCAAAAGCGGAAGCAATCGGCGCATGTTTGCCTTCTGAGAATAGAACTAATTCACCGCAGTGGGTGCGTTCTGCTAGGGCATGAGCATATTCTTGAATGCGCTCAAACGTTAGCGAGGCAATACACTCAGCAAGCTTAATATTTCTATCAAACGCGAGATCATGCGTACCCAAGCTTACCCAAAGCCGCTGTGATTTCATGGATAATGTTAAGTCTCGTTCTTCTAGTTGTTTTAACAAGTTTTTTTGTATGGTGGGCCAATAAAAACGATAAAAGTCTATTTCTTCCAATTGTTGGAAAAGAAATGTGGTGATCGCCTCTAAAATAGGCGTAGGGCCATAGTCTGGACTTTGAACATAAAAAGCAATTCCAGGGTGTTGATTATGGGGCACATAGCCTGTTCCCACAACATAGCCAAGTTGTTGCTCGGTTCTTAGTGCGTTGAAAAAGGGAGCCGCTAACATTTGTTCCAATACCATGCACTGCGCTATCTCCTCTACAGACTGGGAGGGCGCTTGCAGGTAAAGTACAACCGCTGCATCTTCATGTTTAGAGTCTACCCGATGAAACAGTGAGCGCTTGGTGGGCAACTGACATACAGCCCTAGATAGTGGCGCACCGCTACTTTTCGAGCAGGTCGCAGTGAGCATACTTGCAATATCGTTAGCATCTTTGTAAGTCCAGTTACCATGAATGAACGATTCAATAAAATAATGGTTTAATGCCGTATCTCGAAGATGGCACATTGTGTTGAATGACACCTGTCGGGTCGCATCGAGCAATTCAACGGGTGCTTGTGTATTTTGCTGGATCAACACGCTGAGCCTGGAGAAAAGTCTATTGGTCGGTTTGTTCATTAACGCATTTTGTAGGTTTTGTTCTTGGGTTTGCCGGTAATGTTCGAAACAAGACGCAGTCGGCACATATTCAAATACGGCGTCTAACAGCTGTTTCAACAATAAAGGTTGTTGATTGGCGAACCCACGCGTGTGAATGGTAAAGCCCGCCTGGTGACCGTATATCCGGTAGTGTAAACCTGCAATCTCAGCGCGGTAGTATTTAGCCTGTAGGTGATCGTTCAATGCGCTAAGCCATATTCGCTTCGCTGCAACAGCTTCAAGGGAGTCTGAGAATGCGATGCAGTCGAACGACACGTAAATATCACCTTTAGGTGAGTAAAACTGTTGGTCTTGTGCGAACCATACGTTAATCCCATTGCTAGACAATACCTTTTGAGGCAAGTCGCAACCCTGCTCTGGCATTACAAGACCGTTTTGCTCACCGAGATAGGGGTTAGGTGGAGGTAATGCTAAATCGGCTATGGGTTGTGGCATCGCAAGAGACAATAAAAGGTCATTATCCATTTGTTCAACGCCATACTCGGCATCATAGAATGCGCAGGCAGTCGTGGTTTGGCTGTCAGGTGATATTACTTTTACGCGTAAATAATCTGGCGTGAAAAAGCCCATCGCATGATTTAACGTTTCTCGGTTATATTCTCCTGCTGTTTTTCTCAACAGGCGAATGTCATCTGGACTATACAGAAATTGGGCTTGTGCATATTCGCAGATAAGATTGAGTGGCTTGATGTTTTCCTCATACGTCATCGCCAACGAAGTGAGTTGCGCTTTTTCCTTAAATCGCCAGGGTTCATCGATTGACCCTTTAATAAGTTCAATATACGAAAATAAGGCGT
This sequence comes from Alteromonas sp. 4NH20-0056, assembly GCF_057539655.1. Taxonomy (NCBI): domain Bacteria; kingdom Pseudomonadati; phylum Pseudomonadota; class Gammaproteobacteria; order Alteromonadales; family Alteromonadaceae; genus Alteromonas; species Alteromonas sp. 4NH20-0056. The sequence goes on along the minus strand of NZ_BAAJLS010000001.1, from coordinate 111,398 downwards.
GCAGTATCTCATCGGTATGCTCCATGCCAATTTTTGTTAGCTGGAAACTAATATTAAAGTCTTTGAAGTGATCACCTTCAATACCTGAGCCCGCAATAAGGTTCATCGCCCAGTTTTTGTCCTTAAGGTAGGCAAGTAAACTTCCTTCGCCTTCATCACCAAGTAGATGACTAATATAGTTAAGTGGCTTGGTTTTTATATCGTTATGAATTGCAGGAAGTGTAAAGGTAGCAATTAATCTTCGGGCCGTTTGTAGTGGCTTAATGTTTATCTTTATACCAAGTTGCGCTTTTTCATATAACGGCGGCCACTTGTCGTTTGCACGTTGCCCTTGCGTAAAATTATTAAAGCTTTGGCGTACTATCGCTTCAAGCTGTTCAAGTGGCACCGGACTGGCAATACATAAGGACATGTTTTGTGCGCAATAATAGGTAGTATGAAAGGCCCGTAATGTTTCACGTAAATACGTAACGCCGTGCTCAGAAAACACCGCCGCGTTTCCAACAGAAAACTTGGAAAAAGGGTGAGCTGGGTTACACGTTTCTTTGTGTATCTGGTAGAGCCGTCTTAAGTCATCTCGTTTTTTAAATTTGTACTCTGCATCAATAGACTTTATCTCATTGGCAATCGACGTTTCATTGAGTACAGGCTGGCGAAGCATATCGGCAAAAGCAGGGAGTGTTTGGTTAACTGCAGTACCATCACACTGATAGTGAAAATTAGTGTATTCCGTTCCTGTCCAAGCGTTGATAGAGCCACCGTACTGTTCTATAAAATCATTGATGGCGTTCGGATTTGGGAAGTGACGACTTCCCATGAACAGCATATGCTCGAGCAAATGGGAAAGGCCTGGACAGATGTCTGGGTCATAGAAATGCCCAGCTCGCACAGACATAGAAACATAAGATGTAGACATATCTGGCTGATGACAAAGCATAGCGCGCAGACCATTAGGCAGGGTAATGAAATGTGCTTGTTCTACCGCTATGTCAATATTCAATGTGCGCTCTTATCTTTCCATTGGGCGTATTCTTTTTTCAATATAGACCACTATGTCATTTATTGTTAAATAACGCAGGGTTATTACTAATAATATCATTTTTTGTATAGGCGATAGCGCACCACTCTGCTATCTTTGAGTTATAGAATTTCATACTATGCGTAATGTTATGTCAGGTCAAAGTAGCAATAATGACATCTTAATTTTTGTTATGCGTCACGGAGAGGCTGAGCAACCGGTAAGGGATGATAGAAGCAGGCGTTTAACGCACGCGGGACAACAGCAGTGTGTTGATGCATGTGAGTGGTTAGTAAAACAATATTGCCCATCTAAAAAAATCGATCTTACGTTGGTTAGCCCCTACAAACGTGCAATGCAAAGTAGCGAGATTATGCTTCATACGCTGACTTCCATGAAAGTTGAAGAAAATAACGATATTGTTCCCAATGGTTCTGCGCCACTTGTTAACGATTATGTCGCTGCCCGCATTCACAGTGCAATCAATACGACTAACCCAATTAGAAGTATGCTTATTGTGAGCCACATGCCTTTTGTTAGTTATCTGGTTGATGCGCTGTGCGACTCGTATACAACGAGCTTATTTTCAACTGCATCAATAGCAGTTATCAAGTACTCGCCAAAAACAGACAAAGGTATACTAGTCCATCACTATCAGAGCGTGTAGAGCGGGCTTTTCTAAATTAGCGTTCTTGCAGTAACTTCGCTCAGTTTTTCCTCAGTATTTTTCTTTTTTTACTTTAGAAGTTGTTTTTGTGGCCGATAGGATATTGAGAGTGCCAACAATGTATGCTGAGAGAAGCGGGAATGACCACAAAATCTATCCCTGAACTCCTTAAAAATTCACTGCAATCACACATGGCGGAGGCCGATTTGCGGGATGATGAGGAGTTGAAGGACATTATAACTAAGCTATCTACCTTGTCTGATAAGGTAGCAGCGGCTAAAGCGCAAGCATTAGTAATGCGTGCGCGCAGAGCCGCGAAGAATATTTAATCGGAAAGGCTGTTTCTAGGGGGAATGTAATACTCTGGCATCACTCTCACGGTTTTAATCATATTTTCGTTGATGTCTACAATTTCTAATGGGTAACCCGCTAAGCGAACACTGACTTTATTTTCAGGAATTTCTTCCAAATACTCCAACAGTAAACCGTTTAATGTTTTCGGCCCTTCTGTAGGAAGTTGCCAATCCATCTCTTTATTTAATTCTCGCACATTGGCACTGCCGTCAACCAGCACAGAACCATCTTGTTGAGTATGTGCTTCCTTACTGTGATCAGGAAGCATACTTGTTGTGAAGTCGCCGATAATTTCTTCTAGGATATCTTCAAGTGTGACCAATCCCATAATGTCGCCATACTCATCAACAACAAGTGCAATCCGCTCTTTCTCTGCTTGAAACTTGTACATTAAGGTATGAAGCGGTGTAGATTCGGGGGTATAGTAAATTTCTCTTACAGCCCGCAACAAACTCGATTTAGTAAACTGGTCTTTTGACAAAAGACGTAAGGCGTCGCGCACATGAACAAAGCCAACGGCGTCATCGATACTGTCTCTGTACAATAAAACCCGCGTATGCTGTGAATGTGTGAGTTGCTTTTGAATTTTTTTCCAATCATCGTTGATATCAATAGCCACGATATCGACCCGCGATACCATAATATCTTCTGCCGTCACGTTCTCTAAATCTAAAATACTCACCAGCATATCTTGGTGCTTTTTAGGAATAAGGCTGCCGGCTTCATAAACAACGGTTCGCAACTCTTCGCGGCTCAACGAGTCGTCGTTACCATTAACAGGGCTGATTCTAAGTAACGCCAAAATGCCGTTGGTAATACCGTTGATAAAAGCAACTACAGGGTACATTAACGTTAGCAAGGGAAGAAGAATGACCGAGCTTGGGAACGCTATTTTCTCAGGGTACAATGCAGCAAGGGTTTTCGGTGTTACCTCAGCAAAAATGAGAAGCACAAGCGTGAGCCCAAATGTCGCAGCGAACAAGCCCCAGTAGTCACCGAATAGGCGAATGCAGATTATAGTTGCAAGGGACGATGCGGCAATATTGACGAGGTTGTTGCCAATAAGAATAAGGCCGATAAGGCGGTCTGGACGGTCAAGAAGCTTTTGAACACGCTTTGCCGCCTTGTTGCCTTCACTTTGTAGGTGCTTAAGGCGATATCGGTTAATCGACATCATGCCAGTTTCAGAGCTAGAGAAATACGCAGAAAGTAAAATGAGTACGCCGAGCGCGATAAACAGCGTACTCGTTGATATGTCGTCCAAGTAAGGAACCCTATTTGTTAGTAGCCTTCAAATGTATAAAGTTGGTCGAAGGCTTTCAAGAAGAAAATACGTCTTTCGCGCATTGTTTCATAAAACGGCGCACGAAGATAACGTATCGCACCATGTTAAAGTAAAATTTCTCGCACTAATTTACTGCCAAAGTAGGCAAGTGATAGCAATAATACTCCAATAACGGTTAGTGTCGTAACTTGCTTACCTCTCCAGCCCCTGAGTTTTTGACCGATAAGCAGTACTAAAAAAACAACAAGCGCGGTGCCAGACAGTATCGTTTTGTGGGCGTACGCTTTACTAAACATATCATCTAGAAAAACAAACCCGCTAATTAGAGCGACGCTAAGCAAACACGTGCCTGCCAGGATTAGTTTGAATAGTATCCCTTCAACTAACATAAGTGGCGGCAATGAAGAATGAAGCAGTGCGGCGCCTTTTTGCTTCAAACGATAAGTAATGTAGGACATTTGAAGTGCATATAAGAAGGCAATGGCAAGCGTGCAATAGGCAAACAACGACAGCGTAATGTGAATAACGAGCCCTGGTTGCAACTCAATATGCATAATGTACGAAACGGGAATTAGCAGCGACATCAGCACGGAGAGGCTGGTAAAACCAAATACAACCGGTAGCAAAATAAGGTTGGGGATGGCTCTTGCAAATATCAGCATCGATAACGTGATTATCCATGACACCAATGATAGAACATTGGTAACGCTCATATCCTGACCTGGCGCGATGATAATAACGTTTATCAAAAATGCGATGTGAAGAAGCGAGCCAACACTGGCTAAACCAAGTCCCAGCCGTTGATTAGGCCCTTCATTGTGGACAAATTTACCAATAAGTACAGCTGCGGCTGATGCATATAATAGGGCAGCGGCAGTCGCTAAAACAACGTTCATGATGGTTCCTTCAACACCGGGTGATATTCACCCATACTGGCGCTATTGATACTTGATGTTCGAGATAAATTCAACTCTCACCTTGTAAAACTTTGTACGTCGTCCCATCAATAGATACAGGGCGAAGCGTGTTGTTATACGGTATAAGTCAATCTTCGCCAAAATTTACTTATTTTGATGGTACGTTAGTTACTGCTTTTGCGATACACTATGCGCATTACGTCTGAAATTAAAAGAAGTTTCATACTATGTTTGAGAATTTATCGGAACGCTTAGGCCAAACACTTCGCAATGTGAGTGGTAAAGGGCGTCTTACAGAAGACAATATAAAAGAAACACTTCGTGAAGTGAGAATGGCGCTATTAGAAGCCGATGTCGCACTTCCGGTAGTGAAGTCCTTCGTAGCACAAGTAAAAGAACGTGCTGTGGGAACAGAAGTTACGAAAAGCCTAAAACCTGGCCAAGTATTCATTAAGATTGTTCAGTCTGAACTTGAGTCGGTTATGGGGGAAGCCAATGAAAAGCTTAACCTAGCCACTCAGCCTCCGGCTGTCATTTTAATGGCGGGTCTGCAAGGGGCGGGTAAAACGACGTCTGTTGGTAAACTTGCTAAATATCTTACCGAGCGCGAAAAGAAAAAGGTCATGGTGGTCAGTGCGGACGTATATCGTCCAGCGGCTATAAAGCAACTTGAAACGCTAGCAGAAGAAGTCAATGTTGCTTTTCATCCATCAACCATTTTGCAAAATCCTGTCGACATTGTTGAAAGCGCAATAGATGAAGCCAAAAAAGGCTTCTACGATGTACTACTTGTAGATACCGCTGGCCGTTTGCATGTTGATACTGACATGATGGGTGAGATTAAAGATCTTCATGCAGCGGTTAAGCCCATAGAAACGTTGTTTGTCGTTGATGCAATGACCGGTCAAGATGCGGCAAATACAGCGAAAGCCTTTAACGATGCACTTCCCCTTACCGGCGTTATCTTGACGAAAGCCGATGGTGACGCAAGAGGCGGTGCTGCGCTGTCTGTTCGTCATATTACGGGTAAGCCAATTAAATTTATTGGTATGGGTGAAAAAGTTGATGCGCTAGAGCCATTTCACCCAGAGCGTATTGCGTCTCGTATTCTTGGTATGGGCGACGTACTTAGCCTTATCGAAGAGGTTGAACGTAAGGTTGACAAGAGCAAAGCTGAAAAGCTTGCGAAAAAAGTACAGAAAGGAAAGGGCTTCGACCTTCAGGACTTTAAAGACCAGCTTGAGCAAATGAAGAACATGGGCGGCATGATGGGAATGCTTGATAAGCTTCCTGGCATGGGCAACATGACTGATAAAATTAAAGATCAGGCTAACGATAAGCAGTTCAATCAGATGGAAGCCATTATCAATTCCATGACGCCAGGTGAGCGCGCTCGCCCTGAAACAATTAAAGGGTCGCGAAAGCGCCGCATTGCAGCAGGGTCTGGAACACAGATACAAGACGTAAACCGGTTACTAAAACAGTTTACGCAAATGCAAAAAATGATGAAGAAAATGTCTGGTGGCGGTATGAAGAAAATGATGCGTCAGATGAAAGGTATGATGCCTCCAGGCGGTCCGGGCGGACCAGGTGGTTTTGGTGGGCCAGGCGGCTTTGGTGGCGGTGGCTTTCCTCCTCGGTAAAAGGCCTACCTTATTGAAAAAACCTCAATTGCACCTAGTGCATTGAGGTTTTTTGCTTTTTGCCCCTCGTTATTTACGACGAATAGTACGTTATCTGCTCAACCGCATCGCCTAAATCTGTGCAAACTTTCTGTTTCATAATACACTGACCGGCTCGTTAGATAGAAAGAAGCATCTACATGCAGTAATCATGCTTTTAAACCAATAAAAATGAAAAAGTAAAAGCACGAACCGTATCGAACACAGGAACATTATGGCAGGCTTAAAACGCATTATTCTTATCGACACGCATTTACCTGGCGTTGTTGAATTAAAGCTTGATGGTCACACAAACATTTGTGGAACTAACGCATCGGGTAAAACGACACTTCAGCGCCTTATCCCCGTTTTTTATGGCGAATACCCTAGCCGAGTCGTACCCGCAACCCGTGACAGCTTTGAACGTTGGTACTTACCAAGACTATCTAGCTTTATCATTTATGAATATACGCGCGCTGAAGGTGATTTGTGCCAAGCTGTGCTTAGTTCAAACGGAACCGGCGTCAATTATCGGTTGATTGGCAAACCCTTTGACGTAGCTGATTATTTGATTGAGCAGAAGGGCGGTAAACACGCTAGTGTCAGCAGTGCAGAATTAGCCCGCGCAATGAAACGAAATAATGTGCTCACCACAAGCCTACTTAACACAAAAGATTTTCGCGCTATCATTCAAAACGACCAGGGTGTGCTTAATCAGGGTAACAGTGCCCGTGAGCTTTTAGGTTATGCCAGAGTGTTTAGCCTTTGTGAGCCAGCTAAGCATATGCGTCACATCGAAAAGTTGGCTAAGGCGGTGCATTCGAAAGAAGGCAAAATGGAAACCATTAAGGCCATGATTGCCGCTATCTTAGAAGAAGATGGTGTCACCCCTCCGACGTCTGGTTTAAGCCGACAACGGGTCGATGACTGGATTAAAGAATGCCATCTTATCAAGCAGTTTGAAAAAATACGCCCGGAGTTTGCAAAGTTAGAGCAGGCTGACCTTGCACTAACATCATCGGAACAAGCGCTCGCTACCCTGAAGTATGGCTTTGAACTAGATAAAACGTATTTGGCTTCGCGTATTGAAAAGACCAAGCGTGAGGTGGACGAAAATAGCTTTTTGCGTAAACAAACCGATAGCGAGTGGAATGATACGCGAGATCACCTTAATCAACTTATTTCCTCAACCCGCGCCGATGTAGAAAAATATACCAGTGAGTTGGATACGGTCGAACGAGAATTTGATCACTGGCAAGATGAAGATATAGAGCAATTAAAGCAAGACGTTGCCAATTTAGCCCAATGGAAAAACGAAAAAGAAGCCGCAGACAGCCGCTATGTGCTTCTGACTGAAAAGCACCAAGACATCGAGTCGGCTTACAATAGACGTTTAGCAGAACGTGGAGAAACACTTTCCCAAACGCTTGATGAATTGTCACAACAACGTCAAGAAGCCACCGAACACAAGGCCGAGCAACGTAAACAAGAGAGTGATGCGCTCTCACGTATTAAAGATAACTTCAATGCCCAAGTTGCTGCGCTTCAGCAAGAACACAGTGAAAACATAAACGCATTGAAGGTCGCTGAAGCAGAACTTAAGGCTACCCTTAATAACGCAGGTTACAATGAATTTGAGCAGTCGCAGTTAGACTTACTTGACGCAACGATAAAAGAAGCATCAATCAACGAAGATACCGTTCGTGTAGCGTTACGGCAAACCCAGCAACGGTTTGCAAAAACCGTTGAACAACGGAAGCTGACATCATCAGCGCTAGATAAGGCCCGCGTAGCATTTCAAAAAGAAGAAAAAGCGTTAGCCAAACTCAACGGTCTATTGTATCCCGGAGAAGGCTCATTACTCGAATTTCTACGAGAAAATGTTGAAGATTGGGAACATTCTCTTGGCAAAATCATTCGCCCAGAGCTGCTAGAGCGTAGCGACCTAGCGCCCTCTTTTACTTCAGGTAATAGCAGCGTGATGGGTGTGGCATTATCATTATCTGAACTCGATACGCCAGAATATGCGCAAAATGAAAAGGAATTAAAAGCACAGCTTCACCACATTGAAGTCAATCAGGCAGCGGCACTCGCCGCGCAAAATGAATGCGAGCAGCGATTGGCGAAAGCGAACGAAGATGTACGCAATGCTGAATTAGAGGTTACGCAAACTGAAAACACGGTAAAAAGTGCAGAGGCAAGCCGTAAGCGTGCTCAGCAAGACAGAGACACGCTACTTAGCGAATATCAACAAGCGCTTTCTGAACGCAAGAAGAAGTCTCGAAGCAAGCTTGATGCTAACCAAAGTGATCAGAAAAAAGCTAATGCACAGTTTGCACAGCGGCGCGATGAATTAAAAGATCAACAGCGTGAAGCTGAAACAGAGCACAGCTTTCACTGGCAGCAGCTTATTGCCGATACTGAAGCTCGTATTGCTCAGCTAGACAGCGATATTAAAAAAGCACGAGATAGCGCGGCTGAAGATCGCGCAGAAATGCAAAAATGGCTTGAAAATGAACTTAGCAATCGTGGCGTCGATATTGATGAAATTGGGCAGCTTAAAAAGCTAATTAATCAATTAAAAGAGAAAATCGCCACCACAGAGCGCCACCGCCATAAAGTAGCCGATTACGAGCGTTGGTACAGTAACGTGTTTATGCAGCAAAAAGTGGTTTGGCAAGAGGCATTAGGTAAAGCCAGAAAACTGCTCGGTGAATCTGAGCGAAACTTAGCACAAAAACAAAGTGCCTATAAAACCACACGAGAAGCGCTGATTGAAACGCATAGTACACTTGAGCATACGCTTAACGTTGCAAGCGAACATGCAGAACACGTAAAAATATTAAGTAAGACGTTAGCGAAACTCCCCCTTCATGGTGGAAATGAAGATGTTGAAGTAACGCACGATGACGTGAATATTGGTCAGCGTATTTCGCAAGTGCAGAACCAGCTTCAAGAACGTGAAAACCTGCTTAGTGATATTCGTGCGTATGTGGAGCGCTTTGATCAACTTATTGCCGCGCAAGCCGGCACTGGGTTATCCGACACGTGGGAACGTGCAAGAGAAGAGTGTGCCACAATTAACGCTCATGGTGTTAAAGGCATCGATCACCGCAGAATGGTGTCGCATCTTTCACAATTGTTGAATGTTATCGTACCTCAAAAGCTGCAAGGACTAAGAGAGCAGGGACGGATTTTTGGCGCAGATTTATCGCAGTATTATTTTGTTTTAGCAGATATTGATAAACGTATCGTTTCACAAAGCAGGCGTATTACGCAGGAAGTGGATGGTGAGCTTTTCTTAGACGGCGTATCTGACTCTGCAGTTAAAATCCGTTCGCGTATTAGTGAGTTAGAGTTTTGGCCTGAACTAGAGCAATTTAGAAAGCTATACGAACATTGGATGGAAGAGGGGGCCAACGAACTTCCTGAGGAAGAGTATGGCCTTAGTATGCGACGGGTTTTGGATATCTTAGGCCGAGCGGCGCTTACTGGCGGTATCAGTAAATTGCTTGATATAGAACTACATTTACGTGAGGGTAACAGTGACCTGGTCATTCGAACGGATAGGCAACTCAATGAGTCGTCTAGTCACGGTATGGCCTACCTTATTTTATGTAAATTCTTATTGGCCTTTACGCGGCTATTGCGTGGCGATGCGGATGCGACCGTGCATTGGCCTATCGATGAATTAGGCACCCTTCACCAAAGCAACGTTAAAAAGATTTTCGATGCTTGTCAGAACAACAACATTAGTGTGGTAGGGGCATTTCCAAACCCAGAGTCAGAAGTACTTACGCTGTTTCAAAACCGTTACCTAATCGACAAGGTGTCAAGACAGTTGCAGGTAGTTAAGCCAACCACCAATGCAATTGCGGCGCGCATAAAAGCGAAAAAAGACGGAGAAGTGAATAGCGAGGAGACCGCATTATGATGACTGAACAAGGGCGAGTGCTAAGTATATTATTAAAAGGCGGGTTCATCTGCCAAGTAACCGACGAAGAAGCGTGGCGCTTTTTAAAGTCTCGCGATAATGCAGAAAAGCTCACACCGCATCTTTCGTTGTTAAACCGCACGCTATCCACAACCGCTGAAGGGGATGTGTTTTTTGCTAGTTACCTTACTATCGGTGAGGCTGAACGCAAAGTTCTGACGCAACAGTTTCAGGATACGACATCTAACTTGGTGCCGTTGATTGAATGGTTATTACTGGTTCAACAAGCGAACGAATCCGACATGCCTATCACGATGGGAAGTGCTATTAGGCTTAACGAGCTTAAAACCACGATTGAAGATACGCCCGCCTACGCTGAGCAGCTCGAAAAAATATCGCGTTACCGTATGTTTGGTTCGTTAAGCGTTAATTTAGACGGACAGCTAAAGCAGGTATTTAAGCGTTTGACCGAGTTGGGTTATCTGGTTAAACCTAATCCAGATAAACAGATTTATTTGGGAACCGGAAAGATTGAGCACCTCTACGAGATATTACGTTTTATTGATGAAACTGAAGCGCTTAGTTTATCAGAGCAAGCGGAGGCTGCGATTTCGCAAGGTAGTCTGTTATGAGTCAGGTTCTACTCCAAGCTGGCACCAAGCTACTCAACGCGCTTGGTAGGCACAGCGACCTTATTATGCATGCTTATATTAATGGTGCAGTGGTTGAGCGAGACCATAGTCCTAAAGTGCTGGAACAACTTGTACAGTTAGGTGTGCTGTGGCGGCCTGAAGCACAAAGCGAACTGAGGCTTAAAAGTGCAGTAAGGGCGTTGCTTGAAGGCAGTTTGCAAGACGAACGCAACCGAACGATTAACGCGAACATTGGCGCGTCGTTGGCAAGCTTAAAAACCCTTACCGAACATTATAAAGAAGCACTGCACTACCATAAGTACCATGAAGCTGCTGCACATATGGGCGATCTTACCGAGCACGTGTATCAACTGGCTGAGTCGTTGAGTAACAGCGTTCGCGTGATGTTCAGTCGTATCAACAACGAATTTGGCTATGTGTCTTCGGTCGAGGCTAAAATTCGAGAGAACGAATTAGCGCAAGCGCAGGTCACTGACTTACTCGGGCAACTAGAGTGCTTTAGGTTTGACGAATTAAGCGAATTAGCGGGGTCAAACAGAGAGCTACGTCATCTTCTTGTCGTATCGCTACAACAGCGCTTTTCTAAAGCGGCCCAAGAGTTGTCGGTCGTACAGGCTCGCCTTCTAGACTTACTTGGTCGCTTTAGAGAGTTTCAAGGCCGCACCAGGTTGCTTAAAGGCTACCTACTTCATATGGAGCAACAGCCCGATTTTACGCCCCACAACTACGTTAATTTGACGAATGTGCCAGTACTGTTTAATCAAACAGAAAATGTCATGGGGGACGCGGTCGCCGACGTCAATAATGTTGAGCATGAAACGGCGTATCAAGAGATTGTCGGTTCGCTGACACACGTTCATAAAAGACAGAAAAAACACGAAGACAACACGCCTTCAGATATTGATGTCACGGCACAATCGACCGTATCACTAGAAAAAGATCCGCTTCACGTCGCTATCGACGCTTATTTTTGTGACATTATTGATTCTGGGCAATCCAAAACCGCTCTAGACTACTATAAAGAGCACAACTTAGCGTTTGACCCAGAAGTTTGGATTTATCAAGTCATTGGTGGCTACCAAGCGTTGAGTGATGAAGATAAACAATTCTTTGCACTAGAAACGCAAGGCAAAAATGATGAGATATTTTCGGGTAACTTTTATATAAACGATATAACGCTCGGTTTGCGGTAACACGTTTTTATAACTTTTTATTTTTGGGAAATCACAACTATCTTCTATACTGTAATATGCTGTTAACATATAATTCACATATCATGTTATGCACTGTTTTATTACAGGCGCAGCATGATGGTGCTTACATAGATAGCCTTGCATTCAAATGAATTTGCATAGTGCCGTAGATGTAAGGTGGCGCTGAGACGCCTAAAGGATATCCGCAGGATGCGGGTTATGTAGTGGTACTGCCGCGTACAGTACGAAGAGGATTTATTTATGCAACAATCTGAACTTCAGCGTTTTAACGAAGCGCTAATCAAGCTATCTGTTCTTCTTTATCAGTCAGATAGAATGGTCACCCTTACCGAACAAGACTACCTCAACAGTGTTGTTGAAAGCCTCGACTGGCAAAGCCCAATTTGTCGAGAAGCATTTCTCAACGATACTATTTACCAAACTCGAAAATCAATTGATACCGGTGAAACCTTAACCTACATCAGAGCATTAAAAGATGATTTATCGTTTGATGCCGAAAAGGCCATGGAAGTGGCAATTGAAATGACCGGTGTAGATGGTGAAAGAAGTGACGAAGAGACAGAGCTCTTGTCGTTGCTAACCCATAAATTACTTGCCAAAGCATTAATTTCTGGGCGTAACCAAGCCTCAATCCAAAATGAGGATACAATGCTATCTTCGTGAAAACATTTTCTTGTTATACACGTATCCATCGAAGCCTCATTACTCTTGGTGTATTGGGGCTTCTTTCTGCTTGCCAATCAAATAACGCTCCTCAGTTTATTGCCAGTTCGGCCGCGTTTCCGTTAGGTGTCGCGCCCTTTGACAACTACCAAAACGAAGTCGAAAAATGGATAGACAATAACCGTATTTTTATCACTGAAAACCAGTACGCCGAACGCGAGATGAATATGCCATTTGAGTGTCATAGTCAAAATAAAGACAAAGGCGTTTTTTTGGTACACGGTTTAGGGGATTCACCTTATTTTTTAAAAGATATTGCTGATGCGTTGTGTGAAAACGGTGTTCGCGTAAGAACAATCCTTCTACCGGGTCACGGCACCAAGCCTGGCGATATGCTAAACGTTACTTTTGCGCAGTGGTACGACGAAACTGCGTTTCAATTACAACAGTTTATGCAGGACGTTGATAAGGTATACGCCGGTGGTTTTTCAACAGGCGCGAATTTAACAACGTTACTTGCAATTAATAACAATGACATTGATGGGTTAATGCTTTTTTCACCCGCGTTTAAATCGCGATTTTTTGTTTCAAAACTTGCGCCGTATATCGACGGATTGTTGCCTTGGCCCAACGTTGAACAAGAAGATAATCCTACCCGTTATAACTCAACCGCAATGCAGGGGTTTGGCGCATACCAAGAAAGTGTGAATGCGTTACAAAAAGCGTTTTCCACACAAACGATTGATATACCGGTGATGATGATTATTGCAGCACAAGACAGTGTGGTTGATACGCAACACGTAGCAGAACAATTCCGGGATAATTTTTTAGCCAGTAAAAAGTGTCTATTGTGGCAAGGCGCCCCCCCAACATTTCTTCAGACACCGGATACCGCTAACCAGCCATACTCTCGTTCCGAGCCTATCAATTATGGTAACAATATTGTCGTTCAACCAATGCGACTGTCTAAGCGGCGCGTGAGCGCAGCATCGCACATGAGCCCACTATTTTCCCCAGATAACTCTCTTTATGGAGAGCAAAATAATTTTAGAATTTGTGATAATGGCCAGTCGGCAGAGAAAGAAGCTCAGTGCCTGACTGGGGAAACGGTCTGGTTTGGGCCTTGGGGAATGGAAGAAGGCGATAAGATATTCGCGAGGCTAACGTACAACCCGTATTTTGATAAATTGGTAGATCAGATGCTGGCATTTACAGATACTGCAAAAATGAAGGCATTTTGTAAGGCGTATTAACGCAACCGGGCTATTGCCCTGTTGATATTTACATTACGACTAAATCCACCCTGAATGAAAAACGCGCTGCAATGGCAGCGCGCTTTCTTGTTTTTGAATTACAAGGCCTGTGCCTCGGCATCTTTCATTTCTTGTGCTAATCGGTCGCTCTCGTCGGCTCTAGGTTTAGTAAACCTTGCCAATGCGAGGTAAAGAACGGGGGTAAGGTAAAGCGTAAAGACCACGGCAATGCCCAAACCACCAAATACCACCCAACCAATTGCGTTTCTTGCTTCAGCGCCGGCGCCAGTAGAAAGAATAAGTGGCAGCCCCCCTAGAATGGTTGACACTAACGTCATCATAATAGGGCGTAATCTTACCGTACCTGCTTCAACAATCGCGTCGTAAACGCTATAGCCTTTGTCTCGTAATTGGTCAGCAAACTCGATTAACAAAATCGCGTTCTTCGCCAGCAGACCTATAAGCATAACTAAGCCTATCTGCGAATAGATGTTGATAGACGTGCTGGTAAGAAAGAGGGCGTATACGGCAGCAGCAATACCAAAGGGGACGGTTAGCATAACCACAACAGCACTATTTACGCTTTCAAATTGCGCTGCTAGCACTAACAGAACAATGACAAATGCAAGTACATACGTTAGCGCGACTTGCTTTGACGTCTCTTCAAAGGTTTGCGCCTCGCCTAAAAATATTAACCCAATGCCGTCAGGCAAAACGTTTTGCGATAAGGCTCTAATGTCATTTACCACGTCACTTAGCGCTTTATCTTCTGGTAATTCAACTTCTAGCTCAATAGCGCGACGCTGGGCTTGACGCTCTAATTCGGCGGCAACGCCTTCTTCACTAATAAACGCGACACTAGAAAGCGGGACTAAATTTCCATCAACGCTTTTAACGTAAAGGTTAGTGAGGTCTGACGGATTTATCGTATTCCTGTTGTTTGTTTGAAGCATAATAGGAATAGATTGGTCGCCTACGTTTAAATCCGCGATATCATCGCCGTTTACGGCTGCCCGCAGCGCGCTAGCAATATCGTTTAACGGAACACCAAGTTCTTCAGCGCGTCGTCTATCAATGTTCACGCGCATCTGTGGTTGTGTTGGGTCGTAACTTACTCTTGGACGTCCCAGTTCGGGCATCGCGGTTTCTATTTCTCTGGCAAATGCTTGCGCCGCAACAAAAATGTTTTCGTAAGTATCTCCTGTTAGTGCCATTTCTAAGCCTCCGCCTTGTCCACGAAGGTTAAGACTATTCCCCCCAAACGCATTTCCCGGGGCGCCGGGTATAGATTGAAGGCCCGGCCGGATTTCGTTTACTACGTCTTGCAACGATACGTCACGGTCATCCCAATGCTTAAGAGGCGCAGTAATGAACACAATATTAGGGTCCCATTGACCTACTACAGTATATAAGGAATCGATAGTGCCGTTCTTAACATACGGCAGTAACATCTCTTCCATCTTTTCTGCTTGTCTGTCCATAAAGTTTAGGCCCGCACCGTCTGGCCCTCTTGCGAAAATTCTTATGGTGCCGCGGTCTTCGCTAGGAAGCAGCTCGTTGTCGATATTTTGAGAAAGTAAATACGCGCCTCCGCCTGCAGCCAGACTCAATACACCCACAACCCACCCATATTTTAAGGCTTTGAGTAGCGATGATTGATAGAGCGCAAGGCATGCATTTCCAAAACGGCCAAATGTGGCACTAAAAATACCGGGTTTATTCGTATTTTCTTTTTTAAGTGCAAGCCGCGCGGTTAGCGCTGGCACGAGTGACAGGGCAACAAATGAGGAGATAATGACTGCACCGGCTAGTACGCCCCCAAATTCTCTAAATAACCGACCTGCGGTAGACGGAAGAAAAGCAATAGGGATAAAAACAGACGCAAGGACAGCAGTAGTTGCCACGACTGCAAAAAACACTTCACGGGTACCGATAACCGCTGCTGCACGCGCCCCTAAGCCCATAGCGCGTCGGCGCTGGATATTTTCTGACACCACGATAGCATCATCAACAATCATACCCGTAGCAAGTACCAACGCTAACAATGTCAAAATATTGATAGAAAAGCCCATTGCCCAGATGATGGCTAATGCTCCTGCTAACGACACGGGTATCGATAGTGCAGGCACAATAGTCGCGCGCCATGACCCAATAAATACGAGCAATGTGACGACCACTAACGCGACGGTTAGACTAAGTGAAATAATCACTTCTTTTACCGAGTCGCGAATAAACTCAGCATCATCTGCCGTCACTACAATGTTCATGTCGGTAAAGCGTTTGTCTAGGTCCCGGACCATCGCAAGCACTTCATCAGAAATTTCAATGGTGTTTGAGCTTGCTTGGCGAATAATGCCTAAGCCGATGACGGGCATGCCGTCGAGCCTTACGAAACTTGTAGAGTCGGCAGGGCCAAAATAAACGCTTGCCACATCATTAATACGAATATCGCCAGAAACGACGATATCGCCAACATCCTGAGCTGTCACTGAAGTGGCATCAGCGCGAACAATAAGGGCCTGTTCTTCAGACTGGATACTGCCGGCTGGTACATCGAAAGGCGCTAGCGCTAAAGCATCTGCGATATCTCGCATTGATAAGCCAAAACTCGTAAGGCGAAGCGGGTCTACCGATACACGAAGCACGCGCTCTCTGTCACCGCGAAGGTTAACGTCGGCAACGCCTGGAATACTTAAAAATAGTGGTGCAACGTCGGTGTTGACCCGTTCTGTTAGCGTTTCCATGTCCAGCGTGTTACTTGATATCGCTAGGCTCACCACCGCTTGAGCGTCGTTGTCAGCTCTGATGATGGCAACCTGTTCGACATCTTCGGGAAGTTGTCGCTGAACACGGCTTACCGATTCTCGCGTTTCGTTTGCGGCGTCCTCTAAATTTACGCCGGGTCGAAATTCAACGCGAATACGCGCCGAGTTTTCTTCACTTTGCGCTGAGATATTCTTTACACCGCTTACGCGCGCTACCGCACCTTCTAAGCGGCTGGTAACTTCTGCATCAACGGTTTCAGGTGATGCGCCAGGGAAGGTGGCTGTTACCGTAACGCGAGGCGTGTCTACATCGGGCAATTCTCGAACTTCTAAACCACTTAGCGCAGCGAAACCTGCAATTGCGATGAGCAAGTTTAGAACAACAATAAGGACAGGGCGGCGAATGGCCAGTGACGGGAGATCGCTGGCTTGCGATGAAAGTTGATTATCACTCACCGGTGGGCCCTCCCGCTATCTCAGTAGTTATAGCTTGCCCGGTACGAAGGCGCTGAACACCTTCTGCAATTAAGGTATCGCCAGGGTTAACATCACCTGATACCAGTATGGTGCCGCGCAATCGTTGATGAACATTCACATCGACACGTTTGGCTTTGCCATTGTCAGCTAGCCAAATGTAAGCACCGGTTGCGCCCCATAATAACGCTGACTCTGGAACCGCAGCGTAACGGTCACCC
Organism: Alteromonas sp. 4NH20-0056; assembly: GCF_057539655.1. Taxonomy (NCBI): domain Bacteria; kingdom Pseudomonadati; phylum Pseudomonadota; class Gammaproteobacteria; order Alteromonadales; family Alteromonadaceae; genus Alteromonas; species Alteromonas sp. 4NH20-0056. The sequence continues at coordinate 94,319 of NZ_BAAJLS010000001.1, read as the reverse complement.
TCTATAGTCAAATTTACGCGAAAGCTCATACCTGGGCGAAATTTATCATTTGAATTGTCAAGAATAGCTCTCGCACGCAAGGTTCTGTCTGTTTCATTAATTCTGGAATCAACCTGCGCAATTTCTGCATTGACAATGTTCTCTCTGTCCGTCCAAGGTTCTAACGTCACGTCAGGTGAATTAAGTAGTACAGGAAGTGACGCTTCGGGCGCTTTAAAGTTAATGTATAATTTGCTTCTATTATCGAGCGTGGTCACAACAGTTTGTTCGGTAATTCTATCACCCACTTCAATATCTGTTATGCCTACCATGCCGTCGAAGGGGGCGACAATGTGTCTGTCCTGTAAATCTGCTTTTGCGTCTTCAAGGGTGACCTCGGCTAAGTCACGTTGCGTTTTTGCTAAATCAAGTTCATTGATTGGCACAGCGCCTTTTTTATAGCTTTCAGTCAAACGACCAACCGTTCTTTGTGCATCATCAAGGGTAAGTTGGGCGCGCTTCACCGCCGTTCTTTGACGCCTGTCGTCTAGCTTAACCAGCACTTTCCCTTTTTCAACAAATTGGCCTGGCACAAAATTAATTTGTGTAACTTCATCGCCGACAGCAGGATAAAGCACAACAGATTGAACCGCTTCAGCACTGCCGACGGCTTCTACGTTGCGCGTTTCATTCATAAAGGTAACGGGCTGTGTGACGACCAGTTTAGCCTGCTGGTCACCTCTAAATTGTGCCAGTGATGGCGATGACAACATTAAAAGGGCAGTTAGGCTTGCCCACATCCACATGCGATTTTTCACCGTCGTTTTCATTCTATTTCCGAAGCTTTTCATTTTGATTATTTACACTATGACCGATTTAACGCGAACGATGATTTGTCCGTCGAACACTGCGGCATATGCGCCTTTGGGCTAATATTTATTTATACCGTATGGGACCATAGTCGGTTCAGCTTAACAATTGCAGTTCAGCGTACTCTCGGTACAGTGCGTCGTGTTTCATTAATTCGGCATGGGTGCCGGTTGCTTTTATCTCACCGTCATTCATAACGATAATGCGGTCGGCATGCTGCACGGTGGCAAGGCGATGGGCGATGACAATACTTGTTTTCCCTTCCATTAGTTTATTCATGGCTTGTTGAACCATGCGCTCACTCATGGCATCGAGTGCGCTTGTAGCCTCATCTAAAAGAAGAATAGGGCGGTCAGCCAATATTGCACGAGCAATGGCGATACGCTGTTTTTGTCCGCCGGAAAGCTTGACACCTCGTTCGCCAAGTTGTGTGTGATAACGGTGCTCTAAATTTTCGATGAATTCATGGGCGAAAGCGAGCTTTGCAGCATTTATAACGTCTTCGTCGGTGGCAGTGGGGCGCCCATAACGGATGTTATCCATTACTGTACTGGCGAATACCACCGGGTCTTGTGTGACAATAGCAATAGATTGTCGAAGCGCAGCAAGCGTTAATGTTTTAATCGGCGTACTATTTATTAACACTTCTCCTGCTACAGGGTCGTAAAAACGCATGAGCAGCTGAAACAATGTTGATTTACCCGCCCCACTGGGGCCCACCAATGCCAGCTTTTCACCCGCTTTGATGCTTAGTGACAACTTTGAGAACAACGGTTTAGATGTGGGGTAATTGAAATCAACGTTATTGATAGTAATTGAGGGAGCACCAGTACATGCTCCCTCTAGCATTTCTTTAGATTGGCTTTGAATATCTGGGGCGGTATTGAGTAATTCGAATAGTCGCTCACTTGCGCCAATTCCTCGTTGCACTTCACCGATTACCTCGCTAATAGTCGCTATACTTCCGCCTGCCATCACAGCGTAAAACAAGAATGCCGATAATTCTCCTATCGTAATTACACCGTCTATTACTTGGCGTGCGCCAACCCATGCAATAGTGATAATAGCGGTCATGCTGATACACATAATGCAACCGATAAGCAACGAACGGTAGTGGATACGCTTTTTGGCTACTCCCATGGCAGACTCTACGCGTGTAGCAAAGTTTTCACGTTCTTTTGCTTCGGCAGTGTAGGCTTGAACGGTCATTATCTCATGTAGGCTTTCATCAATCTGCGCACCAAGGTCAGCAACTTTATCTTGGCTTTCTTTCGCGTACCTTCGCACTTTAGGGGCTAATACTTTTATTGGGATAAGTACAGCAGGCACGGCAACAAGCACACATAGTGTCAGTATAGGGCTTGATATGCCCATTAACACCAGCGCCCCTGTGAACGTCACGACAGAACGCAGTGTCATTGACAAGCTCATTCCGACGACTGTTTGGATTACAGTTGTATCGCTGGTGAACCGCGATATAACCTCACCGGTACGTAGTTCAGCAAAAAAAGATGGTGGTAAAGAGAGGAGATGGGAATAAACTTGATTTCGAATATCAGCACTTACTCGCTCACCAAGCCACGTCATCAAATAAAAGCGCGCGTAAGTGGCAATGCAGGCTACTAGCGTGATACTCAACACCATTAATGTTGCCTGATTTAAGGTGTCAGATGCATTGCCCAGGAATCCGTTGTCGATAGCATATTTAATGCCTTGTCCAAGCATCAACCAGGCGATAGAGGCAGTAAGTAGGGCGACAATTGCACCTGCTACTCTTTTTTTGTAACGGCTTAAATGAGAGCCAACCCAATGTAAAACCTGTTTAGTGGACACTTCATTTAGTGGAGTCGTCAAAATAGCCTCTTTTTTTACTACATCGTGAATATTCACACTTTGCGGTGCAAGTGCGAATTTATTATTTAAGTATACGCGTTACGGTTCGCAGTTGATTTGTACATGCGACTATATTTGCAGTAAATAAGCTGGATGGAGTTTTGTTTAACAGAATATAAAGTGTATATAGGTCCACAATCCCACGCACGGCGTATAATGTTCAATATAAAAAGGAAAATGTTTAATTCACATCTGTCTTAAACCTTTTATTTTGGAGCTGCAAGGTGAACTTTATTGACCCATTATTTCAAAAAATCCAGCGAATGTGGGTTGGCTTTGTAGAAGTACTTCCTCTGCTGGTCATTGCTGTTGTAGTGCTTATCTTTACGTGGTTAGTGTCACGTATCCTGGTAGCGCTGCTTAAACGGTCACTTAAACAGTCCAAAATCCGCCGTTCATTGCGCGAATTATTTGCCAGCCTTATTAAGGTAACGGTATGGACAGTTGGCTTTCTTATCGCCATTACCATTATTTTCCCTAGTCTGACACCAGCAAAATTACTGACTGTATTAGGCCTTGGCTCTGTAGCCGTAGGCCTGGCATTTAAAGATATTTTTGAAAACTTTTTTGCGGGCATTCTAATTATGTTGCGCAAACCCATGCGCATCGGTGACTTCGTTGAATGTGAGAGCATAAAGGGGCGAGTCGAAAAAATAACAGTGCGAGAAACCTATCTTCGCAAAACGGATGATCAATTGATCATTGTTCCTAACAGTTTTCTTTTTAAGAACCCGGTGTATGTGCTTACTGACCTGTCATTGCGGCGCTTTGATCTTGTTGTTGGTGTTGCGTATGGAGAAGATGTAGATAATGCCCGAGACGTTATTCGCAGTGCATTAGAGGGGCTTAGCGACATCAATCAACAGCGTGATATTGAAGTGTATGCTCGTGAGTTTAATTCATCGTCCCTTGATTTTACCGTGCGCTGGTGGGCAAATTCACAGCCTCTTGATATGCACAAAAGTCGGGATAAGGTTGTAACCGCTATCAAAAGAGCCTTAGACGATGCGGGTATTGAAATTCCATTCCCTTATCGTACGCTTACGTTTAAAGAGCCATTACCGCTTCGAAATAGCAACGATGGTGAGTCGGAATAATTACTATAATGACGCAGGGTTTATCCTGCGTCATTTGGTAATCTTTTTAGAAAAGTTAGAGAGCGAAAATTAAGCGCTAAACAGTGCCTTCTTTGCATTGTTCTAAACGCAAATCGCCAACAGATTCAGGGTATTGCATCCGAGTGCTTACTATGTCTGAAACCGGTGTCCCGGTATCGGTTTCTTGAAGCCATACTTTCATATCATGATTGTCACGGGTTTGGCTCAGCGAATAGCGCTTGCCACCTTCTAAGTCTACATCTAGTCGAACAATCGCTTCGCGGACATTGCCAAAAGGAAGGTCTTTGTTAATAACGCTGGCGCGAACAAATAGAACATGTTCTCCCTCTTCTACATCTCGTAGCGCTAGCGCACTGTTAGGGCGCTGGTTAAAACACATCAAGTTTACGTATTCTCGCTTATTATCAAACGCTTCTCCGCGATTAGCGAAAAAGTCTATACGTGCCTCGTTAGGCTGAACGTTTGCTTGCTGGTCGACGATATCTACAACCGATGTGCAGGCAAATAGGGGGGCTATCGCGGTAGCTAATAGGAGTGATGGTAATTTCATTCGAATAATCCTTCTTCGTAATCCATTCACTGAAACGGTCGAAAAGCTAGGCCGCCAGCGAAAAAATAAAAACCTCGTAATCAGCCATCCTTTAAACTGCATATGGCCAGTGTTTCTACCGCACTATAAACGAGTGCATTTCTAACTATATAACATAGCTTGAAAATTAAAAGAATTTTGCGATAAAGCGTGCATTAGTGGCCCGTTGGAGTCATCGCACCGGCGTGCGACGCTATAACGTAATTAAACACTGGTTAAATCAGGTTTTTACTTGCATTGAGTGGTGATATCCGTATAATTCGGCGGCCTTCTAACAGGTGTCTAATAATTAGTCGCTGGTAGTGGGCTTAAGTTAACGGTAACGCTCTAACGAGTTTGAGGCATTTATGGTTACTATTCGTTTACAGCGTGGTGGCGCGAAAAAGCGTCCATTTTATCAACTAGTGGTTGCTGATAGCAGCCGTGCAAGAAACGGTCGTTTCATTGAAAACATCGGTTTCTTCAACCCAACTGCACAAGGTCAAGCGGAACGTCTTCGCGTTGATCTAGAACGTGTAGATTACTGGGTTGGCGTAGGCGCGAGCTTATCAGATCGCGTTTCTAGCTTGGTAAAAGAAGCTAAAAAATCTGCAGCGTAAGCTGTGTTAACTGGTGAGTATAGATGAGTCTAGCGTCTGACAAAGTGATTATTGGCAAAATTGGTGCACCGTATGGTGTTAAAGGTTGGGTCAAAATCAACAGCTATACAGAAACACCAGAAGGTATTTTTGATTACTTGCCATGGTTTCTTGGTGAAGAAAAGGAATGCCGAATTGACCAATGGCGACCGCACGGTAAAAGCCTGGTAGCAAAGATTGAGGGTGTTGATAACCGAGATGATGCTGAACGTATCAAAAATCTGGATATCAATATCGATGCTTCGCTACTTCCCGATTTGGGTGACGATGGTATTTATTGGCGTGAGCTCACCGGCATGAAAGTGGTAACTACGCAAGGTTACGACTTAGGTGTGGTGAAGGAAGTGTTTAATACAGGTGCGAACGACGTTATTCACGTTAAAGCAAACGTAGGCGATGCTTTCGGTCAAAAAGAAAGACTATTACCGTTTGTCTACGATGAAGTAGTACAAGAGGTAGATAAGGAAGCGAAGGTCATTAAAGTTGACTGGGACCCGGGGTTCTAAGTGACACCGGAAAAGTGGTTTGGGGTAGTTAGTCTGTTCCCAGATATGTTTGTACCGTTCACTCAACAGGGTGTTGTTGGTCGAGCAGTTAAGTCTGGAAAAGTAACAGTTAATACCTTTAACCCCCGTGACTTTACTCATGACCGCCATCGTACAGTAGACGACCGTCCCTATGGAGGCGGCCCCGGTATGCTTATGATGGTAAAACCGCTAACTGACGCAATACAAGCTGCCAAAGATATTGGTGGTGAAAACAGTAAGGTGATCTACTTATCACCCCAAGGGAAACCCCTTGACCAGGCTGGCGTTAAACGTTTAGCCAACATTGACCGCACTATTTTGATATGTGGTCGATACGAAGGAATTGATGAGCGCGTAATTGAAAGCCATGTAGATGAAGAAGTCTCCATTGGTGATTATGTGCTAAGTGGCGGTGAACTACCGGCAATGGTCTTAATGGACGCAGTTGCTCGACTAGTTCCTGGCGTGTTGGGGCATAAAGCTTCAGCAGTAGAAGATTCTTTCACTGACGGCCTTTTGGATTGTCCGCATTATACGCGGCCCGAAGTGCTCGAAGGTCAAAAGGTACCTGAGGTGTTGCTAAGTGGTGATCATGAAAAAATTAGGCAGTGGCGACTGATGCAGTCTTTAGGTAGAACTATGCAACGTCGCCCTGATTTGTTAAATCACCTAGCTCTGACTGAGGAGCAGCAGCGTTTGCTTGAGTTATTCCAAGCGCAGCTGCAGCAAGATGACAGTTAACTAGGACGAGAGGATATGATGAGCAAAGTCAGTCAAGATATCATCAAGAAAATTGAGCAAGCACAGCTTAAATCTGATGTTCCAGGGTTTGGCCCGGGTGACACAGTAGTTGTTAAAGTTCGCGTTACCGAAGGTGACAAAGAACGTCTTCAGGCTTATGAAGGTGTTGTTATCGCTAAGCGTAACCGTGGTCTGCACTCGTCTTTTACCGTACGTAAGATTTCTAGCGGCGAAGGCGTTGAGCGTGTGTTCCAAACACACAGCCCGGCTATCTCTTCAATTGAAGTTAAACGCCGCGGTGCGGTTCGTCGTGCTAAGCTTTACTATCTACGTGAGCGTTCAGGTAAATCTGCACGTATCAAAGAGAAGCTTAACTAAGATTACTAATCCTTGCGTTATTGTTAACTTCGAAAAAGCCCGCGTTATGCGGGCTTTTTTGTGTCAGAGGAATACTTCGACGACAGCGAGAAACATATCTTCTCGGCAGTGGATTCTTAACACGTAGGTCACACCATAAGCGATAGCGACTCTATTAGTGCGTTGTTCTCGGTATCGATAACGCTAATAATATGCTTATGAAGGCGCTTCTTATGTTCACCAAAGATAGTGCGCTTTTTATCAAATGTTTTAGCGTATTCAACAGCACCACGCATTAACCCTTCTTGGCTGTCATAGGCTTTTTCTATAACATGGTCTTGCTCTAGCTCTGCACCAGACACGCGTCGGCCAGACAATTTCATCTCATTAAAGCGATAATAAGGCATGGCCTTTTTCACAAACTCAATCATGCCGGGCAGGAAGGGGATAGATAAATCGACTTCTGGAAAGCAGAAGAAGCCTTTGTCTGAACGCATAAAGCGAAAGTCACATGCACAGGCAAGAATGGCTCCGTTACCAAAAGCATGGCCGTTAATGGCTGCGATCACCGGCATAGGAAAAAGAAGCAGCGTTTTAAATACGTCATCCATACTATGCATAAACGCTTTAATTTCATCATACTGCTGCGCCTTCATTGCGGGCATTAACCAATCGGTATCTATACCCAAACTAAAGCATTTCTCATCACTTGATGTTATCACCAGTGCTTTACACGAGGTATTCTCAATAACGCGCTGTAACGTTTTCAACATGTCTCGCGCGTAGTCGGGGTTATGTCGGTTCTCACCGTTTTGCATCGTTAGAATGGCCACATCACCATCGTAAGTTAACGTTATATTATCCATTCGCAGTCTCTTTTACGTTGTTATTAACGCTATTCTTCTATAAATGGGAGCGAATGAGAACTTTAACGTAATGATATTTACTTATTGATGGTAACGTGCGGCCATAAATCTATTAGTGAATTTATTCCCATACGCTACGTTGCAACACCAACATGTAGATGCGAATGGGCTGTTTAACACGACTGCTGCTGGTTTGTGTTTGGTGCCAATGAAATCGATGGGTCCCAAATGCGCTGCCAAATAGCGTTTACACCACTTAAGTTTGGCCGTTCACTAAACTTCTCAAACGAACCGACCTCAATTCCTGACTCGGTTTTTTCTGCAACGTTAAAGTTAAATACGTAGGCACATTCAACGCCCATTCTCAAGTCTGAAAGAATAATGTCGTCATCGCGTAAACGAACAGAATATAACCCTTTGGTAAACCACTGTAAGCGTTTTACGCCCCATTCAGATTGTACGGGAATGAGTAATTCAGGCGCAGTAGGGTAGGCGTCGATACTGACATCATTGGGTGAATCAAACACAGAGGAATAAATTTCGTAATATTCGTTTTCGGCTACCACCACAGTACGCCACAATAATGTTGTGAATGGCGCAGGTGTGCTCATGTAGTGCTGTGGCTGAATGTTTTGTTTCGCTAGCGCCGATTGAACATTGTTATCAATAATAACTTTGCCAATAAGTGACCAACCCATATAAATACAGCTCACGAGTAGGCCGAAAGTATTTGCTCGCGCTTTTGTATTTTGTTGAGTGTGGGGCAGTAAGGCCATTGCTACGCCAACGAGCAACGGTATCGTGACAAGTGGGTCGATGATGAATATGTTCGATATAGCAAAGGGGTATTCGGTTATGGGCCATAACAGCTGAGTCCCATAAACTGTAAAACTATCTAAAATTGCGTGGGTAGATAAACACAAAAATACCAACCAAAACCAACGGTGTTTAAACCTCGACGTGTCTTTGTGAGTGGTTAAGAGTAACCACACTATTAATGGGCTAATGAGCAGATGCACTAATAGTGAGTGGCTAAATCCGCGATGGTAAGTGAATGCTTCGACAGCACCATCGTAGGGTAAGAAAACATCTAAGTCAGGAAACGTACCGAGTATAGCGCCCCAAACGACCGCCTTTCTGCCCACTTGGTTTCCTAAAACCGCATAACCAACTGCGCCACCTAATGCGGCTTGCGTGAGAGAGTCCATGTTGTCTGCATAATGATTAATTTCAATATTATACGGCGTGCGTCTTTCATCAGCCCAAAGTCTTTGTAAAGTTGGTTATTCTTTTTCTGTGCTGTTCTCGTAGTTCGGCGCAGAATAAGTTACCGAGTCTAGCGGTGGCAAGCAGATGGTGGGGTTGGTATTATTCTGTTTATCCCTTAGCATCACGAGTGGTTAATAAATGCTCGAGCGATGCGGTTACACCCACAATATTACGGTCCATTCACTTCGCATCTATCCTAGATTAAAGTATTATGCGTTAAAGCTTGCGCTATTAGAGCTAAATTGTTAAAAAGTCAACGACGTTAAAGAAATATAGAAAAGGCTTGTTGTATATAAAAGTTTACATGCATAAGTGCATTACTCTTTTAACGTTTTATTTTCCGTTTTTTAGTTAAGAGAGCTTTCCATGATCAAGGACACCGTAAATAATGTTCACGTAAGTACAGAAGATGTACTTATTACTCCTGAAGCGCTAAGCGCAGAATTGCCTGTTTCCGATAAAGCGCTAGCCGCTATCACCGAATCGCGTGGCATAGTGTCAGATATCATCCACCGTCGCGATCACCGTATGCTGGTAGTTTGCGGCCCGTGCTCTATCCATGATATCGAAGCCGCGAAAGCCTATGCTTTGAAATTAAAAGAACTCCATGAATCGTGCAAAGACACCCTGTTCATTGTCATGCGCGTTTATTTTGAAAAGCCAAGAACCACCACTGGGTGGAAAGGGCTAATAAACGACCCACATATTGACGGTACGTTTGATATCGAAACGGGCTTAAGAAAGGCAAGAGAATTACTCATCTGGTTAGCAGAGCTTGAGCTTCCTGTTGCAACGGAAGCACTTGACCCTATTAGCCCTCAGTATTTAGCGGAGCTGTTTAGTTGGGCTGCTATTGGTGCGCGTACGTCTGAGTCTCAAACGCACAGAGAAATGGCAAGCGGGTTGTCAATGCCTGTTGGTTTCAAAAATGGTACCGACGGAAGTTTAGACATTGCTATAAACGCGCTTAAATCAGCCGCATCGGGCCATCGCTTTATGGGAATTAACAAACAAGGTCAGGTAAGCATTATTGGCACCAGCGGAAATCCAGATGGTCATATAATCTTGCGTGGCGGTAAACAGCCAAACTATGACTCTGTTTGTGTTTCAGAGTGTGAGTTAGAGCTACAAGATGCGGGCCTTACTGCTGGGTTAGTGGTGGATTGCAGCCACGCGAACTCTTCGAAAGATTATCGTCGTCAACCTGCTGTCGCGCTTAATGTTGTCAATCAAATATTAGAAGGGAACCAGTCTATTATTGGTGTGATGCTTGAAAGCCATTTACATGCAGGAAATCAAAAGGCAGAAGGAAAGTCACCGTCTGAGCTTGAGTTTGGTGTTTCAATTACAGATGGTTGTATTGATTGGGAAACGACCGAAAATTTGATTGCCCAAACCAGAGATAAACTTATAACTGTGCTACCCTTACGTCAAAACAGGCGCAGCGACGTAGCGTAGAGCACTACGTTGTGCCATTTGAATAAAGGATGAATTAATGGCTGATTTTTCGCAGCAACTTAACGCGCTGCGTGAAGGAATAGACGAGCTGGACTCCCAGCTCGTTGCGCTATTAGCAAAGCGAAGCGCGCTTACTACCCAAGTGGGGCAAATCAAGGCCGAAGCAGGCATGCCAGTTTATGTGCCAGAGCGCGAACGTGAACTTATTGAAGCTCGTCGCGAACAGGCCACAGCGCTAGGGGTATCTCCCGATCTCACCGAAGACTTATTACGCAGAGTAATGCGAGAGTCTTACCACACGCAAAACAACCAGTACCGCTGTGTTAATGACACCATCGATAATGTAACCGTGATAGGCGGTGCCGGTGCGTTAGGTCGCGTTTTCGTTCGATTGTTCGAGCGAAGCGGCTATAAGGTTAACATCGTCGAAAGAGATGATTGGGAAAACGGTGTTGCTGATAACTATTTGCGTAATACCTCGCTGGTTGTCGTTTCGGTTCCCATCAATATTACAGAACACGTCATTAGCAAGCTGACTATGCTGCCCAAGCATTGCATACTTGCGGACATCACCAGTATTAAGAAAAAGCCGCTTCTTAGCATGCTAAGCGTTCATGAAGGCCCCGTTGTCGGCTTGCATCCCATGTTTGGGCCTGATGCCCCTGGCATGATTAAACAAGTCGTTGTGGTCTGTGAGGGGCGTTATCCCGAGCAATATCAATGGCTCATTGATCAAATGACGATTTGGGGGGCTACGCTTCAGCATAGCACCGCTGATGAGCATGATAAGTCAATGGCCTATATTCAAGTCATGCGGCATTTCAACACCTTCGTTTATGGTGCGCACTTACATGGCGAAAATCCAGAGCTAGAAACGCTAACCATGTTTAGTTCACCAATTTACCGTTTAGAGCTTGCGATGGTAGGGCGATTGTTTGCGCAGGCGCCTGAATTGTATGCCGATATCATATTTAATAACCCCGAAAATTTTGCGTTGTTAAGACGATTCCACGAACGCTTTGGGCTGGCGCTCGACATATTAGAAGCCGGTGATAAAAAGGCATTCATTAAGCAGTTTATGCATATTGGGAATTGGTTTGGCAGTTATGCAAAACGTTGTTTAGTAGACAGTAAGCAACTGTTGTTGAAAGCCGACGATGGACAGCTTTTGAGAAAGTAAGCGAGGTTTAGGTACTCGTTCTACAGTTACACGGTAAAACGAAAGAGGCAGTGCGTTAAGCGCTGCCTCTGCTTTATTTTACTCTGCCAATGCGCTTGCCGCCGCCACTTTTGTTGGGCTTATTTCTTCACTTGGATAACACCCAAGCACTTTAATATAACGTGTAATGCTTCTTAGTGAATCCATGGCCTTTTGAACAGGGCCATCTTCTACATTACCTTCAACGTCTAAATAAAACATTTCTTCCCACGGGTTACCTGGAATAGGGCGAGATTCAAGTTTTGTCATATTAATGCTGTTTTCACGCAGTACGAGCAGCGCCTCAACCAATGCGCCAGGTTTTTGGACCGTAGACATCACTAACGTGGTTTTGGCAGGCACTTGCAGAGGAACAACTACAGCATTTCTGGCTACAACAATAAATCGGCTGTGGTTTTCTTTTTGATTGGCTAAGTTGCTTTTTATTGCCATCAACCCGTACAAGTTTCCACCTGCTTCGCTTCCTATTGCAGCCACGTCGTCTCGCTGTAATTCACTTACTGTAAGCATGGCCGACGACGTGCTATCCATTGTTTTCACTTCTACATTGCCTAATTCAGCCAAAAAGTGACTGCATTGGGTGAATACCTGAGGATGAGCGTAAAGCGTTTTTATTTTATCGATTGAGGTTGCTGTGCCTACGAGTAACGTGTGTCTAATAGGGTGGGTAAGCTCACCAATAATACTGAGTTGCGTATGTTGAAGTTGGTCGTACACTTCATTAATACTGCCTGATGTCGTATTTTCGATAGGTAATACCGCGTAGTCGGCTTCTGCATTTTCTACTTTATTGATAATTTCTGCAAAGCTTTGGCAGCCAAACTCAAGCAACTCTCCAGGTCGGCGTGAAAAGTACTTTTGCGTAGCAAGATAAGAGTAAGAGCCTTTATCGCCTAAAAAGGCTACGCGATTAAGAGGTAATGCGCTCCCTGGATTCGCGCGTTCAGCTAACATAGCTTGCTGGTTCAGTACCGAGTCTTCAATAACAACATGAAAAATTTGCGTAACGTAGTGAGGGTCCAATCCAATCTTTTTTCCCTCTTTAATCAAACGCACCAGTAATTGTTCTTCCCGCTTTTGATCTCTGACGGGAATGTGGTGTTTAATTTTTGTTTCTGCAACCTCATTGGTCAGTGAACGGCGTTCTGCTAATAGCGAAAGAAGCTCGCTGTCTAGCGCGGTGATGCGCTCTCTAATCAAGTTCAAAGCATTGTCCGACATAATTTCCCACTTGTTCTATTAGCTAAAAAAAAACCTCCCGTCGGGAGGTTTTTATGCTTGCAGCAGCGCCTCCCTAAATAAAGGATATAAACGCAAAAAAGAAAACTGCAGCATTGATATTATTTTGTTTCATGCACCGAATGTATGCGTTAGCTGTGATGGTGTCAACTAGTTTTTACAATTGAAATTATAATTTTTTTGCAAAAAATTGATATTTGCAAATATTGCTATTTCAAAGTCAGTAGAGACCGTCTTCGCTATCTCTACTGAATACACAATGCTAGTTGCCCAACAGTGCCGCTAACATTTGCCTTACTTCAGTAGGCTCAAACGGTTTATCACATAACGCATTCACACCCGTTTGTTGAATGTTTGCCATGTGTGCGCTTTCCGCGGACTCTGAAGTAACCATGATAATAGGGATATGTGTTGTTTGGGGGTTAAACCTAATAAACTCTGAAAGCTCTCGTCCGTCCATTTCAGGCATATTGTAATCAGTGACCACCAAATCGAATTCTTCGTCCTTGATAAAAGTTAGCGCCATTGCACCATTTTCGGCCTCTTTAATGCGCTTAAGGCCCATGCCTTCAAGTACTCGGCGTATGTGATTTCTGGCAAGCTTGCTGTCATCGACCAAAAGTACACGAACGTCATGAACGTCGAAAAGTTCAAGGTCGAGCTCGTCATGATTTATCAAATCCAAACTTGCGTTGAGTGCTCGTGACAAATGAAGAGGCTCAAATGGCTTAGGTAATATTGCCGCGACGCCAGCCTGTTTGAACTCCTCCAGTTTACTTATTCGGTTTTCGCTTGAAACCAACATAAACGGAATGGTTTTAAATTCTTCACTTTCTTTAATGAACTTAAGTAGCTCGATTGCTGTGCCGTCTTCGAAGTACATGGCACTTACGATAAGGTCGGCCCCGTGTGCCTTAACCGCAGACATCGCCTCAGCAAGGGTACTGACAGGGTCAATTTCCTTTACTTTTTCTTTTAGCATCAAGGTTGTAATAATCTTTCTCTGCGTGTCAGAGGGTTCAACCAAAATTATATGTAGATCAGAAATTGACAACTTTTCCATTTCAGACTCTTTTGTTGTTTATTAAATATAGTGACATGGCGATGCCGCTTAACCTCCTGCAAGTTTAGCCTTAAACCCTTTATCTTGCAGTAGGAGTTTTAGTTTTTCTCTATCGTCGGTTTGTACTTCGATTATTCCATCTTTTACCGCACCGCCGCAGCCGCACTTCTTCTTAAGATCGCTACCGAGCTGCTTGAGGTCTGAAGGATTCATATCTAGCCCTTTTATGAGCGAAACGCCTTTTCCCTTTCTTCCTTTTGTTTCTCGATGTATTCGAACGATGCCGTCGTTTGATACCGAGCGCGGTGCTTCTTTTTCTTGTGGCTTAACTTTTCCACCATCAGTACTGTAAACAAGTAGCGCATCTTTCCAGTCTTGCATAAGGTCCTCATAATGCAGATATATTTCATATTTAAACGTGCAAACACCCTAAAGATGAATGGCAGCTCGCAGAATGTACGCTAGTATAGATAATAGCGTAGAAAAAATCAGGTTTAGCGTGCGGCTAAACTATTATTAGTAGTCAAAGTTATTAGCGAATAAATGAGGAAAGTATGGAAATTGCAACGTCAGTAAGAAATGGAAATACGCTGATTATCCAAGTTGGTGAAAAGTTTGATTTTGGAAAAGTAGAAGCATTTAGAAATGCATACTTAGACCTAAGTAGCGATATAACGCACATTGTTGTCGATCTCGCTCGAACCGACTACATGGATAGCTCGGCGCTAGGCATGTTACTAAATATGCAAAAAGCGCTAGCGGATCGCGACATTAAGTACTCCATAGAAAAGGCGCGTCCACAGGTGGACAGAATACTCAAAATTTCACGTTTCGATAAAAAGTTTGAAATTAAATAGGGTCAAAAGACATTAGTCGCTTTTAGCATGGTGGAGTCTCTATGAATATTCTCATCGTCGATGATGAAGAAATAAACCGCTTAATGTTGTTAAGCATGCTAAACAATGCTGGCTTTGACGATTGTTTGCAGGCAGGGAGTGCTGAGGAAGCGCTAACATTGATGGATGAGTCGCTACCCGATTTAGTGCTTCTTGATGTTGTTATGCCTGGTATGAGTGGTTTCGAGCTTGCGCCCAAAATACGAGAGCGAGCAAAAGGCCGGTATTTACCCATTTTATTTATTACCGCGCTTGAGGATAAGGATAGCTTGGTAAGGTGTCTAGAAGTAGGTGGAAACGACTTCGCGACTAAGCCATTTGATAAACATATTCTTACTGCAAAAATTAAAGCGCACCAAAAAATCCAAGTGTTGAGCTCTAAAATTCAAGAGCAAAATAAGGCGCTTCGGTTTTATAAACAGCAAGTAGCGAGAGAGCACGCTATTGTTGAACACATATTCAGTAATGCCATTGTGAATAGCAGTGAATTATTGGCACATTTCGATTGTTACCTTTCGCCCGTTGAAACGTTTAACGGTGATATGTTTATTTGCGAAGCAAGTCCAAGCGGAGGCGTATACTTTCTCGTCGGTGATTTTACAGGTCACGGATTGGCGTCAGCGGTTGGGGCATTGCCCGTCAACCGTGCTTTTAGAGAAATGGCCCTGCAAGGGTGGGCAGTGCCTGAAATTGTCGAAGAGCTGAATAAAGTTTTACTGCAATTTTTGCCCGGCGACATGTTCATGGCTGCGGTGGTTGCTGAGGTATCTGCTGATGGTAGTAAAGTAACGCTATGGCAGGGGGGAATGCCTAAGGTGATAAGGCTCTGTGCGTCGGGAGAACAAGTGCAAAGTTTTCCGTCAGAGCACATGGCGTTAGGTATTCTTGATGCTGATGACTTCGATGAAAATTGTAATACATTCGAGCTTAATGAGAATGACAAGCTGGTTATTTGTAGTGACGGGCTGATTGAGGTCGCAGACGAAGATGGTCAGTTTTTAAATGAAAGTGGTGTTGAGGAATGGTGCAAGTGTAATCCCGTCTTTAAAGCACAGCAGCTTGTTGATCATGCGAAATCGTTTTCGAACAGTGAAGAGTTTCACGATGACGTGTCGGTAGTGATATTTAAAAGCCAAAAAATTAGTAAGTCGCACACCTACTTGGTAGATGACGCTATACCCTCTCATGTCTCAATTCATTTGAATGAAGTGCATCTTAAGCGAGATGATGTGCTGCAACGAATACTTCAAATTGCCGGGCAATGTAGCGGTGTACAATATATACGCTCTACCCTTTACACCCTTCTGTCAGAAATGTTTTCTAACGCCTTAGAGCACGGCATCCTAAAAATGGATTCTTCAATAAAACAGTGTCCCGACGGTTTTATTCGCTATTACGAAGAACGTGAAAAGCAATTAAATCAGCTTACCCACGCTGCAATAGAAATAGAAATAGAATCACTTCCCAGCAAGGGTGGCGTAACGATAAGCGTGAAAGACAGTGGTGATGGATTTGACTTCTCATCTATGCCTGCGACGTCTGATGAGGTAAGCCATGGAAGAGGCATATCACTTATTCAGGCGCTTAGCCAAGACGTAACCTTTGCAGATGGTGGGCGCAAAGTTATGTGTTTTGTAAAAATATCGGAATAAATATAGAACATTGTTGTGATGTGTATGCGGCTTTGAACGGGAAGAAAACACTTACTACAGTGGATTGGCTATTTTCTTCTCGGTTTCATCGAAATATTACGCCGCTTGTTATGAGGGGACGTTATTGTAAACGACGGATTCGTATAGCATTAAATAGAAAGGAAAGAACATGTTCTCTACACTAATACAACTTTTTGAGGGTAGCAGTAAATCGTCAGGGCACACGACAGAGCACACCGTATCTCTTGCCACTGCGGTACTGCTTAGCGAGGTGATTCGTGCTGATGCACAAACGAAAGAAGATGAACTAAAAGCGTATAAAACACAGCTTTACTCTCAGTTTACGTTGAGTGAGCAAGCACTTTCTGCACTAATGAGCGAAGGGCGCTCCACAGCTAAAGAAGCGACTGACATGGTTCAATTTACGAAAGTGATTAATGAAAAATGTGATAGTGATGAAAAAGAAGCTGTGGTAGAAGGGTTATGGCGTGTGGCGCTGGCCGACAATAATATTGCGCCAATTGAAGAACATATTATTAGACGTATAGCCGATTTACTTTACGTACCGCATAGCGTATTTATACGCGCAAAGCTGAAGGTAATAGACGAGAAGGCTTAAGGTAAGTCGCTCGACATATTTTATCTTACGAATAATACAAATCTTGTACCTGACAAAGACGATGCCATTTGAATGATGAGAGTAAGGAGTCCTGTGGTTAAGACGTTGAAGATGCCAATCATCACCCTAATCTCCGTTTTCGTTACGTTAATAACGTTAATTGTGTTGTGGATATCAATCGCTGTCACCCAAGCTAATTACAAACAGTTGTATCAAGAGGATATTTCTTATTTTTCTAAAGGACTCGCGGCGGCGACTGCGGATTCAATGGGATATGGTGAGTTATCCGAGCGTGATAAAGCGCTTGTTCGGGCGCAGCTATCAACGTATCGATACGTAAACTCCATCACATTTTACACCGCACAATATGATCTCATCGCAGCTTTTGGCGATGCACCAGAAACGTTGGCATCTGGACCAATCCCACCGCAAGGTGTCACGCTGTTAAATGACAAAGTAATTGCACATGAATTTATTGGCGATAGCTTATATCCTGAAGGCTATATTATTGTATCGGCAAATATTGAAGCGTCTGTTTCAAAAGCAACACGTGCGTTGCTGCTGCGTATTCTACCCATTTCCCTTGTTCTGTGGCTTATCATTATTGCGTTAAGTATTTATGCGATA
Organism: Alteromonas sp. 4NH20-0056; assembly: GCF_057539655.1. Lineage (NCBI taxonomy): Bacteria > Pseudomonadati > Pseudomonadota > Gammaproteobacteria > Alteromonadales > Alteromonadaceae > Alteromonas > Alteromonas sp. 4NH20-0056. The sequence goes on along the minus strand of NZ_BAAJLS010000001.1, from coordinate 76,699 downwards.
AAACGACTCTTTAAACCATTGGCTTCATTGAATGCGTTTACGCAAGAAGTATTACAAACCAAAGATTTTGCACTTCGACATCATTACGACAATAAAGGGGAACTTGGCTTATTGGGGGGGAATATCAATCATTTGCTCGAAATGATTGAAGTTGAACTTCTCATAAATTACGAACAGAACCAAACTCTGATTGATCAGCAAGAAACCATGACCCGCCTCGCGAATTTCGATAGTTTGACCGGTTTGCCAAACAGACAATTTGTGCTCGATAACCTGCGGTTAGAGTTAGCGAGAGCTAAACGCAATGATGAAGACTTAATATTATTATTTTTTGACCTAGATGGATTCAAAGGGATCAACGATTCACTTGGTCATGAAACCGGTGATCTTATTCTTATTGAGGTCGCAGACCGCGTCAGCGGCTTATTAAGAGAAGGCGATCTTGTCGCGCGTTTAGGGGGGGATGAGTTTCTTGTTCTTCCCGATAGAGATACGCGAGACGGGAATATAGAAAGTGTTGCTGTTCGATTAATCAATTCGTTTTCTGAACCCTTTACACTTCGTGGGCTGTCACTGACGGTTGGTGTGAGCATTGGAATAGCGCGAGCGGCTGACGCTAATTACGATTTAAGTGAGCTTATGAGTAACGCTGACTTGGCCATGTATCGTTCAAAAGCGAGAGGCAGAGGAAGTTACACAATATTTACCCCCGATATGGTCGAATCGCATAAACGGAAGCTGCACATTGCCAATGCTATTGAGCAGGGGTTGCGCGAAGGCCAATTCATAGTGTACTACCAAGTGAAAGTAGACCAAAGCCGAAAAGTAACGGGGCTAGAGGCGTTGCTAAGATGGCAGCATCCCGAGTTTGGTTTCATTATGCCTAATGAGTTTATTCCCATTGCCGAGCAAGGGGGAAAAATATCCTCCATCACCCAATGGGTTATTCAGCAGGTATGTCGTGACCTTCCCACTATTCACGAATGGATTAAAGGGCGTTTCAGGGTATCGATTAACCTATCAGGGCATGACTTAAGAAACAGCAAGTTGTTTGACTCCATTCATGAGACCTTTTTAAAGGCGAGGGTAAACCCAGAGTTTGTCGAGTTTGAAGTAACAGAATCGGCCTATCTGGAGAACTTTATAACCTCTAACCGCTTCTTTAAACGTCTCAGCAATATGGGGTGTGCAATTTCTTTGGACGACTTTGGTACTGGATATTCATCATTAAGTTATTTAACGCAAATCAGTATCGATACCTTAAAAATTGACAAGCAATTTGTAAGCGATTTGGCCAATTCAGAAAGAAGTCGATTAGTAACAGGGGCTATCATCGACTTGGCAAAGCGCCTTTCACTGACGGTTTGTGCGGAGGGTATAGAAAACGAGTTGCAATGGAATTATATGGTTGAGCATGGTTGCGATTATGTTCAGGGCTTTATGTTCAGTAAACCAGTGCCATTAGAAACGCTAATTGAATCTCCGCTGCAATACCCTGATTTTATTGCCACAGATGAGTAATGCTTAACGGGCACTACTATGCCCGTTGAACGCTTACTTAATATTGATATACATAGTTTACTTGCCACACGTCACTTTCAAATGAGAACTGACCAAATCCCGAGTCGACATTTCTTTGTTCACTGCTAGAGTAACTGACCTGTAGCGACGAGCGTGTATTAATGAAATGCTTAGCAAAAATGCTATATGAATCAGTATCTCCCATTACATTAATACCCGCACCAATACTAGTAAACTGGTTGAAGTAATAAGCGCCGCCAAGATTAAGCGTATCATCTGAGAAAACGTCATCGTCAAAAACACTGAGGTTCGCATTAAGAACAACATATCGTCCACCAGACAGCGAACCAAAATACTTTGTTCGAAGTTGCTGCACATTCAAATCTTCATCTGTGTTATACGAGAAGCCAACATAGTCTTTACCATCAAGTTGCATTACATAATCGGCCGTAAATTTGAAAAAAGATTCATCAGAATCAGTTAAACCACTTATCCCATCACCACTTGTATTGGAAATAGATAACTTAATGTCTTTTGTGAGAAAATAGCCTAATCCTACCGTCAGAATCTCAGTATCGCTATCTGACGTGTATACAGCATCACCAAAGACTACCCAATCATTCGCTATGTATTCCCCACCTATCAAATACTGGCGGTTCCCACCATCGCCAAGTAAGCCTGCACTGACAGAGCTTTGCTGAATAATATAATCAAATTCATTTAGCGGGCCTAAAGATGGTCGAGGATCAAAGAAATATGTTCCACTTACATTCCATATATTGTTGGTGTCTGATGTTGTTTGTCCATCTTGGGTGAGCGAACTCTCATATGATAATAGGCTTGCGCTGATAAAGGTTTGGTATTCTTCTGCGCACGCCTGTTGAGTGAAAAATAAAGTGGCTGCGGTGGCTGAAAAACGAAAAAAACGAGTAAGCATTTTAGTCCTTTAAAAAATTGAATGTTGCGATGATTAATTGTTTTTTTGTAATGCCATTAAGCCTATAAGAAGTTTGCTGAACGGAGTCTGAATGAGCATGCATTGTTATTTTATAAATTGCCCATAAATTTAACAGATGAATACGACGTCACTCAAAAACAGTATGTTAATCACCGCGTTCGCCGTGGGTTTTATTTGGTGCTTTAAAGCTTTCGAACTCAATTTCAACGTCGACCTAAGTTGGCTCGGGGTTTATCCTTTAGCCCTGCATGGTTTGGTTGGGATCATAACGGCGCCCCTTATCCACGGCTCGTTAGAGCACATTTTCAACAACACGCTGCCCATGTTAGTACTTGGCTCATTTCTCATCTACGGTTATCCGAAAACACGTTGGCGTGTGTTAACCACAGTGTGGTTACTATCTGGTATTGGTGTATGGCTGTTTGGGCGCGAAAGCTATCATATTGGCGCTAGCGGTTTAACCCATGGTGTATTTTTTTATTTATTTGTAGTGAGTATCTTCCGCAGAGACAAACGCTCAGTCGTGCTTATGATGGTTGCTTTTTTCATGTATGGTGGAATGACGATGAGCATATTTCCCCGCCAAGAAGGGATATCGTTTGAATACCATTTATTCGGTGCTTTGGCTGGTGTACTTTGTGCTTGTTTATGGCATTCGCTCGATCCAAAACCGGCGGTTAAGGTCTATTCTTGGGAACTAGAACCTAAATCGGAAGACCCTGTTATCGGCGATCAGTGGCGCCTTAAAGGGCAATCTGAAGGTGGTGAGGAGAATATACAAACAGTGCATAAAGAAAAGGAAAGCATGAATGACCAACGTTAAACCTAATGCATTCGAATTGCTGCTACGAGTCCGATATGCCGAATGCGACCCTCAAAATGTTGTATTTAACGCAAGGTACGCTGACTACGCAGATTTAGCGGCAACTGAGTTTATGCGAGCGTTAATAGGGGGGTATCAAGCATTAACAAACAAAGGCTTAGATAATCAGGTCGTTAATCTTAATATATCATGGCAAAGCTCAGCTAAATTCGACGACATATTGTGCGTATCGGTGCATGTGAGCAAGGTTGGCAATACGTCTTTTACGATGCAAATCGACATGCTGAATTGGCAAACTAAACAAGCTGTCGCATCGGTTGAAATTGTTTATGTGATGGTCGATTCGCTTACGTTCGAAAAGAAACCCGTACCTAATGAATTTAAAGCAACGTTATTGCACGGAGCTCCAGGAAAAACGATGAACCTAGCAGGTGTTGAGCTTTCATAGGGAAAATAAGAAAGGTTCTAGCGGCCTACGCTAGCCTATCTGACTGATAATCCTCGTCGCCCTTATCTATCCCTTCATATCCAACTCAGTAACTGACTCCTCTATATCGGTTTTGGATTTTCTACATAGCTTTCAATACGTTTAACATTCCTTTTTTTGTATTCGTAGAGAGGTAGGGAATCGGATTGTTGGCCGTCTAGCAAAGAGTACAAACTTTCTAATATCAATTTGTACTGTATATTTATACATGATATAACGGTAGCGAATCCCAAGTCCATACAGTCTATACATTCTGGCCCTTTTAGGCCTTTCGCTCAAAATTGACAGGTGTTAGGTATTTGCTTAGAGAAAGTAGTAATTTGCTATGCACGATAAACTGATACAAAAACTCGAAATTCTTTCAGATGCAGCCAAGTATGACGCTTCTTGTGCAAGCGGTTCTGCGGGTAAAAGAAAGGCGGGCAAGACCGACAAAACGGGTATAGGTTCGCTTACCGGTGGTTCGGGAATATGTCACAGTTTCACACCTGATGGTAGATGTGTTTCTTTACTAAAAATTTTGATGACTAATTACTGTATCTACGATTGTCACTACTGCATAAACAGAGTGTCTAGCAGTGTTCGACGGGCACGATTTAGTGTTAAAGAAACCGTAGACCTAACGCTTAATTTTTATAAGCGCAACTACATCGAAGGGCTATTTCTTAGTTCAGGCATTGTTGGCTCACCGGACCTAACGATGGAAAGTATGGTACGTATTGCCAAGTCTTTACGCCTTGACCATGGGTTTAAAGGGTATATTCACCTTAAAACTATTCCTAACGCATCTCCCGAGTTACAAGAGGAAGCTGGTTTGTACGCCGATAGGTTAAGTATCAATGTAGAGATGCCGACGCAACCATCTTTAAATAAGTATGCACCGGAAAAAGATCTGGGGGCTATTCATGGGTCAATGAACACGCTCAAAGACAAAATTGCTGAGCACAAGACGGATAAAACCTATTCGGGTAAACGCCTGCCACGCTTTGCGCCTGGTGGACAGTCTACACAGATGATCATCGGCGCCGATGACTCTAATGATAAAGTTATTTTGGGGACAAGCGTAAAACTTTATAGCCAACAAAAACTTCGCCGGGTTTATTACTCGGCGTTTTCGCCAATACCTGATGCGTCTGAAGTGTTGCCGTTAAAGCCTGCGCCGTTAATTCGCGAGCACCGCCTCTATCAAGCTGACTGGCTGTTGCGTTTTTATGGGTTTACCCTTGATGAGATTGTGTACGATGACATGCTTGATATGGATTACGACCCTAAGCTTGCGTGGGCACTACGCAATCGCCATATCTTTCCGATTGATTTAAATAAAGCCGACAAATTGATGTTGTTACGGGTACCGGGGCTCGGAGCACGAACGGTGCAAAAAATTCTGGCTATTAGACGGCATACAAAGCTTAATTGGATAGATCTTACTAAAATGCGCTTACCACTTAAAAAGTTAAAACCCTTTATTAGTGTAGGCGACTATGCCCCCGATATTCACTTACTTGATAGTAATAATTTCGAACTTCAGTTCAAACAGCCGAAGCAGTTTGAGCTATTTAGCGCTTAAATGAAGTAGCTGTGACATGGAAACCATTACAATTAACTCAGTGCCTGGTTTTGACGAATGGCGCATGGCTGCAAGAGGGTGTTTAGCCCACGCTATTCCTCCTGAGAATATTATTTGGCAAAGTGCCCAATCAGTTCAAGACGACTTATTTGGTCACAGTCAACAACCCATAGCGGCCACAAACCCGCAGACACAGTATGCTATTCCCAAAGCGGTACTCATGCTTTTCAAATATGCGTTGTGTCATAGCGATGCTCATCGTTTCGCATTGTGTTATCGGGTGCTATGGCGGGTGATGTTTGAAAACAAACATTTAATTCGGTTAAAAACTGACGACGATATAATGCAGCTTATGACGCTAGCCAAAGCAGTAAAGCGTGATGCCTACAAGATGAGTGCGTTTTTAAGGTTTAGAGAGGTTAAGCTTGATGATAATGAGCATTTTATCGCTTGGTATGAACCTGAACATTTTAGTCTAGAGTTAAAACTCGACTTTTTTCAAACCCGCTTCAAAAATATGCGATGGTCTATACTCACGCCGTATCGTGCGGCTCATTGGGATATGGAAACACTTACGTTAGAAGATAATCCTGATTCTAGTGTGGTTCCTGATGACGATCACATCGAAAAATATTGGCTTACTTATTACGCTAATATTTTTAACCCCGCCCGTATCAAAAAAGACGCTATGCTAAGTTCAATGCCCAAGAAGTACTGGAAAAATATGCCTGAAACGTCACTAATTGACGAAATGATAAAACAGTCAGACGCCAGAGCGCGCAAAATGATCACAGATGGGAGAAAATAAACTCCCATCTAGTTTATCCCTCTTCGGGCAAGCCGATATGGACTTGACCTTTAGCGTAGTCCATAGTTAATACGAAGTGCTTAAGTATGTCGTAGCCTAAAATGCCTTGCTGCTTTTGAGACTTTCGAAGCGTACCAGAAATACTCGACTGTTTTTCAATAACAATTGACTGCCCTTCTGCTGGAAAGCTTACTAAAACATTTTCGAGTGTATAAGGGCCAAAAACTAATTCAGGCACGCGGGTCGATTCTGTTACCGCCATTGAAGTAGCCCCCATTGCCATTGAAGACGACGTCACTTTATCGATTAGGCCTAAGCTTTCAGCATAGCTTCGCTCGATGATTACACCGCCATTGTTACCGGTATCAAGTAATGCCCAAAATGACTCGTCATTACCTAAAGCAACGCGGACTAAAGGCTCTCCGCTACTGCGCTGACTTTCTGCACGGATATTTTCAAACTCACTTAAATTCATTACATCTCTTGTCATTACGCGCAGGCGGTTGTTGGGGTAATCAATTTGAACAATAAATTGGCTAAAGAAGCCGGAACCTAATAACAAGCCAGTAGAATGATGACCGAGCGAGAGTGGCGGAGCACCGTCTAACTCCATATCTACACCAAATATGGAAAGCGATATACCGTTGAACTTATTGAACACCTGTTCACCAAATATACCATCAACCCTTACTTTTCCGCCTTTAGTGAACGTAAGATTATGCTTGCCTACAAACGCTTTATTAATGGCATTTAACTGTGCACCGGTGTCGAGAATGGCAAAGGTATCAATACCTTCAATTTTAATCGGAACTTTGATATGACCGTTTTCTAACTTGAAGTCTACCCACTCAGTAATACCTGCAAGGCTTGTTAGCGGTGAAAATAAGAATAGAAAAAGAAGAAAGTGAATGACTGCTTTCATACAAAATCCTTTTGTATTGGTTGGGTTTAACCTAGCTTTTAGGAAAATAGTTATTTAACTTGCTTTGTAAATTATCATATTACCGACGAGTTCTGAACAAAACATTATTCAGGCGTTGAGCGCCGTGCCTGTGACAAGTACAGCTGCCGAAGGGCATTGAGTGTTACCTTATTGATTGCCCCTCCGTTTTTTTAACTATGCCGATATGATGTAGCCTTCCACGCAGGATGCGAAGCCAAATTAGCCATTGAAGTAGTGTCTCCTCCTGAATATGGGAGAAATTCTTACACGTTTTGCCTTAAAAAGTGTTACTTTTTAGCTACGCTTGTATCTTGCTCGTTGCCTTTTTTTTATTTATGTCTTTGAAATTGATGAATAAATTAATTTTGGCAGGGATCTCGCAATATACTCTGCAAAGAAGTAATGGATTTACTAATTGCAACCTTGCGGAGAATTCAAGATGAAACGTTTAGAAAAGTTTTTTTTAGTATTATTTACTGTTGCAGCAGTACAGGCAATTGCAGTGGCTGAGGCGAATGCAACGGTAGCGCAGTCGCTCATGGATGAATTGGATGTCAACGAAGATGACTATATATCGCTAAAAGAAGCGGTGCGTCACATCGAGCTACTAAGAAATTTTGGGCTTATTGATGACAATGAAGACGGTAAGCTAACTGAAACTGAATTGTTATCAAGTAAACGAACGCCAACTAACAAAATTGCACGGGCTAATAATCATTAGCTCCACTGCTAGGGTTATTCATTGTACGAGGAATAAACACTGAAAAATACAGTCTCACTGAGCGAGCGATTACTGCAGCTTGGGTCGCTACGCCAGTTAACGTTTGCGAGTTTTTTCCTAGCGCTTATCCCCCTTGCAGCCTTGCTTTGGCAAAGTCAAAGTGACCTTGTAAAAGTGGGTAAAATGACAACGTTAGAAACGCGTTTTGTTGTTAATGTTGTCGGCGAAATGCAATCGTTAGATACCGCAGCCGTTGATGTTGAGCGCAGTATTCGGCAGTTCGTGGTGATCAGAAACGAGCAAGTTGCCGCCTTGTCTGACACCGCTTTAGAACAATTCACAGTTGCGGCTGACAACCTGTGCCATTCTTTAAATGTCCCTTCAACCTGTCAGCAGTTATCGTTATATATCGGCCAACTGGCCGAATATAGAGTTATTGAAGACCAGTTATTACTAAACGCTTACCTCGCGTCTATTAATCGAAGTGTGACACAATTGCGCCGAGATATGGAAATGCTTATCGCAGAGCGCGTTGCGTTGCAGCAAGAAGACTTAAACACCATGCAAGCAAAGCAAGCATGGTCGACTGCGATGTTGGTAAGCGTATCATTACTGTTGATTTTACTGGGAAGTCAGTTAATCGTTAACCCAGTTAATAAATTAAAACGCATAATACGCGTAGTGGCGCATTCTAAAGGGGAGTTGCCCGAATTATCACGCCGTGCACCTCGCGAACTTATCGACGTTGAACGTGATCTTCATTGGCTTCACGATAGGTTGCAGCAACTAGAGAATATTCGTACTGCGTTGCTAAGGCATGCTGCGCACGAGCTTAAAACGCCCCTTGCGAGCATAAAAGAAGGGTGTAGTTTGCTTAGTGAGAATGTAGTCGGAGAATTGAATCAACAGCAACGAGAGGTGATGTCGTTACTGACAGCCAGTACCCAGCGCCTGAATACATTGGTCGAAAAGTTACTAGACTACAATCTCTTGCTTCAACAAGCACAGCCGAAAATTGAGCGTGCCGATCTTAAAGCAATGGTCGACGCATGTCTTGAAGATTATGCGTTGGCAATTCAAAATAGGGAGGTGTCGGTAAACATTGAGCATCAGTATGCTCAGGTTGATGAAGAACTGTTTAGGCGTATTCTTGATAATTTACTGTCTAATGCCGTTGCCCATGGCGCTGTCGGTCGGCCCATTGATATTCATATTTTTCTAGACGGCAACCGTGTCATTCTAGATGTAGCAAATCGTGGTCGTCGGATTGCGAAAGAATCCGTTCCTGCCTTATTTGAGCCATTTACCCGCGGCGCTGAGCCGCGTAATGATAACGTTATAGGAACGGGCCTAGGATTATCGATTGTTGCTGATTGTGCGCGTTTAATGCACGGCGATGTATCTGTCATAGATGTTGACTACGCCGATGTTTGTTTCCGGGTATCTTTACCCCAGTAGGTCTAAAAAATAATGAAAATACCAGTTTTAGTTGTTGGCTTGTTGATGTTGTCGGGGTGTAGTGTTTTATCAAGTATCACCGGCAAGATGTCAGGCGAAGAACAAATGTCGCAGGATACTAATAGGATAGATACTGCTGAACTGTGCGTTGTTGCGCCGGAAAACGCTAGCCTCGAACATAATTGTGATATGGCATATTGGCTTAACGTTTGGTTGGTTGCCGATGAGACGCCGTGGTTGGAAAGAAAGCAGTCGCTGTCGTTGTTAGATAACAGCGTGCATGACACGTTGTTGCGCTATTTCCTTACCTTGCCTAATGATACGCCTTACCAAGAAAGATTAGGCGCGCAGCTATCGATAGATGCTATGGAATCAAAAATGACCCCCGCGTTCGTTCGGATTGTTCGTACGGTAGCAACACAGCAGAACAAACAACTTATGGAGTTAGAGTCGGCACTGAGCGTATTGGTTAAACAAAACGCCACACTTTCCAATGAGATGTCTGCGTTAACGACACAACTTCAAGAACAACAGAAAAAAATAAATGCGTTGTTAAAAATAGAGACAACATTGATGGATAAAAGCAGGAGCAGTAAGTAGTGAGCGAGATGTTAAATGAGAAACCACAGTTATTGTTAGTTGATGACGACGCCAGTTTATTACGCTTGCTAACCATCCGCTTAGAGGGTGAAGGGTTTACTGTTACAGCGGTAGAAGACGGCCAAAATGCACTTCGAAAACTACAGAATAATAACTTTGATGTTGTACTTAGCGACTTAAGAATGCCAGGCCTTGATGGGCTAGCGTTGTTTGAGCAAATTATGGGGATAAGGAAAGATATCCCCGTCATTCTAATGACGGCGCATGGCACCATTTCTGATGCGGTTGCTGCCACGCAACGAGGCGTTTTTGGTTTCCTACCCAAACCGGTAGATCATGACGAACTTCGCACACTATTGCATAAAGCATTGAGTCAATCTCAGGCTGCACAGCCAGGGGATTGGGCAAAAGCAATTATAACGCGCTCTCCTGACATGCTGAACGTTCTGGATCAAGCGTTCAGAATTGCGCAGCGTGAAGTCAGTGTGCTTATTTCAGGGGCAAGTGGTACGGGCAAAGAATTGCTGGCAAACGCCATTCACAAGGCGAGTAATAGAAAAGACAAACCTTTTGTAGCGATAAACTGCGGTGCGCTTCCAGAAAACCTTTTAGAATCTGAATTATTTGGCCATGCGAAGGGGGCATTTACTGGCGCAGTTACGGCACACCCAGGCTTGTTCAAAGAAGCGGATGGAGGCACACTGTTCTTAGATGAAATTGGCGATATGCCGATGACACTTCAAGTTAAATTACTGCGTGCACTTCAAGAGCGACAAATTAGGCCTGTTGGCAGCAGCAAGCAGGTTGATATCGATGTACGTATTATTTCTGCTACCCACAAAGACTTACACAAAGAGATGGAAGAGGGGACGTTTAGGGAAGATTTATATTATCGTTTAAACGTTGTCAATTTGAAGCTCCCAGCCCTTAAATCACGTAGCGAAGACATACCACTTTTGGCAAGAGCGTTGTTGCAACAAAGCGGTCAACGCCATGGTGTTAACGTGTCGCAGTTTTCCGATGATGCGATGCAGCAATTGGTAAAGTCGTCATGGCCGGGTAACGTGCGTCAGTTGGTTAATGTTGTAGAGCAATGTGTTGCACTAACACAAACGCCGGTGATCCCTCTGCATCTTGTAGAGCAAGCCCTCTCTGCTACCAAGCAAAGCTGGCCGACACTCACGGAGGCGCGCGATGCATTTGAGCAACAATATCTACACAAGCTACTGAAAATGACAGATGGTAATGTTACCCGCGCGGCAGATTTAGCGGGAAGAAATCGTACCGATATGCATAAGCTAATGAAAAAGCACGATTTAGACGCGGGTGATTTTCGTTCTTAGGCTACACTGTATTACGTGTGCATATGTACTATCGGCTGTATGTGCTTAAACAAAATATGTGCAGCCTATTGCACGGGGGATACCCTCGCATAATACGTTTTTATTTTACGCTTAGTCTTTGACTCTTTTTAGGGATGGGCGTGAACGGTACTTAAGAGCAAAATTCACATGGGAATACGTAACGACGCGGTTCATTTATTGTTTGAGCAATATAAGCTAACTTACGATAAAGACAATGAGCTTACTAGCCTCTCAAGCGAGGCAAGTATTACGAATTTGTGGGATAAAATTATTCATGAATCTCACATTTCATCGCAAGAATTGTGTACGCGCCTTTCGTCACTGTTTAATATACAAGCCTATCTTGGTGATATTCATCCTCCCGATAAACTGTTAAAGAAAGTCCCAACTAAAACGCTTCTGCGATTTCATATTGCGGTGAAGGGAATAGAAAATGATGAACCGGTCATCGCCACCGCTAACCCTATTGACGCTGAGTTGCTCGATGCGCTGTCTTTTATTTTTGGTACTCACTATCAGCTAGTGATCGCCGATCCCCATGCGATTACTCGTGCTATCGAGTTCGCCAAGCAGGGTTCAGACACCCCCAATTTACGCAAAAGTAGCGTTAGTTTAGATAGCGCAAATGAATCAGGGTTAAGTGACGATTCTATCCCAAGTTTAGCAAAGACATTAATGAAAGAGTCGGTCATACAGCGTGCGTCTGATATGCATCTGCAACCCTTTCTTAATGGTTCTGTCGTACGAATTAGAGTTGATGGCTTATTAAAACGGCTGACCTTGGTGTCTAACAGTGTTGCTGATGGCCTCATAAGGCATATCAAGGCTAAAGCGGAAATGGATACTACGGCTAAAATGCTACCACAAGACGGTAGGATGCTGGTCGAGCTTGAAGGCCGTGAATATGATCTTCGTATCTCTACCTTGCCCGTGGCCGATGGCAAAGAGAAATTGGTTATACGCTTTTTAAATCGACAGTCGGTGTACGCGTTACCAGAAATTGGTTTCTCACTTGACGAGGTTCACACGGTTAGAAGGCTCGCCGCGAAGCCTTCGGGCGTAATACTTGTATGCGGTCCTACGGGGTCAGGGAAAACAACAACGCTTTATTCAATATTAAACACATTAAATGATGAAACGGTCTCAATTATGACCGTTGAAAATCCAGTCGAATATCAAATGCAGGGGCTAAGTCAGACCGAAGTTAACGAAAAAGCGGGTATGACATTTGCGAGGGCGTTAAGAGCTATCTTGCGACAAGATCCCGATGTGCTTCTGATTGGAGAAATAAGAGACGAAGAAACCGCACAAATTGCTATGCAGTCTGCGCTTACTGGCCACCTTGTATTGTCAACGCTTCACACCAATGATTCGTTAAGTTCAATTCCTCGCTTGCTCGATTTAGGCGTGAATCCAATTATCCTCGCTGAGTCATTAGCAGGCATTATGTCTCAACGACTACTGCGTAAACTTTGTGATGATTGTAAGTGTAAAGTGCAAGAAGATACTCCTCTGTCACATGCGTTTAAAGCACTAACGCATGTGTCGCAGGCTTACAAAGCAGTAGGTTGTCAAAAGTGTGAATTTACGGGTTATAAAGGGCGGACCGTCGTTGCTGAGATTATAGAGATAAGCCAACAGCAAAGAGAGCTATTGTTAGGAGGAGAGCAAGATATATCGAAATTTAAAGCCGCTATGCGAGGTAATTTCAACTCTCTCTCAATGTCTGCATCACGGCTCATTATTTCAGGCATTACCACCGCAGCAGAGGCCTACCGGGTTATTGGCCAACAATTTTGGTATGCGCTAGCCGATGAATATGGCAATGAACTTCCCGATTTAAGTACACTTTATGAAGAAAGTGACCAGAAAAATACTAATCAGAATACGGTACTTATTGCGGGTTCGCAGTGCGAAAAAACGCATGCGCTCAATCTTGCGCTCACTAGCAGTTGGTTAAAAGTATTGTTAGTAGGCAGTCCAAAAGCTGCTAATGAGACACTTCATGCTAACGATAACATTGAGTTGGTTGTACTTGAGGTTGATGAAGACTTGAGCGATGAAGGTGTAATAGACTTTGTTGCTCGATACCGGCGTGAAATTGCATGGGCTCGAATTCCGGCACTTATCCGTTTGCCAGCGAATAAAGCACATTGGAAGGCTATATTAATCAAAGAAGGGGCAACATCTAAATTTGTTAGTAAAGATGAAGATGTTACCAAAACAGTGCATACGATACAGGCTGCTATCAGCCATAATGCTGATTTCCGTTGGGGAATAAACGCTAATGACGATCAGTAAAACACGTAACGTATTGCGTTACTAAACGCGCTAAAAAAACGTAGCGGGTTTACGCTATGTACCCCGCTATTGCAACTTGAATGACGATTAAAGCAAATGTTGCTGTTCGTTATGGCGTAGCCTGTGCAGAGTGACATGATGCCGGCAATAGTTCAGCTTTCAACGCGCCGGTGTCAACCTCGTCTACTATACATTCCCACGAAATTCGTCCGTCGCTGTCGGCTCTCCCGACAAAAAAGAACGTCATATTGTATTCACTATACTCATCGCCAAAACTGGTTAAATCCATAATGGGTACGAGTGTACCAATGTGCTTTTTATCCACTACTTGACCAGGTATACCCGTTGTCCATTTTAACTGGTTTATTAAGTCAAAATCTGGAAACCGAATAATGCCTGCGTCGCTTCCTTTTTCTGGCATTTTGTCATGGGTAATGTAGTACAGTTCGATTTTAATACGTTCTTCATCTAACAGACTAAAGGCTTGAGATAGCGTAGAGGTGAGTCTGTAGTTTTGATAAATAGGCATCGCTATTGCTGCTAGGATACCGACAATCGCAAGCGTGATGAGTATTTCTATTAACGTAAAGCCCCGTTCGTTTTTTTTCATATTGATATCTCTGCCAATGTATAACTGAATCCTAGTACAAAATTACCGCTTTTGTCAGAAAACACCATTGGACTTAAGTGTGTACTCTTGCGCGTTAAAAAAGCGTGTCTTGCTCAGGCTGCGCTTTAATCGATAGATTAGGCACAGCGCGCTCGCTGTGGGCTTGATTGTAAAGATCAATAAATTGTTGTGCTAACCACGGTGCATCTTTGTTATCCGGGCGGTGACAAAAAAAGTATACGCTCTTGCCTTCACGTCGCCATTGATCGACCTTGCTCACCCATGGGCGAAGGCACTGTAAGTTATCCTCGTCATTATCGTTGCCCACGAATCGCACGACTGGCGTTAGCCCCGTTGCAATTACATTAACTGGCACTCGCGGCTTTTTACTTCTTACTTCCGCTAACATCTCGCTATCGCACGGGCCTGTGAACAACGCCCGAGTGTCCATAATGACTCTGTTGGCATTGTGCGCTATTAATAGTTGATTCAGCTTTTTTTCGTCATCACCTTTTTCAAAAAAGCTAAGATGCCTTACTTCAACGGCAACGTTAAGCCACGGAGGCAGTTGCGATAAAAAACGGTCTAATACGGATAGTTTGTTAGGGCCAAAGCCCGCCGGTAATTGAAGCAACATAACACCTAATTTGTCTTTAAGGGGCTGCATTAAATTTAACTGCTGCTCAACGTCTTCTTGGCAGTGTTGGAGCTGTTTGCGATGAGTAATCGTCTGATGAAACTTGAAGGTAAAGGAAAAGTCATCGGGTACCGAGGTTGCCCACCTTAACGTAGCATCTTCATGAGGCAGTGAGTAAAAGGTGGTATTGCCTTCCACGGTATTACATTCTTTTGCGTAAGAAATAAGCTGCGTATCGCTTTTGGGATAATGCGCAAACCACGTGCGTGGCCAAGAAGGATGCTGCCACATCGGTAGCCCAATATGTAGCTTACCGACGATAGAAGTGGAATTTGTATGTATGTTGCTATCTTTCTGCATATTTGTCATTGGGCTTTACGACGCATTTGTTTATACTATGCGGCCTTTAAATCATTACAGAATGCATGTTGTTACCACGATGCGAAATCCGCATCATTGTAGAGCAATAAGTTTACCTGACAAGGGTGAACGCGTTGTCTCGGCAATACTAAACATTCAACGTGCAGAGCAAGACAATATATCAGGGGTCAAGGACCATGCGCACAGATTACTGTGGGAATATCGATTCATCATTTGTTGGACAAGAAGTTACGCTTTGCGGTTGGGTAAATAAGCGTCGCGATTTAGGCGGTGTTATTTTTATCGACTTACGTGATCGCGAAGGTATTGTACAGGTTGTGTTCGACCCAGATTTACCCGATGTACTAAATATTGCTAATACCCTGCGGGGCGAGTTCTGCGTGTCGTTAACGGGTAAAGTGCGTGCGCGTCCAGAAGGGCAAATCAATAAAGACATGCGTACTGGCGAAATTGAAATTTTGGGTACGGGTTTAGAAATCATCAACAAGTCTGACGTATTGCCACTTGATTGGAACCAAGAAAACTCAGAAGAGCAGCGCTTACGCTATCGCTATTTAGACTTGCGTCGCCCTGTTATGAGTCAGCGCCTTCAGTTTCGCGCAAAAGTAACCGGTGCGGTTCGTCGTTTCTTAGAAGAAGACGGGTTTCTTGACATAGAAACGCCCATCTTAACGAAAGCGACTCCAGAAGGTGCTCGTGATTACCTTGTTCCTAGCAGAACGCACAAAGGTGAATTTTTTGCGCTGCCACAATCTCCGCAATTGTTTAAACAGTTGCTAATGATGTCGGGAATGGATCGCTACTATCAAATCGTTAAGTGTTTCAGAGACGAAGATTTACGTGCAGACCGACAGCCAGAATTTACGCAAATCGATATTGAAACTACATTCCTTGATGCCGAAGGCGTAATGTCGATTACCGAACGCATGATCCGCGACCTATTCAACAAAATGCTTGATGTGGATTTAGGTGACTTCCCGCGTATGACCTACGCAGAGGCAATGAAGCGTTATGGTAGCGATAAGCCTGACTTACGTAACCCGTTAGAACTTACTGATGTTGCAGACTTACTAGAGTCTGTTGAGTTTAAAGTGTTCAGCGGCCCTGCGACAGATCCCAAAGGCCGCGTCGCCGTTATTCGAGTTCCAGGCGGTGCCTCGTTATCTCGCAAGCAAATTGATGAATATACTAAGTTCGTTGGGATTTACGGTGCGAAAGGACTTGCTTGGATAAAAGTTAACGATATCGAAGCAGGGCAAGACGGACTTCAGTCGCCTATTCTTAAGTTCCTAAACGACGACATCACCACGGCTATCTGTGAGCGCACGGGGGCTGCGTCTGGCGATATACTATTGTTTGGTGCAGATAACGGAACCGTAGTCACCGAGGCGATGGGCGCATTGCGCTTAAAACTAGGTGAAGACTTCGACTTACTTGAAGGCGAGTGGAAGCCGTTATGGGTTGTAGACTTCCCGATGTTTGAAGAGTTCGATGGACAGCTTCATGCTATTCACCACCCATTTACTGCGCCACGAGGTTTAACGCCAGAGCAGTTGAAAGCCAATCCAGCAGAAGCCTTGTCTGATGCTTACGACATGGTGCTTAATGGGGTAGAGCTTGGTGGTGGTTCAGTGCGTATCCACAACGAAGAAATGCAGTCTACGGTGTTCAGCATTTTAGGCATTGAAGATGAAGAAGCTAAAAACAAGTTTGGCTTCTTACTGGATGCACTTCGATTCGGTGCGCCACCGCACGCTGGACTAGCATTTGGACTAGATCGTCTAGTAATGTTGATGACGGGTGCTACGTCTATTCGTGATGTGATGGCGTTCCCTAAAACAACGACAGCAGCATGTCCGCTAACGTCTGCACCTAGCCCTGCTAATCCGCAACAGCTAGAAGAGTTGGCCATAGCGACGGTGAAAAAGCCATCTTAATCTATGACGTATAAAAAGCCAGAATCAGCGCTTGTGGTGCTGTACGATCAGCACTATAGAGTGCTTTTACTACAGCGCCAAGACGATCCTACGTTCTGGCAGTCTGTCACGGGGGCCCTTGAAGACGGTGAAGAACCGATTCAAACGGCCTACCGTGAAGTGCGTGAAGAAATTGGTATTGATGCAAAAGCACACGGTTTCGAAATAAACAACCATCAAAAACAGAATCGATACGAAATTAGGCGTCGGTGGTTGCATCGTTATCCTCCTGGCACCACGTTTAATATCGAACATGTCTTTTCTCTTCAGATAAACAGCGATATTCCCTTGGTACTCACTGAACATTTGCAGTATGAGTGGGTATCGAAACATGACGCACTATCGCGGTTGTGGTCACCCTCAAATAAAGAAGCGGTATCAATGTTTGTACCGAGTGTGGCTTAATGGTTATACTGGGTATAGATCCAGGTTCTAGGGTTACCGGCTACGGTTTAATTACGCGCAAGCAAGGTAAATTAGTTTATGTAGCCAGCGGCTGCATAAGGGTAGGCACTACCGATTTACCGTCAAGACTTGCCAATATATACACCGGAATTAGCGACATTATCCGTCAATTCGGGCCGGCGCAATTTGCGATTGAACAGGTTTTTATGGCAAAAAACCCCGACTCTGCGCTTAAATTAGGCCAAGCGCGAGGAGCAGCTATCGTAGCAGCTACACAGGCTTCTCTACCCGTCGCTGAGTACAGTGCAAGGCAGATAAAGCAAGCTGTAGTGGGTAAAGGCAGTGCAGACAAAACGCAGGTTCAGCATATGGTGAAACACTTACTGAATTTAAGCGGCACGCCACAAGCCGACGCCGCAGATGCACTCGCGGTCGCACTTTGCCATGCGCACACCGAGCAAAGCCTAATTAATATGGCTGGGCAGGCTCGAAAAACCGTTCGTGGGCGATTGCGGTAACCTTTAGTTCCAATTTTCCGTTATTACCTTTGTTGTGAAAATACCAGCACAGGGTTAGAAAGAGATAATTCATGATTGGACGAATTCGCGGTACGTTGGCAGAAAAACAGCCTCCAGAAATTCTTGTAGATGTAGCCGGAGTAGGCTACGAAATTCATATGCCTATGACTAGCTTCTATCAACTACCAGCCGTAGGTGAAGAAGTGGTGGTTTATACGCATTTTGTGGTAAGAGAGGATGCCCAATTACTTTTCGGCTTTGCTGATAAAATGGAGCGCGGGTTATTTAGAGAGTTGATAAAAGCGAATGGTGTTGGACCCAAACTAGGGCTAGCCATTTTGTCTGGGATGTCAGCATCTCAGTTTTTGGTTAGCGTGCAACATGAAGATGTATCAGCTTTGGTAAGCCTTCCAGGAATAGGTAAAAAGACGGCCGAACGTTTGGTGGTCGAGTTAAAAGACAGGTTAGCGAAGTTTGGCAAAACACAAAGCATTACCCTGCCAACCCCAAGTGGCGATTTACTCTCAGGCAGTACTATTGTTACAGTAAACGATGCAAGAGAAGAAGCGCAGAGTGCACTTATTGCGTTGGGGTATAAACCGGCTCAAGCAAGTAAGCTGGTGGATAGCGTGTATACCGATGGTATCCAAAGCGAAGCATTGATAAGAGAAGCATTAAAAGCAGCAATATAACCACATTGCTACTGAGCATAAAATAATTATGATTGAAGCCGACAGACTCATTACCCCAGACGCGAGCAACGAAGACGAAGTCATCGATCGTGCAATACGTCCTAAAATGCTGGATGACTATACCGGTCAGCCTCATGTGTGCGAGCAAATGGAGATTTTCATTCAAGCCGCACGTAACCGAGACGATGCGTTAGATCATCTGCTTATTTTTGGTCCGCCTGGGCTAGGTAAAACCACCCTTGCAAACATTGTTGCCAACGAGATGGGAGTGAATATTAAAACCACTTCCGGGCCTGTACTTGAAAAAGCCGGTGACTTAGCCGCGTTACTCACTAACCTTGAACGCAACGATGTGCTTTTTATTGATGAGATACATCGCCTTAGTCCAGTGGTAGAAGAAATCCTTTACCCTGCTATGGAAGACTATCAACTCGATATTATGATAGGTGAGGGGCCTGCCGCCCGCTCTATAAAACTTGATTTGCCGCCATTTACATTGGTTGGAGCCACCACGCGAGCGGGCTCGTTGACATCTCCTCTTCGAGATCGTTTTGGTATTGTTCAGCGCTTAGAGTTTTATTCTGTAAAAGATTTAACCACTATCGTCGCGCGTAGCGCAAACTATCTTAACTTAGACATGAGTGGCGATGGCGCGCAAGAGATTGCCCGTCGTTCACGGGGTACACCTCGTATTGCGAATCGATTGTTACGACGCGTAAGAGATTATGCAGAGATTAAATCTGATGGCACCGTAGGCGCTGATGTGGCGGCTAAGGCGTTAGACATGCTAGATGTCGACCGAGAAGGCTTTGATTACATGGACCGCAAGCTACTGTGTACCATTATTGAAAAGTTTGATGGTGGGCCTGTAGGGCTAGACAACCTGGCTGCTGCTATTGGCGAAGAAAAAGAAACAATTGAAGACGTTATTGAGCCTTTCTTAATCCAGCAGGGTTTTTTACAGCGCACACCCCGAGGCCGAATTGTATCTCAGCGTGCCTACCTTCACTTTGGCTTTACGCCTAAATCATGACCTGATACCACAACATATAGGCCTGATTTTAGAGCCTAATTTACTTCACTTTATTTTAGGCAAAAAAAAGCCCGCTCATTGAGCGGGCAAAACAACAAGTGTTGAAGGAAATAAATCCAGGGAACTCATGTCTAACAGGAGAAAACTCTTGCATAACCGTGCTTCGCACCATCATGCTCTGTATGACTGATGGCGCGTATTATAGGTAGCTTCGAAAAACTTACAATTGAGGAAAATTGTATTTTCACATTAAAAAAACTAATGCGTTAACTGCTTGTTAATTATATATAATGAAATTATTAAGCACAGCGTTTTTAATGTGATTAAAGCCAGTTGTTAGGCTTGTATATCTGTGATTTTAGCGCTTTTATTTTGCCTTATAGATTAATTATATTGAGATAAAAGGAATAGTTATGCATAAACACACAGTGAGAGTGTATTACGAGGATACCGATGCAGGTGGGATTGTATACTACGCAAACTATTTAAAGTTTATGGAAAGAGCCAGAACCGAGTGGTTGAGAGGGCTTGGTTATGAACAAGATATTTTGATGGAACAATCTGTCGCCTTTGTCGTCAAACACGTTGAAATGCATAACTATGCGCCAGCACGGTTTAATCAGCTGTTGAGTATTGAATCGCAGGTTGTAGAATTAGGGGGCGCTAGTTTGGTATTCAAACAAATTATAAAAAATGAGGAAAACGCTACGCTGGTGGCAGCCACCATTAAAGTAGCGTGTGTTAGTCTTGATTCTATGAAGCCTAAAAGGCTACCAAAGACATTGTTAGGGGAAATATCGCGTGTCATCTGATCTTACGTTTATAGGGCTTTTTCTGCAGGCTAGCTTCGTTGTACAGCTTGTCATGTTACTTTTGCTTGGTGTGTCGATAGCATCATGGACATTTATCTTTCAACGAAGCAAGGCGCTCTCTGCTGCGCGCAGTGAAATGCGTCAGTTCGAAGATAAATTCTGGTCTGGTGCGGACCTTAACAGGTTGTATCAAGAACTCTCTGCACGAACCAATTTAGATGGAATGAGTAGTATTTTCTGTGCGGGTTTCAAAGAGTTTGTTCGTTTAAGAAAATCAAACACCAGTACAAACGGCATTGTTGATGGCGCGTATCGTGCGATGAGAGTGTCGATGTCTAGACAGGTTGAAGAGTTAGAAAGCCGTTTACCGTTTCTTGCTACTGCTGGCTCTATTAGTCCGTACATTGGCCTATTTGGCACGGTATGGGGAATAATGAATGCGTTTATCGCATTAGGTGAAGTACAGCAAGCTACGCTTGCGATGGTTGCCCCCGGTATTGCAGAAGCGCTTATTGCGACAGCCATCGGCTTGTTTGCTGCCATTCCGGCAGTAATTGCTTACAACCGCTTCAGCCATCAGGTTGAAAAAGTAGAAAACAGCTATGGCAATTTTATGGAAGAGTTTTCTGCTATTTTACAACGTCAGGCTGCTGCCTCTGTGGCTCAGCAACCCTCTGTGTAATCATACAATTATTACTAACGAGGAAACGTTATGTATGTAAGAAAACGCCGTAGGCCGGTATCAGAAATTAATGTTGTGCCATACATCGATGTAATGTTGGTGCTACTGATCATATTTATGGTAACTGCACCACTTATCTCTCAAGGGGTGAAGGTTGATTTACCTAAAGCCAGTGCTAACCCTATTGAACAGGAAGATAATCCACCGCTTATTGCATCCGTCGATGTAAAAGGGCGGTATTTTCTTAACGTTGGGGACAGTCAAGATAGCCCGATAGAAGCTGATGAGCTTGCCGCTTTGGTTCAGGCGCAGCTGCAAAAAAATGAAAATACGCCAGTTGTGGTGAAAGGCGATGGCCAAGTTCCTTACAACAAGGTTATCCAATTGATGGTGCTATTGCAGCAAGCAGGGGTGCCGTCGGTTGGGTTAATGACAGATCCTGTAGAGCCTAATTAAATGACATCGATGTCGGCATCTGTTTACAAATCGTTAGGTGTACACGCCGCTATTGCACTAGTGTTGCTAATTAGCGTCAGTTTTTCTCATGAACCACTTCCTTCAACGCCGTCTAATGCGCCAGTTATCGAAGCGACCTTCATTGATGCCCAAGCTATTGCCGATACAAAGCGTGCGCAAGCACAAGCTGAGGCACAAGCAAAAGCTCAGGAAGTCGAGCGTCAAAAAAAGGCGGAAGAAGCGGCAGCACAGAAACGCCGCCAAGCCGCAGCAGCAAAGAAGGCAAGAGAAAAGCGTGAAGCTGAAGAAACCAGAATAAAGCAACAGAAAGAATTGGAAAGACTAGCGGCACAAAAAGAAAAAGAACGCAAAGCGCAGGAAGCGAAAGCGAAGGCAGATGCTGAACGTAAGAAAAAAGAAGCGGCCGAGCGTGCCGAAATGGAAAGGATTATGCAAGAGCAGCTTGCGAAAGAACAAGCTGAACAGCAAGCCCGTAGGCGACAACAGGTGCTTACTGAGGTAGAGCGCTACCAAGCGCTAATTAAGCAAACGATTGAACGAAACCTTTTTGCTGACGACAGTTTTAAAGGGAAGGTATGTAGGCTGAATATTAAGTTAGCAACAACCGGTTATGTAACGAGTATACGAGTACTAGGCGGTGATGCAGCACTCTGTCAAGCCGCAGAAAGCGCGGTTCGACGGGTGGAAGAACTACCAATCTCCGATGCGCCAGATGTGTATCAGCAGCTAAAAGATATCAATTTAAATGTGGAACTGTAGTGTAATGAAGAAACTTGGAATATGGATAGCCTTAGCAGCAACAACCGTCATGCTGCTAAGCGCAAACGCGTATGCAACGCTTGAAATTGTTATAACGGAAGGGGTGAACAGCGCAAGACCAATAGGGATTGTACCGTTTAAATGGAAAGGCGAAGGGGTACTACCTGGCGATATTTCAGACGTCATCATGGCCGACCTAACGCGAAGCGGGAAATTTAATCCCATTACACCTAATAGCATGCCGCAGTACCCCGAGTCAGCCGCCGATGTAGATTACAGCGCATGGGCAAACATGGGCGTAGACACAGTACTGGTTGGCACTATTGAACAGGATAGTCCGAATAAATACTTGGTAAGTTATCAACTGGTTGATGTATTGAAAGGCCAGTTAGATGGCGGCCAGTCGCAAGTATTAAAAGATGGCAAACTGGTTACCAGTAACTCGCATGTTATCGTAGCAAGACAGGCCGTGATAAACGACAGCGACTTCAGGCAGTATGCACACAGAATAAGTGACATTGTATATGAAAAGCTTACCGGCGTTCGCGGCGCGTTTTTAACCCGTATTGCTTATGTCATTGTGCGCGACCGAGACACTTATGAGAAACCATACCAGCTAGTGATCGCAGATTACGACGGCGAAAACGAAACGCGTTTATTATCATCGCCCGAGCCTTTGATGTCGCCTGTGTGGTCGCCAGATGGAGAAAAGCTTGCTTACGTAAGTTTTGAGAACAGAAGGCCGCAAATTTTCATTCAAGATATTTATACCAGTGAGCGAACTGCCATTACGGACTTCCCTGGTATTAATGGTAGCCCGTCGTTCTCGCCAGATGGCAAGCAACTTGCAATGGTGTTGTCGAAAGATGGTAACCCTGAGATCTATATTATGGATCTTGCGACGAAAAACTTGCGCAGAATTACGCGTAACAGAGCGATCGATACAGAGCCGTCGTGGCTTACAGATGGTAGTGGTTTAATTTTTAGTTCGGAACGGGGTGGTAAACCCCAGATATATAGCGTAAATTTAAATTCGAGAAAGGTAAGGCGTATTACCTTCGTCGGCGAGCAGAACCTTGGTGCCACATTAACGCCAAACGGTGATGAGATAGTTGTAGTTAATCAAACCAACGGAAACTATCACATTGCCAAGCAGGCGCTTGATGGTAGTTCGCCCCAAGTACTCACACGGACGTACTTGGACGAGTCACCAAGCGTGGCACCGAACGGAAGCATGATAATTTATAGTACCCTTCATGAAGGGAAGCAAGTGTTATCACTCGTTTCCTTAGATGGGCGCTTTAAAGCTAGGTTGCCAGCAGCCAATGGGCAAGTTAAGTCGCCGAGTTGGTCACCATTTTTGTTCTAACAATTTAAAAACAGTAAACAACAAAATTAAGGAATTAGTAGGATGCAAATGAATAAAATTATGAAGAGCTTCATTATTGCCTTACCAGTAGTAACAATGATGGCTTGCTCATCTGGCCCGAGCGAAGAAGAACTAGCGGCAGAACGCAACCGTTTGGCACAAGAACAGGCGCAAGCAGAAGTTGAAGCTGCAGAAGCAGAAGCACAACGCGTTAAAGCAGAAGCGGTCCAGCGCATAAAACGTCAAGAAGAGATGGTTCAGCAGGAAATGGAAGCGCTTAAAAATGAACAAACCGTTTATTTTGATTTTGACCGTGCAAGCATTAAGCCTGAATTCCAGCGTTTACTTGACAAGCACGCGGCGTTTCTTGTTAGCAACCCTAACCAGAACGTGGTAATTGAAGGTCATACTGATAGCCGTGGAACACCAGAGTACAACATTGCGTTGGGTGAGCGTCGTGCACAAGCGGTAGAAACTTACATGATGAATGCGGGCGTGAGCAGCAGCCAAATTTCAGTTGTTTCTTACGGTGAAGAGAAGCCGGCGGTAATGGGTTCTACTGAATACGCTATGGCGCAGAATCGTCGCGGAGTGGTAGTTTACCGATAATGGCTATTACAGCGATATCTATTTATAAAAAAGGCGTCGCTCTTAGCGTCGCCTTCGCCTTTTCAGGCTTTGCCGCAGCTCAAGCGCCCGTTGTTAATGCCAATGGTGGCAGTGAACTAGAACAACGCATTGTTGTGCTTGAGCGTATAGTAAAGAGCCGTACCGAAATGCAACACCGTTTGCAATCTCAGTTAGATGCTATGCAAGGCGAAGTAGATCAACTTCGCGGCGCCGTAGAAGTCAATACTAACGAATTGCAAAAAGTGCTAGAACGACAGCGTGAGCTGTATCTAGAAATAGACAAACGTGTAGAAGCATTGAAACAATCGGGTACGTTAGCATCGACTGATACACCTGTATCGACGAGCCAGCCGAGTACAGCCATGCCGAGCGCAGGTATTACGGCGTCGCAAGTTGGTGAAGACGATGCATATGAAAGCGCCGTTAATCTTATTCTTAAATCTAGAGAATACGATAAAGCGATCCCTGCGTTTCAATCGTTTATTGAACAATTTCCTAACAGTGAGTATGCACCTAATGCCCACTATTGGTTGGGGCAGTTGTTATTCAATAAACAAGAGTGGGCCGATGCGAGCGAGCAGTTTAATGTGGTAGTTAGTCGGTTTACTGACTCAGCCAAGCGTCCAGAAGCACTCGTGAAACTGGGTGTTATTGCGCAACGAACGGGAGACGCAGCACTCGCGAGACAATTGTTTGAGCAAGTGGTGTCTGAATATCCCAACTCTTCGGCACGTCGTTTAGCTGAATCTAGATTAAATAATTAATAAAAAACCTCTTTAAAGAGGTTTTTTTTATTATTTCATACTAGCTTATTACTCACGGTAAAAAATTCTCGCGCAGTATTTGTCGGTAAAAAGTGTTACCCACTTAGTGTCATTACTTCGATGCTAAGGTTAATAACTACACGAATTGGTTTCATTTTAAGCGGTTGAAAGGTTTTTCGCATAAAAATGAAAATAAAAAGTGCTTATGGGTTGCGTCGCCAAAAATTATGAGTATTATATGCCGCCGTTGCCTAGACACAGGCAGCGAAGGAAAGAAGGGTCGTTAGCTCAGCTGGTAGAGCAGTTGACTTTTAATCAATTGGTCGCTGGTTCGAATCCAGCACGACCCACCACTTCTTCCCTAGTTTTAATTGATGGGTCGTTAGCTCAGCTGGTAGAGCAGTTGACTTTTAATCAATTGGTCGCTGGTTCGAATCCAGCACGACCCACCATCAATTAAAACGTACTATCTACAATGTGTCACTTGATGGGTCGTTAGCTCAGCTGGTAGAGCAGTTGACTTTTAATCAATTGGTCGCTGGTTCGAATCCAGCACGACCCACCATCAAGTTTCCTAGCATCATTGGTCATTCTTCAGAACAAGCATCTCAATCAGTAATACGTTTGCGAACCGAAATCCACTTAGGTTTTTCAAGCACATACACACGTACTTGTGATCCGCTTATATTTCAAGCGTGTAAACAGTATCGTTATTATTACGCGTGATACGGAGGTACTCTTCGTTAAGTAATTACATCATCACGCATTAACTTATGTGTAATTTTTATGACAGTTGGGTATAATCCACGCCCTTGTCGAAACAGAGATGTAGGCCAATGTCAGTAGCATTTCGTGTGGAACAGGTAGATTATCCTTTTCCCGCTAAACCACAGCCCTTATCAGACGATCGTAAAGCCGAATTAAAGGCTGAGATCAAGTCATTGCTTAAAGCACGTAATGCCGTGATGGTTGCGCATTACTATACCGACCCTGAAATTCAAGCACTTGCTGAAGAAACGGGTGGGTGCGTTGCAGACTCTCTTGAAATGGCACGTTTTGGACGAGACGCAAAAGAGCAAACGCTTATTGTCGCTGGCGTAAAGTTTATGGGTGAAACTGCTAAAATCCTTAGCCCTGAGAAACAGGTGCTAATGCCAACCCTAGAAGCGACTTGTTCACTTGACCTAGGCTGCCCGATAGATGCATTCAGCGAATTTTGTGATCAGCACCCAGACCATACTGTTGTGGTATATGCTAATACCTCTGCAGCAGTAAAGGCACGTGCTGATTGGGTTGTAACGTCGAGTATTGCACTTGAAATCGTGGAACATCTAGATAGCCAAGGCAAAAAGATTATCTGGGGGCCAGATAGGCACTTAGGCGCTTATATCGCTAAGCAAACCGGTGCAGACATGTTGATGTGGCAGGGCGAGTGCATAGTTCATGATGAATTCTCTGCGCAGAAGCTTAACGATATGAAAAAAGCTTACCCTAACGCAGCAATTCTTGTGCACCCTGAGTCGCCAGCAAGTGTTGTTGAATTAGCGGATGCCGTTGGTTCAACCAGTCAGTTAATCAGCGCATCACAAAAAATGGACAACGACACCTTTATTGTGGCAACAGATAAAGGCATTTTCTACAAGATGCAACAGTTGACCCCAAACAAGACGTTTATCGAGGCTCCAACAGGCGGTAACGGCGCTACGTGTAAAAGTTGTGCTCACTGTCCATGGATGGCAATGAACGGCTTAGAAGCGATTAAGGCGTCTTTACAGAGCAACGCGACCGGCCATGAAATCTTTGTTGATGAACAATTACGAACAGAAGCACTTATACCGCTTGACCGTATGTTAAATTTTTCAGCAGAACTAAAAGCGAAAGGCGGCCTGTAAACCCTGAAGGTTGTTTTATAAGCACTTGCTCACTTATTTTTAGCAAGTTCTTGATAAAGCGCGTGGCTTTACCTACTATACGCGCGCTCAGGAGAAATTGTTGTTAATAGCAATTCCTGAAACAAAATTTGGAGAGGTGGCTGAGTGGCTGAAGGCGCACGCCTGGAAAGTGTGTTTAGGGTTAAACCTAACGAGGGTTCGAATCCCTCTCTCTCCGCCAAATAATGAAAAGCCCCGCTTTTAACAAAAGCGGGGTTTTTTTGTATCTGTACATAAGCCTGACCACAGGCTGTATCTAGTTTATTAATGTATTTGAGCTCATACTATTTGTAAATATAGCAGATTTAATTTTTACGTTACCGGTGTCAACCTAGTCTAGGAAGTTAGCCATATAAGAGCAGGGAGTGCTTATGAAGGAAAAGGAAAAAATTGCATTGTTTATAGATGCTGACAATGCGCCTGCAGCGAAAATAGAAACCATTCTTTCGGAGTTGGCGCGTTACGGAGTGGTTAACATTAGAAAAGCATATGGAAATTGGAAAAGTGCAAATATAAAACCTTGGGAAGACGTACTACATGAATTTGCTATTCAACCAATACAGCAGTTCGATCTAACCAAAGGTAAAAATGCCACGGACATAGCTTTGGTAATTGATGTAATGGATATTCTTTATACGAAAGACGTTGATTCAATATGCCTTGTATCCTCTGATTGTGATTTTACGCCACTCGTAACCCGTGCGCTAGCTGACGGTAAATTTGTTATTGGTTTTGGCGAGCGAAAAGCTCCAGCAGCTTTTGTAAATAGTTGTTCGAAATTCTTATACCTTGATGAAGAAGCGAGTGACGAAAAACCGATTGAAAAGTCTAAGCCAAATATAAAAAGCGACACGAAGTTGATGAACATGTTGCGACAAGCCATTGATGCGTCTGAAGATGATACAGGCTGGGCGAATTTAAGTACCATAGGACACCATATTTCTAATCACGCCTCTTTTGACCCGCGTAATTATGGGTTCAAGAAGCTCAAAGATTTATTTGCAGCCATTGATCTTTTCGAAATAAAAATCAAAAACGGCAGTGGTACCTATATTCGTGATAAGCGTAAACAACACCATAACCATTAAACGCACCGTGACGCGGGGTAGCACACAAGCGAACTGTTTAGCTAAAGGCCGATACTCATAGTGGCTTTTCTACAAACGTAACCTACCACGCTCAATGATGTCGTTAAACGGCGTATCAGCAGGTAATGTACCGTACGCCCACCCGTGTTGTTGTCCTAAACGCGCTTGGCAAAACGCTTCTGCCATTACTGTGTCAGCGGTGTTAAGTAACAGTGATGCTTGTAATGCAAGTGCAATGTGCTCAACCACTAATCGGCTTCGCACTTCTAGTGTATCTTTGTCTTCAAAAGTGGTGACCAGCTTGGCGACATGGTTGTCATAAAACGTATTCTTACCTTTTGCTAAAGCAAGCTCATCGAGTAATGCGTTTTTTGCATCAGGCTCTTTAGAGAGAGTTCTAAGTACATCAAGGCATTGCACATTGGCACTTCCTTCCCAGATAGAGTTGAGTGGCGCTTGGCGGTAGAGCCTAGGCATTATGTTCTCCTCCACATATCCAATACCCCCTAAGCACTCTTGGGCTTCATTGACGAAAGCGGGTGTGCGCTTGCAAACCCAATACTTACCAATAGCGGTGGCAAGGCGAGCAAAAGCGGCTTCATTTTTGTTGTTGTTTGCCCCGTCGACAGCCTTTGCGACGCGCATGGTTAAAAGCAAGCTTGCCATACATTCTAAAGTAAGGTCTGCCAGCACATTACGCATTAAAGGCTGCGCTATTAGTTTGGCACCAAACGCTTCTCGGTTACTTACATGGTATAATGCTTGAACAAGGCTCTGACGCATTAGTGCTGTAGAGCCAATCATACAATCAAGGCGTGTTAACGACACCATATCAATAATCACCGGTACACCGCGCCCTTCCTCACCCACCAGGTAAGCGGTTGCGCCTTGAAACTCTACTTCAGAAGACGCATTACTCCAATCGCCTAGCTTGTCTTTTAAACGTTGAATGCGAACGTGGTTCAATGTGCCATCGGGTAGCAGGCGAGGGAGTAAAAAACAACTTAATCCCGTGTCGGTTTGCGCAAGCACAAGATGTGCGTCGCAAAGCGGTGCCGAATAGAAAAATTTGTGGCCCACAATGTGGTAGCTGCCATCCTGCTGCTTTGTGGCGCGTGTTGTATTACGACGCACGTCTGAGCCGCCCTGTTTTTCCGTCATACCCATGCCAATGGTTAGGCCTTTTTTCTTATCGGCGGGAAGTGAACGCTGATCATATTGGCCAGATACAATTTTAGATAACCAATAGTCTGGCAGTGCCTTTGCATTTTTCAGCGCGGCTACTGATGCATGCGTCATCGTTAATGGGCATGTTGTGCCAGCATCTGCTTGAGCATGCATAAATAAAAGTGCAGCACGAACAACATGTGCGCCTGAGTGTTGTTCATTGCGCCACGAGTAGCTATGCACTTCAGCGTTCATTGCCGCGCTCATAAGCTGGTGATAGGCAGGGTGAAACTCTACGTTGTCTATACGGCGACCGTAGCGATCAAAGGGTTGAAAAATAGGTTTATGTCGATTGGCTAATTCGCCCGCATCCACAAGTAAAAAGCCAGCTTGGTGACCAAAAGCAGCTAATTTATTCCCAGCGCGTGCAATGATATCGTCATTAGCGTAATGCCTGACTGCGTCAGTTAACATTATGTCACACGACCATAGGTTATAAGGGGCAATTATTTCGGGCTGGTTTTCAACGATGTGAGTGTGAAACGTATGAGTGTTGTTCATTTTTTTGTGCTCTTTATAACGAGTCGCATGCCTATATCAATAAACATTACGACATTGATTTATATTCGTCAATATGTGTAATGTTTGCTTTGAGATATGGCGCTGGTCGTTAAAAAGTACGTTTCGCTTCGTGAAGGTAGTTAACTCTTATGGGCATTTGGTTTGCGAGCTGTTTAAGAATTCGGTACATTCCCAAAGACGAGTTTTTGTAAACGTTTTTAGGAGTTGCACTGATATATGCTGGCGATGGAAAATACAGAGAAGCCTACGCCGCGCCGTTTATTGCTTAAGTTATTTAGCTCGCGTAATGGCGTGCAAATGAACGCAAGCAGTGCGGTTCGCGTTGGTGCGCTCTTTGGCATTTCTGAGAATAACATGAGAGTTACCTTAACGCGGTTGCAGTCTGCAAACCTATTGCAGCTTGTTGAGCGCGGGTTTTATGAACTTGGGGCAGAGGGGAAACTACTCGCAAACGAAATTAATGCTTGGCCAACGGTTGAAGCAACGCTTTGTTCTTGGCGTGAAGATTGGATTGCGGTGCTTACCAATACCCTAGAAAAAAGTGATCGTAAAGCCAAGCGAGCGAGAGAACGGGCATTTAAGTTAACTGGCATGCAAGAAGTCTCAAACGACTTTTATATCAGACCTAATAACGTTATAGGGGGTGTTAATGAATTGCGAAAACGATTGTTTAGCCTCGGACTAGATAAACGCGCGATGGTCTTTAATACCTCACAGTTTTCAACGCCACAAGAGGAACTAAACCGACGCCAATGGCAAAGTGAAGCCTTAGAAGAAGGATACCAAAAAGGGTTGCAAGCAATACAGCAGTCACTTGTGCGCCTTAACAGTTTGCCGTTGGAAGAGGCAGCCAAGGAATCTTATCTTGTTGGGGATAACGCGCTGCAGCAGCTGGTATTTGACCCGTTATTGCCCGCACCGCTTGTTGATGTATCATTACGAAAGTTGTATCGCGCTAAGGTCCACGAGTACGACCAAGCAGGTGCCGCCATTTGGCAACAATTTCTGGCGCTTGACGGTTAAGGTAACGTCGATACCACGTAGGTATTTCTTCCCGCATGCTTTGCTTTATATAACGCTTCATCGGCATGCTTAATTAACGTATCAAGAGAGTGACCGCGCATATTACTGACAAAAACCGCGCCAATTGAACAAGATACAAACTGAGAGGGGGCCTCTTCAGCTTGGTGTAATGCCGCCTCTTTCCATTTAGTGAGTGCCTGTTGGCAGCATTGTTCAACGTCCTCTTTAGACTGTCCGCTAACGACAACCATGAATTCTTCCCCGCCATATCGACCTAAAATATCAGCCTTTCGCTGAAATACCGCTCGCATAATATTGGCGTGCGTCACGATGGCTTCGTCGCCTTTCTGATGGCCAAAGGCATCATTAAAATATTTGAAATGGTCCAAATCCATCATAAAGAGGGAGAAAGAGATATGTTGGCGTTCACACAGCGCCGCCATTCGTTCGCTTTCCTTCATCAGCGCTCGCCGGTTTAGTAGGCCGGTTAGTGCATCTTCTCGGCTCAGCGTGTTCAGCTTTTTATTGGTTAAGGTAAGTTGTAAGACCATTTTGTCTAATCGATATTTTGCATAGGCACATATAAACAATGAAGCGGCGACAAACGCTATCGATATCATAACCCTGTCGCCATAGGCAGGAGCCTCAATCATCAGAACGATGAAACCACTAATGCACAATACCGAGGCTACTAAGGCTAACTGATACGCTAGCCCTAGTGCAAACACACAGTAGAAAGCGTAAAGAATGGTTCCTTCATAAGGAAATGCAAAGCCGTAAATATGCCAGTTTAAGTAAATGACGTGATAATTTGCGAAGGTGAGTGCCACCATTATCGAGGCAAAAACCACGTGCTTTATTTTTAAAAAGTAGGGAGTAAATGAAAAAGCGAAAACAACAAGAATGAGGGGAATTTGAATCAAGAAACGGTTTTGTAAATAAGCGCTATGTTGTGACGCAGAAAGAAGATCTAAATCGGTGATAACAAAAAGCGTAAT
This sequence comes from Alteromonas sp. 4NH20-0056, assembly GCF_057539655.1. Lineage (NCBI taxonomy): Bacteria > Pseudomonadati > Pseudomonadota > Gammaproteobacteria > Alteromonadales > Alteromonadaceae > Alteromonas > Alteromonas sp. 4NH20-0056. Next base: position 44,614 of record NZ_BAAJLS010000001.1, on the reverse strand, counting down.
TAATAGTGCGCCAATGATAAGGGCCAATCGTATTCTCAACACTTCTTTTTGTTCGCCCAGCCTTTCCATGTATTCTCCAAAAAGAAAGTAATTCCGCACACCCATTATAGCCCCGTTATCTCATCGGCAAAAAGAATTATGTGGCTCTTGCGTTGTATAGCGTTTTTCATCTACCAATCGATACAATAAAGACTATCTCTCAATCGAAAGATAACGTAACGTAACGCAGCGTAATAGTCGTGTTGTACTTTTACAATACTATCGGTTAGTAACGAGGCCAAATGATGCCATCACTACATTATTGCCGCTTAGGTCAGTCAATCAGGTTTTTATTCAGTGCACTTTGCTTGGTTGCGCTTTCTGGTTGCACTATTAGTTACGACCATGTAACGCAGACAAACACAACGCAGCAACCCTGTGTAGCGGTGTTAACAAAAAAGGTAAACTGTGAAAATACGCCGTTGGCCTTTGATAATATTCAGCCGCATAGTGAAATTTCTCAGCAAATGCTGCCCATTCATCTACGAAACGATGTATTAAAGAGTGAACTAGAAGATTTAATGGATGAACGCTAATAGTAGTTTTTCCATGTTTATTAAAGCCTTAAGTGCAGAATGGCTTTTTTGTCATTGAACAAGCGTGTAAAGTAGTAGTCATTACTTCGCTTATTTAATGGACTAACTGTGAAATTATTTTTCCGCGTTTTCTTTTCATGTTTGTTTGCCTCATCGACAACTTTTGTTAGCCACGCACAAGATAATGAGAGCGCTGGCAATTACACGGTCATCAAAGAAACAGTAATATCAGACGTGTTGTCTGAATCGCGCAATGTTGTTGTGCAATTACCTAAAAGTTATGCCGCTAATCCCAGCAAAAAATTCCCTATTATCTACCGGCTCGATGGGGCGGGTAACCTAGTAATGATGAATGCGGTGCTAGAAAGCTTACAGTCGCAGGGCGCCGCACCAGAAGTCATTATTGTGGCAATAGAAAACACCGAACGCTTGCGGGATTTATATCCTACTGTAAATAACGACCCCAATGGACCAGTAGGCTATGGTGGTGGTGGCGAAAAATTTCTTAGCTTTATCACCAACGAACTGATGCCCATGGTCGAGGGGAAATATCGTGTACATGATTTTCGGATAATTGCAGGTGCATCGGCTGCGGGCGTTTTTTCACTTTACGCCTTACAGAAACAGCCTGAGTTGTTTGATGCGGCACTTTCGTACAGTGCCGCGGTGTGGTGGGCCTATGGCGCGACAGGAAAGTCCACCGTTGAATTTTTAAAAAATACGCCTAAGTTACATCACTATATTTATACCGCTATCGGTAATGAAGGCGCGCCAATGCGAGCTTTCTACGATGAGATGATTGACGGCATTAAAACCCATCAGCCGGAAGGTCTGCGTTGGGTAAACGACTCGTTTAGCAATGTACCCCACAACTTGGTGAGCACTGCCGCAAGGTTCAGGGCTTATCATAATTTGTTTTATTCAGAGGTGATGCCAGTGCAGCATTTTGACGGCACTGTAGAATCAATTGAGGCATATTACCAAGAGGTGTCTGCTCAGCGCGGTCAGAGTATGGAGGCACAAGAGTGGGTAATACGAAACCTTGGCTATCATTTTGTAAATCAACGTGAATTAGCACGTGCGATAACGTTGTTTAAATATGGCGTTAAGCGTTATCCGGATGTTCCAGATGCGTACAACGGTCTAGCTTATGGATACGAACAGGCAGGGCAGCTAGAAGATGCACTCATCGAAGTGAACAAGGCCATAGCACTTGCTAATGAGGAATATCAGGGATATCAGGTTTACCTAGATAGACGCGAGCGCTTACTAACGCAATTGAGCAAGAAAAGCTAAGCAATTCTACCTATGTGGTTATACTACGTATTCAACAATTAAGGTGCACTGCTAATTAAGCCTTCAACGTCTTCAATGAGGTCGTTAACGCTTTCTAATAGGTGCGCTTTTTGTTTTGGCGTCATGGTTTTAGCCAGTTCAGTAGCAAGCTGCAAATACGCTACCCTATTTTCTTCCCGCTTCGCTAAATACTCTGACGATCTATAATTATCAGGGTGTTGCAATAAGTCAGTTAACGCGTGGACAAAAGTAACGTTATCGGTTTTCCTTGCAAATAATTTTCGCGCTTCATTTTGCATAGTAATTCGGTAGGCAAGCCAGTTTGTGCGAGTATTAGTAAAATAACTCACGTTTTCCTTTATTAATGCTTCTTGCTGGTCTGTAAGATCACCTAAGCGATCCTCTACCTGTTCAGAAAATTGGGTTATTAGCTTTTCTCTTTTCTCTTCAGCGCTAAGGGAGTTGTACTCTATAAGGTCTTCACTCTTTTCTTCGTTTTGTTTTCGTATGGCTGCAAATAGATAAATAACCTGGTCGTCGTTTAGACGCGTGGCGAGTTCTGCTAATTCAGGCGCCACTTTTTGCCGCAGCGTAATAATGTGCTCGTTCGCTTGATTTAAGTGTTTCGCAATCGTATCTTTGTTTAGGTTGTCGGTTTCAATATCACGTTTTAATTCGTTTAATTGGCGCAAATAAAGAGCGAGTTGCTCACTTCTATGCCAATCAATCCAACCCGTTAACGTAGTATCAAATACTTTCTCTTGTGGGCCGGTAAGTTCGACGTAGTCGTCCATGTACCAATAAATTAACCAATCTAAATTGTTATAGGCTAGCTTTGATGAACAGCCCGCAAGCAAAAAAACACCTATAAATGCAATGAACTTTTTCATGTGAAACGTGGTTCCAGCGTAGTGTGAATTAAAAGAAGAATGAACATGTTATTGTGTTGATACTTTGGTTTTGCCATTATGGCTTAATTACGCGTAAGGTTTTGAGCTAACTGCACATTATAAGTTCATTGCTGCGTTAAATTATACTTACCTGCCGAAGCCGCTATGGAGTGCGCATGTCTAATCATGAAATGCTGAATTATGTCGAGTTTCCTTCAAATGACCTCAACAAAAGTAAACTCTTCTTTGAACATGTATTTGCCTGGTCATTTACTGATTATGGCCCCCAATACAGTGCCTTTAGTGGAGCCGGTATAGATGGTGGGATGTATGATTCACCTAACCCCATATCAGGCGCTGAGAATGGCGCGTTACTGGTATTTTACAGTAACGATATTCATGCTACCCAAGCAAAAATTGAACAGGCGGGTGGGGAAGTAACACGTTCTATTTTCGCTTTTCCTGGCGGGTGTCGTTTTCATTTCAAAGAGCCTGGCGGAAATGAATTTGCTGTATGGTCAGAGCATCAGTAGTGTACTAATTATATACTTACAAAAAAGCCCGTCTTATAACGGGCTCTCTTAATTACGTCAGGGGTTATTTCCCCAGCACGATACGTAGCATTCTACGAAGTGGTTCTGCCGCGCCCCACAGAAGTTGGTCGCCCACCGTGAAGGCCGAGATATACTCTGGACCCATTGAAAGTTTGCGAATACGGCCAACCGGAATAGACAATGTACCGGTTACTTTCGCCGGAGTAAGCTCCTGCATCGTTATATCACGGTCGTTTGGTATTACTTTTACCCATTCGTTGTGCTCTGCAAGCATGCGCTCTATTTCATCTACAGGTAAGTCTTTTTTGAGTTTTAGCGTTATCGCTTGGCTGTGGCAGCGCATAGCACCAACGCGTACACAGATGCCATCGATTGGAACTGCTTTCTCTTTGATGCCGAGGATCTTATTCGCTTCAGCTTGTGCTTTCCACTCTTCACGACTTTGACCCGAAGGGAGTTGTGAATCGATATAGGGAATTAAGCTGCCAGCAAGCGGTACACCGAACTGTTCACTGGGGTAATCGTTGCTTCGAATAAATTCAGAAACTTGTTGGTCTATTTCTAAAATCGCAGTAGCAGGGTTATCGACTTTCTCTTTTACATTGGCATGAATAGCGCCCATTTGGCTGATAAGCTCGCGCATGTGCTTAGCACCAGAGCCCGATGCTGCCTGATAGGTCATTGGTGATGCCCATTCAACAAGGTCATTTTCAAACAGACCGCCTAATGCAAGCAGCATAAGTGATACTGTACAGTTGCCGCCTACGAATGTTCGAACACCGCGGGCAATACCGCTATCTATCTCTTTGCGGTTAACGGGGTCTAGAATAATCACGGCATCGTCTTCCATGCGAAGTGCTGATGCTGCGTCGATCCAATAGCCGTTCCAGCCTGCTTGGCGCAACTTGGGGTAAACGCTTTTGGTGTAATCGCCGCCTTGGCAGGTAATGATAATGTCTTGTTTTGCTAAAGTATCAATATCGAAAGCATCTTCTAATATACCTGCATTTTCACCTGCAAAATCTAGGGCCGGCAAGCCTTTTTGGGATGTGGTGAAAAACGTGGGGGCGATATGAGAAAAGTCTTGTTCCTCTTGCATACGTTGCATAAGAACCGAGCCAACCATGCCTCGCCATCCTACTAACCCAACTTTTTGTTCAGACATTGAATTTTGAACCCTTTTATTTCTTTATATGAGCAGAACGTTGATAATTACGGTTACCAACCCTAACTCTGTCGCTTTCATTGTTATGCAAGCAGTCTATAAATAATTTGAAAGCCTGGCTATAACGTTTTTATAAATAATTTGTTGGGTATATAAGTTTGAGCGCTTCAAGGGAGTGAGGCGTACCCTGTGCGATATATTGACATTGAACACTTGCCATTTAACACGTCACTTTCTATTCTGAATAAGTGAAAAGGGGAGCGATATGGCAATAACCAGTATTATGTCAACGCGCGTTGTTAGCGTACATATGGACGACAGTTTACAGTCACTTAGAGAACTTTTTTCTGCAACTGGCTTCCATCATTTGGTGGTGGTTCATGATAATACATTGCAAGGTATAATCTCTGATAGAGATTTACTCAAAGCGTCGAGTCCATTTATCGATACGATAAGCGAAAGGGCAAGAGATCGTGCTCTACTAGAGAGAAAAGCGCATCAAATCATGACCAGAGACGTTATCACTCTGTCTCCTACGGACACGATTTATCGTGCTATTGAATTGTTCAACGACAACAAAATATCGTGTTTGCCTGTTGTCGATGCTAATCAGCATCCTGTGGGGATGGTGTCATGGCGAGATGTTATGGCGTATATGCAAGCGCGAGTTTTATCTAAAAAATAGTTTGGCGATGTAACGCAGTTCAAAAAAAAAGAGGTGCCATTAGGCACCTCATTTTCTATTAGCGGTAGCTGACTCGAAACAAAATACTGTAAAGCACTGGAACCGCAATGAGCGTTAAAATGGTGGCAAATGTTAGCCCGCCCATGATGGTTACCGCCATGTCAGCAAAGAATGCGTCAAATAATAATGGTGCCATACCTAATATAGTGGTGATGGCGGCAAGGGCAACAGGCCGCAGGCGGCTGAGTGTCGCTTCCACGATGGCTTTGCTTATTTCAATACCTTCTTCAATCTGTAAGTCGATTTCTTCAATCAATACAATGGCATTTTTGATTAACATGCCAAACAAGCTGAGAAAGCCAAGTAACGACATAAAACCGAAAGGCATATCAGTTAGCAGTAGGCCGCTAACCACGCCCACTATAGCCATGGGGACCACTAGCCAAATAATAAGTGGCTGCCGAGCGTGCCCAAACAAAAGAACTGAAATAATAAACATCACTAGGAAACCGGCGGGTAATCCTTTTCCAAGTGCTTTTTGAGCATCGGATGAGCTTTCAAACTCACCGCCCCATTCAAGGCTATAACCCGGCGGTAGTGGCATATCTTCAATCAGAGGTCTGATACGCGCTAGCGCTTTTGCCGCCGTTTCATTATCTCCTGGCTCTGCTTCAACCGTAATGGTTCTCAGCCTGTCTTTTCGTTGGATGCGTAACTCTTCGGGTAACGACTCTAGGCCCTTTGATACTTGCGCAAACGGGACGTATTGACGTTGCTGCGACGACCATACTTGAGCATCTCTCAATGCCTGTAGTTCACCGTCCGTGCTATTTCCCATTTTAGCAACAATGTCATAAGCATAGTCGCCGTCTTGTACTGTGCCCAATTTCAGCCCGCTGCTAGCATACTGAACGGTTTGACTAAAATCTGAATGCGACACGCCCGCGATGCCGGCGTTGTAGTTATCGTAAAGGGTATTAATGGCAAACCCTTTCTCGCGCCAGTTGTGCCTGATATCTTTAATGTTGCCATCATCAAACAAAATTTGTTTTGCTTGGTCGGCTAAATGGCGTAATACATCTGTATCAGGCCCTGCAAATCTTGCTTCCAATTTTGCCCCTGAACCTGGCCCAAACTGCATACGTTCCATGTAAAAGTTTGCATCTAAATCAATATCTTCCAGCCTATTTGAAAGCTGTTCTTGAACTGCTGAAACATTATCTAGTGTGTTTACTCTTACCATGAAAAACGCGTAGTTTTCATTTGCACTTTTCGGTGCGTAAGTCAGAGTGAATCTGTCTGCGCCTTGCCCGATAAAGGTTGATACGGCGGTGACATTGTCTAACGCCAGTAAGCGCTGTTCTGTCTCTTTGGCTTTTTCCTCAGTAGCGCGAATATCTCTATCTTGCGGGCCCCAATAATGCACAAAAAATAGCGGTGCATTTGAGGGCGGAAAGAAGCCTTGTTTTACTAAACCGAAGCTACCGTAAGCGACGACTGTAATGATAAGTAATCCGGCGATAGTCACCCAACGTAACTTGAGCGCGCCAACAAGAACAGAAGTAAACCAGCGTTGCATAGTCGATGGTTTGTCATCGTCGCTTTGTTTTACGCCCTTCTTATAGAAATAATTACCCAGCACAGGCACCAGTGTTACCGCGAGTACCCAGCTCATGATCAGTGACACCAGCACTACCGCGAATAAGGAATAAAGAAATTCGCCTGTCGCATCGTCAGATAAGCCAATGCCAGAAAAGGCAGCAATACCGATAACAGTTGCCCCTAACAATGGCCACTGCGTGCGTTTCACAATAAAGCTTGCAGAATCTTTTGCTGAATTACCGGTGGCCATACGAAGCATCATGCCCTCGGCAACTACAATGGCATTATCGACCAGCATACCCATAGCAATTACCATTGCGCCAAGCGATATACGCTGAAGTTGAATGTTCATTAACCACATGATCAAAATGGTGCCCATAACCGTCACCAATAAAACCATGCCGACAACGACGCCAGAGCGCCACCCCATGAAAAGACAAAGCGTCAACGTGACTACCGCCACTGACATTACAAGGTTAGCGATAAAACCATCTACCGATTCGTCGACTACCGACGCTTGGTCGTAAATAGGGGTAAGTGTGATACCAACGGGGAGCGTTTTAAGTAGTGCATCAACTTTTGCATTTACTTGATTGCCCACATCAACAATGTTCACATCAGCCAACGCCGATACGGCCAACGTCAACGCTTCAGAGCCATTGTAACGAATTAATACAGGCTGAATATCGGCAGGTTCAAGCTTTAAAGTAGCAACATCTGCAACGCGCAGCGAACGATTGGTTCCGGGTATTACAAGGGAAAGGTTTGATATTTCTTCTAACCTATCGGGCGCACGTTCAACAATAAGTCGCACGTTCTTTTCGTCTATTTTCACGCGCCCACCGTTAAATGGACGTAGATTGTCTTGAAATAGCTGCGCTAAATCAGGAAATGAGATTCCAAGACCTGCTAATTGGTAGGGATTGATGTAGGCAACAATACGCTCTTTTTGAACCCCTGTAACGGTGACTTTCGCCACACCTTGTGTAGTGAGCAACTCGCGACGGATAACGCGAGCAAACTCTCTTAATTCTCGCGTATCGAAGTCAGGCGCACTTAGCGCATAGTAAAGGCCATAAACGTCACCGAAATCATCAAACACCACAGGGTCGCCTGAGCCTATTGGTAGGCTCGTTGCGGCGTCTCTTAGCCGTTTTCTAAGTTCGTCCCATATTTGGGGAAGTTCGTTGCTGTCAAAGTTACTTTTAACTTCAACGGTAATTTCTGATTTACCAGGAGAGGAGGTCGATTTCAGTTTCTTTAACTGCGACATTTGCTGAATAGCAATTTCTAACGGTTCTGTTATCTCTCGTTCAACTTTTTGTGCTCCCGCACCGGGATACGCAGTAAATACTTTTACCTGCTTGATGGTAAAAGCGGGATCTTCAAGGCGGCCAATTTCGGCCATAGCGATGATACCGCCAAGAAGTAAGATAACCACCATAAGCCACACATTGACCGGCTTATCAATTGAGAAGCGAGCAATATCCATAACTTACATCTCTCCTTTGTAAGGAAGTACCTTCATATTAGCTCGCATTTTAGTTGCACCCGCCGCGACCACTTTTTGGCCTACCTCAAGTGAATTATCAACAACTGCGAAGTCGTCTTGAATATGGTTTACGGTAACCGACTGCAATGCTACGGTTTGATTGTTTTCATCATAAACCCAAACAGAGAAGCCCGTATCCTCTTTACCTACTAACGACCTAACCGGCACAATTAGCCCTTCTGGAAACGTCGAACCTTGCAGCGCTACCTTTACTACTGCGCGTGCTCCTGGCGTAAGCGGCAATGCTTCTCGAGGTTCCATTGCAAACACCACTTCATAAGTTTGAGATACTGGGTCTGGTTGTGTCGAATGCTCTACATACTGTACCGGAAACCACTGACTTTGGTCGGTGGCGAGCGATGCACTTGCTTGTTTGATACCTCTGCCAATATTTGCAGTTAGAAGTCGCTCGGGCACGTTAATATTGAAGTAAATTTTAGATACGTCTTGCAGTCGTGCAATAGGGGTTCCTGCCGATACAAAACTATTATTTTCGACTAAGCGCTGAGATACTTTGGCGTCAAAAGGCGCGTAAAGCTCTGTATAGCTTAAGTCTTGTTCCGCTTTTTTCAGGTCGATAACAGCAAGTTCGTAAGAGGTTTTTGCGCTGTCAAAGTTGCTTTGTGCAACCAAATTTTGCGCAAACATTTTTTCGATGCGCGACAACTCACGCTGCGCTTGCTCTAAGCGCGTTTTTGATTCGTCAACACGGCGCTGAAAAGGCTTTCTATCAATCGTCGCCAGCAATTTGTCTTCTTGAATATCGCTGCCAGTGACCAAATCCATTTGCACCAAACGCCCCGATACTTCAAAACTCAAATTTACCGTTTTTACCGCAGAGACCACGGCTGGAAAAGAAAATTCATCAAGGTTAGGTACGTCGGTAACCGTTGCCAGTTTGACATACCGTGGTGCGAGTTCTTTCTCTTCTGCCTGCTGTTCTGTGGTGCAGCCAGATAACCCGACAATCGCTAATGAAAACAATACAATAATATTACGAACACGTGAAAAGGGCATGGTGATCTTGTTCCGTTTAATAGGCAACGCTACGTGAGCGACACAGCATTACGTGATATAAAAGTAAACTCTTCAGTGTATTTTAGTGGCGTTGCGTTGAAAAGTAAACTGTTCAGTGTAAAATGAAAGCAATTGAACATGAATGTGTATTCTTATGCCATCTGCAACACGCTCTAGAAGTGACATAAAACGCGAAGCAATAATTAACGCTGCAACGCAAGCATTCCAAGAATTTGGTGTGAACGGTACCACCATGGATAAGCTTGCTGAACTTGCTAACGTATCTAAACGTACGGTTTACAACCATTTTTCGACCAAAGAAGATTTGGTTATGTTCCTTATTAAAGCGCAGTGGCAAAACGCATTGCTAAATGTAAATGTTGTCTTTGATGAGCATAGTCCATTATTTGAGCAGCTAGAAGCATTACTGCTTGCCGACATCGAGTTTATGAGCGGAGAGTCTCATTTAGAGTTAGCGCGGGTAGCAATAGGTCATTTCTTTTATGAGCCAGAAAAATTGAAGGACGAAGTGCAGCAATTGAAAGCCCAAGAATCATCACTGCATAAATGGTTAAATAGCGCGAAGAAGAGCGCAAGAGTCGACTTTGAAAATGTACAACATGTCGTTGATGAAATTGATAGCTTGGTAAAAGGGCAGTGTTTTTGGCCCCAATTGTTCAAAATTGAGTCACCCTTAAGTCGAGCAGAAAAAAAACGTATAGCAGGTGGTATTGCCCGTTTAATATTGTGCCGCTACGAGTCTGACATCCTATAACGGTGTAGGCGGTAATAAGCAGCACTGTAGATAGCGTTCACCCGTAGTGCTGCGTTAAGCTCAACGCATAGATGCAGTATTAGCCGTTTTTGGCGAAGTTAACGAGCACGTCACCATCCATCCTATAGCCAAGCCATTCACTTTTAGGTTTCGCGCCCAGCGATTCATAAAAATCGATAGCTGGTTTATTCCAATCCAGTACGCTCCATTCAAAGCGCCCGCAGTCGTTCTCAACCGCAATTTGAGCAAGGTGCTTAAGCAGCATTTTACCAGCGCCGTTACCTCGCGACGCTGGAGATACATATAAATCTTCCAAATAAAGACCGTTTCGCCCTTGCCACGTTGAATAGTTGAAGAAATAGACGGCAAACCCGATGGGCTTTCCGTTGTCTTCGCATATTACGCAATGGGCAGTGGCTCCCTCGCCAAATAACGTCTTGTGCAAGTCGCTTTCCGTGGCTTCAACCTCGTGTTCCGCTTTTTCATATATAGCAAGTTCTAACACGAATTGGCGAATTTGGGTGATATCGTCAGGCAGTGCCTTTCTAATGGTTAGCGAACTAGACATTTTATTCCTCTATATAAAAACGGAGTAACATACGGCCTTATTTGCCGTATGTTACTGAAGCTGTGCTGGTTTCTTTCTTTGCCGACGTTCGGGTTAGCTTTTGTTTAATGAACGCAAATGGGCCGGCTAAATCCAATAAAATAAGATACAGGCAAGGAACCAAAATAAGCGTCACGAGGGTCGCGTAAAGTACAGCAAAGCCAAGAGCAACTGCCATGGGTATTACAAACGCAGCTTGTAAGCTGGTTTCAAACATTATCGGCAATACACCAGCAAAAGTGGTAATCGAGGTCAACGTAATGGCTCTGAACCTTGCGCTACCAGCCTCGGTAACCGCCTCTTTAACACTGTAACCTTGGGCGCGTCGTTGATTAACAAAATCGGTCATAACCAAAGAATCGTTTATGACGACCCCTGCAGCGGCAATTAAACCGAAAGTAGACATCATCGACAAGTCCAGGCCCATAAAGAAATGCCCCCAAATGGCACCTGTCAAACTAAAGGGTATGACCGACATAATGATGAGCGGCTGACCATAACTTTTTAGTGGCACCGCTAACAAAATATATACCATTACCATGGCCGCTAAGAAAAACAGAATTTGTTCGTTTTGCTGAGCAAGCTGCTCTTCAATATCACCACCTAACTCGGTCATCACCGATGGGAATTCTTCTTGTAGCTGCACAAGGAGCTTTTCTTCAATCTCTTTAACGATGGTGTTGGGCTCAACTGCTTCTTCATCAATATTTCCCCACACATAAACGCTACGGTACCCACCTTCACGACGGATGTAGCTTATGCCTGGTTTTTCATCGAGCGCTACTACATCGCCAAGCAGCACATCGTTACCCGATGGCGTTTTTATCACACTATATTTTAATGCGGCAAAGCGTTCACGGGTTAATTCTGGGTAGCGCACCATTACACGTACTTCTTCGCCGTTTCGAATAACTCGCTGTGCTTCTCCGCCGTAGAAGCCGGCACCAACCTGGGAAGCAATATCGGCAAGTGTTAAGCCTAAGTCATAGGCAACAGGAAGTAGTGTCATTTGCACTTCTTTACTGGCAGGGTCGATGGTAGAGCTTATATCGAATAAACCTTTTTGTTGTTGAAGCATTTCAATGAACTTCAAGCCAGCTGCATTTAACGTAGCTATGTCTGGCCCAAACAACAAGAATCCAAATTCGCCATCGTCACCGTCGCCATTAACGTCATCGACCACGGTAAACGACTTCACACCCGGAATTTCAGGAATGGCGGCACGCCAGCGTCTAGCCAGTTCGAATGTATCGATAGGGCGCTCGTCTTCATTAACAAGTGGGGTTAATATTCGGCCTTCGGTGCGATCTTCATTGAAAGCAAGCCTGTCTCTAATCATGCCTGTACCGAATTCATCAACAATCGACTTCTCAACCTCTAAAATCGTATTTTCGATAGTTTTTAGCGCTGTGATTGTTGTTTCATCAGACACATTTTCATTCATTTCTATTTTTACGCTAGGGAAATCATGGGGTACCTTGGGGTTTGGCACCATGCGTACGTAGTTGGCGTTAATTAGGCCAAAACTTAGCATTAACATGCCAACGAAAAGCACCAATACAAGCCAGCGCCAGTGAATCGCGCGTTCAACCGTTCTGCGATAAGGGCCATTTACAAAGGCAAAAAAGCGTTTGTTGAAACCCGCGCGCCAGCTATTCTCTTTTACAGGGCTAAAACGTGTGTGTGCTAAATGAGCGGGTAAGATTAATTTAGATTCAACCAGACTAAATGCCAGGCAGAGGATAACCACAACGGCAATGTTATAGAAAAACGCGCCTTCAGGGCCACTGCTAAGGGTGAATGGAGCAAATACCGCTATGGTGGTAAGTACACCGAAGGTCGCGGGAGTGGCGACACGCTTTGCGCCGCGCACCACATTATCGATACCGCCACCTTTGCTTTCAATTTCGGTGTACGCGCTTTCGCCAATAACAATAGCATCGTCAACCACTATGCCCAGCACCATTATAAAGGCGAACAGTGAAAGTATATTAATACTTACACCAAATAATGGCATCAGCATCACAGCACCTAAGAAGCATACTGGTAAGCCAATCATTACCCATACCGCTAACCTAAAACGCAAAAATAATGTCAGCATTAGCGCGACTAAAATTGAGCCTTGGAATAGGTTCGATAGCATCATGTCCAATCGCGCATTAAGGTAGTATGTCATGTCTACCAATACTTCTAAGCTTACACCGTTGGGTAAGCTTTTGTTTTTCTGCTCAATATAAGCCTTAACTGACTCGGCAACCGGTATGGTATTTTGTGTCTTAGTGGCGCTAACCGCCATCCAAATCGCATTTTTGCCGTTGTATTTGAAGTATCGCTCGCCTTCAGTAAAGCCATCTTTTATATCGGCAACATCACCAAGTGTGACTCTAGCGCCTGCATTTCCCATTTTAACTGGGATCTGCGCAAACTCGGCACCATTGTAAAACTGGTTTTCGACACGAACAGAGATAATGCCAGCATTAGTTCGAAGTTGTCCGGCAGAAATGTTTGCTGAATAATTGCTAATTGCTCTGCTTACATCTGCAATAGTTAAATTGTATTTACGGAGTACATCGGGCTTTATTTCAATGGCAATTTCGTCGTCAGGCGCTGACATTTGAACGAGTGAAACGTTGCCTAATTGAAGTAATTCATCTTCAACGTCTTTAGCTAGACGTTTTAAGTCGGAGAGGGGGAGGTCGCCAACTAGCGGCATTTCGATAACTTGCTGTCGAAACTCTATTTGAGAAACATTTACCGGCTCCATTCCTGCGGGGAACGTTGCTATTCCATCAACACGAAGTTTTACTTTGTCGAGTACGTCGGTCAGTTCTTCGCCTTTGTCTATTTCGAGCGTCACCGCGCCACTGCCTCGAAACGCGCGAGACACTACACGATTAATTTCGGTAACATCTTTTAGCGCTTCTTCAATTTTTATGAAGATGCTTTCTTCTATTTCTTGAGGCGAGGCGCCAGGATATTGCGCCTGTATCGTGATGTAATTAATTTCGATGTTGGGGAACATCTGTCGCTGAATAGTGAAGTAACTCGCAACCCCCATAATGATTATGAAAATCATGAGTAAATTCGCGGCAACGGAGTTACGCGCAAACCAAGCAATAATACCGCTTTTCGTGTCGTTTATGTTATCCATGCTTATCCCTTACAGCGATGCAGTGACGGCGTTTTCATCGCCTTTTATCACTTTAACCGCCATCCCTTTTTGAGGATATTCTGGAAGCGACATCACGACTTTTTTAGTATTAAAATCACCTTGGATCAGGAAGTCGCTGCCGTCTTCACGGATAACATTTATTTGCTGTGACACTAAATTGTTGTCTTCATCCAGTGTCCAAAGCATGCTATTGGTTACTAATTCCTGTGGTATTCGGTATACGTCCTGTAGTGTTTTCCCTTTAAATAAAATAGTGCCGTATGCACCAAATTTTATTGCGGCTTTGTCGCTATTAAGGGCGTAAGGGTCGCTTATACGCGCAACGAGATGTGTCATTCGAGTAGCATTATCGATAATGCCTGTGTCGCGATGAATATTGGCTTGAATCTGCGTGCCAGTGCGGTCATCTACAACTAGTGTGGCATTTTTGCCAATAATATCGTCGCCGATGAATGCGCGGTCAAACCCGGCAATAGGAAATGTCACTTCCGCCTGCTCAATATTGTTTATAACTGCTGCAACCGTGCCTTGTAACACATAATCGCCGGTGCTGATATTGCGTGAAACCACCAACGCATCATAGGGCGCTTTGACTTCGCAATTATCTAAATCTCGTCGTGCTATTTTCAATTGCGCTTCTGCCGATTTAACCGCAGCCTTAGCGCTCATAACTTGAGGCTTTCTTAAATAAAGGTCGCTAACGCGGGCGCTAGGCATTGTTTTTGCCTCTCTTGCCGCCACGTCTGCCTGTGCCTCTTCTTGAATCAACGATGCTTTTGCACTTGATAAATTGGCTTCGGCCATCAGCAGTGCTGCCTCATAGCTATCGCGCTCGATTGAAAACAGGGTTTCTCCGCGTCTTACCAAACCGCCACTTACAAACTTAGGGTTCCATGACGAAACCTCGCCAGACACTTGGGCGGCTAAATTGGTTGTTTCAAGTGGAATAATTTCACCATAGGACGAGAGCGTGACAGTAATGTCTTCAGGCAATAATTGCGTAATGGTAACGGTAGGTCTTGTATCAACTTGTTCAGAAATACCGTCGTCTGAAGCTGACGCTTCAATGCCCTTCATCCCGGCATAACTTAGTATTAAGACACCTATCGGCAGTGCAATTCTCATCCATTTCATGTGCAATTCTTTCTTATCAGTCAAACTTGGTTTTATTGTAGCGCTAAACTATTGCAGATGTGCTGCTCAATTGTAACTATTCGTAAGTCAAGATAGTGTAAATTTACGCTGAAGCGCTTCCCGCGCAAACGCAGTTTCTACCTTGATGCTTTGCTGAGTAAAGTGCTTTGTCTGCAATGCTGATTGCGTTTGATAGAGAGGTATCGCCAGTAACTTCGCAAAAACCGAAACTACTGGTAACGTTTAGCGGCACGCCATCGATAACAATAGGGCTATCCGCTAGCGTCTGGCGTAGCGATTCAAGCACTATTAATGCATCTTCTTCTTTTGTTTCTGGGAACACGAATAGAAACTCTTCGCCGCCCCAGCGCGCTACGGCATCGTGCCCTCGAAGTCGGGCAACAAATATATTTGCCACACGTTTTAACACTTCATCACCCAATTCATGACCAAACGTGTCGTTAATAGTCTTGAATTTATCTATATCAGCTATTGCTATGGTGAACGCGGTTTTCGAGCGATGTAAACGGCTTATCTCATTATCTAAAGTAGACTGAATGCCGCGTCTGTTTTTAAGTCGAGTCAGTGGGTCTTGGCTTGCCTGCTTTTCAAATTGCTCGCTAAGATAAAGCGCAGTAACGTAGCTTTGATGGCGACTGTACTCGTAAAAGGCGGATAAAAACGAAACGGTGAGAAACGAGTATAAAAGGCGGGTTTTAAACTCGTATGAATAAGTAACCATGACAAGTGCATCGTTAGGGTAAAACAGCAAGAAAGCGATAATCAGCGTGAACCCCGCCAATGTTACCAACCCGTAAACAAACCCGGCGAAAAACATGGTAACGGGTGGAACAAGATACATCCAAAGGGGCCCAGTTAACGCATTACCCCCAGAAACAACTAAAATGGCGACAAGAAACATTAAGCAGCTAATGAGAAGCGATATAGAGATAAGCCGTGCTCGCTTCGATGCAAACTGTACTTGTACCCGCTGTGAAAGAGCAAAAATAACGCTAGCGGAGAGAAGTGTTGTTGCAAGCGGCATATCCTGCGCGTAAAGCGCTCTTAAACCAAGAATAAAAGTAAGTGACATACCAACCGCTGCAAACAAATTAACGACCATGATTCGTCTATTCGTTTCAGCATCTAGTGATGTACTCGTTCCTTGATTAATATAGCTTTTTATAATGTTATTCATCGAATTAGTTACTAGCTGTTACGTTACTTGAGATATCCGTTACCAGTGTTTGTATGGCTAATCGCATGCTCTCAACACTCGCGGCAAACCCATCGCTTTGAAGTGCTTGTTTAATGTAAAAACGTTTTTCAGTAATCGAAGATACTTCACTAGGATTATTGCTATGTTGCAGCGAATAGGAGCCTCGAAGTACTATGTCACCCTGCCATGTTGCAATAAAGTCATCAACGCGAATCGACAGTTGTACATCGTTTTTGTGCGCTGATACTGGTGGGGACGTCATGTGCATATTCTGCGAATTAAATGCATCTCGCAGTAACTTAGTTAGCCCTTCTTCTACAGGCTCACCCCAAAAATGTTCTGTTGACACGTGGATCCCCGTGTCGCTGGTTTGATAAACCAGCCCAGGTTGTTTCAAATAGTGCGGTAGTTGCAAGTTGTTAAGAACAATAACGGTTTGCGCAATAGCGTTATTTTGAGCGTGTTTTTGATTCGCGCTCATTACTGGCTCATGGGAGACAGTGTGCAATAAATACAAGTTGAGCGACTTATCTGTGCTAGTACAGGCACTTATACCCAATGTACTCATAATAATAAGCGACCAAAACGCAGCGCGGCGCGCTAACCCTGTATGAAAAGTATGATAGTTGCGTTTCATTGTCATCCTTAATCTCTGCGCTGCTTTGCTTTAGGTTGCATATCACTGTCGTTACCGCTGCCAAAAATTAAACTATTTGGCGTTTGATTAAGCTTAAGCAATAACGGTTGCAGGTTTCTCATTGTGTCTTGCATCGCATCTATTGTTTCTTTAATTTCTGCTTGGCTCAAACCGCCTTCGCTGTAGTTCTTTATGAGGTTATCCATACTTAACAGCACTTGGTTGAGGTTGGCGTTCAGTTGCTCTGCGTCTACATCCGCAATAAGCGCGTCAAAATCACTACTAGCCGTTTCAACAGATTGTGCGGCTAATTTCATATCTTCAACCGCTGATTGAACGCCCAACACCATATCATTAAGCGGGAGCTTGTTAATTTTATCCAAGATAGCGTCGGCTTTTTGCGTGATTTGCGTGAATTCATTAGACACAGTGGGAATGACATCAAAGCCGTTTACTACGGTAAGCGTATTTTTGCTATCTGGATTTGCAACATGTTGGAGGTCGACAAATAACCCACCTGTTAACACATTTCCCATGCGCAGTGTGGCGCGAAGATCGTTTTCAAGCCAGTTTCTAAGGGTTTGTTTTATCGCGCGTAAGCCTTCCTGCGTATCTGGCTGTTTCGTTTTACCAGGATAAATTTTAATAAGAACAGGGATGGGGTAGTCACGTTCTAAGATACTCCCTTCCACCGCTGGAAACGGGTTGATAGCGGTAACATTTCCAATTTCGATACCGCGATATTCAACGGGTGCACCTACCGTTAACCCTCTTACGCTTTCATCTATCATAAGCAGGTATTCGGCTGCTAATTTAAATCGCGCATTTGAAGCGGTAGTGACATCCTCATAAATGGCGAACGACGCATTTTCAAGAACTTGCTCACCCGGTGCCACGCCTTCAGGTATTCCGAAGGTAATGCCATTTGCTAGTAACGTTTCTAAGCTACCGGTTTCTACTTTTACGCCGCTTGATTCAAGGACAAATTTAACGCCACTGACATCCCAAAATCGCGTATTTTCAGTGATCAGTTTGTGATATGGCGCTTCTATAAAGGCGTCGTAGTAGATTACACGCTGTTCAATATCGAACACCGCATCTTCGAACTCACCCACCTTGAAACCCTTATAAATTATGGGATCACCAGGTTTGTAAGCAAATTCATCATCGCTTTTTAACGTAACATGAAGGCCTGGCGTACCGGCAGGTGTGACAGGAGGGCGTTCGAGTGCGACAAAATGAAGTTTTCTAGCGCCATCATCATGTGCAGACATCGCAATGTAACTGCCTGAAAGCAATGTATTTAAACCAGATACTTCAGAAAAACTTATGCGTGGTGCCACTACCCACAATTCTGTGTTGGTAGTAAGAAGGTGTGATGCGTTAGCATCAATTCTAGCGGTAACCAATACTCCGTCTAAGTCTGGTTTAAGCGTTATTTTTTTTACCTGACCAATGTCTAAGTCTCTTACCTTAATGGGCGTTTTATTAACTTCAATACCCGTTGCCGAAGGCAATTCAATAGTAATAAGCGGCCCCTGATTTTTCCACTGATAATAAACCATCCAACCACCGACGATAATAACGAGTAGTGGAATAAGCCATATTCGTGACATGGTCGTAGTAGGTTTAACGTGTGCCTCTGTTGTCATGGTAAATGCTTCCACTGCTGCCAAATTAAACGAGAATCAAATGTCATTGCGGCGATCATTGTAAAGAAAACAACCGCACAAAACGCTAACGCTGCTTGCCCGGGATAAATTGATAGGGTATTTCCCATTTGAATAAGGGCGACAAGCACCGCTACCACAAATACGTCTATCATCGACCATCTTCCGATGGCTTCGGTAAGTCGATAATAACGTATTCTTATCTGTGTGGAACCCGATTTCTGATGTTGAACAGAATAGTTTAACCAAGCCAGGATGACTATTTTGGCAACTGGCACTACAACACTTGCGCCTAATATAATTATGGCAACGGGGTAAGAACCCGACTCCCAGAGCGATAATGCTCCGCCGATAATAGTGTTTGGTGTTTTCTGACCAAACATTTGTGTGTGCATGATGGGGAGCACATTAGCAGGGACGTATAAAATAGTCGCAGTAATTAATAGTGCCCATGTGCGCTGAATGCTTTGCGAGGCTTGTTTTTCATCAAGCTTCTTTGGTGCGGGAAGTTTCATGTCGTGCAGCCAAAACGCAAACTGCGTCTTATCATACTGGATCAACGCGCATGTCATAAACGCAGTAAATCCAATAAAGGCGTAAAACGATAAGCCTATTGCCACGTCGGCAAGCTCGGTAATTTTAATCAGGCTGACTAACGTTCCTACTAAGAATATCTCTGCCATACTCCAAGGAAGAAGAACGTTAGTTGCTCGATATATACGCAGCAAAAACGGAGGCCTTTTATTAAAAAGCCGCGCGAATCCAAGCGCGATAAACCCTAACAATACCATTCCGGGAAGCAGAAGGGTGGCTAAGCCAGTAACAATTGCAAGCGACAGGTAGTCATTTTCAATTAATACTGTTAAGCCTTGTGGCAGATCGATGCTGTGTTTTTGTCCGCTTGCCTTAAAGGTTAAAAAATTAAAAGGCAGTGACAGTAGTAAAAAGATTAATGCGCTTATTGAGAATGCGAGTAATCGTTCACTGGCGTTACGACGAAATGTAATAAGTGTATGACCGCACCCCGGACACACTGCTCTTTCCCTATGTTTTAAGGCCGGGAGAGAAACATGCGAGTGGCACTGCTCACATATGATAGTGGTTTTTGAATTATCTATCATATGCATACTAACAGTACATGTTGAGATGGCGTAGTCACACAAGTAAGCCGTTGATTTGCATTGATAACAGAATACCGCATATTATTGTAGTGGAAAAGCAGCTAAATGCTTGATCACAACAATAAGATAAAAAGCATGAAACAACTAGAATACGTACAACGTCGGTTTTCTTTCGCGAAGCGACAGTTACTTCACGCAATATGGCGAAAAATCCCCTCGTATTTACACCGTTGGCGATCATTAAATTTTGCTCAGCGTTGTTATTTTTCTGCAACTTTTCTGTTGATGATTGACGTTTTATTCATTGAATCATCGAATGCGTTATTTCAAGTTGTTATGTTTTCGATGGTTCTTGTTGGGTTATTAAATGAGTTTTGGCCACGTTTCATGTTGGCGTGGGACAGTTTAATTGGCCGGTCGCTGATTTTATTTGCTTACGCGGTGATGGCGAACTTCGCGCTGGCCTCAGCAAGTGGGCTTGTAAATACGGTTACAGGCGTTTCAGCGGTTACCTTACCGTACAGTCATAACTTTGCCATCATTCTTATGCTGCCAAGTTGGTTTTTTGTCACGACGCTTTTTATTCTCGTGTCTTCACAACTACTCATGCCACTTTACTTACTGGTGTTAGTCTTATTAAAGCCTTTTGGGATTCATGGTCTATGGCATGCTCCTGACTACAAATATGTCTTCACAACCGCGCTACTTCGCTATGTATGGACATTCGCTTTGCTCATCAAACTTCTCTCGTTGTCGATGCAAAGTGGTGTTATTGAGTTTTTCAATGAATCGCAAGTAGGCACGCTGTTAGGGTCGGTCATTGAGGTTCAAAATGAGGATAAAGTTCAGGTTGTAGGAGAAGTAGATGTTGATAGTAAACCAAGTGAGCCCGTCATTTCGTCTTCATCCACCGACAGTACCATTGTCGATGCGGTAAAAAATGATACTCAAAATGTTGAAGATGAATTAGAACAAGAAATTAGAGAGGCAATTTTACAAGCCAACGCGAACAGCGAAAAATTTCTGCTAAGGCAACGCAAATTACTCGCGCACTTTATCTATATTTATGAAGCAGACAGTTATTCTCGATGCAACATACCCGACAACAGTCGTGTGGTTGAAATAAATGACTATGAAATACTAACCATTGCTAAAACCGAAGACAACGATTTAGGCTATGTTTATGAAGTCATAGCGTGTAAATCAGCGGCTATTGGGAACACTATTACGCCATAATAGAGCGAAAAGTGAAAATATAAAAAAGCCCGCTAGGAATGCGGGCTTTTTCGTTTTAGCTAGGTATATAACTTAACTACATGTCGTTAGAATGTAGCGCTACCCGGTGTGCGTGGGAACGGAATGACATCACGAACATTTTGCATGCCGGTGACATACGCTACCAATCGCTCAAAACCAAGCCCAAAGCCTGAGTGCGGTACGGTACCGTAGCGGCGCAAATCTCGATACCACGCATAATCTTCTTTCGACAAGCCCATTTCGTCTAAACGTGCATCAAATACATCTAAACGTTCTTCACGCTGAGAGCCACCGATAATTTCGCCAATACCGGGAGCAAGAACGTCCATTGCGGCAACTGTCTTACCATCGTCATTAATACGCATGTAGAACGCTTTAATGTCTTTAGGGTAGTTTTGCATAATGATAGGGGCGCCAACATGCTCTTCAGCAAGATAACGCTCATGTTCAGACGATAAGTCGATACCCCATTCAACTGGGAATTCAAACTCTCTGCCACAATTTTTAAGGATGTCGATAGCATCGGTGTAGTTCATTCTAACAAAGTCAGAACTTACTAACTTCTCTAGGCGCTCAATAGCATCTTTCTTAATTCGCTGTGCAAAGAATGCCATGTCGTCTGGCAGTTCTTCTAGTACGGCTTTACAGACGTACTTCAGCATGTCTTCAGCCAATTGTGCAACGTCACTTAAATCAGCAAAGGCAACTTCAGGTTCAATCATCCAGAATTCGGCTAGATGGCGAGATGTATTGGAGTTTTCAGCACGGAACGTCGGGCCAAAGGTATACACTTTTGACATGGCCGTACAATACGTTTCTACGTTAAGCTGGCCTGATACGGTAAGGTAGGTCTCTTTACCAAAAAAATCTTCGCTGTAATCAACATTACCTTTATCGTCACGAGGGATATTCATCATATCAAGGGTTGATACGCGGAACATTTCGCCTGCGCCTTCTGTATCGCTCGCGGTAAGAATAGGCGTAGAGATCCAGAAGTATCCCTTCTCGTGGAAGAAGCGGTGAATAGCTTGGCTAAGGCAGTTACGAACACGTGTAACAGCACCAATAACGTTAGTACGAGCACGTAAGTGGGCGTGTTCGCGAAGGTATTCAATACTGTGACGTTTTGCCGCCATAGGGTAGGTATCAGGGTTTTCTACCCAGCCAAGAATGTCGACATCGGTAGCATCAAGTTCAAGTGCTTGACCTTGGCCTTGCGATTCTTTTACCGTACCAGTAACCGCTAGTGAGCAGCCTGTAGTTAAACGTTGTATGTCGGCGTAATTTGACAAAGAATTGAGCGCAATTACCTGCACAGGATCGAAGCAGCTTCCATCGTGTAGTGCAATAAAAGACAAGCCTGCTTTTGAGTCGCGGCGTGTTCTTACCCAACCTTTCACAGTTACTGATTCGCCAACGGCGTACTTACCTTTAAGTACGTCAACAACGGGCGCGTGCGTCATGTTTAATTCTCCGTCTTACTGATGGTTTTGATATCTATTCATGAGACTATCAATAACCCCGTGCAATTTGCACCAATAATTTATGCTTGTGGGTGGTTCTTTTGGATTTTGCCGATAAATTGGGCATGTTTTGTAAGCGTTGCCCGAAAATCCTCCACAACAGACAACGTAATATCGATGATATCGTTTTCTTAACGCATGCAAACGGCGTATTGTGGATAGGTGTAGGCGAAATCCAATAGCACGCTAGTATACTCAACCTAATGCTGGATGCCATAGAACAGAGTGACAAATGGGAAATAAATATACATTGCAAGAGCGAGAGGACCGTCGTTCTGTACCGAGAAGTGAAACGGTTTTCTTTAAAATTATGCTAACGCTGAATGTGTTAGGCTGGTCATCACTGGTTGTGGTGTTGGTACTGTTTCATTTTGCCAGACCTGACTTTATCAGCGGCGTACAAGAATATTGGGGTATTCAGGGCCGAGACGCTTGGGTACCTGAATATGTAAGTGCGATGCGCGTTATATTGCAGATATGCTTGTCAGTCAGTTTAGTTAGCATTGTTATGCGTGCACGGCGCTCAAGGCGGCAAGGTGATAATTTAGGCGTTAACCTTATTATACTCATCGTTATTGCGACGATAAGCCTTATCACCTTGCTTACGATGGCGGTTTAAGCAAATGCTACCGTAATTAAATAATAAGTATACAACATATAAACCCCTACGAACGACGCGCCTTCCAGGCGGTTTAGTCGACCTTGTCGTTTAATGCCAATACAGAATATAAATAACGCGACAGTAGACGCTAGCATCACCAGTACATCACGATACAAGAAGTCGGCCTCAATAGTCATTGGTTGGATAGTGCCAGCAATACCTACGACGGCGAGCGTGTTGAACATGTTTGAGCCAATCACGTTACCAAGCGCTAAGTCGTGTTCACCTTTTCTTACTGCGGCAAGTGATGATGCAAGTTCGGGGAGTGACGTACCGATAGCAATAACCGTTAGGCCGATGATGGTATCACTAACGCCAAAGAAAGTAGCAACTTCAACAGCGCCCCATACTAGCATTCGAGAGCTTGCAACAAGCAATAACAAGCCTGCGAGCATCCAAATGACATGGGTCTTTACTGTGCCTTCGCTAGCACTGATTTCATCATTGTATTCTTCAGCAAGGGTATCTTTGTCGCCCTTTACTCCGTGCCATATACTCCACGAGATAAGCAGTACAAATAAACCAAGAAGCGAGAACGCATCATCTTTAGAGACTTCTTGGTCGAGCACTTGCCAACAAGCAAAAAAGGTAATACCTAACAGAACAGGAAGCTCTTTTTTTATGATGTTGCTTTTGACGGCAATAGGACTTATTACCGCGGTCAAGCCAAGGATAAGTAAAATGTTTGCAATGTTAGAGCCATAAGCATTGCCCAACGCAATACCCGAATTACCTTGGATGGCGGCAAAAATAGATACGATAATTTCTGGTGCTGACGTGCCAAACCCAATGATGAGCATGCCGATAAGTAAAGGAGATATACCAAAGTGATTGGCAACTGATGCTGCGCCATCAACAAACTTTCCCGCACTCCATAATAAAACGGGTAACCCAATGGCAATGGCCAAACCGGCTAGTAACATATTTGCTCCTCAATATGATTGCAGTTTTTCATAACGCTGTTTAACAGGTTCGGCAAAGACAAACGCTTTCCCACTTAACGACAATAGCACCTGTTTTCGACGATTTTTACTGCTAAACATTAGTAATGCGCTGCTCAGTAGTATATACCGGAACCACCATAAATAATTAGCTTTATTGGTGGGAAGGGCGTTTTTAATTCATCACAGATAAGAAAATATTGTCTTAAGAATAAAAAAAAGCCGTGCTGAATTTACTATCGTGTTTTGAAGGTTAACGTACACTACAGCAACGGTTACCACGAACGTAATTTGTGACGTACCACACGTATTTTAATTTAAATTTACCAAAGCAGAGACCATGCACAACACCATTATAGTGGCAGACGATGTTAGCCCTTTTATTAATAGCGAACTAACCGTCATCACCTTTGAAAATTACCTTGCTGAATTTCCAAAATTAAATGAAGCCAAAGTTCAGGTGATAAACCTGTGTGACACAACACGCTATTTAAGCGAGGGATATTACTGCTCGTTATTAGCGCAAGCCAGAAGCCATCTGGTTATGCCTACAGTAAGCACCATTAACGACGTACGAGAAGATAAAGCAAATAACCTTGGCCGTATTCCGTTTGCGCTGTCATCTAAGAACGGAGACATTCCGACTGTGCCCTTATTGGTACTTTTTGGTGAAGTAAAAGATCAACGCTTTGCCCGTGTTGCGCGTCAGGCATTTGAAAAATATCCGTGCCCCATTTTGGTATTAACCCTTGCGCTGTCGCCTGCAAGTCAGCCAGCAAAGCCGACTAAAAAAGACGCGGTCACTGGGTTTGCTAGTATCGAATTGCAGGCACTTTCTGCGTTAGACAAGCAACAGCAGCAACAGTGTATTGCGGACTTAGAGCGTTATCAGCAAAAGCAATGGCGCAAGTCAAAACGGGATAAAGGGGCGCGCTGGGATATGGCAATATTGGTTAATCCCGATGAGCCAACACCGCCAAGTAACGATAAAGCCATCAAGAAATTTGTTAAGGCTGCGGAAAAGGTTGGGTTCAGGGCTAATGTAGTGAGCCATTTATCTATAGAAGAATTAGGACAATATGACGCGTTGTTTATCCGTGAGACCACGGCTATTGACCATCACACCTATCGTTTATCTCGCGCTGCGGAGCGCGAAGGTATTGTAGTGATGGACGATACGCAATCTATCTTACGCTGTTGTAATAAGGTGTTTTTGCAGGACGCATTTACTTATCAGAAGATACCGGCCCCGCGCGCGACATTTGTGTCTAGTGCAACTGATGAAATATGCGATTCGCTCATTGCCGAGTTTGGCTTACCGATAGTGCTAAAACTTCCTGAAAGTTCGTTCTCACGGGGTGTGCATAAAGCAGAAAGCAAAGACGCACTTAAAAGCCGATTAGAAGAGATGCTAAAAGCTTCGGCGTTGGTGTTGGTACAAGAATATGTGTTTACTGATTTTGACTGGCGAATTGGAATGCTAGGGGGTAAGCCTATCTATGCCTGTCAGTACTTTATGGCGCGCAATCACTGGCAAATTTATAACCATAATGGCGATAGATTTTCCTCTGGTGGTTTTAACACCATGCCTACGTTTGAAGTACCAAAAGCGGTGCTTCAGGCTGCAACTAAAGCAGCAAAAGTGGTGGGTAATGGGTTATACGGCGTTGATATCAAGCAAGCTGGAAACAAAGTGTATGTTATTGAGGTAAACGACAACCCTAGCATTGATGCGGGTGTTGAAGACAAGTACTTGGGTAAAACCTTATACGAGTTGATCATGCAGGAATTCGCAGACAGATTGGAGCAAAGAGGGCGATGAGTGCAGTAACTGTCGAGCATTGTGACAGGCAGACGCCGATTTATGAAACGCCAAGCATTGTTATTCGAGAAGCAACGCTTAACGATTTAACGACGCTTCAGCATATTGAACAGCGATGTTTTACAAGCGATAGGCTAAGTGCGCGGCGTATTAAGTTTTATATCGAAGCAAAGCATGCCGAGCTTTTTATTGCCTCGTCGATAGATGATAAAGAGGTTTTTGGGTATGGGCTGCTGTTATTGCGCAGAGGAACCCAATTGACTCGCCTCTATTCTCTTGCCGTGTTGCCTGAGGCTCGAGGAAAGGGGGTTGCGCAAACGCTAATCGAAAAACTAGGGGAGCGCGCATTTTCAAGGGGAAAGCGCTATATGCGCCTTGAGGTGTCAGCCGACAATCATGGTGCTATCAACTTATATCGAAAGTTAGGGTTTAAGGATTTTGGCGTATACAGCGATTATTACGAAGACCATTCTGATGCACTGCGTATGCAAAAAGTGTTGGTATCTAAAAATGGCCGTCATGTCGCATCGTATCCTTGGTATCAGCAAACGACAGCGTTCACGTGTGGTCCTTCGGCGCTAATGATGGCGATGCAGTCCCTCGATGACGCTTATGTGATGAAGCAGGAAGAGGAACTGAGTATCTGGCGAATGGCCACGACCATTTTCATGATGGCGGGCCATGGAGGTTGTCATCCTATTGGTCTAGCGCTCGCTGCAAAAGAAAGAGGTTTTAATGCGCACGTTGTGATCAATAATGCCCTGCCGCTATTTACTGATGGCGTAAGAGGTGAGCATAAAAAAAGCGTAGTTAGTTTAGTTGAATCTGAGTTTGCTCTGCAGGCAGAAGCGTCAAATATTCGCGTGGATATTGGCAGTTGGGGAGTGGAGTTGATTGAACAGCAGCTTCTTAAGGGTTGCGCTGTGCTGTGCTTGATAAGTACCTACTCACTTGACAAGAAAAAAGTGCCGCACTGGGTAACCGTGACGGGGTTCGACGAATACTGTTTTTATATTCACGACCCTGATGCGAGTGGCGAAGATATACTGGAATTCCAACACATACCTGTCGCGCGTGAAGATTTCATGCGTTTGGCGAGTTACGGTAAACGTAAATCGAGTGCACTAGTCATTATCGCTGCATTGTAACTACAAATCTATCGTTACAGGGGGTGGAGTTATGCAAGCTCGACACAACCTCGTATTTATCGAGTAGCCGTTACAGCGCCAAGTACGTTCATTAATATACAAGGCGCTGAAACGAACAACGATTGCGCAATAACGAGTGGGCATTAATGTCGCAATGCCTTGTTGCTCACCGCATCATTTAACTCAGTGAGGCGGTCTATGATTTGCGTTAACTCTTTTGTACTACCATCGAAGGCGACATGCTTGCGCATACGTTCGCCTTTTACGGCCTGGTTATAAAGTGCTTCTACCTCAAAGCATTCCGTGCGTGCGCTTAGATGTTGCCATTCTGTTTGAAGCGTTTTGGGAATACTGTGGCGTTTTGCACTTAATTTGTCTTTAATTTGCAACACTTGCCCTATTAGTAACTGCTCGTTATTTCGCATTGTTGTTCACCTTTCTTCTTAACTTTATGTAAAGTAACGTTTTTATTTTATATTAAAAACAAATTTCGCTGCTTCACTTTACCTAATGTTTTATAGGTAGCAGATATAGTGCCAATAATGATGACACTACGTTGCGCAAAGAAACGCTTTAGTGATAAGCGTAAGGGCGGCGGGCTTTTTTTCTTAGGCGACAGTAACAAAAATGCGGCGTCCAAAGCAGCATGTTCACTATCAGCGCGAGAACTAGGCTAAATACAACGGCCGAGGGCGACAATGGAATTGATGGTTTGAAATTGTCTACGACACGAGAGAGTGTTTCAAAATGGGCGGGCGTGAGTAGATAGTACACTTTTTCGAAATAGTGCCCGTGCTTAAGTGTTCTCACTCCTTCTTCTAAGCGCAATAACGTGACGAATGCGGCTTCTTTGCGCAATGCATCATCGCGCACGACGGGAGCGTCGTTTGTCTTTAACTCGTCTAGCATATCACTAACCGACGCATACCCATGGGTATTGGCCAGTTCTGCGGTTGCTTTAGTTTCAGCAAGTGTAGCGTCATAGTAACCACTGAGATATTGCAGGTAGTGGTCCGACAAAATTGGGATCTGCAACGCCAACAAAAAAAGTGCGGCAAACAAAAGTTTGTCTATTATGCGAATAACCATGCTGTTGCCTCACTCTCTTAATGTTGCTTCAGTTAATCATAGCGCTATTGCTGCAAATACGAAAAGATAGCGTGAGTTAACCTAGATAACTGGGTTGGCGTAATTATGTAAGGCGGCATGATATACACTAGTTTCCCGAACGGCCTTATCCATACCCCTGCTTTAACAAAATGGCGTTGTATTGCCGCAACGTCGACCGGACTGATAGTCTCAACGACGCCAATAGCGCCTAATACCCGAACATCAGCAACTTGAGGTAGTGCGGCGCACGGTGCTAATTCAATACGTAATTGCTTTTCGATATTCGCGACTTGCGTTTGCCAATGGTTTTCATTGATCAACGCAAGGCTTGCGCCAGCCACGGCACATGCAAGAGGGTTCCCCATGTAGGTCGGCCCATGCATAAATACACCGGGCGAACCCTGGCACACGCCTAGCGCAACATCTTCTGTGCATAGCGTTGCAGCCATGGTCATGTAACCGCCAGTTAATGCCTTTCCTAGACAAAGAATGTCTGGTGAAATGCCGGCGTGTTCGCATGCAAACAGTTTTCCTGTTCGGCCAAACCCTGTTGCAATTTCATCGCAAATTAACAGTACATCATAGGTATCACATAGTTGGCGGCAGCGTTTTAAATATTCAGGATGGTACATCCGCATCCCACCAGCGCCCTGTACAATCGGTTCAAGTATCAGCGCTGCGATATCGTGATGGTGCTTCTCAAACAATTCTTCAAGAGGGAGAATGTCGTCTTCACTAAAGGTGTGGTCAAACCGGGTTTGAGGGGCTGGGGCAAACAATTGCTTACTCAACACATTTTCAAACAAGCTGTGCATACCATTTACCGGGTCGCACACCGACATTGCTGCAAATGTATCACCATGATAGCCATTTCGAGGCGCGACAATACGAGACTTTTCTGCGCGTCCCTGACACGCCCAATATTGAATAGCCATTTTAATTGCGACTTCAACAGAGACCGACCCTGAATCCGCAAGAAATACCCGTTCAAGCCCTGCCGGAACCATATCAAGTAACGTTCGGCAAAGGTCGATAGCGGGCTGATGCGTGATACCTCCAAACATAACGTGCGAAAACGCGTCAATTTGGTGATGGGCCGCGGCATTTATTTTTGGGTGGTTATAACCGTGGATGGCGGCCCACCAACTCGACATGCCGTCGACAAGCACTTCTCCAGTAGCCAAAGTGAGTTCCGCGCCTTTAGCACCCGTGACCTCGTAGCAAGGTAGTGGGTTAACCGAAGATGTATATGGGTGCCAAATATGCTGTTTATCGAATTCTATATTGTTCAAAATTTAACCGTTAGTAAATCTTTTTAAATGGTCAGAGTTGACAACTTTGCTTTGGTGCATAGACTAAGCCAGCATTCTCAATTAGTAAAGGACAGTCAATGACTCTGGCTACTGCGCTTGACGCACAACATGCAACGATTCGCCAAGATTGGTCGAAGGAAGATGTAGAAGCACTTTTCGCGCTTCCATTTAATGACTTACTTTTCCAAGCGCAGCTGGTACATAGACAGCATTTCAACCCCAATGAAGTGCAAGTGAGTACACTACTGTCGATTAAAACGGGCGCGTGCCCTGAAGACTGTAAATATTGCCCACAAAGCGCAAGGTACGATACTGGGTTAGAAAAAGAGCGTTTGCTAGAAATTGAAAAAGTGATTCAGCGAGCAAAAGAGGCTAAGCAGGCTGGCTCTACGCGATTCTGCATGGGCGCTGCATGGCGCAACCCGCGCGACCGCGATATGCCGTACATCCTCAATATGGTTGAGGAAGTGAAACGTTTAGGTCTTGAAACATGCATGACACTTGGCATGCTAACGCGAGAGCAAGCCATAGCGCTAAAACAGGCAGGACTTGATTATTACAATCATAACCTTGATACCTCTCCGGAATATTACGGCGATATTATTACTACCCGCACTTACCAAGACAGGCTAGACACGTTAGAAAATGTTCGATCAGCAGGCATGAATGTGTGTTCTGGCGGTATTGTCGGCATGGGGGAAACGCAAGGGGACAGAGCCAGCTTATTGATTCAGCTTGCCAACTTACCCGAGCAGCCACAAAGCGTGCCTATTAATATGCTTGTAAAAGTTAAAGGTACACCATTAGATAGCCTAGAAGATTTAGACTACTTCGAGTTTATACGTACTATTGCCGTCGCCCGCATTATGATGCCGAAATCTCACGTCAGGCTTTCTGCTGGTCGCGAAGCCATGAACGAACAAATGCAAGCGTTGTGCTTTATGGCAGGCGCGAACTCTATCTTTTATGGGTGCAAACTATTGACCACCTCAAATCCTGATACCCATGAGGATGTGATGCTGTTCAAAAAGCTGGGCATTAATACAGAGCGTACTCGTGGTTATTCTGATGAAGCGCACGAGCAAGTGCTAGAAGAAGAAATTGCCCAACAACACGCGCCAGATTCGAACGAGTTGTTTTATGACGCCAGTAAAACCAACGCATCAAAACAAGCCGTGGATGCCTAATGGCCTTTAACTGGCTGGACGATAAGCTTGCAGCGCGAGCACAACAGGGTTATTTGCGTCAACGTCACTGCCAGCAGTACGAAAAAGATAACGTCATCTGTATTAATGGTGAGCATTACCTAAATTTTGCAAGTAATGACTACTTAGGTATGCGCCACCATGAGGGCGTCTTGCAAGCATGGGTAGAAGGGCTTGCACAGTTTGGAGCAGGAAGCGGTGCTTCACCGCTGGTCACAGGGCATACACAGGCGCATCTTGCACTTGAAAGCTATATTGCCGATGGGCTCAACCGTGAAGCC
Source organism: Alteromonas sp. 4NH20-0056 (assembly GCF_057539655.1). Lineage (NCBI taxonomy): Bacteria > Pseudomonadati > Pseudomonadota > Gammaproteobacteria > Alteromonadales > Alteromonadaceae > Alteromonas > Alteromonas sp. 4NH20-0056. The sequence continues at coordinate 13,682 of NZ_BAAJLS010000001.1, read as the reverse complement.
GCATTGCTCTTTAATTCAGGTTTTGCCGCTAATCAAGCGTTGTGCATGGCATTGATGGCTGCCGGCGGTGATATTGTTGCAGACAAACTTATGCATGCCTCGTTTCTAGAAGCAGCCACATCTAGCGACGCAAGATTACGGCGTTTTAAACACAACGACATGACGCATTTGGATGCGTTGTTGTCTTCTACCCAAAGTGAAGATGTTCTTATCGCCAGTGAGGGAGTATTTAGTATGGATGGCGATGTTGCTCCAGTTGAAGCAATCGCGCAACGTGCTTTGGCCCATAAAAGTTGGTTTATGCTTGATGATGCGCATGGAATGGGCGTGCTCGGACAGTCAGGCTTCGGGACAATTGAAGCGCATTCGTTATCGCAGGAACAAGTACCCGTAGTCATGGGCACATTCGGCAAAGCGATAGGCACCGCCGGTGCGTTTATAGCAGGAAGCCAAACGCTGATTGATTATTTGGTTAATTATGCTCGTCACTATGTTTACTCAACAGCAATGCCTCCTGCACAAGCAGTAGCAACGCTGTACTCTTTTACTCATATTGCAAACGACAGTGAACGACGAGATGCCCTCAATCATAACGTAGCGCTATTTAAACAGGCTTTTGAAGCGCAGTTTGGCTTGTCATCTCCTTTGACGTTATTGCCCTCTCATTCTGCTATACAGCCCATTATCGTTGGTAGTCCAGAGGCCGCACTTGCGTTGAGTGATGCATTGAAACAGCGGGGAATGTGGATCCCGGCTATACGTTATCCAACAGTACCAAAAGGCCAAGACCGTCTGCGTATTACCTTGTCGTCCACACATCGTGCTCAAGATATCGATGTATTGATCGATGCCTTATCATTAGCCTGTGAGTCAGCATTATGAATGCGCTTTTTAAATCTGTAAGCCAGCCAATACTTGTCGAGCACATTGATAATGTTGACAGTAACGCTGACGTTATTGATGAAAATACACTAGCAAATCGGTTTTCAAAAGCAGCCACTCAGTACGATGCGCAAGCAAAAATACAGCGTAGAATTGCCAATGCTGCGCTCTCAAATTTACCGCCGGAGCTTCATGGGCAGTGGGTAGATATTGGTTGTGGAACAGGGGCGCACACCCAAACATTGTTTCAGCGAGGGGCCGAGATTACCGGAGTTGATATCGCTGCCGGCATGATAGATGAGGCCCAAGCGCGCTACCCTGATGTTCCTTTTATTCAAGGAAGCGCTCTGGCACTGCCGTTTGAAAATAGTCAGATAGACGGGGTGTTTTCTTCTATGGCGCTGCAATGGTGTGCGGACACACAGTGCGTGGCTGACGAATGTGCTCGCGTTTTACGTGTAGGCGGAGAAGCTGAGCTTAGCATTATGGTTGCAGGATCTTTTCAAGAGTTACATTCATCAAGGCTACTGGCTCAATTACCTGAGGCAGTAACACCATTGCCTACCACCGCTTCATGGCTTGCCAGTTTTCATAGTGCTGGATTCAAAGTATCGCGACTGATCACTAAAGATTATGTAGACACTCACGCTGACGTGATGAACTTATTGCGTTCTATCAAAGGCGTTGGCGCAGGTGAGACGGGAAAACGCCATGGAACGCTTTCAAGGCGAGATATCAAAAAACTAGGTATAGCTTATGAAAACCGGTTTGGGGTTGAAGGCAAGCTTCCGCTTACCTATCGCGTTAGCCATTTTAGGTTAGAAAAATCATGAAACAATACTTCATTACGGGTACCGACACCGAGGTGGGGAAAACGTATGTCACGAGCCACCTTCTTAAAAGTGCAGCCATGCTTGGCAAGTCGACATTGGGTTATAAACCTATTGCGGCGGGGTGTGACAATATCGAGGGTAATTGGGTTAACGAGGATGCAGCAAGTTTGCACGCTGCAAGCAGCATAGCGGTATCGATTAAAGAGGTGAATCCTATTGCGTTAGTGCCACCCATTGCACCTCACATTGCCGCAAAAGAGGCGGGCGTTACGTTGACCGCTGAAGCGATAACCGCAGGTCTTCGTCATTTAGAACGATATTCCCCTGATCTATTACTAATGGAAGGAGCGGGTGGATGGCAGCTTCCTCTTAGTGATGATACCTTTTTATCCGATGTCGTCGCGTCATTGGAAATGGACGTAATTTTAGTGGTTGGTATGAAGCTAGGGTGTTTAAATCATGCTCTGCTTACGGCGAAGGTAATGCAGCAGCAAGGCGTAAACCTTGTGGGGTGGATAGCGAATGACATTACTGGGTACATGTCACGTTATGACGAAAACTTAGCGACGCTTAAACACGCAATGCCCGCACCTCTGCTGTTGGAAATCCCTTTCCAACAAGAACCAAGTGCTGAGGCATTACAGCGGGTTATCCAAAAGCTCTGTTAAATCTTGCTGCGGTGTTATGGCGGTTTTTTCTTTGCCTAAAAAGATAAAGCCACCTTTATCGCCTAGTAGGGTCAATGCATTATTTGATAACCGTAATGCTGTGCCTTCCCTTATTCCCACCACCGGCATGGCAGGGTAGAGCGTAGTAAATTCCGTTAAGCGCTGGTCACGAGTTTCACCGTTGTGACCAGGGGGATGGAAGTCACTGTAATGCGGGTTTAGCTGAAAGGGAACAACACCGAGCGCTTCAAAGCTAGGAGGGGCAATGATTGGCATATCATTGGTTGTGCTAATGGTCATTCCGCAAATATTAGACCCAGCACTCCAGCCGATGTATGGCGTACCGTCTGCTATTGCATGCTTTATTGGCACCATTAAGGCAGTGTTGTATAGCGTATACAGCAAATGGAATGTATTTCCTCCGCCCACCACAATTGCCTGATTATTTTTCTTGGCAGACTGTATTGCGGCCACAGGGTTGTCTACGGTATGCAATCCGATGACATTACATTGAGGTAACGCGTTCGCAACGGCATGCACATAGGCATCGTAACTTTGGGTTACGGCGGCGTAGGGAATAAAGATGATGTCGCGAACATCACCTAAGTGTGCAAGAATATGCGCGCTCGCATGTTCCAGATAGGGTTCATTGCCTTGGCGTGAACTACTTAACATTAATACATGTGCGGTCATAACAGTTCCACATTTTTTCTGACGGCGTATCATACGTGATTGAATTAAAAAAGTTTAGTCATACCCGTTTATAGCCACAATAGGATTGTTCAAATGAGTCAAAAAACCTCTGTTCTTTTCGTATGCTTGGGCAATATTTGTCGCTCGCCAACCGCAGAGGCGGTCTTCAAACATAAAGCAGCCAATGCGGGGTTAGACCTTGTTATCGACTCGGCAGGTACCCATGGCTATCATATCGGCAAATCGCCAGATAAGCGCTCTCAAGCAGCGGGGGTCGAGAGAGGCTACAGCTTTAAGGGGCTTAAATGTCGCCGCGTTGATGAAAGCGATTTTGAAAAGTTCGATTATATTTTGGCTATGGATGAAAGTAACTTATCTAACCTTCGCGGAATGTCGCCGTCGCAACACCATAATAAGGTGCATTTGTTTTTAGCGTTTGCTGATAGTGAAGATAAAGAAGTACCAGACCCTTACTACGGTGGCAAAAAAGGGTTTGACCTTGTACTTGATCTTATCGAGGAAGCGTCAGATGGCTTAATTGCTCACATAAAACAGAATCAATAATGTCACAGCGCGTGCCAAAAACACTTGTCATAGGGCTGCTTGTTTCGGCGCTTATGGTATTTGTAGTAGGCATAATGTGGAATGTATGGTTTGAGCAAGCGCCGATTGCGTTAAAGCAACATATATTCACCCATGTTCAGTTGCCTCTGGTGGTGACTGCTTTACTCGTTGGCGCTGCGCTTGCGACAAGTGGAGCCACGCTGCAAGTCGTGCTTCGAAACCCCTTAGCCGACCCTGGGATCATTGGGATCACTAGTGGAGCAAGTTTGGTTGCTGCATTTATGTTGTTAGCAACACCCGCTTGGGCTGAGCCTTTTCTTTATGTCATTCTGCCAGCCAGTTGCTTTGCGGGTGCACTGTTTACCACCTTTCTTATTTACCGTCTTGCGAGACGCCTACAGGGCTCTGTAACCGCCGTAATCTTATCGGGTATTGCTGTATCTACGTTAAGTGGTGCGGTGGTGGGGTGGCTGTATTTATTTAGTGATGCGCAGTCGCTAAGAAACCTTACCTTTTGGCTAATGGGCAGTTTATACCAAACTACTTGGCCCATTTTATGGGTAAGTGGCCCGGTTATTATTGTGAGTGTGGTGTATCAAATAAGACAAGGGACATCGCTAAATAAGTTGTATGCGGGAGATATTGCAGCCATTAGCAGTGGGGTAAACGTGCAACAACTCACAGAGCGCACGTTACTAGCAAGTGCCATTGCAGTTGGCGCTGCGGTGTCTATTGCCGGTGCCATTGCATTCGTTGGATTGTTAATTCCACACGTTCTGCGCCTATTGCTAGGGCACGACAACCGCTTACTGCTTCCTTTGTCAGCACTGGCGGGAGGCGTGTTGTTGTTATTGGTAGCGTGCGCGTCTGAGTTAACTAGCGTGATAACGCTTCCGGTGTCGATGATAACGGCTACCCTTGGAGGGCCATTATTGGTCTATGCGCTTTTTAAAGGGCATGTGCGATGACGAACGTGGTGTTATTAACATCAATCGATGTAGATAAACGGTTGGCCGATATTACCGGTCAGATAAATCAGGGCGATTGTGTGCACCTTGTTGGTCCAAATGGAGCGGGGAAATCTACGCTATTAAATGTTATCGCGGGGATTACCCCTATCGATGAAGGATCATGTACGCTGTTAGGTAACGCCATAGCAACGTGGCCGCTTTCAAGCTTAGCAGGCATAAGGTGCATGCTGGGCCAGCAAAATTATTCAGCCTTTCCATTGCAAGTGTCAGAATATTTGTCTTTTTACTCTACTTATAAGGCAAATGGCAACGATGTGCCTGATATTGTCGAAGCCGCACTAGAAGTACAGCAATTTGCTAGTAAGTCATTAAATACACTGTCAGGCGGAGAACGTCAGCGCGTAGAGCTATGTCGCGTTCTACTTCAAGTATGGCCAGCAGTCACGAAGGGGGCAGCAATTATATTGCTCGATGAACCACTTCAGGGGCTAGATATTCGTCATCAGTATGCACTGGTCTCGTTACTTCAAACCCTTTGCGCGCGAGGAAATACGGTAGTAATGAGTTCTCATGACCTTGCTTTAAGTGCCAATTACAGTTCGCATGTGTGGTTGTTAAAGCAGGGGAGCATGATAGACAGCGGTATTCCACGACAGGTTGTAACAAAAGATAATCTTGAAACGACGTTTAACTGTCATTTTGCTATAAGCAAGCACGATAACTTTCTAGAAATTCAAGCATGCGCCCCTATTTCCTTTCACCAGATATGGTAAAGTGCTAGACCAGTTACGATTCTTACAACCAGCGCGGCATTGTGGTTTGTCGTTGGTGCATTCATATTTTCGGGAGAACCTCATTGAGCAATTGGCAAGTAGACAGCTGGAGAAGCAAACCTATTCTTCAGCAACCTCATTACGACGATCAAGTGCGCTTGCATGAAGTAGAGCAGACGCTAAGTACTTATCCACCGTTGGTTTTTGCTGCAGAAGCGCGCGAACTTAGACGCCAGCTTGGTGAAGTGAGTTTAGGTAAAGGCTTCTTACTTCAAGGTGGCGATTGCGCAGAATCGTTTGATGAGTTCAACGCGCCTAAAATTAGAGATACGTTCAAAGTTCTTTTACAAATGGCTATCGTGCTGACGTTTGCTGGTCGTTGCCCCGTTACTAAGGTAGCGCGTATGGCTGGGCAGTATGCTAAGCCTCGTTCATCAGACATGGAAACGATTAACGGCGTAACATTACCTAGTTACCGTGGTGATATTATTAATAGCTTTGAATTTACCGAGGCATCACGCCGACCTGATCCAGAGCGTCTTCTAGAAGCCTATCATCGAAGTGCATCAACGCTAAACTTGCTGCGTGCATTTGCACAAGGTGGGCTTGCCGATTTACATGAAGTGAATCGCTGGAACATGGCGTTTGTAGAAAATAACCCGTTAAAAGAGCGCTATCATGATATGGCGCTTCGTATTCAAGACACGCTAGCGTTTATGGATGTGATTGGTATTAATGCTAAAACCAGCACGACGTTACACGAAACGTCACTGTTTACCTCGCATGAGGCCTTGCTATTAAACTATGAGCAAGCACTTACACGTATCGATACCCTAACTGGTAAGCCTTATGATTGCTCGGCACATATGGTGTGGATTGGTGAAAGAACGCGTCAGTTAGACCATGCGCATATTGAGTTTTTCCGCGGCATTCATAACCCCATCGGTGTGAAAGTGGGCCCGAGCATGCAGGAAGACGATCTAATTCGTTTGATTGATGCGCTTAACCCGAATAACGATCCGGGTAGATTAACGTTAATTACACGTATGGGGGCAGATAATTTGGCAGATAATTTGCCACGACTGCTTAGAAGAGTAAAAGCGGAAGGGCGCCACGTGGTGTGGAGTTCAGACCCAATGCACGGCAATACGTTTAAAGCGTCAAGTGGTTATAAAACAAGAAATTTCGATGCTATTTTGAAAGAAATTAAACAGTTTTTCCAAGCCCATAACGCGGAAGGTACGCACGCAGGTGGTATTCACTTAGAAATGACAGGTCAGCATGTAACAGAGTGTACGGGTGGCGCTTATGCAATAAGTGACGACGACTTAGCTCAAGCCTATAAAACGCAATGTGACCCGCGATTAAATGCAGACCAAGTGTTAGAAATGGCATTCTTGGTTGCCGACCATCTAAAGCACGCATAATATAGGTAGTAAGAGGAGAGATAATCTCCTCTTACTCATTTATTGACGCCAACACATCGCGCCTTTCTTCTTCGGTTAATATTCCCGTTAATATAGTTTCTCTTCGCAAGTTTGCTGTACGCGTATCGTCAGCAAGCACCAGCGACCTGAATAGTTCAGGTGTGTCGATGGTTTCTAAAATACTAGACCACAACATATAACTGCCGTACCGCATGAGTTTTGCTTTATAGCGCATTTCAAGCGTGTTCTTTATCGGCTCAAGCAAGGTGGGGTGTGCAAGGATTTTATCTACCATTTTTTGGTGAAGCGCTAAGATACGTTGATTGACCCTGTCATCTTTGCGTCGTTTAGTGTGTGCTTTCATTCTTCACTAGCAGTATGTAGATAGAAATTAGTCATCGTCAAGTAAAGGCGCTACCACAGATTCTAAGCCGTTGAGCTTTATTTCATAGATAAGCGCGAGCTGTTGGCCGAGTTCATTGTCAGGAAACCCCTTGCTATGAAACCACACTAAATAGGGCTCGGGCAGGTGAAATAACCTACGACCTGCGTATTTTCCAAAAGGCATCACACTGTTGATAGCGTGTTTAACTAATTCTGCGTTCATCGAAACCCACAAGATAACTTCATTGCGTATACGGTAAAGGAAACTGTCAAAAAAGTTAACAGTCGGCGTTCAGCTAGTTTGTAAGTCTCTGATAGTATTGTGTTAAATTTTAGGCTCAAATTTTGCTTAGTTAATATTGCTCTTATACTTTTGTCTTAACCTAATTTCGAGGCCTTAATGAGATTATTGTCGTTACTTTTCCTTCTCGCTTTTTCATCATGTTCAAGTGCAGCGTTTATTACGTTTACCGGCACCTTTACTGATGACGATGAGCGTTTTTATATGCCTTTTACCGTGACGGATACCACCGAGGTAACGATTACGTCGTTTGGCTACTCAGGTGGCGACTTACTTGATACCACGTTTATTCCCGAAGGCGGCTTTGATACCGTGTTGTTTCTCTTCTCGTCGATAGGCGAATTTATTAAAGACAATGATGACAGAAGTTTAACGAGTTTTGACGCAGAGATCATTGAGACGCTGACTGCAGGTAGCTATGTAGCGGTGCTTGTGCAATACAACAATTTCTTAAATGGCGCAGTACAGGGTGGAGTAATCGATTTCAACGACGATAGCCTATGGGCGGGCTCTGGGGCAATAAACTTTGAAGATATTAATGGTGATAGTCGTACCGGAGATTACGCAATTCAAATTTCAAGCGACCGCCTAGTGACCGATGACGCTGCAAAGGTCAGCGCCCCCTCAACCTTGTTACTGTTTAGTCTGCTTCTATTGTTGCCAGCGTTAAGACGCAAGTTGTAAGCAACGAGCGCGCTACTCCTGTTGCGCGCGCCACAAATTGGCGTATTCACCCTGTAAAGAGAGGAGCTCGTTATGCGTACCTCTCTCAATGATCACACCGTTTTTCAGTACTAATATCATATCGGCGTCAATCACTGTCGAAAGGCGGTGCGCAATGACTAAACTGGTGTGGCCTTTCGCTGCGTTGCGAAGCGCACCAAGAATCGCTTGCTCAGAGCCGCTATCGAGTGACGAGGTGGCCTCATCGAAAATCATGATAGGCGTACCTTTGAGCAGGGCTCGTGCAATGGCAACTCGCTGCTTTTCTCCGCCAGACAATTTTAGCCCGCGTTCGCCTACCGTGGTATCTAACCCGTCAGGCAGTTTTTCGATAAATGCAGTTAAATGCGCCAGCGCTACTACGTGCTTCACTTCATCAAGTGACGCGTCGGGTTTTGCATACCGTATGTTTTCAAGTAACGTGGTGTTAAATAACACGGTATCTTGCGGCACAATCCCAATATTGGTACGCAGGCTCTCTTGAGTAACTTCCCTTATTGACTGTCCATTAATCTCAATGTCGCCTGAGGTAGTGTCATAAAAGCGGAAGAGCAATTTCATCAACGTAGATTTCCCAGCACCGCTTTCTCCTACCACCGCCACTTTTGCGCCAGCAGGAACGTCAAAGCTAACGCCTTTTAAAATGGGCCGTGCTTCTTGGTAATGAAAATGAATGTTGTTGAAGCGGATGCTTGGGTTGGAAGCCCTCAACGTAGTGGCGTGTGGTGCATCTTTAATAAGCGGCGTTTGTTCGAGTAACGCAAATAACTTGTCGATATTAGCGAGTGAACCACGAATCTCACGGTACACAAACCCAAGAAAATTGAGCGGCATGAAAATCTGCATTGTGAAGGCATTTATCAATACAAAGTCGCCTATCGTCATGGTGCCGTCCATTACACCAAATGCAGCATTGGCCATCATAGCTGTCATGGCAAGTGCAATTATACTTGCTTGCCCCCCGTTGAGCGCGAATAGGGATAATCGGTTTTTTCGTCGTGCAACTTCCCAGTTTGCTAAATCATCATCATATCGATTGGCTTCAAAACGCTCATTGTTAAAATATTTTACGGTTTCAAAATTAAGTAAGCTGTCTACGGCACGGGAGTTAGTCGTTGAATCAGCTTCATTCATTTGAGTAACAAAACGCGTTCGCCAGTGCGTTGCTTTCATTGAAAAGGTTACGTAGGTGACAACACTTACCACAATAATAGTGGCAAAAGACCACCCAAACTGTATCAATAGTAGCCCGACAACTAAGCTGATTTCTAGCAGCGTGGGAACGATATTAAACACCATAAAGCGCATTAAAAAGCCAATGCCGGTGGTTCCACGTTCAATGTCTCTCGATAGCCCGCCTGTCCTACGATTTAAATGGAAAGTGAGGTCTAAATTATGGAGGTGTTTGAAAACTTTAAGCCCAAGTCGGCGCATGGCGCGTTCGGTGACACGGCCAAATAGGGTGTCACGCACTTCACCTAACAACACGTTCGTTAGCCTCAATGCCCCGTAAGCAATAATCAGGCTGATAGGGACGGCCACAGCTAACGTGGTGAGGTCGCCATTCAGGCTATCGACAGTATACTTCAATACATAAGGCAACCCGATGCTAGCGACCTTTGCTGCAATAAGACAAAGTAGCGCTAGGCCGACTCTATGTTTGAATTCTAATAAGTATGGCCACAGTTGGGTTAATACTCGCCATTTTACGGGTTCGTTGTCGTCTATTGGAAATCGATTTCGTCGCATGATTACAAAGTGCCGAGGTAGAATGGGTCAATGGTATAACGGATATTGGTTAAAGCGTAATAATTACACGCATTTACTGTATAAGGTTCAGCGAAATTCGTTGGTTTCTCTGTATTATGAATAGTATTTGAGAAATTGAGGGTCCTATCTGTATCGCTTACCGTAAATGTTAGCGATTAGATCAAGTCTGCTTAGTCTACAGCGCATAGGTTGTGCTCGGAATTATGCGTGTTATTTGTTATGTTAGGTGTTGTTTTTAGCCTCTTTAGGAAATCGTTTGTTAGAAGATAGTTTTGGCCGTCAATTTCACTATTTACGCTTATCGGTGACAGAGGCGTGTAACTTTCGATGTCAGTATTGTCTACCCGATGGTTACCAAGGCCCTTCAAATGATCATTTCTTATCTCTCTATGAAATAGACACGTTGCTCCGTGCTTTTTCAGGTTTGGGGACGTCAAAGGTACGCCTGACAGGGGGAGAGCCAACCCTTAGAAGAGATTTTCTCGATATTCTTTCTCTTACTGCATCTACGCCAGGTATTGAGCGCGTGGCAATGACAACGCACGGCGCACGTTTAAATAGTGGGGCAGTAGCGTGGAAAAGCGCGGGCTTAGATCAAGTAAATGTTAGTATTGATAGCTTAGACCCACGACAATTTGCAGCGATAACCGGCCAAGATAAACTAAACGTAATATTGAAGGGGCTAGATAAGGCAGTAGAGGTCGGCCTTGATGTTAAAGTTAATACCGTTCTTCTTAACGACTTCTCAGAATCTCGCTTTAATCGTTTCTTAGCGTGGATTAAAACCATGCCTATTACGCTTAGGTTTATCGAGTTAATGGAAACGGGCGACACCACCTCATTTTTTGCTCAGCAACACCAAAGCGGTATTCCACTTAAAAATAAATTGTTGGCGACGGGCTGGCAGCGCGTTCAAAGAAGACAAGACGCCGGGCCGGCACAAGAGTTTACTCACCCTGATTACAAAGGGAAAATAGGCCTGATACTGCCTTACAGTAAAGACTTCTGTAACACATGCAACCGTTTGCGAGTAGCTGCAAATGGGAATTTACACCTGTGTTTGTTCAGTGAGAACGGTATTAGTTTACGCCCGTATTTGCGCGATGGTGATGTTGAAGGAACGCAAGCGTTTTTAAAAGCCTGTTTGGGTGGTAAACATAAAACACACTACCTTCATGAAGGGAATACTGGTGCAACAAAGCACCTTGCGATGCTGGGTGGGTAGCGCTTACATTAAGTTTTGGCTATGTGTATAAAATAGACTATATTGCTAAAAAGACATGCAACTAAAACAATAATTAAAAAGGACGTTTATGCATATAGGCGATAGTGAGCGGCTGTCATATCACTATGTAACGGAATCTGATAGCGAGTTTCTATGGGATCTTGACCAAGACGAACGCGTAATGCGCTTTATCAATGGGGGAAGAAAATCGACCCGCGAAGAAATTGAGCAAGTGTTTGTTCCGCGTTTTCAAGCGTATTCTAACCATCCATTAGGGTGGGGGCTATGGCGTATAAGGGTTATAGACACTAAACAAGATATAGGATGGATCCTCGTTCGGCCTTTCGGATTTTTTACTCAACACCCAGAAACAAACAATATAGAGCTTGGATGGCGATTTCGTTACGACAGTTGGGGAAATGGGTATGCCACAGAGGCCGCTAGGCACGTAAAAGAAGCGCTTTATCTAACCGGTATTGATAAGTTTTCAGCTATTGCAAACCCAGACAACATCGCTTCTATCAATATCATGAAAAAGTTAGGTATGACGTTTAGTCATGAATTTGAATACAAAGATAGCGTTTATCAAGAGACCGTAGTGGTTTATGCAACCTGACGAAGAATAAGTTTAATATTTTCATAGCGAGAACGTTGTTCTTCGGTTAATTTTGCATTTTCTAACGTTTCACGACATTGCTTTATTAATCGTTCGTCACCTTGCGAGTCTCCGCTTTTTCGCTTTTTCCTCATTACGGTTGCTTGCAGCAAATTAAGGGCGATAGCAGCGTTTTTTGGCATAACCTTAAAGGCCTGCTCAAAAGTCGCAAACGACTTAGCCATTTCACCTTTTTGATAATGCAGCACTGCAGCATTGTTGAGGTTTTTAGGGCTTATTGAAATAGACGCTTTCTCAGCTTTCTCCTGCTTTACATATTCACACAGTAATGCACTAGCGGTATCGTCGCTTTCTAACTTTTTTTCTAACGTGTCGAGTATTTGCAATGCACTTTTCTTCAAGCCAACGTCGTTAAAGGCTTTCGCAGCATCGATAAGCGCTTCGGGTGATTGCTCGCTAAGGGCTTCAGCATCAATGGTATTTAGCAGTGCTTTCGCGCTTTCCATGTCGTCTTTCAAGTACAACACGCGGGCATTGATGACATTAACTTCATGTTGTACCTCAGCCTTGGCGTGAGTTGCTTTCAACTGCGCGAGGTAGTCACTGCTTTGCTTTACAATATGTCGAGTTAGTTCAGGTTCCGCTGTCATTGCGTAATCGACGCCAGCTCTGGCTGCACTCAAATAGATATCGGGTGTGTCATGAATAGAGTTTCGAGCGAATCGCACCACTTTTTTAGCGCTATTATACTGGGTCTCATAATCGTGTGTAAGTCGAGAAAGTTCGACTGCCTTTTGATGACGCGCAATGCTCCTCGGTGATATGTCGGTAGCAACATCAATACATTCTAGCGCTTCTTCAAATGCATTTTGCTTAATCTGTAATTCGGCGAGCATATCGTAAGCAACTAACATACGCTTGTTTTGCAGGGCTAAATGAATGAGTGTTTTTTCTGCTATGTCGAATTCGTTTTGCTGAATGTAACACTGCACCAAACCAAGTGTGGCCCACGAGAAGGGCTGTACATTGATGATTGATTCAAAAAACGCGAGCGCTTCGTTGTAGCGCTCGCACAATAATAGTAAGTCACCCTTAATCTTTAGTGCCAAAGGATAGTAATGTGCGTGCTTTGGCTCAAGTAAAAAGCGCTCTACTGCGTCAAGTGCATCAGAAAATTCACCTGAATCCATGCACGCATACACGGGCGCTAGCGCTTGCTTTCTGGCAATAACGCGACCTAAACGTTTATCTAGTTCATTAACAGAAAACGGTTTTGCGATAAATTCATCGGGTTGTAGCTCGATAATCGCGTGGACGGTTGCGCTTGATGTGTCGGCGCTAGTAAAGACAAATGCCGATGTTAATGGCAACAGTGACTCTGCATGAAGGCGTTCGTATAAATAGAAACCTGCTTGCTCTTCTTTCAAATCGTAAGCACATATAACAACATCATATTGTTTGTTGCTAATGGCATTGAATGCATCAGAGGCTCTATCTACGTAGTCTATGTGCTGAAACCCTAATTGCTCCAAAGCATATTTAATATGACTTTTTGCTAATACGTGGTCTTCAGCCACAAGCATTTTTACTTGCTTTGCGGTTTGCAGCTTCATCGTTACCTTCGCGTGTTTAAAGCGAGTGAATACACACTGTTTGGATATTTAGAGATTAACACCAATATAACAAATATGTAAGAAGGGCGGTTTGTGGTGATTATCAACGATAAAGAACGGCCGGTTAGCAACGAAGTTATTGAATCATTGAGTCTTATGAACTACTGAATTATTTAGAGGAGATGGTGGACGCTGCTGCTGGCTCGCAACGATGTTGTTGAACCATTGAGTCTTATGAA